>NZ_JWLE01000011.1:0-335496 GCF_000813785.1 Leisingera sp. ANG-DT
CACAAATCAAACAATATCAACAACTTACACAACAACAAAGTCAGCAACACTGACCAAAAACCCAAAGCCCGCTCAAACCCAGGACCAACCAAATCACACCAAAACCCCGCCAGAAACCACTTACCCACAGACTCAACAAACATATCCACAAAACCAAAACCAGGAATCGAAAGTTCAGAGCCGAAGCCCCTCTTCCGCACTGCTTCACTTCGGCCAGTCCAGCCCGGAAGCCCCAACCGGAAGCGCTCCGCTGCCCTTTCCGCAGCCGCAGCCGGAGTTTCGCAGTTGCCAAGACGGCCTAGACGCCACGAGCGGCTCCATTGCTCATTAAAACCAGGCCAGCGCAGATCTGGCGGATACAGCAGGTGGCAAGCTCCGGTCGCAGGTAAAGACACCGCGAGCCGGCCTGTATCCAGCGAAGCTGGCAATACCGATCGCCTTGGCTTCGGACTGTAACTTAAGGACCGAGAGAACGGGACCAAAGATGTCCTCGCTTGCGGAACTACCGTGGGGCGCACCGACATCATGCGGCATTTCGACAAGGCGGAAGTGGGCGCTGAAGGCGGGCTGATGCAGCTGGGCACGCTGTAAGGCAATCAGGTGGCGGCGGTTGCGAGCCTGAAAACCATGGAAGTTTTGCGCGGCGAAGGTACCTATGACCAGCTGAACCGCATCGGCCAAAGGCTGATGCAGATGACCGTTGCAGCATTGGAAGAAGCCGGGGTCCCGTTCCAGATCGCAGGTGAACCAGCAGTGTACGAGGTCGTTTTCACAGATTCCAAAGTATGCGATTACCGGGACACCCAGGCCGGAAAAGCCGAACGCACCAAGCGCCAAAACGAGGTGCTGCGCCAGGAAGGCATCTTCAAATCGCCGGGCAAGACCTACCCCAGCCTGGCGCTGACAGACGAGGATCTGGAACAGACCGAAGCGGCCATTAGGAAGGCTGCCGCGGCTCTGGACTAAATATCAGGAAAAGGCGGGCTGCCTGCCCGCCTTTCCCATACCAGCCAAGGCTAACTTAGGCTTTGGCCGCGGTTACGATCAGTTCCACCAGGAAATCCTCGCGGGCCAGCTTCGCTTCGCCGCAGGCGCGCGCCGGGGCATGGCCCTCTGCCACCCAGGCATCCCAGACCGCGTTCATCTCAGCAAAATCCCTCATGTCAGACAGCCAGATAACCGTCTGAAGGATTCTGGTCTTGTCACTGCCCGCCTCCGCCAGCAGCGCGTCGATCTTGTCCAGGCAATCCTGGGTCTGCTGCGCCACACTGGCGCCTGCGGTGCCGACCTGCCCTGCAAGATAGATGGTATCGCCATGGGTCACGATCTGGCTCATGCGCTGGGTGGTGTGGCTGCGGGTAATTTCAGACATCTCTTTTTCCTCGGAATAACTGCTGCGGGGGGGGGCACTGCGGCCTTACTGGGACAGCAGCCACTTGCCTTCGGAAAGGCAGAATTTCCGGCGGGCCTGCTTTGGCGTCTGATCGTCTTTGACAAAGGCCTGGTGCTGCAAAAGAACGCAGTCGCCTTCCTTGCCCGCCACCTGAACCTCGCCGTGCGCGCCGCTGTCCGGGTTGCTCCACTTGGCCCGTTTACCGCCCTGTGCCTCAGCCAGCAGGGATTGCTCCGCCTGCCGCATGATGTTGGTGTCCTGCGGTGTCAGCCCGGACTTGGCCAGGATACGGCTGAGCGGATTGGCAGCTGCGGGCGAGGCAATCACTGCTGCCACCGCGGCAGCTGTCAGAATTCCGGAAAAACGCATGTGAATACTCCTGCCTGAATGAAACCGGCTATACCATCAGTAAGGCGCAACCGGCGAGCAATGTCCATGCGGCGGATCAGAAGAACCTGGCCGGATCAGGAGAACTTGCGGAACAGCCGGGTCATATCGAACAGCTCATCCAGCCGGTCATAGCGGTCCTTGGTCTTGTCCCAGCTCTCCTCCTGGGTGGCGGCAATCATCGCCTCCAGCAGCATCATGGTGGAGATGTTGGAGTCCCAGGCCGAGGGGATTTCGACCCAGCAGTTGAAGGTGTGCTCGGCTACCGACGCAATCGGGCTGGCCCATTGATCGGTGATCAGCACGATCTTCACCCCGCGCTCCGAGGCCAGCTCGGCCAATCTTTGCAGGTTGGTCTCATAGCGGCGCACGTCGAACATCAGGAGCGTATCGCCCTCAACCATGTCCAGAACGTAATGCGGCCAGGTGGCGGAGGAGGACGTCATATGGGTGACCCGCTGCCGGATCGCCTGGAAGTGGGTGAAGGCATAATCCGCCAGCGCCCGGGTGATGCGCCCGCCCACAACGTAAAGCCGCCCCTCAGTGTTGGCCAGCTGATGCACCGCGGCGTCGAAATGGGCGGAGTCGATGTTGGAGAACGTCTGCTGCAGGTTGTCAGTCACCGCCTGTGCAAATCTGTTCAGCAGGTGGCCTTCGGGCGCCTCAGAGGCCCAGTTGTCGCGCCGCTTGGTGGGACCGGAAACCTTGGCCTCCAGCTCCTTAAGCAGGGCCTGATGAAACTGCGGATACCCTTTGAACCCCAGTTTCTGCACCATCCGGGCCACCGTCGGCGTGGACACTTCAGCATTCCCGGCGACGATGGTGATCGAGGCCAGCCCGGCCGCAGGATAGTTTTCCAGCAGCAAGTTCGCGAACTTTCGTTCGGATTGAGTGAGCGAGGAATAGTTTTCGCGGATCAACTCGCGAACGGTGGCAGGAGGTTTCGACAACGGCGCAATCCTGTTTTTGAACAGACACTTTCTACCCCGGAACCGGCCTGAAAAGAAAGTTTCAGGAATCCCTGTCCGGAACCGATCATGAAAAAATATTGACACAAATATCTCTTCATGGAAACATTTTTCCAATTCGCAGGGAGGCGGCGCATGCACGAGAGTGATTCTCACACTCAGAAGGACGCGGTGGAGGTGGTGAACCGTAACGGCACCAGCCCGGTCCTGCTTCTGTGCGAGCATGCCTCCAGCAATATCCCCGCCCGTTATGACGGGCTGGGCCTGCGCGAGGCCGACCGGCTGAGCCATGCCGCATGGGACCCAGGCGCGCGGGCCGTGGCCCTGCATATGTCCAAAGTGCTGGATGCCCCGATGGTTGCCAGCACCGTGTCGCGGCTGGTCTACGACTGCAACCGCCCGCCAGAGGCCTCCAGCGCAATGCCGGGGAAATCCGAACTGGTGGAAATTCCCGGCAACAAGGGACTGACCGCAGAACAGCGCCTGGAACGGGTTGAAACGGTTTATGACCCCTTCTGCGCTGCCGTTTCTGAGGTGATCAAGGCCCGCAAAGAATCCGGGCTGCAGACTGTTCTGGTCACGATGCACAGCTTTACGCCAGTCTATTTCGGCAAGCAGCGCGCGGTGGAGATCGGCATCCTGCACGATGACGACAGCCGCCTGGCAGACGCGATGCTGGCAGAGGCCCCTGCCCTGCCGCACCGCCGGGTTGAACGAAACGAGCCCTATGGCCCGGCTGACGGCGTCACCCATTCATTGAAAATCCACGGGCTGGCGCATGGGCTGGCCAATGTAATGATCGAGATCCGCAATGATCTGGTGGCGTCACCAGAAGAAGAAGAGGCCATGGCAGAAGAAATGCTGACATTGCTGCGCCCAGCCCTGGCCGCGCTGACGGCAGAGGGAGGGCCAGATGCCTAGAATTATCCGGGCTTACGTCCGCGGCATCGACGCGATGAACCGCGCCATTGGCCGCTTTGCCATGTATCTGATCTTTGCTCTGATCGGGGTGCTTCTGTGGTCCTCGGTCTCCAAGACTTTCTTCAACCCGTCGCTCTGGACGCTGGAGACCGCGCAATTCGTGATGGTCGCCTATTACATTCTGGGCGGCCCTTACTCGATGCAGCTTGGGTCAAACGTACGGATGGACCTGTTCTACGGGGCCTGGTCCACGAAGACCAAGGCGATGGTCGATGCTTTCACCGTGCTGTTCCTGATCGCCTATCTGGTGATCCTGATGTACGGCGCTCTCAGCTCAACCGCCTATTCCCTCGGCTATTTCGGGCTGGAACCGCTGCAGTTCTTCTGGGACCTGCTGAAAACGCTGCTGAGCGAAGGCCCCGCCGCCGCAGGCGAAAAACTCGGCTATCTGGAGCGCAGTTCCACCGCCTGGCGCCCCTTCTTGTGGCCCGTCAAAACCATCCTTTGCTTCGGCGTCTTCCTGATGCTGCTGCAATGCCTTGCCGAACTGTTCCGTGATATCGGACGCCTGCGCGGAGTTGAAATCTGATGTCCTACGAATGGATCGCCATCGTGATGTTTGCCGGCATGATGCTCATGCTGATGACCGGCCAGAGGGTATTTGGCGCCATCGGCTTTGTCGGCGCGGTTGCGGGCATGCTCCTGTGGGGCACCGGCGGGGTAGAGATCCCCTTCTCCGCCGCCATGAAGCTGATGAAGTGGTATCCCTTGCTGACACTGCCGATGTTCATCTTCATGGGCTACGTGCTGTCGGAGTCGAAAATCGCCGACGATCTCTACAGGATGTTCCACGTCTGGATGGGGCCGGTTAAGGGCGGTTTGGCCATCGGTACTATCGGCCTGATGGTTCTGATCTCAGCCATGAACGGCCTGTCGGTTGCTGGCATGGCCATTGGTGCGACCATTGCGCTGCCGGAACTCTTACGCCGCGGCTATGACAAGATCCTGGTGACCGGTACCATTCAGGCGGGCTCCTCACTGGGTATCCTGGTGCCGCCTTCGGTGGTGCTGGTGCTCTATGCGATGATCGCGCGCCAGCCCGTGGGGCAGCTGTGGCTGGCTGGTGTGATCCCGGGCTTGCTGATGGCCACCATGTTCATCATCTACATCTACGTCCGCGCCCGGATGCAGCCGAACCTCGGCCCGGCAATGCACCCTGAAGATCTGGCTGAGTACGAACAAGTCACCGACCATCCGCTGCGCCTGAACTACATCGTGTTGGGTGCGCTGGTGCTGGTTCCGCTCTTGATCCTGTCCGGTGCTATGGAAACCAAGTCCGCGCTTGGCGTGGCACTGGCGCTCGGCCTCCTCTCCTTCCTGACCCGCAAGAACGCGATGTTCTACAAGGACGTTTTCATGAAGGAGAAGTACCGCCTGCTGTTCTCCGGCGTGCTGCCGCTGGCGATCTTTGCCGCGATGATGGTGCCCTTTGTGAACGGCTGGACCTCTCTGGTGGAAAGCTCTGCCATCGGCGCCATGACCGCCTTCATCGCGGCGGTGCTGAAGGGGCGGATGACCAAAGAGGTGTTCGAAACCTCAGTGCGCTCGACGCTTGGCATCTCCTGCATGTTCATGTGGATCATCCTCGCAGCCCTGGCCTTTGGCGCCATTTTTGACGGCCTAGGTGCAGTCAAGGCAATCGAGGACCTGTTCACCACCAAACTGGGTCTCAGCCCCTGGATGATCCTGATCCTGATGCAGCTGAGCTTTATCGTGATGGGCACCTTCCTGGATGACACCGCGATGCTGGTGATCGTGGCGCCGCTCTATGTGCCGCTGGTGGGGGCGCTTGGCTTCGACCTGATCTGGTACGGGGTGCTTTACACCATCACCACCCAGATCGCCTATATGACGCCGCCGTTTGGCTACAACCTGTTCCTGATGCGCGCCATGGCGCCGCCGGAGATCGGACTGAAGGACATCTATGTCTCGATCATCCCCTTTGCCGCAGTGATGGTGCTGGCGCTCGCCCTGATCATGATCTTCCCGCAAATCGCCCTGTGGCTGCCGGAATATGTCTACGGAAAATAACCAAGGAGAGTCCTGCCAAGGGGCCGGATGTTTCAACAAGGAGTGAGAATTATGACAACAAGACGTAAGTTTCTTCAGTCCGCCGGCGTTGGCGCCATGGCGGCACCGCTGGCCACCCCGGCGCTGGCCCAGTCCACCATCAAGTGGCGGATGCAGACCTATGCAGGTGCTGCGCTGGCCGAGCATGTGGTGAAACCCGCCATCGATATGTTCAACAAGATCGCCGGCGACCGGATGCAGATCGAGCTATACTATGCCGACCAGCTGGTTCCCACGGGTGAGCTGTTCCGCGCCATGCAGCGCGGCACCATCGACGCGGTGCAGTCGGATGACGACTCGATGGCTTCGCCCACCGAAGTCACCGTGTTCGGCGGCTACTTCCCCTTTGCCTCCCGCTACTCGCTGGACGTTCCGGTGCTGTTCAACCAGTACGGCCTGAACGAGATCTGGGACGAGGAATACTCCAAGGTCGGCGTCAAGCACATCTCGGCCGGCGCCTGGGATCCATGCCACTTTGCCACCAAGGACCCGATCAACTCGCTGGCGGACCTGAAGGGCAAGCGCGTCTTCACCTTCCCGACCGCGGGCCGCTTCCTGGCCCAGTTCGGCGTGGTGCCGGTCACTCTGCCCTGGGAGGACATCGAAGTTGCGGTGCAGACCGGCGAGCTGGACGGCATCGCCTGGTCCGGCATAACCGAGGACTACACCGTCGGCTGGGCTGATGTGACCGACTACTTCCTGACCAACAACATCTCCGGCGCCTGGGCGGGGTCGTTCTTTGCCAACCAGGGCCGCTGGAACGAGCTTCCGGAAGATCTGCAGACCCTGTTCCGCGTCTGCTGCGACCAGTCGCATTATTACCGCCAGTGGTGGTACTGGGGCGGCGAAGCATCCTTGCGCGTGAACGGTGACAAGATGAAGCTGACCACCATTCCGGACAACGAGTGGCAGCAAGTGGAAGACGCGGCCGTGAAATTCTGGGATGAAATCGCGGCCGAGTCCGAAACCAAGGCGAAGGTTGTGGAGATCTTCAAGAAGTATAACGCTGACATGCAGAAGGCCGGCCGTCCCTACCGTTACGGCTGAGGCCAGCGCTGAAACATGGAATTTGGCCTGCGTCTAAGCGGGCCAAATTCCTTACTCAAGGAATTTGCCAAAACTTTTGAAGAAAAGTTTTGCGCGCAACAGACAAAGGGCCGCTCATGCTCTCCTTCGACACTCTTAAGGACCAGGTTGCCGATGGCACCGTAGACACCGTTCTGGTCTGCCTTGTGGACATGCAGGGCCGCCTGATGGGCAAGCGCTTCCACGCCAAGCATTTCGTGAATGGCGCCTGGGAGGAAACCCATTGCTGCAACTATCTGCTGGCCACCGACCTGGCGATGGCGACGCCGGACGGCTATGCCTCGACCAGCTGGGAGCGGGGTTACGGCGATTATGTGATGAAGCCCGACCTCTCCACTCTGCGTCCGGTGCCGTGGCTGGAGGGCACCGTGATGGTGCTGTGCGACGTGCTGGACCACCACACCCACGAGGAAGTCTCCCACTCCCCCCGGGCGATCCTGAAGAAGCAGGTGAACCGGCTGAAGGCGATGGGCTACGACGCCATGTGCGCCACCGAGCTGGAGTTTTTCCTGTTCGCCAGGAGCTTTGACGAGATCCGCCGCTCGGGTTTCCGCGACTTGGAGCCGATCTCCGGCTACAACGAGGATTACAACATCCTGCAGACCACCCGCGAGGAGCATGTGATGCGCCCGATCCGCAACCACCTGTGGGACGCGGGGCTGCCCATCGAGAACTCCAAGGGCGAGGCGGAGACCGGCCAGGAGGAGCTGAACATCAAATACGCCGCGGCGATGGACACGGCGGAGTTCCACACCATTGCCAAGCACGCGATCAAGGAGATCGCGGAGCAACAGGGCCACGCGGTCACCTTCCTTCCGAAGTGGAGCCACGACAAGGTCGGCTCCTCCTCCCATGTGCATCAGTCACTGTGGCAGGACGGCAAGCCCGCGTTCTTTGACGGGAATGACGAGCTGGGCATGTCCGCGCTGATGAAGAACTATATGGCGGGCCTGCTGAAATACGCGCCCGACTACACCGCCTTCATGGCGCCCTATATCAACAGCTACAAGCGCTTCATGAAGGGCACCTTTGCGCCAACCCGGATCATCTGGTCTGTGGACAACCGCACCGCGGGCTACCGGCTGTGCGGCGACGGGACCAAGGCAATCCGCGTCGAATGCCGCATTCCGGGCTCCGACATGAACCCCTATCTGGCGATGGCAGGCATGCTGGCGGCCGGCATTGCCGGCATCGAAGAAGGGCTGGAGCTGCAAGCCCCCACTCGGGGCGATGTTTACCAGGGCGATACCGGCATGATCCCGGGCACCCTGCGCGATGCGGCGGCGGCTCTTAAAGGCTCAGCAATGCTGCGCAAGGCCCTTGGCGATGATGTGGTCGACCACTACGTCCGCGCGGCGGAAGTGGAGATCGAGGATTTTGACCGGGTGGTTACCGATTACGAGATTGCGCGCGGGTTCGAGCGGGCATGATCCGGACGCGCCGGGGGCCAGCCCCCGGACCCCCGGAGTATTTTCGGAAAGATGAAGAGGGCTTTGCCCTTTCTGAATGGAGTGAATGGCAATGGGCCAGGTATTGAAATGCATCTCACCGGTTGACGGATCGGTCTTTGCGGAACGCGAAGTGCTGTCGCGCGAGGACGCGTTTGCAGCGGCGGAACGGGCACGGGCAGCGCAGACAGCCTGGGCGGAACGGCCCTTGCAGGAGCGCATTGAACTGGTGATGGCAGGCGTGGCCGCCGTCGGTGCGATGAACGATAAAATCGTGCCGGAACTGGCGCATATGATGGGCCGGCCGGTGCGTTACGGCGGCGAGTTTGGCGGTTTTAACGAGCGCGCAGGCCACATGGCAAAGATCGCTGCAGAGTCGCTGGCGGATATTGAGGTCGGCGAGGACGCAACCTTCAAGCGCTACATCAAGCGTATTCCGCATGGGGTGGTCTTTGTGGTCGCCCCCTGGAACTACCCCTATATGACCGCAATCAACACCGTGGCACCGGCACTGATTGCCGGTAACACCGTGGTTCTTAAGCACGCGACCCAGACCCTCCTGGTGGGCGAGCGCATGGCGCAGGCCTTCCATTCCGCAGGGGTCCCCGCAGACGTGTTCCAGAATGTCTTCTTGGATCACGGCACCACCTCGGAGCTGATTGCCGCCAAGGCCTTCAACTTCGTGAACTTTACCGGATCGGTTGGCGGCGGCCAGGCGATGGAGCGCGCGGCAGCCGGCACCTTCACCGGCGTTGGCACCGAGCTGGGCGGCAAGGACCCGGGCTATGTCATGGAAGACGCCGATCTGGACGCCGCGGTGGACACGCTGATTGACGGCGCCATGTTCAACTCCGGCCAATGCTGCTGCGGCATCGAGCGGATCTATGTGCACGAAAGCCTGTTTGACGCCTTCCTGGAGAAAGCGATTGCCATCGTGAAGGGCTACAAGCTGGGCAACCCGCTTGATGCGGAGACCACCATCGGCCCGATGGCCAATGTGCGTTTTGCCAGCGAGGTGCGCGGCCAGATCGCCGAGGCGGTTGAGGAGGGCGCGGTGGCCCATATCGGGACCTTTTCCGAGGATGACGGCGGCGCCTATCTGACGCCGCAAATCCTGACCAACGTGTCTCACGACATGCGGGTGATGCGGGAGGAAAGCTTTGGCCCGGTTGTCGGCATCATGAAGGTCTCCTCGGATGAGGAAGCCATCCGGCTGATGAATGACAGCGACTTCGGCCTCACCGCCTCGCTCTGGACCAGAGATGTGGAGCGGGCGCAAGCCGTGGGGGACCGGATCGAGACCGGCACTGTCTTCATGAACCGCGCCGACTACCTGGATCCGGGCCTGTGCTGGACCGGCTGCAAGGACACCGGCCGCGGCGGCGGGCTCTCGGTCATCGGCTATCACAATCTGACCCGTCCGAAATCCTATCACCTGAAAAAGGTCACCGGCTGACGGACGGCCCCGCCCGCCCCGTTTCTCCTCCCGGGGCGGGCCACTTGCATCAAAGGAACACATCATGTCTCTCGTTGGAAACTGGTCCTACCCGACCGCAATCAAGTTCGGCGCAGGCCGGATCAAGGAACTGGCGGATGCCTGTGCCGCCGCCGGCATCACGCGCCCGCTGCTGGTCACCGACAAAGGCCTGGCCGATCTGCCGGTCACCCAAGGCACACTCGACATTCTGGAGGCCGCAGGCCTGGGCCGCGCCATGTTCTCCGAGGTCGATCCGAACCCGAATGAGAAGAACCTGGACGCCGGCGTTGCCGCCTACAATGCGGGTGGCCATGACGGGGTGATCGCCTTTGGCGGCGGCTCCGGCCTGGACTTGGGTAAGATGGTCGCCTTCATGGCAGGGCAGACCCGTCCGGTTTGGGATTTTGAGGATATCGGCGACTGGTGGACCCGCGCCGACGCCGATGCCATTGCGCCGATCATCGCAGTGCCGACCACCGCTGGCACGGGTTCCGAAGTGGGCCGCGCCTCGGTGATCACCGACAGCGTCACCCACCAGAAGAAGATCATCTTCCACCCCAAGGTGCTGCCCGCGGTGGTGATCTGCGATCCAGAGCTGACCGTCGGCATGCCCAAGTTCATCACTGCAGGCACCGGACTGGATGCATTTGCTCATTGCGTCGAGGCGTTCAGCAGCCCCCATTATCACCCGATGTCCCAAGGCATTGCGCTGGAGGGCATGCGCCTGGTCAAGGACTACCTCCCGCGCGCCTATGCCGACGGCACCGACATCGAGGCCCGCGCGCAGATGATGTCGGCGGCTGCAATGGGCGCCACCGCCTTCCAGAAGGGCCTCGGCGCGATCCACGCGATGAGCCACCCGATCGGCGCGCATTTCAACACCCACCACGGCACCACCAACGCGGTCTGCATGCCAGCGGTGCTGGAGTTCAATGCCGCTGCGATTGCGGACCGGTTCAAAATGGCGGCGGCTTACTTGGGCATTGATGGCGGCTTCGACGGGTTCCGCAGCTTCGTGCAGGAGCTGAACGACTCCTTGGGCATCCCGCGCGGTCTCTCAGACCTGGGCGTAACCGAAGCGGCCATCCCCGAGCTGGTCAAGGGGGCCATCATTGACCCCTCTTGCGGCGGCAACCCGATTGAGCTGACCGAGGAAAATCTTACCCAGCTTTTCAAGGCTGCGATGTGAACTTAAGCCATATCACAGGCTACGGCGCTCTCCGTCCCGCGGGGAGCGCTTTTTCTTTTGGCAGAGGCTTCACCCGCTGACATAAACCTTGTCCTTCGGGTAATAGAATATCTTTTGGTTATGCAGTTGCCCCAGCAGGGCATGAACCCGGCGCAGGGTTTCCGCATCTGCGCTGCCCGCTGCGGGATGCGCTTCAGATAATGCATCCCGCGTGTGGCGCAACGAGGTTTCAATCAGGTCCATATCTTCGACCGAAAGCTCGAACATGTCGTTGTACTTAGGCATCTGCACTCCTTTAGCGGGCTGACCCGTGCTGCACTGGAACCATGTTCTCAGGTTGCCTCGGGGCGGCCGGTAAAGCTAGAAAAATCGCCGGGCGGCCCGGCAGGCCCGCACCCTTCCGAAGGAAATGCTTATGATTCCGGCGGTTGACTACAGCGTCTCACCCAGGCTGATTGCCGGTGCCAGGCGATTGAATACCAGCCCGTCTGTCCCGCCCGGCTCCCGCGATTTCAGAATGATCTGCGCCGCGCGTTCACCGATTTCATGGCGGCAGGCATCCGTCGTCGCCAGTTGCAGCGGCAAGCCCTGCAGGATTTGAAGATTATTGAAACCGGCCAAGGCGATATCACCGGGCACCGACAGGCCCGCGGCCAGGCAATGCATCAGCCCGCCAACGCTCATCACATCGCTGGAATAGTAAATGCACTCTAAATCCGGTCTGCGCGCCAGCATTTGCGCCGTCAGCTGGCGGCCGGTTTGGATTGCGCTTTCACCGGAGTAATGCTCAGTATCGCCGAGCGTCACACCCTGCGCCGCCAGCCCGTCCGTGAAGCCATCAAAGCGTTTCCTGGCACGAAAATCCTGCGGCATCTTGGTGCCGATGAAACCGATCTTGCGGTAGCCGCGGGCAAGGATCTGCTCTGCCATATCGCGGCCTGCCTGCAAATGCGAAATGCCGACGCAGTGGCGCACAGGGTCGCCGTCAACATCCATCACCTCCACCACCGGGCAGTCGGCCTGCTGCAGCATCCGGCGTGTTGCCTCGGTGTGCTCCAGCCCGGCGACAATCAGACCGGAAGGGCGCCAGCTGAGCATCTCGCGGGTGACGCTTTCCTCTTCTTCAAGGTCGTAGCCGGAGACGCCAACGACGGGCTTCAGCGGACTGTCCTTCAAGACGGCAGAAATACCAGAGAGCACCTCCGGGAAAACAAAACTGTTCAGCGACGGCACCACCACCGCCACCAGATTGACCGACTGCGAGGACAGGGAACCGGCAATCCGGTTCGGAACATAACCGTGGGTCCGGGCAATTTCCTCGATCTTCGCCTTGGTCTTGGCTGATACATCCGGTGCCCCGCGCAAGGCACGGGACGCGGTCATCTCACTGACACCGGCCAGCTTGGCCACGTCTTTCAGAAGCAGTTTCTTGGTCATCCCCCATGCTCCTGCAGTTTGCTGGCCACCGCAAGGGCTGCTCTACCGGCGAGGGGCTTGATTTTCGCATTTGTTATCGCTATCGGTATCGCAACCGTTATCGCTACCGGATTAAACTCCGGTACACCAGCCGGAGATCAGAGATGACACTGAAAATTGCAATCAACGGATTCGGGCGGATTGGCCGCGGGGTACTGCGGGCGCTGCTGGAACGCGATGCCAGGGATATCGAGGTCGTGGCCATCAACGACCTGTCGCCGCCGGAAACGCTGGTGCATTTGCTAAAATACGACAGCGTGCACGGACGCCTGAAGACACCTGTGTTTCTGGCGGGCGATCTGATCCGCGTCGGCCCTCATAGCATCCGCCTAAGCGCCTTCCGCAACCCGGAGGACCTTCCCTGGGAGGATGTGGACATCGCCTATGAGTGTACCGGCCTGTTCACCGCTCGTGACGATGCCGCCCGGCATCTGAAAAACGGCTCCAAGCGGGTTTTGATCTCCGCCCCCGGAAAGAATGCCGACCGGACTGTGGTCTTTGGTGTGAACCACATGGACCTGACGGCAGAGGATTTGATCGTTTCCAACGCCTCCTGCACCACCAACTGCCTGGCGCCGCTGGCCAAGGTGCTGGACGAGGCCTTTGGAATCAAGACCGGCTATATGACCACGATCCACGCCTATACCGGCGACCAGCCGACCCATGACACCAGCCACAAAGACCTCTACCGCGCGCGTGCCGCCGCGTTATCAATGATCCCCACCTCCACCGGAGCGGCCCGGGCAATTTCGGAGGTGCTGCCGCATCTGAATGGCCGCCTGGAAGGCTCTGCCATCCGGGTGCCCACTGCCAACGTTTCCGTTGTGGATCTGAGCTTTGTGCCGGAGCGCTCAGCCACAGTTGAAGCAGTCAATGCCGCAGTCAAAGCGGCTGCCACAAACGGGCTGGAGGGCATCCTTTCCTACGAGGATGACCCGCTTGTCTCCGTCGACTTCAACCACGACCCGCATTCCAGCTGCTTTGCCGCAGCGCAAACCGCTGTCACAGCGGAGGGGCTGGTGCGGGTGGTCAGTTGGTATGACAACGAATGGGGATTCTCTAACCGCATGGTGGACACCGGCCGCCGCATCGGCGCGGTGATGAACGCCGCCGAGGTGGCCTTAGCCAGCTGACGGGATCCTCCCGCCCGTCCTCGGCCCGATGGGCCTCCTCCCGTTGGGCCCAGCGCCGCGCTGACGCGCGGCGCTGCGGCGTTTACCGACAAGTGTCCGGTCTTGAACAAGGCCAGCCCGCAAAAAAGCTGACTCCAGGATGCGCTAAATCAAACTCCTGCCCGGGTATGGCTGGCAAGACCAGCCGAATTGCGCCAGAACAGGCGCAAGACATGACCAGCTACAGGAGACCGGCGTGACCGTCACCCGTGAAACCGTCCTTGAGGCGCTCAAATCCATCACCGACCCCGTCAGCGGCAGTGACATTGTCAGCGCAGGCATCGCCCGCGCAGTTACCGTCGAGGGCAGCACCGTCCGCTTTGTGCTGGAAATTGATCCCGGCAAGTCCGATGCCTACGGCCCGGTGCGCGATAAGGCAGATGCGGCCGTGGCGGCACTGCCCGGGGTGGAGAAGGTCTCTGCGATGCTCACCGCCCATTCGGAAAAGGCACTGCCGGACCTGAAACCGAAGAAAGCAGCCCAGCCGCAGCAGCAGGCGCCGCAGAAGGTGCCCGGCGTGGCCCGGGTCCTCGCCGTGGCCTCGGGCAAGGGCGGCGTTGGCAAGTCCACCGTTTCCGCCAATCTCGCCTGCGCGCTGGCAATGCAAGGGCGCAAAGTGGGCCTGCTGGATGCCGACGTCTATGGCCCCTCGCAGCCCAAAATGCTGGGGGTCAGCGGCCGCCCCGCCAGCCCCGACGGCAAGACCATCCTGCCGCTGCGCAACCATGGGGTCACAATGATGTCGATGGGACTGATGACCGGCGAGGACCAGGCGGTGATCTGGCGCGGGCCGATGCTGATGGGCGCGCTGCAGCAGATGCTCTTGCAGGTGCAATGGGGTGATTTGGACGTGCTGATCGTCGACCTGCCGCCGGGAACCGGCGATGTGCAGATGACGCTGGCGCAGAAGACCCATGTGGACGGTGCCATCGTGGTCTCCACCCCTCAGGATGTGGCGCTGATCGACGCGCGCAAGGGCATCGACATGTTCCGCAAAATGAACGTGCCTGTACTGGGCATGATCGAGAACATGTCCATCCACATCTGCTCCAACTGCGGGCATGAAGAACATGTCTTCGGTCACGGCGGCGTCGCACTTGAGGCGCAAAAGCTGAACGTGCCGCTGCTGGGCGAGGTACCGCTGCATCTGGACGTGCGGCTGGCTGGTGACAACGGCACGCCCATCGTGGCAGCCAAGCCCGGCAGCCCCCAGGCCAAGGTGTTCCTCGACATCGCCACCCAACTGGTCGACGCAGGCGCCGCCTGACCCCTGACAGCCCCGGGCCAAGGATCGCAAGGCGGCGGCGCGCTGCGCCGTTTACCCTTGAGGCGGGGCTGGCAGACCAAAAATAGAAAAGGCGCTTCAGGGCAAACCTGCCCCTGAAGCGCGTCGCCGCGCAGCGGCACCACGCCCAACTGTGACGCACATTCTGGGAATGTGCTGGAACAGGCGGGAGCCGCCCGCCGGATCAGGAATACTTCTCCAGGAACTCTTCGGCCCTCAAGCTGCGGAAGTCCGGCAGCGCGGTCCGCAAGGCCTCGTGGTCCCAGTCCCACCACGCCAGGTCCAGCATCTGCCCGGCAACCGCCTCAGGGTACCGCCGACGGATCACTTTGGCGGTATTCCCGCCAACAATGGTGTAGGGTGCCACGTCCTTGGTCACAATCGCGCCTGAGGCCACGACAGCGCCATGCCCGATGGTCACCTCTGGCTTGATCATCGCCCCATGGCCGATCCAGGTGTCATGGCCGATGCAGGCAGTTCGCCCGGCGCGGTGGGAAAACCACTCCGCATCATCCTCTGCATCGTCCCAATAGCTTGCAGAGCGGTAGAGGAAGTGGTGCAGAGACGCTTTCTCCATCGGATGGTCAGAGGCGCCGATCCGCACGAAGCTGGCAATATTGGCAAACCTGCCGATCTTTGCATTGGCAATGTCACAGGTCCGGTCGCAATAGCTGTAGTCTCCGATCACTGCGTTCGCCACCCGGCAGCCGGCGCCGATTTCGACATAGGCACCGAAACGGCTGCCAGTGATCGTGCAATCAGGGTGGATGAACGGTTCTTCGGCCTTCAACCGGGGCATTGTCAGTCCTCCTCAGCAAGCCGGGGCAAGGTCAGGGCAGCAGGAACGCCCCGCCCTCTTCCGGCTTCCGCGGCTTGCGCTTGGCCTTGCCGCCCTCGCCCTTGATCAGGCGGCGCCGCAGCCAGCCGGAGAACCAGTCCATCAGCATCACCATCAGGATGATCAAGGTGATGTAATAGGCCACTTCCTCCCAGTCCTTCTGGGTGATGATCGCCTGGGTCAGCAACAGGCCGATGCCGCCGCCGGTGATAGCGCCGATGATGGTGGCTGACCGTGTGTTCGACTCGAGAAAATAAAGGAGCTGGCTCAGCAGAACCGGCGTGATCTGCGGGATCACCCCGAAGCGGTAGCGCTGCACCGGCTTGGCTCCGGTTGAGGCCACGCCTTCGATCTGCTTCTGGTCAACGTTCTCCAGTGCCTCGGAGAAGATCTTACCGAAGGTGCCAGTGTCCGTCACCAGAATCGCCAGCGCGCCGGTCAGCGGCCCGGGGCCAAAGGCCCGCGCCAGCACCACTGTCCAGATCAGCGAGTCGACGCCGCGCACGAAATCGAACACGCGGCGCATGGCAAAGCGGACGCTGCGCAAGGGCATGAAATTCCGGGTCGCCAGAAAGGCCAGAGGAAGCGCGATGATGCCTGCACCGATGGTGCCGAGGAAGGCCATCAGCAGGGTCTCAGCAATGGCCCAGGCCACATCCTGGTGGCGCCACATCTTATTGGTCCAGAACTCCTGGAAGATTGCGCCAGCCTCGCCAGTGGCAGCCCGCTGCACCAGCTCCCCTGCGCCCATGCCGTAGTACGGGCTGTCGAGGGTAAAGAAGAACAGCTCCCACCCCGCGAAATAGCGGAAAACTTCCGCCCGGTTGCGGGTCACGGTCAGGCGGCCCGCCTCCGTGGTGACGGCCAGGCGGTTCTTCGAAACACTGATCCACTCCGGCACATCACCGGCAGGCAGTTCCGCTTGCACGCCCGCGCTGCGGCTCGGCGTGGCGCGCACTGTGCCATAGCCGGGGATTTCATATGCGATGGTCTCCGGGCCGAAGGTGACCTTATGCCCAGCCTCCAGATCAATCACAGTGGTCTCGCCCAGGGCCACCCAGTCCGGTGACATGCCGTCGGGATAGGCGCCCTTGCGCTCGCCCTCGATGGCCACCGACACCTCACCGCTGCGGTTGTCTCGGGTGACATGGGTCTTGTAGCTGTAGCTGTCGCTGACCAGGGTCGTGGCGTTGTCCAGGCTGGCACGCTCCCACAGCCCCGGCATGTCGAAGATCACAAAGACATAGGCAAGATAGGCCAGCACCGCGGCGGGCAGGGCAAAATTCATCAACCGCTTCTTCAGGAACAGCCGCGAGATGTCTGACTTCAGGTCAGCCGAAGTAAGGGTGGTGTCAAAAGTGGTCATGCCTTCGCTCCATGGGTCAGGCGGTCACGCAAGAGGCCGGACAGCTGGTCAACGGCCACTATGGTGACAAACAGAAGAAGGAAGATCGCGGCTGCCTCGTCATAGCGCCCCTGCCCCCAGGACATGGCGTTTTTTAGCTCGTAGCCAATGCCGCCCGCGCCAACGAAACCAAGGATGGCAGAGGCCCGGATGTTGATCTCAAAGCGCAAGAGCGCGTAGCTCACATAATTCGGGCCAACCTGCGGGATCACCCCCAGCGTCATCCGCTGGGCCCAGGTGGCGCCGACAGAGGTGAGGCCTTCAACCGGTTTCAGCGAGGCGTTTTCATTCACCTCGGAAAACAGTTTGCCCAGCGCGCCGGCGGTGTGGATGGCAATCGCGATCATCGCAGGCACTGGCCCGCCGCCGAGCACAAATATCAGCACCAGCGCAATGACGATTTCCGGAATTGCCCGGCAGACATCGCTGATGCGGCGGAACAGCGGGATAAGCGCGGGCCAAGGCGCCATGCCGCGGGTCGCCAGCAGCGACAGCAGTGTGCCGAACACGGCCCCCACCAGGGTCGAAGCGGCGGCGATGTTCAATGTCTCCACCAGCGCCGGAAAGAAATGCACCACATGGCCCGGCAGTTGCGCCGCCTTTTCGGCGGCCTCCGCGAGAACTTCGGCAGGATAGTCGAAAATGCGGGTGAACCCGTCAGCAAAGGAGCCTGCGTTACGGGCATCCGCTGTGCGGAATCCAGACACCATTAGCGCCACAAAAACCGCCAGAAGAATACCGCCATAGAGCCGCTTGCGCTGGGTATGGGCGGTGTAGTGCTGCCGGATGTCCTCGATGCCCGGCCGGGCGGCTGTCAAATCTGCCATTTGGGGATCCTGATCTTCTAGGGATGGGTGTTACTGGGTCCATCCAGGAAATTGCGGGGCTCCAAGACCGGCCCGGAACCCCGCAGAGCACAACTAAATAAGTGCTGGGCTGAAATTACTGGGACTTCAGCTTGCGGGCCTCGATGATCACTTCGTAAGCGTCATGGGTGATCGGCATCAGACCTTTGGATTCGCCGCCCAGCACGTTATACATGCAGTCCGGGTCGATAGAGTTCATCGAGGCCAGCAATCCGGTCATTTTGACCTTCACATCTTCGGGCAGTTCGGTGCGCAGAACAAACGGGCCCTCCGGGATCGGCGCCGATTTCCAGATTTCCACCATGTCGTTCATATCGACCAGGCCGGCATCCACGGCGCGGCGCAGCGCGCCCGAATTGTAGCCGTCTTCCCATTCGCCCAGGCCGTCTGCCCAGCTGACGCCGCCATCCACGTCGCCGTTTGCTACGGCCACAATGGTCTGCTCATGGCCGCCAGTGAACTTCACTTCGCCGAAGTAGTCACCGGAGTCCATGGTCGCGCCAGTCACCTGCGGAATTTCGATCGACGGGATCAGGTAGCCGGAGGTGGAGTTCGGGTCGCCAAAGCCGAAAGTCTTGCCTTTCAGGTCTTCCAGGGTTTCGACACCGCTGTCTTTGCGGGCAAAGCCAATGGAGTAATAGCCATAGCTGCCATCGGTGTTCACCTTGACCAGCACCGGCTCAACAGCCTCAGGGTCAGAAAGGTAGGTCTTGGCATAGCCCGAAGCACCCAGCCACGCCATGTCGATGGTACCGCCCAGCAGGCCCTGGATCACGCCGTTATAGTCGGCAGGCGCAAACAGCTTGGTTTCAACGCCCAGCAATTCCTCGGTCTGTTCACGCAGGCATTCCTGCTTGCTCAAACGGTCCTGAGCGTTCTCTCCGCCCAGGATGCCGATGCGGAATTCCTTGATCTCTTCTGCCGCAACAGGGGCAGTCAGCGCGGTGGTTGCCAGAACGGCAGCAATCAGTTTCTTCATCTCATGTCTCTCCGGTTGGGTCCCGGCAGAGCAGCCCGCCGGGTCGATGAATTCAGGTTCGGGGTTATTCGGCGGGAATGGCGGTGCGCATCGCGTCCGTCTTTTCCAGCGTTTCGATCTCGGTTGAGGTGGCGGCCTCGGAAAATTCCTCTCCGGCGCCGTAAATCTCGCGGGCCACCCCGGTGGTCAGCTGCTCCGGAAGCCCGTCAAAGACGATTCGCCCGTCGCGCATCCCGACCACCCGGTCGCAATAGCGGCGCGCAGTGTCCAACGTGTGCAGGTTGGCAATCACGGTGCGCCCATCTTCCTCGTGGATGCGGCGCAGCGCCTCCATCACGGTTTGGGCGTTCATCGGGTCCAGCGAGGCAATCGGCTCATCCGCCAGAATGATTTTCGGGTCCTGCATCAGCGCCCGGGCAATCGCCACCCGCTGCTGCTGGCCGCCCGACAGCGCCTCTGCCCGCTTGGCGGCATGTTCAGCAATTCCGAGCCGGTCGAGGATGTCGATCGCCGTGTGAATATCTGCCATCGGATAGAGGTTGAACAGCGTCGCCATCGCATTGCGGCGGTTCAATGTGCCGTGCAAAACGTTGGAAACAACGTCCATCCGCGGCACTAGGTTGAACTGCTGGAAAATCATCGCGCACTCGGACTGCCAGGCGCGCTTGCCCTTGCCCTTCAGTCCGGTAATTTCACGCCCCTCGAACAGGATGCGGCCGCCGCTGGCGTCTTCCAGCCGGTTCAGCATCCGCAGCAGAGTGGATTTACCTGCGCCGGAGCGGCCGATGATGCCGATCATGCAGGGCTTGTCGATGTCCAGCGTAGCGGTATCCACCGCGATCTTACCGCCGAACCGTTTGGTCAGTTTATCAATGCGCAGCACCGGGGCGCTCCCTTCTCGTTCGGGGATTGCCTACCGGCCCTGCTCAAAGCTCATGTGTCACTGCCGTGAAAGTTTTGTAACGCGACCCGGCGCAACCGGCAGGCGCAGCGCCCAAGGAAACGGACCCGATGCTTAATCTGCCCCTGTCCACAGCGGGCCGGACGGTCTATACGGCCTTCGACTCCTCATTTCCCTTTGCAAAAGGAAGCTGCCAGATGTCCTTTGACCGCAAGATCAAGATCGCACCCTCCATCCTGTCTGCCGATTTCGCCAATTTCGGGCAGGAGATCCAGGCGATCGAAACCCAAGGCGCCGACTGGGTGCATGTGGATGTGATGGATGGGCATTTTGTGCCGAACCTCACCTTCGGTCCGCAAGCCGTGAAGGCGTTCCGCCCGCATGTGAAGACCGTGATGGACGTGCACCTGATGATCGCGCCGGTCGATCCCTACATCAACGCCTACGCCGATGCCGGCGCCGATGTTCTAACCGCCCATATCGAGGCTGGCCCGCACATCCACCGCACCCTGCAGGCGATCCGCGGCGCGGGCATGAAGGCAGGTGTCGCACTGAACCCCGGCACCCCGGCAGAGGCCGTTGAGCACCTTCTGGACCTCACTGATCTGGTTTGCGTCATGACTGTGAACCCGGGCTTCGGCGGCCAGAAGTTCATCGACATGACCGCCAAGATCCGCCGCCTGCGGTCAATGATCGGCGACCGCCCGGTGCATATCGAGATCGACGGCGGTGTCGATCCCACCACCGCGCCGCTGGTGGCCGAAGCCGGCGCCGACGTGCTGGTCGCAGGCTCCGCCGTGTTCAAGGGAGGTTCGGTCAACACCTCGGAAGTCTACGGCGAGAACATCCGCAAGATCCGTGCCTCGACCGAAGGCACCTGGACCTGAGCACCGGACTCTCCCGCCAATCGCCGGGCGCATCCAAGATGCGCGGCTCTTGTTGGGCCAGGCGCCGCGCGTTCCGCGCGGCGCTTTTTTCGTGCTACGGTCAGCGTTTGCGCGTCCAGCCCGGCAACGCCGGGCCGCGCCCCGATGGCCCTCGACGGGCCGGAGGGGCGCCGCCCGCTTGCCTAGGCGCCTTTGTTCAGATCGCCGAAGGTTCTGCCCTCAGCCACCAAACGCTCCAGCAGCGGCGCCGGCTGCCAGAAGAATTCATCCTCAACCGCAAAAGACCGGATATCGGTCAGGATGCCGTCCAGCCCCTGCAGATCGGCCCATTTCAGCGGCCCGCCCCAGAAGCGGGGGAAGCCGTAGCCGAACAGCATCACCATATCCACATCCAGCGGACGCCGGGCGATTCCCTCGCCCACCACCTTGGCGGCTTCGTTCACCATGGCGCACATGTAGCGGCGCAGTACCTCGGCATCACTAAACTCCCGCGGGGTGACACCCTGCTGCTCCTGGTCCCGGGCAATCAGCTCCGCCACCTCCGGGTTCGGGACGCCGCCGCGCTTGCCTGCCTCGTAGACATAAAAGCCCTTGCCGGTCTTCTGGCCGAAGTCACCGCCCTCGCAGAGCATCTCGTAGAACCGCGGCACCCTCTCACGCGGATTCCGCGTCGGCGCGCGGCGCTTGCGGGCCGCCCAGTTGATGTCCAACCCCGCCAAATCGCCCATCGCAAACGGTCCCATCGGGAAGCCGAAAGTGGTCACCACCTTGTCCACCTGGTAGGGCGAAGCGCCATCCAGCACCACATATTCCGCCGCCTTGCGGTAGGCGTTCATGATCCGGTTGCCGATGAAGCCGTCGCAGATGCCGGAACGGACCGCCACCTTCTTCAGCCGCTTTCCGAGAGCAAAGCCGGTGGCCAGAACCTCCGGCGCGGTTTTCTGAGCGACCACAACTTCCAAAAGCTTCATCACGTGGGCGGGGGAGAAGAAATGCAGCCCGATCACATCCTGCGGGCGGGAAGTTGCAACGGCGATCTCGTCCACATCCAGGTAGGAGGTATTGGTCGCCAGCACCGCCCCCTGCTTGCAATGCGCATCCAGCTTGCCGAAAACCTCGCGCTTGACGCCCATGTCCTCGAACACGGCCTCGACCACCAGATCCACCTGCCCCAGCGCGGCATAGTCCGTGGACACGGTCAGCGCCTCGCCGGTCAGCTGATCAAATTGCACCTGGGTGATCTTGCCCCGTTTCAAGGCCCCCTGCAGATTGCCTTCGATCCGGCCGCGCGCGGCGGTCACACCCTCATCCGTCATCTCGACCAGCACCACCTGCAGCCCGGCCAGCAGCGCCGCAGTGGCGATGCCCGCCCCCATGGTGCCACCGCCGACAACCCCCATCGCGGCAACCTCGCGGGGATCCACGCCTTCCAGCTCCGGCAGCTTGCTGACCGCACGCTCCGAGAAGAAGGCATGAATCAGCCCCTGCCGCTGATCTGATTCCATCAGCTCAGTAAACAGCGCGCGCTCACGCTTCAGCCCGGCTTCAAAGCTCTCCACCTCGACCGCCGCCTGCACCGCGCGCACAGCCGTCGCCGGAGACAGCTGGCCGCGGCCTTTCTTCAGCGTCGCCTCATAAATCGCATCAAAATCCACAGCTTCCGGCGCAGGCATTTCCCCAACAGCCCGGCGCGGCGCGCCCGCATCCAGCAGTTCCTGCGCATAGGCGAGGCCGATCTCGCACGGTTCGCCCTCCTCAATTCGGTCGATGATACCCTTGTCCAGCGCCTCCGCCGCACCGATGTGGCGGCCGGTGGTGATCATCTGCAGCGCCGCTTCTGTACCGGCCAGCCGTGGCAGCCGCTGGGTGCCGCCCGCTCCGGGCAGGATGCCCAGGTTGACCTCCGGCAGTCCCATCTTGGCCGTAGGCACTGCAATCCGGTAGTGCGAGGACAAGGCCACCTCCAGCCCGCCACCCAGCGCCGTGCCGTGCATGGCAGAGACCACGATCAGCGGTGAGGCTTCGATCCGGCTGCACAGGCCCGGCAGGTAGGGGTCCTGCGGCGGCTTGCCGAATTCGCGGATATCGGCACCCGCAAAATAGGTCTTACCCTCGCCGTAAATCAGCACTGCCTTGGCACCCTCTTCTTCGGCACGCTCAATCCCGGCCAGCAGCCCTTTGCGCACATCAATGCCCAGCGCGTTCACAGGCGGGTTCTGCGCCTTCAGAACGGCAATATCGCCGACGCGCTCATATGCAATGGCTTCACTCATCCGGTCTTCCTCTCTCTTCCGCGGCGGCAGTGCCTGCCCCCCGCTCCCAACAGATTAGGCACGGCAGCCGGACCGGCGCCAAGCCCCAATGACAGCAGAAGCCCCGCAAACCCCGCATCACGGTGCTCGCAGCCTCCGGCGGCCTGTTTTGCTGGAATTTACGTAACAGAAACTGAGGAAAATGGAACCTTTTTGAAACACCTTATCCGGCAACGCTGCCGCAAAGCGTATCAGCCGGTTTTCACCACCCCGCTGGCGATCCAGCCATCGAGGATTTCCAAGGTCTTGGCGCAG
This sequence comes from Leisingera sp. ANG-DT, assembly GCF_000813785.1. NCBI lineage: Bacteria > Pseudomonadati > Pseudomonadota > Alphaproteobacteria > Rhodobacterales > Roseobacteraceae > Leisingera > Leisingera sp. ANG-DT. The sequence continues at coordinate 23,376 of NZ_JWLE01000011.1, forward strand.
AAGTCAGCGTCATTGATGTGGCAATCCAGCTCATGCAGCTCCGCATTCTCCGGGCAGCGCTCTCGCATTTCCTCGCAAAAGGCCGCCAACCCCTCCGCATCATGCAGCGGTGCACCTAAGCGGTCCCATTCATTGCAGCCGCCCGCGGGCAGCAGCACCGCCACCGGCGCCTGCGCGGTGGAGAGCTTGCCGCAGATCGCCTGCGCCACCTGGCGGCGCTCCCCCGCTTCCAGCATGGCGGAGGTCAAGAGCCGGTTGTGGGCGTGCGTCTCCCGGCCTTGCAACTGTACCGGAGTGTCCTGCCACCCAACAAAATCCACCAGGTCATAGCAGCCCGGCGCCACCAGCTGCGGCGTCGCGGATTTACCTGCGTTGGTCATCCGGTCCGCCCCCGCTGACAGCCCGCCAAACAGGTGGTTCGACACTTCCTGCGGGGCAAAATCCATCACTGCAGCAAAGGCACCCTCTGCTGCCAGGCTTTCAAATGCCCGCCCGCCCATGCCGGTGGCATGGAAAACCGCGACCTCAAAACCGCGGTCCTCCAAGGCCGGTTTCAGCGACACCATGTAGCGCAGCACCGTCTTGCCGAAAGAGGTCATGCCGATCAGCGGCCGGTCGCGTTTGGGCGGCTCCACCGCCCGAGCCGCCCCCAGCACCGCACCGGCGGCCTGGCTGAGCGATGCCTTGCAGATCGAATTCAATCCATAGAGCCCGCCAGCCCAAAGGATCATCTGCACATCCGCCGGAATCCGCTCCGGCGGCATCAACGGCGAAAATGCGACGGTGGAGACGATATACTTCGGCACTCCAACCGGCAATGCCGCGCACATGTCCAGCGCCAGGTCGGTGCCCATAGTGCCGCCCAGCACGATCACCCCGTCAATGCGACCTGCCCGGTATAGCTCCAGCGACTTGGCCGCGGCCCCCGCCCCCATGATCTGCATGGCTGTGTTTTCGTCCCCCGAGGCAATCGCCGCCTCTATCGAACTGCCACCAGCCTCAGCCACCTCGTGCTTGCTGATATCCGCGGGCTGGCTGGGATCCCCCAGCACGCTCACATCCATCGTCAGCACCTTGCCGCCCTGACCACGGATCACCTCCGCCAGGTAGCCCAGTTCATCGTCCTTGGTGTCATAGGTTCCGGCAACCAGAATGGTCTTGTCTGCCACAGGCTTTGTCTCCCGTTTAATCAGCGCCTGGACGGCGGTCACCGGCACGCCCAAGCTTTTCATCTTACCAAAAATGCGCCCGCCGGAGGCCGCAGATTTTGCTCTCGCGAAGCCTGCTTCAGAGCTGGATCCAAGCGGTTTTTAGATCGGTGTATTTGTCCAGCGCGTGCAGCGACTTGTCATGCCCGTTGCCCGACTGTCCGACGCCCCCTAACGGAACGGTATTATCCGAACCTCCGTAGGTATTCACATGCACGACACCGGCACGAACGTCGGCGACCATCCGGTGCGCGCGGGACAGGTTTTCGGTCCACACCGCGGCGGCCAATCCGAAGTCGGTACCATTGGCCAAACTTAACGCTTCTTGTTCGGTCTCGAACTTGGTTACTGCCAGAACCGGCCCGAAAACCTCGCGCTGGAACAGCGCATGATCCCGGGTCACATGGGTCACGATGGCCGGCGACATATAGGTGCCGCCTGTGTCTTCCAGAATGCGCGTGCCGCCGGTCACCACCTGCCCGCCTTCGGACCGCGCCATGTCCATGAACGACAAGTTGCGGCGAAGCTGCTCCTCAGAGTTCACAGCGCCGACCTGCGTGCTCAGTTCGAGCGGGTCGCCCACCAGCAGTGCCTCCGCCTCAGCTTTCAGCGTCTCAACAAACTCGTCGTGAATCGAAGCCTCGACCAGCAGGCGGGAACCGGCAATGCAGACCTGTCCGGAGTTCCGGAAGATGCCCGACGCAGAGACTTTTGCGGCCTTGCCCAGATCCGGCGCATCCGCAAAGACAATGTTGGGAGACTTGCCGCCCAGCTCCAGGTAACAACGCTTGAGGTTAGACCGCGCCGAAGCTTCCAAAAGCTTGCGCCCCGTAGCGCCTGAGCCGGTGAAGGCCAGCACATCCACATCCATTGAAGCGGCCAGCGCCGCGCCGGTTTCAGCACCGGAGCCGGTTACCACGTTCAGCACCCCGTCCGGCAGCCCGCATTCGGAACAGATTTCGGCCAGCCGGAGCAAGGAGAGCGAAGCGGTTTCGGCAGGCTTCAGCACCACCGAATTGCCCATCGCCAGCGCCGGCGCCAGCTTCCAGGCACCGATCATCAGCGGAAAATTCCAGGGAACAATTGCCCCCACCACGCCCACCGGCATCCGGTGCACCAGCCCCAGCACGTCGGGTGCGGTCGGTGCGACTTCACCCGCCACCTTGTCCAGCGCCTCAGCATAATAGCGGAAAGTTCCCGCTGCCGATCCCGGCTCTGCCTTCAGAGCCATATTGAACTCGGTGCCATTGTCGCGCACGCCCAGAACCGCCAGCTCAACCGCCTCGGCAGCGATCCGGTCCGCAATCCTGTGCAGCACCTGCTTGCGCGCGGCGGGGCTCAGTCCGGCCCAGCGGCGATCCTCATATGCCCGCCGCGCCGAAGCCACAGCCTTTTCGACATCGGTTGCAGAGGCGCCCGCCAGCGTCGTCAGAACAGATCCGTCAACCGGCGAAGCAACTTCGAGTGTCTGGCCCGAACCTTCTTTCCATGATCCTTCAAGAAAGAGTTTCTGCGGCGCCACATCAAGCTGCCGAAGCTTGTCGATGCGCGATTGGTCTGCCATTCGGCCTCCTTCAGTTCCTTCCGGTCCTTCAGCACCCGCAGGATATGGACCGCCAGAACGATGATGATGATGCAAAACAGGATGAACGCCACCGGGCGGTCAATGAAATCAAAGGGTTCCTTCACCCGCGCCATGCCCGCGCGCAGCTTCACCTCCATGATGCCGCCCAGGACCATGCCCAGGATGATCGGCACCGACGGCAGCGACAGGCGCTTCAGGATATAGCCGAGGATGCCAAACGCTGCCGCCATCACACAGTCGGTGGCGGAGTTGCGCAGGGAATAAACCCCGACGAAGCTGAGCGTCAGGATGCAGACGCCGAGAAACCGGTTGGGGATGCGCACCACCTGGATCAGCGACCGGGTGGCAAACAGCAGGAACAGCAGCACCAGCACATTCAGCACCAGCAGTGCGAGATACAGTGCGACGACAAAGTCCATGTCGTTCTGGAAAAGCCCCGGCCCCGGCACCACGTTGTGCACATAGAACACCGACAGCATCATTGCCGTCAGCGCCTCACCCGGAATGCCCAGCGCCAGAAGCGGCACCATGGCAGCAGCAGGCACCGCGTTGTTGGCGGTTTCTGCAGCGATCAGACCTTCGGAGGAGCCATTGCCGAAATCCTGCGGCCGTTTCGATGTCTTTTGCGCATAGGTGTAGGACATGAACTGCGCGGTGAACTCGCCCACACCGGGGATCATCCCCATCAAGACGCCAAAGGTGGCAGAGACCCCCGCTACGCGCGGATGGCGTACCAGCTCGCGCAGCCCCTGGAACATGCCGCCGCGCAGGCGGGTCATCCGGACTTTCTCGTCTTCGTCGGTCAGCAGGACAAACGCCTGCGAGATCGCAAACAGCCCCAGAACCACAACGATAAGGTTGATCCCGCCGCCCAGGAAATCCTGCCCGAAGGTGTAGCGCTGGGTGTATTTCACCGGCTCCAGCCCGATGGTCTGAAGGAAGATCCCGAAGCAGGCCAGCGTCCCGGCAATCAACGCCTGGCCGCGGTGCGCGACCACCACCAGGATGAGGCCCAGCAGCGCCGCCATGAAAATCTCGCGCGAACCGAACATCGGCGCAATCTTTGCCAGCACCGGCGCAAACAGGATCAGACAGATGACCGAGAAGATGCCGCCAAAGAAGCTGGCCGAATAAGCCAGGCTCAAGGCGCGGCGCGGCTCGCCCCGCGCGGTCATCGGATAGCCGTCATAGGTGGTCAGCGCATTGACCGCGGTGCCGGGCGTGTTGATCAGGATCGCCGGGATCGCACCGCCGTACATGGAGGAGCCGTAGATCCCCAGCAGCACCGTCAGCCCGACAATCGGGTCCATCGAGAAGGTCGCGGGCAGCAGGATCGCAATTGCCACTGCCGGGCCAACACCGGGAATGGCGCCAATCAGCACGCCGCCGACTGAACCCGCCAGCAGCGCCAGCGCCACGTCCCAGCGCATCAGGATGTCTATTGCAGAGAGGATCAGGTCCATGACGGGCACTCAGAGATAGAGAATGAAGAAACTGCGCAGCGATCCCGGCAGGTACTCATAGATGAGCGCGCCAGGGATCTTGACCGACAGCAAGGCCTTGAACAGCACCACCACGGCCACCGCAAAACCGGCGCTGATCCACAGCATGAAGGGGCTGCGGTAGCCCATCCGCCAGCTCAACAGCGGAACGAAAACCAGCGTCACCGGGAGGTAACCGATTATGGGAACCAGCAGGACATAACCCATGAACCAGCCGGCGAATTCAAACACCTGCCCCCAGCGCTTGACCTCCCACAGGTCATAACGGCTGACCCGCCGCCAGGGCAGCTTGTAGAGGTGCAGCCCGCCCAAGAGCACCATGCCGCCGATGGCAACAGCAGGCCAGAACCGGGGTTGGGCAAACAGTTTCGTCTTCTGCACCCAAGTGGTCTGCTCCGTAATCAGGACCAGCAGCAGCAATGCGACGCCCACCATGACCAGGGCAAAGACAAGCTGACCGCGCCGCGGTCCTACAAAGCGGCGTTCACGTTCCGATGGCATCTGAGGAGCTCTTTGTCCGCGCGAAGGGAAAGGGCACCGGGACCCCGCAAGGCCCCGATGCAGGGGGAGGATTATTCCGACAGCAAGCCGCCGATGCGGGCCATGGTATCGATGTCATTGGCCACGCGGGCTGCGCTGTCGTCCGCGCTCTGCCAGTAAACCAGCGCTCCGGTTTCCTTGGCGATATTCTGGGCGCGCTCGCTCATTACCGTCTTTTCAGCAACCGCAATGATCTTGTCACGCACGTCCTGCGGGGTGTCCTTGGTCACGAACAGCCCGTTCCACAGGGCGATATTCAGGCTTTCGTCCAGCTCGCCGATGGTCGGTGCATCAGGCGCCAGCGGGATACGCTCGTCAGTGATAGAGACCAGCACCTTGACCTGATCCAGACAGGGCAGCACCAGCTGCAGCGTGGTGTTGATCACATCCGCATCGCCGGAGGCCAGCGTGTTGCAGTCCAGCGCATCAAATGCCGCATCCGAGCCCCATTCAAAGCCGGCGTTCTTGGCATAGGCCTTGGTCACCTGCGTCGGGGTCAGAACATCGCCGAAATGACCCAGCGCCACGTCGTTATCCTTGGCATAGGCCGCCAGCTCTTCCATCGTGCTGTAGGGCGCATCGCCTGAGGTGGCGATCACAAAGGGATAGGTCAGGAAGATACCCAGCGGGTCGAACTTGGCCGGTGTCAGCGGCGGGATGTCGATCTGGTGGCCCATCACCGGCACACCGATCACGAAAGAGCCGATGGTGTAGCCATCTGCCGGCGCATTCGCGACCTCGATTGCCCCCGGGAAGGGCCCGCCGCCGCCGCCCGGTTTATTCACCACAGCTGCAGCAACACCGTATTCGTTCTGGAAATCCTCGGCGATCATCCGCGTCAGCACATCCTCCAAGTCACCCGGCGGCCACGGCACGATGAAGTTAACCGGTTTTTCCGGATACTCGGCCTGCGCCGCAACCGCGCTCAGCCCCAGCGCCGCCGCTGCGACCGCCCCTTTCATGAGGGTTTTGAGTTTCATGGCTTTCCTCCCAGTTTGGCCATTCGGTTCACTATTCGAACCATTGGTTTGAATTTAGATTGACAGGCGCCCCCGTTATCTGTCAACAAAATTGCATCAAAGGTGCGTCTTTTTGCGCAGACGGCACCTGGCAAGACCTAACAGGGAGCATCGGCAAGAGCATGGGAACCGTGTCCAAAGCCTTGTCATTACTGACTTATTTTAACCATGGCCGGACTGAGATCGGGCTCAGCGACCTCACGCGCTTGTCGAGCATGAACAAGGCAACGGTCTACCGGCTGATGAGCGAACTGCAGGAATCAGGCTTTGTCGAACAGGCCGGCAGCGATCGTTCCTACCGGCTCGGCCCGCAGGTCTTGCGCCTCGCAGCTCTGCGCGAGGCAGCGGTTCCGATTCTTTCTGTTTCGCGCCGGGTGCTGCGTGACCTCAGCGACGAGACCGGTGAGACCACCCACCTGTCGCTGCTTCAGGGCAGCCAGCTGAATTCACTGTCGCACGCCTATTCCCCGCGCAATGCCACCAAAGTCATGATGGAGGACGCCGAGGTTCTGACCTTCCACGGCACCAGTTCCGGCATGGCGGTTCTGGCTTATGCCGACCCCGGATTTGCCGAGGAGGTGCTGTCGCAGCCGCTTGAGGCACGCACCTCCGAAACCATCACCGACCCCCAGGAAATCCGCGCCCAGCTGGACGAGGTCCGCTGCACCGGCATTGCCCAGTCCATCGGCGGGTTTGAGGCGGATGTGCATTCCCACGCGGTTCCCATCTTTGGCCCGGACCGCAAAGTGATCGGCGCATTGGCCGTGGCCGCGCCAGTCTCCCGGATGACCGCAGAACAGAAAAATCTGATCCCGGCGGCCCTGCGCCGCGCGGGCGCCACTCTCACCCATCGCATCGGCGGCTCTGCCCCTTCGGACTATCCGCAGGAAGAAACCGCCTGAACCCCTCACCGGCCCGGACCGGGCCGCCTCCAGGAGCTGCCCCATGAAAGACTCCAACTTTCTGAAAGAACACAATGCCAAATCCCTCTGGCACCCGATGGCGCATCCCGGCGACAGCCTGGCCAACCCGCCCGCCATCATCACCTCGGCCCAAGGGGTGAAGATCACCGACATCGACGGGCATGAGGTGGTCGATGCTGTCGGCGGCCTGTGGAACGTGAACCTCGGCTTTTCCTGCCAGGTGGTAAAGGACGCCATCGCCGCGCAGCTGGACGTCCTGCCCTACTACTCCACCTTCCGCGGCACCACCAACGACCAGGTGATCCAGCTGGCCGAGGAGCTGCGCAAGTTTTTTGCACCCGACGGGCTCACTCGCGCCTTCTTCACCTCCGGCGGCTCGGATTCGGTGGAAACCGCCCTGCGGCTCGCCCGCCAGTACCACAAGATCCGCGGCGAAGAGGGCCGCACCAAGTTCCTGAGCCTGAAAAAAGGCTACCACGGCACCCACATGGGCGGCGCCTCGGTGAACGGCAACGCCAACTTTCGCACTCAGTATGAGCCGCTGCTGCCCGGCTGTTTCCAGATCCCTGCCCCCTACACCTACCGCAACCCGTTCAACGAAACCGACCCGGAACGCCTCGCCCAGCTCTGCCTGCAGGCGCTGGAGGACGAAATCGCCTTCCAGGGCGCAGGCACCATTGCCGCCTTCATCATGGAGCCGATCCTCGGCGCGGGCGGGGTAATCCCGCCGCATTCCAGCTTCATGCCCGGCGTGCGCGAAATCTGCTCAAAAAACGGTATTCTATTGATCGCAGATGAGGTGATCACTGCCTTCGGCCGCACCGGATCGTGGAGCGGCTCGCGCCACTGGAGCGTGCAGCCCGACATGATGGCGACGGCCAAGGCCATCACCAACGGCTACTTCCCATTCGGCGCGGTGATGATTGCTGACCATATGACAGAGACCTTCGAGAAAGACACCACTGGCAAGGCAGCGATCGGCCACGGCTACACCTACTCAGGCCACCCGGTCGGTGCCGCCGCCGCCCTCGCCTGCCTCGAAGAAACGCTTCGCCTGAACGTGCCGGAAAACGCCGCCGTCCGCGGAACCCAGATCCACCAGGGACTGCTGGCGCTGCAGCAGAAGTACGAATTGATCGGCGATGTCCGCGGCGGCCATGGCCTGATGTGCGCGCTGGAGCTGGTATCCGACCGCAGCACCAAGGCAGCCGTGGACAAGAAAACCATCGGCAAATTGCAGGAGGTTGCTTATGAGGCAGGCGCAATGGTGCGGGTCTCTGGCCCCAACATCATTCTGTCGCCGCCGCTGGTGCTGAGCGAAGCAGAGGCGGATACCATCCTCTCCGCCCTCGACGCAGGTTTCGCGGCTGTGAGCTAAGTCCGGCGGACAGCGCAACCCGCGCCCGGGCCGCCAGGGCCGGGCGCCACCAGATACCATAGCGGGCCCGAAGCACATGCTTCGGGCCCGCACCTTCTGTGGCGCAATAAGAATACAGGCGCAGCTATCGCAACCGCGCCTGAGAGCATTTCCGCGATAGAGCCGCCAGCCTCAGCCCGCCGGCACCTCCAGCACCAAACCATCCAAATCAGGATGCGCCTCAATCTGGCAACTGAGGCGGCTGGTCTCCCGGCGCTCCTCTGCCAGATCCAGCATGGCGCCTTCGAACTCACCGGCCTCACCGCATTTTGCGGCCCACTCCGGATCCACATACACATGGCAGGTTGCGCAAGCGAGGCTGCCGCCGCACTCCCCCACCACACCCGGCACATCCTGCGCCAGCGCTGCTTCCATAAGGCTCTGACCATAGTCCACCGTTGCCGTGACAGCCCCGCCGCCCGGCAGTTTCCAGGTTAGTTGCATCGGTATTCTCCTACGGAGGATCAGATGAAATGCACGTAGAAATCGCGCATCCCGTCACCTTCCAGGTCGCGGGTCTTGCGCACTTCCTTGCGTTTCATGAAGACGTGGTTTGCAACCAGCTCCGGCCCGACTGCCGCGGCCAGCACGCTATCCCCTTCCAGATCGCCAACAGCGCCCTTCAGGTCCACCGCCGTGCCTTCCCGCGCATCGGTACGGTCAAACCCGTCGCCGGTCTCCATCGGCGGCAACTGGTGGCCGTTCTCAACCCCCAGCCGCGCCGCTTGCAGGACTGCCGCCACCGCGGTGTAAGGATTGGCCGAGGCATCCGCCATCCGGTGCTCCAGCCGCGCCTTGGCACCGCCCTCAGAGCTGATGCGCGTGGTCACATTGCGATGGTCGCCGCCCCAGTTCCGCCAGTACCCGGACAAAGACCCCGGCTGCAGCCGCATATAGCTGTTGGCAGTCGGCGCGATCAGCCCTGCAAGCCCCTTGTGATGATGCAAAAGCCCCGCCAGGCAGCCGCGTGCCAGATCGTTCATATGCTCCGGCCCGCCCCGCGGCCCTGACGACAGCGCATTGCCGCCCGCCTCGTCCACGAATGAAAAGTTGATATGCATGCCAGAGCCGCCGGCCTCGGCAATCGGTTTCGGCATGAACGTCAGGACAATGCCGTATTCCAGCGCCACTTCCCGCGCCATCAGGCGGAACAGCACGATGTCATCCACCGCCTTCACCGCATCATCAAAGGTCAGCGTGTATTCGAACTGCGGGCTGTCGAACTCGGCGGTGATCATGTCCAGCGAGAAGCCCATGTCATCTGCCATCGCCCAGATCCGGTCATTGAACCGCAGCGGGTCGGCAAACGGCCCGGTGCCATAGACCACCCCGCCCGGCGCATCATAGGGCATGAGCCGCCCGCTGTCGTCCGCCTGCAGGGCAAAGGCCTCCAGCTCGATCCCGACTTTTGGCGTCACCCCGTGCTTCTGCCAGTCCGCAACCGCACGCTTCAGCGCCCAGCGCGGGCACAGCGCCAGCGGCCGCCCCTCATCGTCATAGAGATCGCCCAGCACCACCTGGGTCGAGGCATGCCAGCTGTCGCGGATATCGTCATGCAGCCATTTCAGCTCCATATCCGGAAGACCCTGTTTCACCATCGATCCCGGCGCGTCCAGCAGATCCTTATCGTAATGGGTGCCAAAAACCGATCGGCAGAACCGCGTCGAGCCGTCACCGATCTTGGAATTCGGCAGGTATTTCCCCCGCATGATGCTGAGGTGGTCGCAGAACATCGCGCGCAAGCGGGTCTTCATGGCTCCAGGTCCTTCCCTGTTGGACAGTCTTCGGCATCTTTTTCCCGTGCCTTGTTACTTAACATATTTAGCGGTTTTCGCAGAGTCTTTCCTGCAAGAGCGCAATCCTCAAGCGGCCTCAACCCGCACCGGCAGTGACTTGATGCCGCCGACAAAATTTGACCGCAGGAACTTATGAGGTCCCGCAGCCTCGATATGCTGGATCCGCTTGGCCAGCTCCTGGAACAGCACCGTGACTTCCAGCCGCGCCAACCACATGCCCAGGCAGACATGCGGGCCGAACTGGCCGAACGACAGATGCCGGTTCGGGCTGCGGTGCAGATTCACGTGAAATGGATCATCAAACTGCTTTTCGTCGCGGTTGGCCGAGACAAACCAATAGAGCAGCTTGTCGCCCTCCCGGATGGTCTTGCCGTGCATCTCCACATCCCGGGTCGCCGTGCGGCGGAAGTAGAGCGCGGGCGTCGCCCAGCGGATGATCTCATCCGCTGCCGTCTCCCAGACGTCTCCACCCTCTTGCATCTGCGCCAGCAGCTCCGGCTGGTGGCACATCGCCTGAATGCCCGCGGCAATCGAATAGCGCGTGGTGTCATTGCCCGCTGCCACCAAGAGGCAAAAAAAGTTGCGGAACTCGGTTTCAGTGATGACCGAGCCATCCTTGGCCGGTTCCAGGATCAGGTTCAGCACGCCCGAGGTGTCGCCCTTGCGCGCTTTCTCCTCCATCAGATCCTTGGCATAGACATACAGCTCCGCCCCGGCGGGGGAATTGAAGGGCATCATCCGGAACTCATCCGTCTGCATCTTATCGAGCACATGCGAGGTGAAATCCGGATCGGTATTGGCGATCAGCGCATCCCCCTTTTCCACCAGCCAAGGCAAGTCCGCCTCCGGCAGGCCCACCACCCGGCCCAGCATCCGCATCGGCAGCTGGCGGGCAATCTCTTTGGTGGCGTCGAACTCCCCCTTGGCCAGCGCCTGATCCAGAATATCCGCGCAAAGGTCCCGGATGTCCTGCTCGTACTGCGCCATCGTAGTCTTGGAAAACGCCTTCAGGAGTTTCATCCGCACCTTGGAATGCTCCGGCGGGTCAGTCTCCTGAAAGGTACGCCGCGCCAGGTATTCCTCGTAGGACTGATCCTCCATCCGGATCCCACGGGCAGAGGAGAACACCTCAGTGTTCTTGTTCATCACCGTGATGTCCTCATAGCGGGTCACCGACCAGAAATTCCTGCCGCCGTCGTATTCGGTCCAATGCAACGGATCCTCCTGCCGCAGCCGGGCAAAGGTGTTGTGCGGCGCGCCATTGGCAAAGGTGTCATGGCTGCTCAGATCCGCATAGCCGTCGTCGGTGGGGGTCCAAACTGTCATTGCGGGCTTTCCTAACTTACTTGCATTATGTATATTAATAGAGCCTGTAATTATGTAAATGAAAATCTTGCGAGCGTTCCCATGCACTTGGCCATTCTGATGACCAACACAGACGAAAGCGAATTTGCCCAAAGGCACCCCAAGGACGGTGAGAAGTTCACCGACCTGATCCGGATGGCCAGGCCGGGCTGGCGCACATCCGTCTTTGCCGTGAAGGACGCAGAGTTCCCGCAGGATCTGTTTGCGTTTGATGGCGCGATGATCACTGGAAGCCCAGCCTCTGTCCGCTCCGGTGCGCCTTGGGTCACACAGCTGCTAACGCTGATCCGCACAGCCCATGCCCGGAAATTCCCGCTGTTCGGCGCCTGCTTCGGGCATCAGGCCATTGCACAGGCCCTTGGCGGCAGTCTTGACCGCAACCCGGACGGCTGGGTCCATGGGCTGACCCGCAATCATCTGCTGCACCACCCGGATTGGGCCATCCCGCTGCCTGATGAGGTCAAACTCTACGGCTCCCATTGCGAATGCGTCAGCACCCTGCCGGGCGGCGCTTCACCGCTTAGCGAAAGCGGCGGCATGAACACGGGCTTCACCCTTGGCCGCCACATCTTCACCACACAGCATCATCCGGAGATGACCCACAGCTTCATCCTCGCGCTGAGTGATGAAATGCGGGACACACTTGGCCCGGCCGTTTTTGCCCGCGCCCTGGAAAGCCTGGCGGAACAGTCAGATCAGCAAGCCTTTGCGGAAACCCTCGCCCGTTTCTTCGAGCAAGCTGCGCAGCCCTGACCCTGCGGCTTCTTTCTGGTCAAAATACCCGCGCCGCAGGCAGGGGCCGCCAGGCCCCCTTCCCTTCCGCTTCAGCCCAGAGCGGCCAGCAAGTCCATCACTGTCACCTGATCGAACTGCACATGCGCGGTCATTGCAGCTTCAGCCGCCTCCCGGTCATGGGCAAGGATCAGCGCGGCAATCTCCCGGTGCTCCTTGGCCGACTGCGCTATGACGCCGGGATACCGGTAACGCGCCCGGTAATAGGCCATTAGCTTGCGCGCGTTGGTTTTGATCATCTCAACAAGAAACGGATTGCCGGACCCTTCTGCCACGCAGGCATGAAACCGCAGGTTCAGCTGGTAATAGCCAGCCGGATCGCCGTCACCCTTCTCTGCTGCGTGTTTCTCGCAGGCGGCCACCGCCGCTTCCAGTTCCCCGGCCTGCGCCGGAGACAAACGCCGCGCGGCCAGCGCCGCTGCCTGCCCTTCCAGCCGGGCATGAACCTCAAGGATCGCCAGGAACTCCTCAAGCGTCGGCTTGAACAGAACCGCCCCCTTGCGCGGCAAACGCTTGATCAATCCAATGGCTTCCAGCTGAATGAAAGCCTCCCGTACCGGCGTGCGCGACACCCCGTGGCGCTGCACCAGCTCGCTCTCCTCCAGTGGCGCGCCGGGCACCAGCCGTCCGGCCTCGATATCCTCAAGGATTGCGTTCAGAACCTGTTCCGTCTGCCCTGCCATTCTGCCGCCTCTGATGCGTTTCCGGTCAATTTATGCGCCCCTCTGCAGCTTGGCAACGCGGGTAAGGGGCGCTGCCCCCGCCCTTACGGGCTCCCCCGAAGTACTTGCGCAAAGGTGAATAGGCAGGACAGCTACTGAGGCACGGGACCGCGGTACTTCTCCGTCAGCTCGGGTGCGACCTCGTCAGCCTCATAGACCCCCAGCAGAATCCCCTTGCGCCCAGACTTGCCGCGGCGCGCCTTGATCTGCGTGTCCGACAGGGTGATCCGCTGCGACATCCTGAGCCCCCATTCCAGCAAGCGGTCATACATCAGATCGATGATCTCCCGATGACCATCGCCCTTTGCCAGGTCCACCAGCTCCTGCGGATCATTCTCCATGTCGAACAACATCGGCCGCAGCCCGCCTTCCGCATGCATGAACTTCCAGCGCTTATCGGTGACCATGAACAGTCGTGCATCCTTCGGCTCCAGCCCCAGTTTTTCGCACAGCGGCATGGTGGAATAGTCGAACTCGGCAACAGCAAAGTCCCGCCATTCAGGGTTTTCGCCGCGCAGCAAGGGCATCAGCGAGCGCCCCTCCAGGATGTGCGGCGCAGGTTCACCGCCCGCTGACTCCAACAAGGTGGGCAGCAGGTCGATCGCCTCCACCAGTTCGTCGCAGGTGGTGCCGCGGGTGGCGTCGGCCTCCGCGCGCGGGTCATAGATGATCAGCGGCACCTTGATTGACGGCTCGTGAAACAGGTTCTTTTCCCCCAGCCAGTGATCACCCAGGTAATCGCCATGGTCCGAGGTCACCACGATCATCGTGTCCTGCATCCGCCCGGTTTCCTCCAGCCAGGCAAACAGCCGCCCCATCTGGTCATCAGCTTGCTTGATCAGCCCCATATAGGCCGGGATCACCTTCTCGCGCACTTCATCGCGGCTGAAGGTCTTGCCAATCTGGTTGTTCATCATGCCATCAAAGACGGGATGCGCACCTTCGCGTTCCGTTTCAGAGCGCACCACTGGCAGCACATGCTCCGGCCCGTACATATCGTGATAGGGTGCGGGCACGATATAGGGCCAATGCGGCTTGATGTAGCTGAGATGCGCGCACCACGGCCCCTCAGCCTGTGCGATGAATTCCATCGCCTGAGTGGTCAGCCAGGGTGTTTCGCTGTCTTCCTCGGCGACATTGGCAGGCTTGTCCGCATTGACCATGAACCAGCCGGAAGCAATGTCATTGCCCTCTATCCCGGCGTTGGCAAAGTCGTTCCACGGGTTCTCCCCCGGGTAGCCCCTTTCCTTCAAGTACTCATTATAGGGGCTACGCTTGCTGTCATAGAACCCGTCCGGCCCCTCCGCCCACAGCCCGTCATCTCGCACCCAGGGATCAAAGCCGCATTCCGACTGGCGCACCCCGATCACGCTGTCCGGCGCCAGCCCCAGCCGCTGCATCCCCTCGGCATCCGCCACCATATGGGTCTTGCCGATCAGGTGGCAGCCCATCCCTGCCTTGCGCAGATGGTCGCCCATCGTCCACTCGCCGACCCGTAGCGGGTAGCTGTTGAACTGCACGCCGTGGCTGGAGGGGTAACGCCCCGTATAGCTCGACATCCGCGATGATCCGCAGGTCGGCGACTGCACATAGGCGCGGGTAAAGCGCACGCCCCTGGAGGCCAGCCCGTCGATATGCGGCGTCTGCAGATGCGGGTGGCCGGCGCAGCTCAGATAGTCGAACCGCAGCTGGTCGAACATGATATAGAGAATGTTCATCGGCGCCTCCCGCGTTGCGTTGCCACATTAATAAACAAGTGAAGCAATTTTGGCGAGGGGATCTTCTTGACCTCGGCGCCCGCTGCCCGACTATGGCGTGTGTTTTTCTTATTCCCAATGGCTTTCATGACCGAAAATTCAGACCACACAGTTATCCGCCCCGCCACAACAGAGGACTGCTCCAGCCTCGCCGCCCTTTCGATTGAAGTCTGGCTAGGCACCTACCTGCGCAACGGGATCAGCGGGCATTTCGCTGATTATGTGCTTAGCCAATATACCACTGCGCATTTTGCTGAGGCATTGGACAGCACAGCCGAACGTTTGCTGGTTTCGCAGAACCGTGACGGCATAGACGGCTACATCCGGGTATCAAATGGGCGGCCCAGCCCGGCAGGCGGGCCGTCTAGGACCGAAATCTCCACGCTCTATGTCCAGCCCCGGCATCACGGCCGTGGCATCGGCGCTCGCCTTCTGCAAGCCGGACTGCAGCTCTGCCGCAGCAACAGCTGGGATGCGCCCTGGCTCACCAGCAATTCAGAGAACGCCCGCGCCCGCAGGTTCTACCTTCGAAACGGATTTGAGCATGCGGGGCTGACCCGCTTCAGGATCGGACAGGAGAACTACCCTAACGACATCCTGCAATACTCTGCACTCTGACGGCACCAGCGGACCACGTCCGGCCGCCTGCCTCTCCCGCCGACCGTCAGCCTTTCCGGCGAAAGACCTCCATCCGTTGGGCCCGGCACCGCACAGCGCGCGGTGCCGGGCCCAACCGCTACGGTGCATTTCCAATGCTCCGGCAGCGGGCGGGGGAACCCGCTTAAGGCATCCTGCCGCTTAATACACGCCCCGCCAGGAGTCTCTCAGCCGGTTGCCGAACCCCAAAGCGTTACAAAAATTAACACTCACCACTTTTCGCGTTACATTTTATCTTGCCGCGAATCATCTTCCGTCGTAATACCGACCCAACGGTCGGCTTTTCCTGCCACCGCCACAGGAGACGCGAACACCCATGGATGCTTTCATCTGCGATGCCACCCGCACCCCGATCGGCCGCTACGGCGGCGCGCTGAGCCAGGTGCGTACCGACGACTTGGCCTCTTTGCCGATTGCGGCGCTGGTCGAACGGAACCCGGATGTGGACTGGGGCTCTTTGGATGATGTGATCCTGGGCGATGCCAACCAGGCGGGTGAAAGCAACCGCAACGTGGCCCGCATGGCCGCCCTGCTGGCAGGCCTGCCAACAACAGTGCCCGGCACCACCATCAACCGCCTCTGCGCCTCCGGCATGGATGCCGTCGGCATGGCGTCGCGCGGGATCAAGGCCGGCGACTATGATATGGCCATCGCAGGCGGCGTCGAAAGCATGAGCCGCGCGCCCTTCGTGATGCCCAAGGCCACCAGCGCCTTCACCCGCGCCAATGCGGTTTATGACACCACCATCGGCTGGCGCTTCGTGAACAAGAAGATGCACGACATGTACGGCACCGACTCGATGCCGCAGACCGCCGACAACGTGGCCGAGGATTACGGCGTCTCCCGCGCGGACCAGGACGCCTTTGCCGCCCGCAGCCAGGCCCGCTGGGCCGCCGCGCATGAGGCGGGCATCTTCCAGGACGAAATCACCCCGGTCACCATCCCGCAGCGCAAGGGCGATGACCTGGTGGTGGATACCGACGAACACCCCCGCCCCGGCACCTCGGCCGAAAAGCTTTCGAGCCTCAAGGGCGTCAACGGCCCGGACAAATCCGTGACCGCAGGCAATGCCTCCGGCGTCAACGACGGCGCCGCGGCGATCCTGATGGCAAATGAGGCCGCGGCTGCGAAGAACGGCCTGAAGCCGATGGCCCGCATCGTCGGCATGGCCGCTGCGGGGGTTGAGCCGCGCATCATGGGCATCGGCCCGGTGCCTGCCACCCGCAAGGTGCTAGCCCGAACCGGCCTGACCATCGAACAGATGGACGTCATCGAACTGAACGAGGCCTTTGCGTCCCAGGGCCTCGCCACCCTGCGCGAGCTTGGCGTTGCGGACGATGCGCCCCATGTTAATCCCAACGGCGGTGCAATTGCGCTTGGCCACCCGCTCGGCATGTCCGGTGCGCGGCTGGTGCTGACCGCCGTCTACCAATTGCAGCGCACTGGCGGGCGGTATGCCCTCTGCACCATGTGCGTCGGCGTCGGACAGGGCACCGCCCTGATCCTGGAACGCGTGTAAGAACACACTGAGGAGGTCCCAGACATGTATGCTCAGATGATCAAATCCGAGGCGACCCAGGACGATCCGGAAAAGCTGGCCGCCTTTCAGGCGCGCATCGACGCGGGCGAGAAGATCGAGCCCAAGGACTGGATGCCCGAAGGCTACCGCAAAACCCTGATCCGCCAGATCGGCCAGCACGCCCATTCCGAAATCGTTGGCCAGCTGCCCGAGGGCAACTGGATCACCCGCGCGCCGACACTGGAGCGCAAGGCGATCCTGCTTGCCAAGGTGCAGGATGAGGCGGGCCATGGCCTGTACCTCTATTGCGCGGCGGAGACCCTGGGCGTGTCGCGCGACGAAATCACCGAGATGCTGCTGGATGGCCGCATGAAGTACTCGTCGATCTTCAACTACCCGACGCTGAACTGGGCCGACATCGGTGCGGTCGGCTGGCTGGTGGACGGCGCAGCGATTATGAACCAGGTGCCGCTGCAGCGGACCTCCTTCGGCCCCTATTCCCGCGCGATGATCCGCATCTGCAAGGAGGAAAGCTTTCACCAGCGCCAGGGCTATGACGCGATCCGCAAGATGGCGGAGGGTACCCCGGAGCAGAAAAAGATGGCTCAGGACGCGCTGAACCGCCTCTGGTACCCGTCGCTGATGATGTTCGGCCCGTCTGACAAGGACTCAGTCCATTCCGCCCAGTCTATGGCCTGGAAGATCAAGATGAACACCAACGACGAGCTGCGCCAGAAGTTCGTCGACCAGACTGTGCCGCAGGCCGAATACCTCGGCCTCACCATCCCCGACCCGGACCTGAAGTGGAACGAGGAGCGTGGCCACTACGATTACACCGACCCGGACTGGAGCGAGTTCTTTGACGTGATCAAGGGCAACGGCCCCTGCAACACAGACCGGCTCGCGGCCCGCAACAAGGCCTGGGACGACGGCGCCTGGGTCCGCAACGGCCTGCTTGCTCACGCCAAGAAAAAAGCCGCGCGCCAGCACGCCGCCGAGTAACCCCAAGCATTCCGGCGCTCCGCCCTGCTGCGCAGCGCTCCCTCAGCCAGGAGGATTTGAGACATGAAAAACGAATGGCCCCTCTGGGAAATCTTCATCCGCGGCCAGCACGGCATGAGCCACCGCCACGTCGGCTCCCTGCACGCACCGGACGCCGAAATGGCGATCAAGAACGCCCGTGACGTCTATACCCGCCGCAACGAAGGCGTGTCGATCTGGGTGGTTGAGGCGAACCACATCGCGGCTTCCTCGCCCAGCGACAAGGGCCCGCTCTATGAGCCGTCGGAAAGTAAGGTCTACCGCCATCCGACCTTCTTCGACATCCCCGAAGAAGTGGGGGCCATGTAATGACCCGCGACGACGCATTTTTTCAATTCCTGCTGCGGATGGGGGACAACACCCTGGTCCTCGGCCACCGGGTCAGCGAATGGTGCGGCCATGCACCGGTGCTGGAAGAGGACATCGCGCTGGCCAACACCGCGCTGGACCTGATCGGCCAGACCCAGATGTGGCTCGGCCTCGCCGCTGAAGTGAAGGGCGACGGCAAATCCGCCGACGGCCTCGCCTTCCTGCGCGACGCCTGGGATTTCCGCAATGTGCTTCTGTGCGAGGTGCCGAACGGCGACTTCGGACGCACCCTGATGCGCCAGTTCCTGTTTGATGCCTGGCATTCGATCCAGCTGGGTCGGCTGATGAAGTCCTCGGACGAGCGGGTCGCCGCGATCGCCGAGAAGGCCTCGAAAGAGGTGGCCTATCACCTGGAGCGTTCCGCCGACACCGTGGTTGGCCTGGGCGACGGCACCGAGGAAAGCCGCCGCCGGATGCAGGAAGCCTTGGATTATCTGTGGCCCTACGTGGGCGAGATGTTCCAGTCCGACGATGTGGACGCCGAGATGGTGAAGGCAGGCATCGCCTCTGATCCAGCCTCCCTGCGCGAAGAATACGACGCGCTGATCTCCCGCATCCTGGGCGACGCGACGCTGACCATTCCGGAGAGCCGCTTTGCCCACAAGGGCGGTCGCACCGGTGCAATGCACACAGAGCACCTGGGCCACCTATTGACCCAGATGCAGTGGTTGCAACGCGCCTATCCCGGCGCCAAGTGGTAAGACCACGGCCAAAGAACTGAGCGCATCCCCGGCGTCAGGCGGGGGTGGGGCCCGCTTCCGCGAGGGAGGCCGGGCGGACCAGCCAATGAGGGTAACCGCATGAGCCAAGTGACGACTCAGCCAAGCACCACCCGGGTCTGGGAGTGGCTCGACGCCGTGCCCGATCCGGAGATCCCGGTGATCTCGCTGGTGGATCTCGGCATCATCCGCGATGTGGCCTGGGAGGGTGAGACCCTGGTGGTCACCGTCACCCCGACCTACTCCGGCTGCCCGGCCACGTCTGTGATCGCGATGGACATCGAAACCGCCCTGCGGGACCGCGGCATCACCGATCTGAAGCTGAAGACCCAGATCTCCCCCGCCTGGACCACCGACTGGCTGACGGAGAAGGGCCGCACCAAACTGGAGGCATACGGCATCGCCCCGCCTCAGCCCGCAGGCGGCCCGGAAAAATGCCCGCATTGCGGCAGCCCGCATGTCACCAAGGTCAGCCAGTTCGGCTCGACCCCTTGCAAGGCCCACTGGCGCTGCCAGGACTGCCTCGAACCCTTTGATTATTTCAAGTGCATCTGAGGAGACCCTGATGGCGCGCTTTCACGACCTAGAAGTCACCGACGTCCGCAAGACCATCCGCGATGCGGTGGTTGTTACCCTGAAGCCCGTGAACGGCGCGGCTGAGGAGTTCGATTTCACCCAAGGCCAGTACCTGACCTTCCGCCGCGACTTTGAAGGCGAGGAGCTGCGCCGCAGCTACTCGATCTGCGCCGGCAAGGATGAGGGTATCCTGCAGGTCGGCATCAAGCGCGTCGACGGCGGCGCGTTCTCGACCTGGGCCAACACCGAGCTGAAGGCCGGCGACACCCTGCAAGCGATGGCGCCGATGGGCACCTTCTTTACCCCGCTTGAGGCAGGCGCAGAGAAGAACTACCTGGGCTTTGCCGGCGGCTCCGGCATCACCCCGGTGCTGTCGATCCTGAAAACCACGCTGGCGGCGGAGCCCAACTCCTCCTTCACGCTGGTTTACGCCAACAAGGGCGTGAACACGATCATGTTCCGCGAGGAGCTGGAGGATCTCAAGAACCTCTACATGGGCCGCTTCAACGTGATCCATGTGCTGGAGTCCGACGCTCAGGAAATCGACCTTTTCACCGGCCTGGTCACCGAAGAGAAATGCGCCCAGCTGTTCGAGCACTGGATCGACATCCAGTCGGTCGACACCGCCTTCATCTGCGGCCCCGAACCGATGATGCTGGGCATCGCCAGCGCCCTGCGCACCGCGGGCCTCGATGACGGCCAGATCAAGTTCGAACTGTTCGCCTCTGCCCAGCCGGGCCGCGCCAAGCGCAAGGCCACCGCAACGGATACGGCCAGCAGCGCCAACCAGACCAAGGCCGCCATCACCCTGGACGGCGCCACCCAGACCATCGAGATGGGCAAGGACATGACCCTGCTGGACGCGGCGCTGGAAAACGCCATGGACGCGCCCTATGCCTGCAAGGCCGGGGTCTGCTCCACCTGCCGCTGCAAGGTGCTGGAAGGCGAGGTCGAGATGGTCGCCAACCATGCGCTGGAAGATTACGAGGTCGAAAAGGGCTATGTGCTCTCGTGCCAGGCCTATCCGGTGACCGATAACGTCGTGGTCGATTACGACCAGTAATACCTGCCCGAGGGAGGAAAGATCATGACTGACGAAATGAGTATTAGCAGCTATCTGGCCCAGGGCGGCGTGCTGTCCAACCCGTCCAACGTGCCGCCGCGCTACCGCGCCGAGCTGATGAAGATGATGGCGACCTTTGTCGACAGCGAGCTGGCGGGTGCCGCAGGCTTTGCCGACATCATCAACGAAGGGCCAGGCATCAAGGCGCGCATCGCCGCCGCAAAAATCGTGCTGGAGAAATCCGACAGCGCCGAAAAGGTGCTGCATATCATGGGCGACTTCGGTGCTGACACAGAGCGCTATGCCGACCACCACCCCTGGACCACCCGGCTGGAACGGGATGCCGACATCGGCCAGACCCGCAGCAAGCACGACATGCGGCTGGCCGTGTTCAACTACCCGCTGGAAGGCTGGGCCGACGCGGTGGTGATGAACCTGCTGATGGGCAGCGCGGTTGCCGTGCAACTGGAGGAGCTGAGCCATGTCTCCTACCAGCCGCTGGCCGAAGCTTTCCGCACCATCCAGCCGATTGAGGCACATCACGCGGAATTGGCAGAAGAAGGCCTGATGGTGCTGGTGGAAGCACAAGGGACAGAGGCCCTGCAGGAACTGGTCAGCTACTGGTGGCCGCGGGTCGCAGCCAGCTTCGGCTCTGAGACCTCACAGAAGTTCGAAGGGCTGAAGGCGATGGGCCTGCGCCGCACTCCGAATGCAGAGTTGAAGGCACGCTGGGAACAGACTGCCTCTGCCGTTCTGGCCAAGGCCGGTCTGAAACCCGCCGCCTGATCTCCAGTGGAAGCTCTCCCGCCCGGGCTGCCGTGCATCACAGATGCGCAGGTCCGGCTGGATCCGGCGCGCCTGAAGGCGCGCTGAAGATGCTGCGCCGTCAGGCTGTGCAAATCCACAGGGAAATGGTGCAGCCTTGCGGAATGGAACCAGCGCCGCACGGCCTCCATATTGCAGAAAACAAGCAATTGGAGACTGTCATGAGCACCGGAACTGCCCCCCTGCCCGCAGGCACCCGCATCGGCCATGTCCACCTCAAGGTTGCCGACCTTGAACGGGCAATCGGGTTTTACAGCGGCGTGCTGGGTTTTATCGTAACCCAGCGGCTGGGCAGTTCCGCCGCCTTCCTGTCGGCCGGCGATTACCACCACCACATCGGGCTCAACACCTGGCATTCGCGCGGCGGCCCGGCCCCGGCACCGAACATGACCGGCCTCTACCACACCGCCATCCTGCTGCCGGACCGCAAGAGCCTGGCCGCGGTGCTGCGCCGGGTGCTGGAGTCGGGCATCGCGCTCGAAGGCGCAGCCGACCACGGCGTCTCCGAGGCCATCTACCTGCGCGACCCGGACGGCAACGGGGTGGAACTCTACCGCGACCGGCCCGAACAGGACTGGCCGCGCGGGGCGGATGGCAGCCTGCAGATGGTCACTGACCCGTTGGATTTGCAAGATTTGCTCGCAGAGGTTGAGTAGCTCAGAACTGCTGCCCGAATGTTTCGCGCGCGAAACAATTGATCAGTCACGCTGACCTATATTTCGCTGCGTCAGATTTCGCTCCAGAACGCCAGCCAACCAACTGAAACAAAACAATTAACAGCCTTCTCGCCCCTCCTTGCCTGTATCCGGCGAGGCCTAGAAAGGTCTGGACCCCTGACCTTTCTGGGCCTACCCTTGCGGCAAGCAGAGGGAGCGAGACGATGGCTGTGGGCAGAACTATCCGCACTTATTTCAACGGCAGCTGGCAGGACGGCAACGCGGCGGTGATGCGGGCTGCAGACCATGCGATGTGGCTGGGCTCCTCCGTGTTTGACGGCGCGCGTTTCTTTGACGGGCTGACCCCGGATTTGGACCTGCACTGCGCCCGCACCAATGCCTCTGCGGAGGCGCTGCTGATGACGCCAACCCATTCCGTGGAGCAGATGGTGGAGGTCATCCGCGAAGGACTGGAGGGGTTCGCCCCTAGCTCCGCGGTCTATATCCGGCCAATGTACTGGGCGGCTGATGGCGACGAGACGCTGATCGCCCCGAAGGCGGAGAGCACCCAATTCGCCGTCAGCCTGGAGGAAATCCCGATGGCGGCCCCCGATGCCGCCGCCACGCTGACCCGCACCCGCTTCCGCCGCCCGGTGCTGGAAAGCGCGGTGGTGAATGCCAAGGCGGGCTGCCTCTACCCAAACAACGCCCGGATGCTGAGGGAGGCGCGCAGCAAGGGGTTCAGCAACGCACTGGTGCTGGATGCCATGGGCAATGTGGCTGAAACCGCCACCACCAATGTGTTCATGGTGCGCGACGGCGAGGTCTTCACCCCAATCCCCAACGGCACCTTCCTGGCCGGCATCACCCGCGCCCGCCATATCAGCAACCTTCGCGCCGACGGTATCACCGTGCATGAATGCGTGCTGGGCTATCAGGATTTCGAGGAAGCCGACGAGATCTTTCTGTCGGGCAACATGAGCAAGGTGACCCCGGTCACCGCCTTTGACGAGAACCGCTATCAGGCCGGCCCTGTCGCCAAACGTGTGCGGGAGCTCTATTGGGACTGGGCCGCCAGCCAGCCGTAAATCCGTAAGCTCAACCCGAACATGCCCGGCCGGCGCAAAGTCTATGGCCAGAAATACGCAGCGTTGACGGCTCTTTGGCTCTATTGCCTGATCGCCCCGCATGCGCCATGATCCGCGGTGCAACAACGAGAGAGCGAAGATGCGCAAATTCCTTGTGGTCCTGGACGACAGCCGCGAATGCCTGAACGCCATGCGCTTTGCCGCCATGCGGGCGGCGCATACCGGCGCGGGCGTCACCATCCTGTCGGTCATTCCCCCGGATGAGTTCAACCACTGGATCGGCGTCGGCGAAGTGATGCGGGAGGAAGCGCGCGAGCGCATCCATGCTCATTTCGAAGTTTTCGCCAAATGGATGCGCGACCGCCAGAATGTGGACCCGGAACTGGTGATCCGCGAAGGCGAACCGGTGCCGGAAATCCTCGACTTTATCGAGGGCGATCCGGAAATCGGCGTTCTGGTGCTGGGTGCGGGCACCGGCCGCAAGGGCCCCGGGCCGCTGGTCACCCAGCTCACCAAGAACTCCGGCGCCCTGCCGGTGCCGATCACCATCGTGCCCGGCGACCTTAGCAAGGAAAAGCTGGAAGCAATCACTTGACCAGAAGGGACGGCAGAGGCGATGACCGGCGGGATCACATTCTGGTTCGAATTCGCCTCCACCTACTCCTATCTCAGCGTGATGCGCATCGGCGAACTGGCTGCCGCCCGCGGCGTTGCCGTTACCTGGAAGCCGTTTCTGCTGGGGCCAATCTTTGCCGCTCAAGGCTGGGACACCTCGCCTTTCAACATCTATCCAGCCAAGGGCCGCTACATGTGGCGCGACATGGAACGGATCTGCGCGGCCCGCGGGTTGCCGTTATGCCGTCCGGCGGTGTTCCCTCAAAACGGGCTGATTGCGGCGCGGCTGGCGCTGGCAACAGGTCAGAACGGTATAGAAGCCTTCACCAAAGCGGTGTTCCAGGCGCAGTTTGGTGCGGGCAAAGATATCGCGGATGAAACTGTCTTGCAGCGTTGCCTGAGCACGGCGGGCCTTGACCGCAGTCTGATGCAGCGGGCACAGGCGCCGGATATCAAATCGGCACTCAGGACGAAGACCGATGAGGCCATTGCGGCGGGCATTTTCGGCGCGCCCAGCTTCACCAGCGGGGCGGAACTGTTCTGGGGTGATGACCGGCTGGAGCAGGCGCTGGAGCACGCCGCGGGTGGCGCAATTTAGAATCGTTCCAAATCTTGACTTGGCGGGCCGCAAGGCGCATATCGGGGACACGCTTAACGGAGACCCGACATGTTCATTCAGACTGAATCCACGCCAAACCCGGCGACGCTGAAATTCCTGCCGGGCCAGACCGTTCTTGAGGTCGGCACCGCCGACTTCCCCAACGCAGACGCTGCCGGCAAATCGCCGCTCGCCTCCCGCATCTTTGCGGTTGAGGGCGTGACCGGCGTTTTCTTCGGCAACGACTTCGTGACCGTAACCAAGGCCGACGCGGTAGAATGGGACCACATCAAGCCCGCTATCCTGGGCGCGGTGATGGAACACTACCAGTCCGGCCAGCCGGTGATGGCGGACGGCTCTGAAAGCCCGGCCTCCGGCCATGCCGAGCATTCCGGCGAGGACGCGGAGATCGTCAACCAGATCAAGGAACTGCTGGACAGCCGGGTGCGCCCGGCAGTGGCCCAGGACGGCGGCGACATCACCTTCCACGGCTTTGACCGCGGCGTGGTCTATCTGCATATGCAGGGTGCCTGCGCCGGCTGCCCATCCTCGACCCTGACCCTGAAGATGGGCATCGAGAACCTGCTGCGCCACTACATCCCGGAAGTCACCGAGGTGCGCCCGGTTGCCGTCTGACCGCGCGCGAAAGGACATCTGATGGCTTCCGAACCGCTGGTTCTGGGTTTTGACACATCGGCCGCGCATTGCGCGGCCGCTTTGCTGCGCGGGGAGACCCTGCTGGCCTCCCGGCTGGAGGAAATGACCCGCGGCCAGGCCGAACGGCTGATGCCGCTTCTGGAAGAGGTGCTGGCTGACGGCGGTGCCGCATGGCAGGATCTTGACGCCATCGGCGTCGGCATCGGTCCCGGCAACTTCACCGGCATCCGCATTGCGGTCTCCGCCGCCCGCGGGCTGGCTCTGGGGCTGGAAGTGCCAGCCGTGGGCGTGGACGGGTTTGAGGCCCGCGCCGCCGAGGGCACCTTGCCCGCCGTGCCCGGGCCGCGCAATCAGGTTTATGCCGCCCTGCCCGGGGAGGCACCGCGTCTGATGCCGCGCCAGGAGGCCGAGGACACCGCCCGCGGTGCCGGGCTGGCGTTTGCGCCTGAGGCAAGCCCGGCAGGGATCGCCGAAGCGATTGCGCGCATCGCAGCTGCGCGGTTTGAAACCGTGACCGAGCCGCCTGCACCGCTGTACCTGCGTGCAGCCGATGCAGCGCCGTCCAGCGACGTGCCGCCTGCGCTGATTGATGAGTGATCCCCTGACACCGGCGCAGATGGCCGCCACCCATGCCGCGGGTTTCACCCAGTCGCGGCCGTGGTCTGCACTGGAGTTCGCTGCCCTTCTGGACAGTCCGCTGGTCTTTGCCGCCGGTGATGCCCGCTGTTTCGCGCTGGTGCGGGTGATCGCGGATGAAGCTGAACTGCTGACCATCGCCACCGATCCCGCCCATCAGCGGCAAGGGCTGGCCCGCGCCTGCATGGCGGAATGGGAATCACTGGCCTGCGCCCGCGGCGCCGCAGAGCTGTTTCTGGAAGTGGCCGAAGACAACGCACCCGCAAAGGCGCTGTACCGCGTCTGCGGATTCGCGGCATGCGGGCGCCGGGCGGGATATTACCGCCGCAAAGATACCAATCCGGCGGACGCAATCCTGATGAGAAAGTCTTTACCCTAGGCCAGTTGCGCGGATTTCGCACCAAATGGTCAAAAAGCGGTTGACCCCCTCCCTGCCCTGCAGGCTAAATTGCCGCACCCTCTAAGGCCTGAACGGGGCCGGGCAGCGGAAAATCCCCGCTGCATCCAACAAATAATGACAGTGGGAGTTAACCTGATGACCCTGATGAAACCGCTGATGGGCGCAGCCGCGACGCTGGCCCTGACCGCAGGTGCCGCACTGGCGGAACCGGCCCTGATTTTTGATCTGGGCGGCAAGTTCGACAAGAGCTTCAACGAGGCCGCACACGGCGGTGCCCAGCGCTGGGCTGAAGAGACCGGCGAAAGCTACCGCGAGATCGAACTGCAGTCCGAAGCCCAGCGTGAGCAGGCCCTGCGCCGCTTTGCTGAGGCCGGCGCCAACCCGATCGTGATGGTCGGCTTCGCCTTTGCTGATGCCCTGGGCCAGGTGGCTGCCGATTATCCGGACACCAAATTCACCATCATCGACATGGTTGTCGAAGGCGACAACGTGCGCTCGGTTGTCTTTAACGAACACGAAGGCTCCTACCTCGTAGGCATGATGGCGGCCATGGCGTCCAAATCGAACACCGTGGGCTTCATCGGCGGCATGGATATCCCGCTGATCCGCAAATTCGCCTGCGGCTATGCAGAAGGCGTCAAGGCAGCTAACCCGGATGCCACCGTAATCGCCAACATGACCGGCACCACCCCGGCGGCCTGGAACGACCCGGTCAAGGGTTCCGAACTGACCAAGGCACAGATCAGCCAGGGCGCGGACGTGGTCTATGCCGCGGCTGGCGGCACCGGTGTGGGCGTGCTGCAGACCGCAGCCGACGAAGGCATCCTGTCGATTGGTGTGGACAGCAACCAGAACCACCTGCACCCGGGCAAGGTGCTGACCTCGATGACCAAGAAGGTCGGCAACGCCGTGTTTGAGGCCTTCAGCGATGGCGCCGACATGGAAACCGGCTTCTCTGTCATGGGTCTGGCCAACGGCGGTGTCGGCTATGCCATGGATGAGCACAACGCGTCGCTGGTCTCGGCTGAGATGCAGGCCGCTGTGGACGACGCTGCCGCCAAGATCGCCTCGGGTGAGATCAAGGTGCATGACTACATGTCCGACGACAGCTGCCCTGTGCTGAGCTTCTAAGAAGAAAGCCCTAGGCCATGACGGATTCACTTCATATTCTGTTTGAAGCCTGGGGCGACCCATCGCCCGAAGCCCGCGCCGAAAAGACGGACGCAGCCATCGGGTCCGAATTCTATTACTCCGATCCCAACACCCCTGCCCCCATAACCACCCGCGATGCTTACCTGGAGTACATTGCGCAGTTCAGCGCGATGATGCCGGGCGCCGCGGCCAAAGTGGTTGCCGTCTCTGAACACCACGGCCACGCACGCGCCACGGTGGATTTCGAGAAGGACGGCCAGCGCATGGTGCGCGGACAGTATTTTGCCGATCTGAAGGACGGCAAGGTGGTACGGCTGATCGGATTTACAGGCATGGGAGAGCCCGATTGACCGCCCCCGCCATCGAACTCAAAGGCATTTCCAAAGCCTTTGGCCCGGTCCAGGCAAACAAGGACATTTCCATCAGCGTTGCCCCCGGCACCATTCACGGCATCATCGGTGAAAACGGTGCGGGCAAATCGACGCTGATGTCGATCCTCTATGGCTTCTACAAGGCCGACAAAGGCGAAGTCTGGATCAAGGGCAAACGCACCGCGATCCCGGACAGCCAGGCAGCCATTGCCGCAGGCATCGGCATGGTGTTCCAGCACTTTAAACTGGTGGAGAATTTCACCGTGCTGGAAAACATCGTGCTGGGGGCTGAGGACAGCGGCATGCTAATGCCCTCGCTGCGCCGCGCCCGCAAGGAGCTGAAGGCGCTGGAAGAGGAATACGAGCTGTTCGTGGACCCCGACGCCCGCATCGACGAGATCGGCGTTGGCATGCAGCAGCGGGTGGAAATCCTCAAGGCGCTTTACCGCAAGGCGGAAATCCTGATTCTGGATGAACCGACCGGCGTTCTGACGCCCTCCGAGGCTGACCAGCTGTTCCGCATCCTCGACCGGCTGCGCGCCGAAGGGAAGACCATCATCCTGATCACCCACAAGCTGCGGGAGATCATGGAGTACACCGACACGGTCTCCGTCATGCGCCGCGGTCAGATGACCGCCACCGTCAAGACGGCTGAGACCAGCCCCGAGCATCTGGCCGAGCTGATGGTCGGCCGCAAGGTTCTGCTGCGCGTCGACAAGGTTCCGGCCCAGCCCGGCGCCCCGATCCTGGAGATCGAGAACCTGCGGGTGGTGGACAGCGTCGGCGTCGAGCGCGTCAAGGGCATCGACCTCACAGTGCGCGCAGGCGAGATCGTCGGCATCGCCGGCGTCGCGGGCAACGGCCAGTCGGAGTTGTTGGAAGTGCTGGGCGGTATGCGCCCCGGCACCGGGAGCATCAAGCTGCATGGCACGCCCCTGCCTCTGCACGGCCAAGGCTCGGATGCCGCCGCGCGGCGCGATGCCCATATCGGCCATGTGCCGGAGGACCGCCAGCGCGAAGGCCTGATCATGGACTTCCACGCCTGGGAAAACGTCGCATTCGGCTACCACCGGGACCCGGCCTACAAAAATGGCGTGCTGATGAACAACGCAGCCCTGCGCGCCGATACTGAGGCCAAGATGGAGAAATTCGACGTGCGCCCGCCCGATCCCTGGCTGGCGGCCAAGAACTTCTCCGGCGGCAACCAGCAGAAAATCGTCGTGGCGCGCGAGATAGAGCGCAACCCCGACCTGTTGCTGGTCGGCCAGCCGACCCGCGGCGTCGACATCGGCGCCATTGAATTCATTCACAAGCAGATCGTCGAGTTGCGCGACCAGGGCAAGGCGATCCTGCTGGTCTCGGTCGAGCTGGAGGAGATCCTGTCGCTCGCGGACCGGGTTGCTGTGATGTTTGACGGCATGATCATGGGCGAACGCCCGGCGGACCAAACCGATGAGAAAGAACTCGGCCTGATGATGGCCGGTGTCGCGGGGGAGGCCGCGTAAATGGACAAGATGCCGAAATGGGCCGATGTGGTCCTGATCCCGCTGATCAGCCTTTTGCTGGCCGCAGTCCTGTCGGCCCTGGTGATCCTCGGGATCGGCGAAGACCCGGTCGCCGCGGTCAAGCTGATGGTCGATGGCGCTCTAGGCTCATCCTATGGCTGGGGCTACACGCTCTACTACGCCACCAATTTCATGTTCACCGGCCTTGCGGTGGCGATTGCCGCCCACGCGGGCCTGTTCAACATCGGCGGCGAGGGCCAGGCGATGCTGGGCGGGCTTGGCGTGGCGCTGGTCTGCCTGCTGATCCCCTGGCCGCACTGGACGCTGGCCTTGGTCTTTGCCGCCTTTGGTGCGGGCCTTTTCGGTGCCGCCTGGGCCGCAATCCCCGCCTATCTGCAGGCCAAGCGCGGCAGCCATATCGTGATCACCACCATTATGTTCAACTTCATCGCTGCAGCGGTGTTGAACTATGTGCTGGTGAACCTGCTGCGTCCCGAAGGCTCGATGGATCCGGCCACCGAACGCTTCCCCGAGGCGGTGCATCTGCCGTCTTTGCATGAGCTGCTGGCGCCGATCGGGATCGAGTTTTCGAAATCCGCTCCGGCCAATGTCAGCCTGCTGGTGGCCGTCGGCGCCTGCCTGTTTGTCTGGCTGCTGATCTGGCGCACGCCGCTGGGCTATGAAATCCGCTCCCTCGGCAAATCGGAGCCCGGCGCGCGCTATGCCGGCATCTCCTCTGTCCGCACCATCATGATCGCCATGCTGATCTCCGGCGCGCTGGCCGGCATGATGGCCGTGAACAACGTGATGGGAGAGGCAGAACGGCTGGTGCTGAACGCCACCGAAGGCGCCGGCTTCATCGGCATCGCGGTGGCGCTAATGGGGCGCAACCATCCGTTCGGCGTGTTCCTGGCGGCAATCCTCTTTGGCTTCCTCTACCAGGGCGGCGCCGAGCTGGCGCTGTGGACCTCGATCCCGAGGGAACTGATCGTGGTGATCCAGGCCCTGGTGATCCTGTTCACCGGCGCGCTCGACAACATGGTGCGGATGCCGCTTGAGCGGATCTTCCTGGCGATGCGGAAGGGGCAGAACTGATGGATTTCCTGACAATCATCCAGCTGCTGGACTCCACTGTCCGCCTGGCCACGCCGCTGCTTCTGGCCTGCCTGGCGGGCCTGTTCTCCGAGCGCGCGGGCATCTTCGACATCGGCCTTGAGGGCAAGATGCTGATGGCCGCCTTCTTCTCTGCCGCCGTCGCCGCCGTCACCGGCAATGTCTGGCTGGGGCTGCTGGCCGGCATCGGCTCCTCGCTGGTGCTGGCGGGGCTGCACGGGGTGGCCTCGATCACCTTCCGCGGCAACCAGCTGATCTCCGGCGTGGCGATCAATTTCCTGGCCGCTGGCATGACGGTGCTGATTGCCCAGGACTGGTTTCAGCAAGGCGGCCGCACACCGTCGCTGATCGGCGGCGGGCGGTTCACCCCGATCAACCTCCCCTTTGCCGAAAGCCTCTCTGGCGTGCCGGTGCTCGGTCCTATCTATGCTGAGCTGCTCTCTGGCCATTCGATCCTGGTCTACATTGCCTTCCTAGCGGTGCCTGCGACCTGGTGGGTGCTGTTCCGCACCCGCTTTGGCCTGCGCCTGCGTGCTGTGGGGGAAAACCCGGCCGCAGTGGATACCGCCGGCGTTTCGGTTGTCGGCTTGCGCTATGCGGCGGTGCTGATCTGCGGCCTGCTGTGCGGCATTGCCGGCGCCTATCTGGCCACCGCGCTGCAGGCGGGGTTCGTCAAGGACATGACCGCGGGCCGCGGCTTCATCGCGCTGGCCGCGCTGATCTTTGCCAAGTGGCGGCCCTGGCATGCCATGGGTGCCTGCCTGCTGTTTGGCCTCTTGCAGGCGATTGCGCTGCGGTTCCAGAACATTGAGCTGGGCGGCATCACCATCCCGGTGCAGGCAATGGACGCGCTTCCCTACGTGCTGACGGTGGTGATCCTGGCCGGTTTCGTCGGCAAGGCGATCCCGCCCCGCGCCGGCGGCGAGCCCTACGTCAAGGAACGCTAAACGCCATTCCAGAACCAACGAAACGCCCGGCCAAAGTGCCGGGCCTTTCTTTTTTCCCTCCTTGGTCTTTTCCGGGTCAGGGGCCTCGCAGCGGCGGCGCGGAGGCGCCGTTCACCCTTGACGCGGCAAAGACGCAAACACACTCGACCAGGCCACTGAAGGGCAGTCCTGCCCCTCAGCGGCTTCTCAGCAGAACCCCTTCGCGCCGCTCGCAGAGCGGCGCCCGGCCCAAGGCTGCCGAGGCGAAGGGCTCCGCCCATCACCTGCAGGCGGGGGAGCCTCCGCCTTTAAGTCCAGATCATGCTCCGCTGTCGGTCCTGTCTGCCGCAGTGCCGCCCGGCCGGTTGACCACGCGCACCGCAGTTGCTGTAAGACCTCATGCACATCTTCCTCCCCATCGCCGAGGTTTCGGTCAACTTTCTGCTGCTCTTGGGCATTGGCGGCGCTGTCGGGGTTCTCTCGGGCATGTTCGGGGTCGGCGGCGGCTTCCTGATTACGCCGCTCTTGTTCCTGATCGGCATCCCGCCGGGGGTTGCAGTGGCCACCTCCGCCAATCAGGTGGTGGCCTCTTCCGTATCTGGCCTGATGGCGCATTTCCGGCGCCGCACCGTGGATCTGAAGATGGGCTATGTACTGCTGGGCGGCGGCCTCATGGGGGCTGCCCTGGGAATGGCCGTTTTCAACTGGCTCAAGAAGCTGGGCCAGGTCGATCTGGCGGTGCAGCTGTGCTATGTGCTGTTCCTCGGCGTGATCGGCGCGCTGATGTTTATCGAAAGCGTCAATGCAATCCGCAGGGCCCGCCAGGCTGGCGGCGCCCCCGCCTACAAACGGCGCCAGCGGTCCTGGGTGCATGCCCTGCCCTACAAGATGCGGTTCAAAGCCTCTGGTCTCTATATCTCCGTGATCCCGCCCGCGCTGGTCGGCTTTGGCGTCGGCATCCTGTCGGCAATCATGGGCGTCGGCGGCGGCTTCATCATGGTGCCTGCGATGATCTACATCCTCGGCATGCCGACCAAGGTCGTGATCGGCACCTCGCTGTTCCAGATCATCTTTGTCGCCGGGTTCACCACGGTGATGCACGCCACCACCAATTACACCGTAGACGTGGTGCTGGCGCTGTTCCTGCTGATCGGCGGCGTTGCGGGCGCCCAGCTTGGCACCGTGATCGGCGCCAAGCTGAAGGCGGAACAGCTGCGGGTGCTGCTGGCGCTGCTGGTGCTGTCAGTCTCAATCAAGATCGGCTTTGAGCTGCTGCTGGAACCCGCCGACCTGTTTTCCCTGACCGTACTTAACTTGCCGTGACCCGCAGGATCGGCAGCAATAAGTCCAGTTTGCAACGGCAAATCAGTCCTGCACGCTGCAGAGCGGCATAGATCATTGATTTTTGATATGACTGCGGTCTAACAAAGAACATGCAGATATACCTTCCCATAGCTGAGGTCTCGGTCAATGCCTTCCTTCTCCTGGGCCTTGGGGGAATGGTCGGGGTTCTCTCGGGCATGTTCGGAGTTGGCGGCGGCTTCCTGATGACGCCGCTTTTGTTTTTCATCGGCATCCCGCCTGCGGTGGCGGTGGCGACAGAGGCGAACCAGATTGTCGCCTCCTCCTTCTCCGGCGTGCTGGCGCATTTCCGAAGGCGGACGGTCGATATCAAGATGGGGCTGGTGCTGCAGGCCGGCGGTCTGATGGGCGCGGCCCTGGGGGTTGTGGTGTTCAACTACCTCAAGGCGCTCGGCCAGGTCGACCTGCTGGTCAAGCTTTGCTACGTCGTCTTCCTGGGCGTGGTCGGCGGGCTGATGTTCATCGAAAGCCTGAATGCGATCCGCAAGTCCAAGAAAGCAGGCGGCGCTGCCCCTGCCCCGCGCCGCCAGCGCGGCTGGGTACATGCGCTGCCGTTCAAGATGCGGTTCCGCACCTCCGGCCTCTACATCTCGGTGATCCCGCCCGTTCTGGTTGGCGTCTGCGTTGGTATCCTGGCTGCGATCATGGGTGTCGGCGGCGGTTTCATCATGGTGCCTGCGATGATTTATATCCTCGGCATGCCGACCAAGGTGGTTGTCGGCACCTCGCTGTTCCAGATCATCCTGGTCACCGGTTTCACCACCATGCTGCATGCCACCACCAACTACACCGTGGACATCGTTCTGGCGGTTCTGCTGCTGGTCGGCGGCGTGATCGGCGCCCAGATCGGCACCCGTATCGGGGTCTACCTCAAGGCCGAACAGCTGCGCATCCTGCTGGCGCTTATGGTCATCGCCGTCTGCGCGAAATTGGGCCTCGACCTCTTGCTGCAACCGGCTGAGCTGTTCTCGCTCGGCGACGCAGGAGGCCACTGATATGCGCAAACTTCTGCTCTCAGCACTTACAGCCGCCGCGCTGGCGTTGCTGCCCCAATCCGCAGCCCAGGCCGCCAAGGAAGAGGTCGTTCTGGGCCTCAGCCAGGACCGGGTGGCGATCACCGCCACCTTTGATGGCTCTGAAATCCTGATCTTCGGCGCGGTCAAGCGCGAGGCTCCGATCCCCACCGACGAGCCGCTGGAGGTCATTGTCGCAGTTTCCGGCCCGGCGCCCTCCGTGATGGTGCGGCGCAAGGAGAAAAAGCTGGGCATCTGGGTCAACGTCGACAGCGTTCTGGTCGACTCGGCTCCTGCGTTCTACGCGGTTGCCACCAGCGCTCCATTTGCCCAGGTGCTGAACGACACCGAAGACCTGCGCTACCGGGTGTCGATCCGGCGCGCGATCCGCTCGGTGGGTGCTGCCATGCACATCCGCGGCGCCCAGGCCTTTGCCGATGCGGTAATGCGGATCCGCGAAAGGAACGGGCTCTACTCCCTGCGTGAAAACACCGTTGCGGTCGATCAGCAAACCTTGTTTCGCACCGCGATCGAGATGCCCGCAGACTTGACCGAAGGCGACTACCAGACCCGTATCTTCCTGACCCGCGGCGGCGAGGTGGTTTCGAGTTACGAGACCACCATCGACGTGCGTAAGGTGGGGCTGGAGCGGTTCCTGTTCTCGCTGTCGCGCGAGCAGCCGTTTCTTTATGGCCTGATGTCGCTGGCGATTGCGATTGCGGCCGGCTGGGGCGCCTCGGCTGCATTCAGCCTGCTCAGGAACCGGTAAAGAGGCGCGCTGCGCGCCAGCGCAGCGCCACGCGCAACGGGAGCGGTGCATCCTGGATGCACCAGCGACGGGCGGGAGCGCTCAGCCGCGGCCGATATAGGGCATCTTGGTCGCCATCACAGTCATGAACTGAACATTGGCCTCCAGCGGCAGATTGGCCATGTGCAGCACGGATGCCGCCGCATCCTCCACCGCAAATGTATGCATCAGCTCAGCACCCGGATTGGCATCGGCGTGGCGCTGGCTCAGGTCCTCAACCATCGGGGTGCGGGTATTGCCGATGTCGATCTGGCCGCAGGCGATATCAAAGGGGCGGCCATCCAGCGACAGGCTTTTGGTGAGGCCGGTAATCGCCGCCTTGGTCGCCGCATAAGGCGCCGAATGGGGCCGCGGCACATATGCGGCGATGGAGCCGTTATTGATGATCCGCCCGCCCTGCGGCGCCTGGTGGCGCATCTGGCGGAAGGCAGCGCGGGCAGTCAGATACATGCCGGTGAGGTTCACGTTCACAGAGGCGAACCAGTCCTCCAGCGGGATCTCGTCGATGGTGCCCGGCGGGGTGAAGATGCCCGCATTGTTGAACAGAACGTCCAGCCGTCCCGCAGCCAAGGCAAAGCTGTTCAGCGCATGATTGACCGCCGCGGGATCAGTTACATCGGCGGGCAGGACATGAGCGTTCGTGTGGCCCATCGCCACGTCTTCCAGCTTCTCTGCCCGGCGTGCTGTCAGGCCGACCTGCCAGCCCTCGGCCAGGAATAGTTCTGCAACAGCCCGGCCGATTCCGGAGCTGGCGCCGGTGATCAGGATTGATTTGCTCATGCCGGGGTCTCCTCCTGTGCTTCCAGCGTCAGCGCCGCGGCCGGCACCGCCCTGAGGTCATCCACCTGCAGCGGGCCGGAGGGTTTGGCCAGGCGGTTTCTGACCACCCAGATCAGCCGCTCCTGCGCCCGGGTAATTGCCACATAGGCCAGCCGCTTCCACAAGGGCTGTCCCGCCTCCACCCGGCCCATGCGGGCGGCAGCATAGATGTCGGGTGCAAAGACCTGGGTGGTATCCCATTGCGAGCCTTGCGCCTTGTGGATGGTCACCGCCGCGCCGTGCAGGAACGTGGCCCCCATGCGCGCGGCAAAGGGAATGAAGGGCTCTTCCTCGTCCGGTTTCTCAATTTTCACGATTGAGGCGGCAGAGACCTGCGGGTCCTCTGCGCCCATCACATGCAGGCGTGAAAACCCGGGCTTGCGGCCTGCCCCGAGGTAGATCACCTGCGCGCCCTTGATCAGCCCGCGGGCCTCCAGGTCCAGCCGCTTCTTGCGGTGTTTCATGGGCAGTTCGATACCGTCGCAGATCAGCGGCTCGCCGGCGATCAGCTGATCCTCCGGCGCACCATAGACGGTGCGGAAGGCGTTGATCAGCCGGATGCGGGTGTTGTTGCGCCAGACCAGCACCGGCGAGCGCGCCATCAGATCGACCTCTACCCGCTGGCCCCAGACCACACGCTCATCGCGGCGCGCCGTGTCCTCGATCATCCGCTCGAAATCCTCGAACCCCAGCTGCGGGTCGGCCAGCGCATGTGCCAGATCCAGGATCGGGTTGCCGGCCTCCTGCCGGTGGATGCGGTTCAGGATCAGCCGGCGCGGCTCCGGCAGCGCATCAAACACCATTGACCCCGACTGGTTCACCGGCGCCAGCTGGGCCGGATCGCCGAACAGGATCAGGTTCGGGAAAATCTCCTTCAGGTCTTCGAACTGGCGGTCGTCGAGCATCGAGGCTTCATCGACAAAGCCGATATCCAGCGGCTCCTCGCGCCGTTTCCAGCCGGTGATGAAGTCTGAGCCGCGCAAACCCGCGGCGGCCAGTGCGCCGGGAATGGATTTGTTTTTCTCGTAAAAGGCCGCCGCGCGGGCCAGCGCCTCCTCGGTCAGCCCCTCGATCTCGGGCTGTTCGCCCTGCCCCGCCAGCCATTCGGCGATCTTCTCGAACTCCGGATCATAGACCGGAGTATAGAGAATTCGGTGGATGGTGGTGGCCGGCACCCCGCGCAGGCGCAGCACGCTGGCGGCCTTGTTGGTTGGCGCCAGGATGGCCAGAGTGCGGCGGTCGTCGCCTTTCTTGCGGCTTTCGTAGTCGCCGGAGACCACCTCGACCCCCGACTGCTCCAGCGCCTTGTAAAGCTCTGCCAGAAGCAGGGTCTTGCCCGATCCTGCCTTGCCGATCACCGCCATCACCCCGGCGTCGCCGCGGGGCGGGTGCAACAGCCCGTCGTCAAGGTCCACCCCCGCCTGGCGCAGGAGTTCGGTCACGCTGTCATAAGCAGTGGCCTGGTCATCGGAAAACTGTACGGGCAGAGCTGTCATGGCGCGACCCTACAGCCGCGGGGCCGGGTCCGCCAGAGGCTCCGGCCCCGGAGATCGTATCTGTCAGGCGGTAAGCGCCAAGGGCTCAGCCGCCCGCGCTCCGCCGAACGAACGATCGAACCAGAGCTGCGAAAGCTCCGGCGCGATGCCTGCCTTGGCGGCCACGTTCAGGTAGACCTCAGGCGCGTATTCCCAAAGCCCCAGGCAGATGCGCTCCCGCCCCTCTCCCTGGGTGCCGATCACCTCCGGGCTGAAGCCCAGGCTGCGGTAAATCCGCACCATGCGGCGGTCAAAGACACCGGCGAAATGCGCCACCGAGAAGTTGCGCATGATCTCCACCCCGCCCAGGGTCAGAGCGCCTGCCACGTTGCGGCCCGCCTCGCGCGACAGGCAGAACCGGGTGCATTCCCAGATCAGCGGGCTGCAAATCGGCACCCCTCCTGCCAAGTCCAGAAACACATCATTGACCATCACCGGGCCGGTGGTCGGCAGAAACCGCATGGAGCCGCCATGGCTGCCATCAGGCATTTCCCAGATCACATAAAGCGGGTCCAGCGCGTCATACTGGTCACGCTCCTCACCGTTGCAGTCAACCTGCACCTCCCAGCCCAGCCGGGTCCTGAACTGGTCTGCCCGGTCCCGGAACATCGAATGCGCCAGAAAAGCGTGGTTGTGAAGATCGCGGCCATAGACATAACGAAGCATGATTTAGTCCCCTTCTGGTTGAACAGTGAGGACAGGGTACGGCTATCAGGCACAATCTCAGAATGTATTTGCGGTAGCTTTTTCGCCCTACCGTTAAATCACAATCAAACCGAGCGACATCGCCCGGGCAATTGCATGGGTGGTATTGATTGCGCCCAGCTTGAACCGGGCGCTTTCGATGTAGACGCGCAGCGTGTGCTCGGAGATCGACAGGGTCTTTGCCACCTGCGCACGGCTGTATCCGATCGCCAGAAAGGTCAGCGCGTCCACTTCCCTGGGCGACAGAGGCTGGGCCTGTTCCGGGGTACGCTCAGGTTCGAACTCCAGCGCTTTACGATTGAAGTAATGCGCCATCAGGATCATGTCACGGCTGTAGCGCTCAGTCAGCCTTTCCCAGGCCTCGTCATCGCAGTTGTGGCTTACGGTGAACACCGCGAATTGCCCGTTGGGGCCCCGGATCGGAATTGAGTAGCCCTGATTGCCGACCCCGTGCTCCAGCGCGTCTTTCAGAAACTCGCGCGCCGGTTTCGGCGACCAGTCCAGCCGCTTCCAGTCCACCGGGTGAAAGCGCTGGTAGCAGCCTGCGACGACCGGATCGACGCGGACATAGGCCTTTTCCTGATACCGCTCGACCCAAGTCTGCGGATAGGTGCCGAAGTAGTAGTGGTCGCCGGCGCTGTCGACCCAATGGTACATGGCATGGTCGACACCGAAGACGGTGCAGACCTGATCAATGATCTGCTGGAGACCATCCAGGGTATCTGTGGCGTCCAGCGCCTCCAGGATACGGTCCAGTTCTGCTTTGCCTGCCATGGGTCGCTTGCCGCCGTTGTTCGCTGCCTTGGTTCGGATATCTGCAATACCTGTAGCTTCATGCATGACATATTTGCAGGGTTTTTGCAGCGCCTGCTTCCCCGAGGTCAATGGAAGCTTTTGACTTTCAGGTCAAAAAACGGATCCACGCCTGCCCGAAAGGCGCAATAACTTGCGTAAATGACGGAAATGACGCCTTTAATCTGCAGCCGGCAGCACCCCTCCCCCAAAATAGCGAGTACGCTGCAACTAAGCCGCTGAAATAGATAAATTTATAAATAAAATTTCCCGCGAATAGCCGGAGCGATTCGCGGGACCACTGTTTCATTTCAGCCGGCTGAGCCGGTCCGCCCTCAGGCGTCGAGCACATCCTGCAGGGTGCGCAGGCCGGTCTTCGGTGCCTGCACCAGCACTGACATGTTGCCAGGCAGGTGCTCGTTGCGCAGCATCTTCATGTGCGCTTCGGGCAGGTCGGCCCAGGTGAACACCTCGGACATGCAGGGGTCCAGGCGGCGCTCAACCATCAGCTTGTTGGCAGCCGCGGCCTGCTTGAGGTGGGCAAAGTGCGAGCCCTGCAGGCGCTTCTGGTGCATCCACATGTAGCGCACGTCGAAGGTCAGGTTATAGCCGGTGGTGCCGGCGCAGATCACAACCATGCCGCCCTTCTTCACCACGAAGGTGGAGACGGGGAAAGTGCTTTCGCCCGGATGCTCGAACACCATGTCGACGTTGTTGCCCTTGCCGGTGATATCCCAGATCGCCTTGCCGAACTTGCGGGCCTCCTTGAACCACTCGGCATATTCCGGGGTGTTGACCGTGGGCAGCTGACCCCAGCAGTTAAAGTCCTTGCGGTTCAGCACGCCCTTGGCGCCGAGGCCCATGACAAAGTCGCGCTTGCTTTCGTCGGAGATCACACCGATGGCATTGGCGCCGGCGGTATTGATCAGCTGGATCGCATAAGAGCCGAGGCCGCCCGAGGCGCCCCAGACCAGCACGTTCTGACCCGGCTTCAGGTCGTGCGGCTCGTGGCCGAACAGCATCCGGTAGGCAGTGGCCAGCGTCAGCGTGTAGCAGGCGCTTTCTTCCCAGGTCAGGTGCTTGGGGCGCGGCATCAGCTGCTGGGCCTGCACGTTGGTGAACTGGGCAAAGGAGCCGTCCGGGGTCTCGTAGCCCCAGATGCGCTGGCTGGGGGAGTACATCGGGTCGCCGCCGTTGCATTCCTCGTCGTCGCCATCGTCCTGGTTGCAGTGGATGACCACCTCGTCGCCGACCTTCCAGCGGGTGACCTTGGAGCCCACCGCCCAAACGATGCCCGAGGCATCGGAGCCGGCAATGTGATAAGGCGCCTTGTGGCCGTCAAACGGCGAGATCGGCTTGCCCAGCGAAGCCCAGACGCCATTGTAGTTGACGCCCGCCGCCATCACCAGGACCAGCACCTCGTTGCTGTCCAGCTCCGGCACATCGACCACTTCCTGCTGCATCGCGGTGTTCGGCTCGCCGTGGCGCTCCTTGCGGATGGCCCATGCGTACATCTTCTTGGGCACAAAGCCCATCGGAGGAATTTCCCCCAGCTCATAGAGATCTTTCTCGGGCGCCTCGTACGACATGACGTCAGTCTGGGTATCCAATGCCATGATGGCCTCCTTTGCATCCTGTTCTTTGCCGCGGTGCAGAATCGCAGCGGTTACCTGATGGATAGGATCGGGAAAGTAATATTGCAACCACTTTTGCGGCGTTTGGGTAATTTTATGACCCAGCGGATGCAGCATTGTCTTTAGCAGGTGCAGAAAAATCACTGCTTCCACCAGGCAGATCACTGTCCTCCGGCAGCAGATGACGGATCGAATTGGCGTAAAACGCCAGCAAATCCTGGCGGTCTGCTGCGGGCGCAATCTGTCCCCCGGTTTCGATGATCAGGCCCCGCCTCTGCAAAATATTCAGCGCCATGCCAGCCGCATAAGACAGGTTTTCCTTGGGGAGATGAACATGCGCCAGCGGTACCGCCGCGATCAGATCTTCCAGCCGGTGCTCGATTGCCGCGCGGCTGAGGGGACCGTGCCGCAATAGAACAGCAGCAATCATCGGCACCGGCAGCACCGGGACAATCGCACTGATCCGTTGCATCAGCTCCCGCGCCAGCGGCTTGGTGATGTCGCCCTGCCGCCCGGCGCCAAACCCGGCGAGGCTGAGAGGCCGGCCAAAGTTCACCGCCGCATAGCCCGCCCGGCGGTAGCGGCCGGTCATCCACAGCCACAACTGCCGCAAGAGCCGCAGCGCCACCAGCCCGATCCGGGCCTTGAACCGCCGATCGCCTGCCTTGGCAGCAGAGGTCAGAATGCGGTCTTCCAGCACCCGGTCGTAATTCAGCGCCACCGGCACAAAGACCACATCACGCCGGTCCGGATCATAGCCCTCAACAATGTATTTCAGCAGCCCGAGCCGCGGCGCAGCCAGGGCGCCGTCCAAGCTAAGGCCGCCCTCTGGGAACATCGCCTGCGTGGACCCGCCGAGGGTGGCCAGACGCACATAGGCTGCCAGCACTTTGCGGTAGAGGTCGTTGCGCGAACGCCGCCGGATGAAGTAAGCGCCCATCGCCCGGATCAGGCGGCTAAGCGGCCAAACACGCGCCCACTCCCCTACCGCGTAAGACAGGGCTGAGCGTTCCGCAGCCAGGTAGGTGACCAGCACGTAATCCATGTTGGACCGGT
The DNA here is from genome assembly GCF_000813785.1 of Leisingera sp. ANG-DT. Lineage (NCBI taxonomy): Bacteria > Pseudomonadati > Pseudomonadota > Alphaproteobacteria > Rhodobacterales > Roseobacteraceae > Leisingera > Leisingera sp. ANG-DT. The sequence continues at coordinate 64,212 of NZ_JWLE01000011.1, forward strand.
GGTTCATCACAAAGACCACAGTGGCATTGGGATCGATGGCGCGCAGTGCTTCCTCGTCCTGGTGGCCCAGCCGCACCCGGTAGACCGCATTGGACAGAAACCGCGCCGCCCGGATCGCCAGGCCGAAATAGGCAAAGGCGGAAAACCCCGGCACGATCTCACGCGCGTAGCGGCGCACCTGCTCAAACGCCACGTTATCCGGGATGCCTTCTGCCGCGGCATGGTCCGCCGCCGCCTGCGCCACCTGCGGATCATGGATCAGCCGCTGGATCATGTCATGGCGCCGCGCCAGCTTGAACGGCTCTATCGGGCGTTCCAGCCGTTTGTTCAGCCGTGCCACTGCCCGTTCCAGCCGCCGCCGGAAGAACCAGCGCACCGAGGGGAACAGAAAATGCGACGCAAAGGTCACCGCGGCAAAACCCACGATCAGCACAAAGAGCCACAGCGGCAGTTCCACGGTTTGCGTCATGAGAGAACAGTTGCGCATGGCAACCGCCTTGACAAGCACCAAGCCACCCGGGCTTCCCGCCGCAGAAGCGGAATTGCCGCAACGCAGCGAATTGACATGGGTCGAAAATTGCAGTTTACATCTGCGTGACGAAATAAAATTACCGCCACACTGACTCGCGAGGCCCGACATGCCGCAGATGCAAAAAGACCGCCCCTGGCTGATCCGCACCTATGCCGGCCATTCCACGGCATCGGCATCCAATGCGCTTTACCGCGCTAACCTGGCGAAGGGGCAGACCGGCCTGTCCGTCGCCTTCGACCTGCCGACCCAGACCGGCTATGATAGCGACCATGTGCTGGCCCGCGGCGAAGTGGGCAAGGTTGGCGTGCCTGTCTGCCACCTGGGCGATATGCGGGCGCTGTTCGATCAGATCCCGCTGGAGCAGATGAACACCTCGATGACCATCAATGCGACCGCACCCTGGCTGCTGTCGCTGTATATCGCGGTGGCAGAGGAACAAGGCGCTGATGTGTCGAAACTGCAGGGCACGGTGCAGAACGACCTGATCAAGGAATACCTCAGCCGCGGCACCTATGTCTGCCCGCCCAAGCCCAGCCTCAAGATGATCGCGGATGTGGCGGAGTACTGCTACACCAACGTGCCCAAGTGGAACCCGATGAACGTCTGCTCCTACCACCTGCAGGAGGCCGGCGCGACGCCGGAGCAGGAGCTGGCCTTTGCCCTGGCGACCGCGCAGGCGGTGCTGGACGAGCTGAAACCGCGCATCGCGCCGGAAGACTTCCCGGCCATGGTCGGCCGCATCTCCTTCTTTGTGAATGCGGGCATCCGGTTCGTCACTGAAATGTGCAAGATGCGCGCCTTTGTCGACCTGTGGGACGAGATTTGCGAGAAACGCTATGGCGTCGCCGACCCCAAGTTCCGCCGCTTCCGCTATGGCGTGCAGGTGAACTCGCTGGGGCTGACAGAGCAGCAGCCGGAAAACAACGTCTACCGCATCCTGATCGAGATGCTGGCGGTGACTTTGTCCAAGAAAGCCCGCGCCCGCGCGGTGCAGCTGCCCGCCTGGAACGAGGCACTTGGCCTGCCCCGCCCCTGGGACCAGCAGTGGTCGATGCGGATGCAGCAGATACTGGCGTATGAAACCGACCTTCTGGAATATGGCGACCTGTTTGACGGCAACCCTGCAGTTGATGCCAAGGTGGAGGAGCTGAAGGACGGCGCCCGCGCCGAACTGGCCAACCTGGAATCGATGGGCGGTGCCGTCGCCTCCATCGAATACATGAAGGGCCGCCTAGTCGATTCCAACGCCGAACGGCTGAACCGGATCGAAAAGAACGAGACCGTGGTGGTCGGCGTCAATAAGTGGACCGAGGGCGAACCCTCGCCGCTGCAGACCGAAGACGGCGGCATCATGGTGGTCGACCCGGCGGTGGAGCAGGAACAGATCAGCCGCCTGAACGACTGGCGCGGCGAGCGTGACAATGACGCGGTGCAGTCGGCGTTGGCCGCCCTGCGCGCCGCAGCGCAAAGCGGCGCGAATATCATGGAACCCTCGATTGCTGCCGCCAAGGCCGGCGTCACCACCGGTGAATGGGCTGAAGAAATGCGCAAGGTCCACGGCACCTACCGCGGCCCGACCGGCGTATCAGCATCGGTGTCGAACAAGACCGAAGGCCTTGACGACCTGCGCGATGCGGTCAACGCCGTCAGCGATGTCTTGGGCCGCCGCATCAAATTCGTGGTCGGCAAGCCGGGGCTGGACGGCCACTCCAACGGCGCCGAGCAGATCGCCTTCCGCGCCCGCGATTGCGGCATGGACATCACCTATGACGGCATCCGCATGACGCCCGCCGAACTGGTGGAGGCGGCGCAAACGGACGACGCCCATGTGGTTGGTCTGTCGATCCTGTCCGGCAGCCACCTGCCGCTGGTGGAGGAGATGATGCAGCGCATGCGTGACGCCGGGCTGGCTCATATTCCTGTGGTCGTGGGCGGCATCATCCCGGACGAGGACGCGCAAAAGCTGAAGTCAATGGGGGTCGCACGCGTCTACACCCCCAAGGATTTTGAGCTGAATTCAATTATGAGCGATATTGTCGACCTGGCAAAACCACCGGAACTTGCAGTGAATTGATATTATTTGGGCAGTTTTCTGCAAACCGCTAAAAAAGATGCTGAAATGCGTCTGGCATTCGGTCCATAAGAAATGACATACCGGCATTTCCGGTGTGTCATTTTATAAATGGAGTTCAGAATGACCTTCGATCTTTCGGCAATGAGCAGAAAAGAGCTTCTCCAGCTGCAAAGCGATGTTGATAAAGCATTGCAGGAAGCAGAACTGCGCGAGCGTCAGGAAGCCCTGAAAGCCGCCGAAGAAGCCGCTGCCAAATACGGTTTTTCGCTGGATGAAATCGCCAATGCATCGCGTCAGGGCGCCAAGAAGACCAAGGCAGCCCCGAAATACCGCAACCCGAACAATCCCGAAGAAACCTGGACCGGCCGGGGCCGGAAGCCGCATTGGGTGCATGCCGCGCTGACCGCCGGCATGGATATTTCCGACCTGGAAATCTGAGGCGGCAGCGGAGCAAGGCCATGACCATTCATATTGGCGCCGCACCGGGCGATATTGCCGAAACCGTACTGATGCCCGGCGACCCCTACCGGGCAAAATGGGCAGCTGAAACCTTTTTACAGGATGCCAAGCTGGTCAACGAAGTGCGGGGGATGCTGGGCTATACCGGCACTTGGAACGGCCATCGTGTCACCATCCAGGGCAGCGGCATGGGCATGCCCTCGCTGTCGATCTACGCCAATGAGCTGATCCGCGATTACGGCGCAAAAACCCTGATCCGCATCGGCTCCTGCGGCGGCATGCAGGAGAAGGTCAAGCTGCGCGATGTGATCCTGGCGATGACAGCCAGCACCGTGAACAGCCCCTCCAGCGGTATTTTCCGAGAGCTGAACTTTGCCCCCTGCGCCGACTGGGGCCTGCTGCAGGCGGCAGCAACAGCGGCAGCCAAACGCGGCTCCGCAACCCATATCGGCGGCATTTACTCCTCGGACGTGTTTTATGACGAACGCCCGGACCTGAACGAGCAGATGGTCCGCCACGGCATCCTCGGCGTTGAGATGGAAGCCGCAGAGCTCTACACGCTTGCGGCCCGTCACGGCTGCCGGGCGCTGGCGGTGCTGACGGTCTCCGACCATCTGGGCACCGGCGAAGCCCTGCCCTCCGATCAGCGGGAGCGCAGCTTTGGCGACATGGTGGAAATTGCCTTGGAGGCAGCGTTCAGCTGACGCCACGTAATTTCGATTTACGGCTTTCCCAAGGACAGCGGTTATTCCGCTGTCCTTTTCTTTTTGGGAGCTCGGGAAATTCACAAGGTGCGATTGTTCACGCCGCCCTGAATTTCAGCAAGACCTCTGGCCAAAATAACTTTTGACCGGTTTTACTTGCACCCGTGGCTGCGGTCATACCCATTTGGAGGCGGGCTTTTCCAATCGCCAAGCGCGCCCTCTGCCGGGGCAAAAACTTCGACCAGCATCGGGTAACAGGCGGGGGTATCGCTGGAATGCTCTGCTGAACAATCCCCGCCCGGACAGGCGCTAAGGCAGCCCAAAAGGTCGATCTCGGCAAAAAACTCCAGGTAATCGCCGGGCCGCACCGGGCTGGCTTTCATGAAGTACTGGCCGGTATCGCGGGTGAAGCCGGTGCACATGAAGACATTCAGGACGTCATGCACATGCGGCTCCGCCTCTGCCGGGGAGATGCCCAGATGATCTGCCAGGGCGCGGGTCAGGTTGGAATGGCAGCAGTAGTGGTACTGGCTGCCAGCCAGCAGGTTACCGGTATAGGGGTCGCAGCGGGTGCCGATCACATCGTGCACAGAGCCGCCGAATTCATCCATGCCGTACCAACCCAGTGTATCGGTGGTGATGGTTGCCATAGGGCGCAGATGCGGGAAGCTGGTCCACATTCGTTCACCGGTGGTGATATGGGTGCCATGCAGGGCGCGGGTCTTGCCGGAATAGAAGCGTTCGCTCAGGTCATGCCTGTTCCACAGGTTCAAATCGCCCACCTGCGGCCCATCGATTGAGGTGATACGGAAGAAATGCCCGGCGGGCACTTCGAAACAGGCGGCATCGCGGGGCGGCACCCGTACCTCGCGGGTCTTTACCGCCCCTTCCCGCGCCTGCCTGTAGAGCGCCAGATCAGGCACCGGCAGTGTCTCGTTCGGGTAGCAGATCACTGGCTTGACGGCGCGGCGGGCATCTGCGTCGGCGGGATCAGCGGGTGTGCTGGGCATTGGGGCAAACCTTCCTGTTCGTTTGCCCCATCAAGACCGCATCGCTGACTTGGCGCAAGCCCCTCTCGGCGCAGGTGCGGAATTGGGCCGTTTCATCCGGAACTGAACAGCCAAATCCACGGCGCAGCCGGTGCGCCTGCAGGCGCGGGAGTCCCGCTTAGCCTCGACGCTGCGGATTACGGCAAATGCGGGGAGCGGCGTCACCCGGTTCAACGGCCCCGCAAGAGATACAGCGCCACTGCCCCTCGGACTTCATCTGCCGCCAGCGGCAATTGCGGGTTAGATCCATCGCGCGGTGGCGCCAAAGGAAGTAGCAAAAGACTCCAACAGCAAGGACGGCAACAAGTATCATTGGGCCTGTCTAGCCCTGTCCTGCCGCCCCTTCAAACGCAAAACCCGGCACTGCAGGGCACCCCGGATCAAGCCGCCTGATAGTATTCGAACAGCTGGTCCTGACGCCATTCCTGCACTGCTGCCACCGGCGGTTCAGGGATGTAATAGGCATAGGCCTGCTCCAGCGCTTCCAGTGCAGCGCGGGCGTCTTTGGCTTGCTGTTCTTCCAGAGTTTCAACGGGTTTCATCGGGCGGTCTCCTTACTTGCGGCACCATCCTCCCTTAGGTGGCAGGGTATCCGCTGGCGCCGCCCGGCGCACCGGATGTTTTTGCAGGCTTGCCATGCAGCTGATGCAATCCGGCGCGCTGTCCGCGGCTCAGCCGATCAGCAAGTGCCCGGCCAGCCCCAGCGCAAACCCCGCGACCGCCCCCAGCGCCGGTGCGCTGCTGCGGCTGCTGTGCGCCTTGGGCGCGATGTCCTGAAACAGCAGGTAAAGGATGCCGCCCGCGGCAAAGATCATAATCCCGCCAAGCACCGCATGAGCTTCCGCCAGCCAGAAAAGCCCCGCAAGCGCGCAGGCAGGCCCCAAGGCAGCCAGCCCCAGAAACAGCAGCAGCACGTGCCAGGCCGGGCTGTCACCGCTCCAGACTTCGCGGAAGGCGGCAAAGCCCTCTGGCAGGTTCTGCAGAAAGATCATCAGCGCCAGAAGCTTGGCAGTCGCGGCATCCGCCACCAGCATCGCCCCCAGCGCCATAGCCTCCGGCAGGTAATCCAGCAGCATTGCCAGCAGCAGGGCGCCGCTGCCGCCATGGCGCTGCAGGAGGGTGTCGACCAGGTAAAAAACCAGACCGCCCGCGGCAAACAGGCCAACCGCCCAGGCGGCAGGCAGTGCCTCCGCCGCCTCCGGCACCAGAACAAGCGCCACGGCTGAGGCCAGCGCGCCGCCGCCAAAGGCCGCAATAGTGTGCAGCACCCGGTTGCGCAGCACCGGGTTGCTGATGTGCTCGCACCAAGCCAGAAGCCCGCCCAGTGGCATCGAAAGCCCGGCAATGCCGGCAAGCAGAATGGCATAAAAATGCGGTTGCATTGCAGCAGCTTAGGGCGGCAACTGCCGCCGCTCAACCAATTAGGGTCAGGTATTGATGCAGGAGGTCGCCTGCGCCGCCTGCGCCTCTGTCACATTCGGCCCCGGCTGCACGTTTCGCAGCACCGTTGCGCCCGCAGCATGGCCCAGGAACTCGGTGCTGACGCGCACCTCCCCGGTGATGCCCGCGGCCTCGACACAGCCCGGAATCCGCGCATCGGTTACCGCCAGCTGGCCGCCGATCCGGTCGTGGTCCGTTGCCGTCATGCAGCCCGCCAGGAGGGTCAGCGCGCCCGCGGCACATCCAAGAAGTCTCATGCCCGTAAATCCATTGCCTGCCAAAAACACACCCCCGGTTTCGCAAGAAACCGGGGGGCATGCAATTTTCAACATTTTAAGCGGCGGATCCTTGCGGGCCGCCTGCCACGGTCAAACCGCGCGTTCCACCATCATCTTCTTGATATGCGCAATCGCCTTGGCCGGGTTCAGGCCTTTGGGGCAGGTTTTGGCGCAGTTCATGATGGTGTGGCAGCGGTAGAGCTTGAACGGATCCTCCAACTGGTCCAGGCGCTCCGGCGTGGCCTCGTCCCGGCTGTCGATGATCCAGCGGTAGGCGTGCAGCAGCGCGGCCGGCCCCAAGTAACGGTCGCCGTTCCACCAGTAGGAGGGACAGGAAGTTGAGCAGCTGGCGCACATGACGCACTCATAAAGCCCGTCTAGCTTCTTGCGGTCCTCGATGGACTGTTTCCACTCCTTTGCCGGGCGGTTGGTCTTGGTCTCCAGCCACGGCATGATCGAGGCATGTTGGGCATAGAAATGCGTCAGATCCGGGATCAGGTCCTTGACCACCGGCATATGCGGCAGCGGGTAGATGGCCACATCGCCCTTGATCTCATCCATGCCGTAGATACAGGCCAGCGTGTTGATGCCGTCAATGTTCATCGCACACGACCCGCAGATCCCCTCCCTGCAGGAGCGGCGGAAGGTCAGGGTCGGGTCGATCTCGTTCTTGATCTTGATCAGCGCGTCCAGGACCATCGGGCCGCAGCTGTCCATGTCGACGAAATAGGTGTCGACCTGCGGGTTTTTCCCGTCATCGGGGTTCCAGCGGTAGATCTTGAATTTGCGCACATTGCTGGCGCCCTCCGGCTTGGGCCAGGTCTTGCCGGTGGTGATCTTGGAGTTCTTCGGGAGGCTGAATTGAACCATGGTCTGTCTCCTTAGAACGTCCGCGCCTTGGGCGCGATTTTCTTGAGGCTGATGCCGCCTTCGTCTTCGGTGGTCAGCGGATCCACGATCACCGGGCGGTAGGACAGATCAACCTTGTTGCCCTCCACGCGCGACACGGTGTGGACCCGCCAGTTCTCGTCGTCGCGGGTGGCGTAATCCTCATGCGCGTGCGCGCCGCGGCTTTCCTTGCGCGCCTCGGCGCCAACGATGGTGGCCAGCGCGTTCGGCATCAGGTTGGTCAGCTCCAGCGTCTCCATCAGGTCGGAGTTCCAGACCAGCGAGCGGTCGGTCACCTGCAGATCGTCGAGCTTGGCCGCAATCGCGGTCATCTTCTCGACGCCTTCCTTCAGGGTCTTGTCGGTGCGGAACACCGCCGCGTCCGCTTGCATGGTGCGCTGCATTTCCAGCCGCAGGTCCGCGGTCGGGATACCGCCCTTGGCGTTGCGCAGGGTGTCGAAGCGGTCAAACGCCTTGTCGACAGAGGCCTGGTTCAGCACCGGGTTCGCCGCATCGGCGTCCACAACCTTGCCCGCGCGAATGGCGGAGGCACGGCCAAAGACCACCAGGTCAATCAGCGAGTTGGAGCCCAGCCGGTTGGCGCCATGCACCGAGGCACAGCCCGCCTCGCCCACGGCCATCAGGCCCGGCACCACGGCGGTCGGATCCTCGGCGGTCGGGTTCAGCACCTCGCCCCAGTAGTTGGTCGGAATACCGCCCATGTTGTAGTGCACGGTGGGCAGAACCGGGATCGGCTCCTTAGTCACATCCACGCCGGCAAAGATCTTGGCGCTCTCGGAAATACCCGGCAGCCGCTCCGCCAGCGCCTCGGCTGGCAGGTGGGAGAGGTTCAGGTGGATATGGTCGCCCTCGGCGCCCACGCCGCGGCCTTCGCGGATTTCCATGGTCATCGAGCGGCTGACATAGTCGCGCGGCGCCAGGTCCTTGTACTGGGGCGCATAGCGCTCCATGAAGCGTTCGCCTTCGGAGTTGGTCAGATAACCGCCCTCGCCCCGCGCGCCCTCGGTGATCAGGCAGCCGGAGCCGTAAATGCCGGTCGGGTGGAACTGCACGAACTCCATGTCCTGCAGCGCGAGACCAGCACGTGCGACCATGCCGCCGCCGTCGCCGGTGCAGGTATGCGCCGAAGTGGCAGAGAAATAAGCGCGGCCGTACCCGCCGGTCGCCAGCACCACCATCTTGGCGTTGAAGACATGCATGGTGCCGTCATCGAGCTTCCAGCATACAACGCCCTGGCACTGCCCGTCGTCGGACATGATCAGGTCGATGGCGAAATACTCGATGTAGAACTCGGCATTGTTCTTGAGGCTCTGGCCATACAGCGTGTGCAGGATCGCGTGGCCGGTCCGGTCAGCCGCCGCACAGGTGCGCTGCACCGCGGGGCCTTCGCCAAACTCGGTGGTGTGGCCGCCGAACGGGCGCTGATAAATCTTGCCTTCCTCGGTGCGCGAGAACGGCACACCGTAATGCTCCAGTTCATACACCGCCTTGGGCGCCTCGCGGGCCAGGTATTCCATCGCGTCGGTGTCGCCCAGCCAGTCAGAGCCCTTGACGGTGTCATACATATGCCACTGCCAGCTGTCCGGGCCCATATTGCCCAGGGAGGCGGCAATGCCGCCCTGCGCCGCCACGGTGTGGGAGCGGGTCGGGAACACTTTGGTCACACAGGCCGTGCGCAGCCCCTGTTCCGCCATGCCCAGCGTCGCGCGGAGACCGGCCCCGCCGGCGCCAACCACGACCACGTCATATTCATGTGTTTCGTATTCGTAAGCAGCCATTGAAAGAGACCTCGGGGAGTTACAGGGCCAGGCGGATCAGCGCATAGGCGCTGGTCGCGGCGACAGCATAGGACAGGCAGTTGACCAGGATGATCGTCAGGCGGCCTTTCACCCCATGTACGTAATCCTCAATCATGGTCTGGGCGCCGGATTTGAAGTGCATCATGCCAACCCACATGGTCAGCGCCGCCACGATTGCCGGGAACGGGCGGGAATAATAGGCGGTGATCTCTCCATAGGTGCCGCCCAGCGCAGAACCGAAGGTGAAGACGAACAGCGGCACCAGGATCAAGAGAGCGATTGAGCTCACCTGCATCGACCAGTGATGTTCTGTTCCGGATTTTGCAGCGCCCATGCCAACGGCGCGCTTGCGGTCAGTCAGATATCGCATTGCGTGTGCCTCCCGGGCTTAGACGATGATGATGGTTAGGACGGTCAGAACGGCAGAGCCGATCACCACGAACCAGCCCAGCTTCTCGGCCTGTTCAAGGTCCAGCATCATGCCGTTGTCCCAGATCAGGTGCCGGATGCCCGCCAGCGTGTGATACCACAGGCCCAGCGCCGACAGTGTCATCACCAGATCACCGAACCAGCTGGTCAGCAGGCCGTTGGCAATGGCGAAATACTCGGGCGAGGTTGCGGCAGCCAGGAACCACCAGGCGATCAGCAGCGCCGAGACGATCAGCGCGTTGCCGGTGATCCGTGTCAGGATCGAAGTCACGGAGGTCAGCTGCGGCCGGTAGACCTGCAAATGCGGCGAAAGCGGGCGGTTGCCCCGATTGACATCGGCCATGTTGGCTCCTTTTCAGGTTGGCTGACGACGTTTTAGCCGATTTTTACGGCGTGTCACCCGAAGGAACGGTTAAAAACGGCAGGTTTCTCGCCTGTTGGCGCTAAAACGCCACGGCTTGTGATCACAGCAAATAATTAGTGATCACAAATCCGCCGATTGAAAATTTTTTGCAGAATCAGGGCCCCTTCTGCAAATCACTGCAAAGACGCAACTGCCCTTCCCGTGCCTTCCGGCAGTGCAGCGGTCTGCCGTGCGACCTCCCTGACCAGCTTCTTGCGGATGCGCGACGGGTAGTCAGCAAAGCTCGCGGCAGAGACCACAAAGGCCCCCTCACCGCGGATCACGTTTTCAAAGAAATAGGCGGTCAGGTCCGGCTCGCTCTGCTCAATTGCGATGGCATTCACCGTCACACCGGCCGCCGCCAGCGCCGCATGCGCCGCCCGCGGCTCGATCCCTTCGTTGGAGAACCCGTCGCCGGAGACATCAATCACCCGGCGCTTGCACTGCTCCACGGCCGGAAACTGCTCCAGCGCCAGAAACAGCGCCTCCCCCACCGCGGTGGAGTAATTGCGCCAGGGTCGCGGCGCCTGCTCGATCTGCTGCGCCAGCGCTTCCACATCCCCGAACGTCCGGATCTCGGCCCATGGCAGTGTCACCTCCTGGCGCGACTCGCCCGACCATTGCAGCAGCAGCACCTGAGCGCGCGCCTTGACCAGCGCCTCAGAGACCACCCCGTCGCGCAGGCCTGCCGCCAGCCCGTCCATCTGAATGCGGTATTCCTCGGCATCAACAGAGCCGGAGACATCCACCGCCAGCACCAATGCCAGATCGCAGGCCGCTGCGCGCAGCGGCCCAAGGGAGAGCATGGAGAAAACCAGAAGCTGCAAAACCCGCATGCTGCCAGCTTATGCGGCAAACCGGCTGACGGTCATCACATTTCTGCCATCCCCCTGTTCATCTGGCTGAAAATATCCTGGGGGTGAGCAGGCACCGCCTGCGAGGGGGCAAAGCCCCCTCAGATCACTTCGGCATCAGCGCCCAGTAATCCAGATCCAGCAGCACATCCGGCAGGTACTTGCCGTCCTCGCCCTTCAGCTGGAACGGCTCGCCGCCTTTGGTTGCCACCAGCCGCAGCCGGATCGCACCGACGCCGGGTGCTGCGGTGTCGGCCTTGTCCAGCACCTCGGACCAGGCCCGCACGGTCAGCCCCGACAGGCAGGGGTTAGCATGGGCGCCGCCATTGAGGCCGACAATCATCTGCGCGTTGGCGAGGCCGTTGAACGACAGCGTGCGCGCCATCGAGATCACATGGCCGCCATAGATCAGACGGGTCCCATCGGGTCGCGCGGTATTGTCGAAATGCACCTTGGCGGTGTTCTGCCACAGCCGGGTCGCCATCATGTGCTCGGCTTCCTCGATGGTGACACCATCCACATGGTCGATGGTCTCGCCCACCTCATAGTCGCCCCAGCGGTGCGGCTCGCCTGCCAGGGTGAAATCGTAGCTGGAGAAATCCAGCCCCGCCGGGATCACCAGCTGATCCGCCGGGATCACCTTGTTCAGTTCGGGGATCACCGTCTCCGGCGCCGGGGCATCCAGGTCGCGTTTGCGCACCATCACCCAGCGCACGTACTCCATCACGCATTCATCGCGCTGGTTCAGCCCGCGGGTGCGCACATAGACCACACCCGATTTGCCGTTGGAGTTCTGCTTGAGCCCGATCACCTCGGACTCCGAGCGCAGCGTGTCGCCGGGATAAACCGGCAGCAGCCAGCGCCCCTCGGCATAGCCGAGGTTCGCCAGCGCATTCAGCGAGATATCCGGCACCGTCTTGCCGAACACTACGTGGAAGGCCGCCAAATCGTCCAGCGGCGCCGAGGTCAGACCAGAGGCCCGGGCAAATTCATCCGAAGAATAGAGCGCATGGCGCGCCGGGTAGAGCGCGTGATACAGCGCCCGCTCGCCGCCCGACACCGTGCGGGGCACCGCGTGGCGGATCACTTCGCCAACGGTATAGTCTTCGAAAAAGCGGCCCGGATTGGTCTTGGCCATCAGTGTTCTCCCAGTTTGGTCTCAGGCGTGTAGGTTCCGTCCACCTCCTTCACCACCGCCTGACCGCAGCGCATGATCCCCTTGACGGGATCAAAGGCCTGGGTCGGGCTGCCGTGCAGCTCCCAGCCCTTGTTCAGCGCATCGGTCACCTTGTGGCAAAAGGCAGAGGTGTCGTCTTCGGACAAAAATCGGTAAAGCTTCATGGTTTCCTATCCTGGCTTAGGGCCTAGCCGCCGAACGGTGACGGGCCGACGATGCCGTGGACGTAGCCGATCACCCCCATCAGGACAATCGAGGCGGCAAGGAACATCCCGTCCTTGGCAATCGCGCCCTTCGGCCCCGGCTGCCAGCCCGGCTCTGCCCGGTTGATCACCACTTTCTCGGTGATGGACCATGCCCACAGGCCGCCGAACAGGACAAACGACGCCGGATCCCAGTTCACCAGCAGATGCGCCAGCGCCCACAGGCCAAAGCCCGTCAGCATCGGGTGGCGCATCTTGTAGAACAGCGCGCCCTTATGCGGGCCAGGGCTCATGAAATAGATCGCAACCAGCACCAGCAGGTTGTTGATATGCTTCAGGAACGGCGGCACCAGCGCCAGATCGAAACTCTCGGCTGAGCGGTAGCCGATCACCATCAGCGCAACGCCCGCGACCAGCACCAGCGCCACCACACCGCGCCCGCCATTGCCCATGGAGGCACGCATATCCGGTGCCAGCCGTTTGAACAGGTGGCCGCCCCACCACAGCAGAAGTCCCAGGATCAACAGTGCCATATCAGCCCCTCTTAGATGTTAAGCTGATTAACACCTACGCGGAAACCGCAGCGATTGCATCCGCTTTTGCCAGAATTTCACGCGCCGTTACGACATGCAGGTTCTCGACTATCTTGCCATCAACCACGGCAACACCCTGCCCTGCGGCCTGGGCCTCATCAAATGCGGCAATCTGGCGGCGGGAGGTGTCGATCTCTCGCTCCGTCGGGGCAAAGGCGGCATTGGCCACCTCTACCTGCGCCGGGTGGATCAGGGTCTTGCCGTCAAAGCCCATGTCGCGGCCTTGCGCGCATTCCGCGGCCAGCCCCTCCACGTCCTTGAAGGCGTTATAGACGCCGTCGACAATCACCAGCCCCTCGGCCTTGGCCGCCAGCAGGCACAGGCCCAGACCTGCCATCATTGGCATCCGGTCGGGGCGGTAGCGGGTCTGCAGTTCCTTGGCCAGGTCATTGGTGCCCATCACCATGCCCTGCAGCTTGGGGTGCGCTGCAATCGCGGCGGCATTCAGCATGCCGCGCGGGGTTTCCATCATCGCCCACAACGGGATATCGCCGGTAATTTCCGCCAGCGCGTCCAGATCCTCCGGCGCATTCACCTTGGGCAGAAGAATCGCATCCGGGTTCATCCGCGCCGCCGCCGCCGCATCACCACGGCCCCATTCGGTATCCAGCCCGTTGATCCGCACGATTTTCATCCGCGCGCCATAGCCGCCACCCTTCAGCGCCTGGGCCAAGGTCTCGCGGGCATTGGTTTTTTCATCGGCTGAAACCGCATCCTCCAGGTCAAAGATCACCGCGTCCACCGGCAGGGTTTTGGCCTTCTCCAGCGCACGCGCGTTGGAGCCGGGGATATACAAAACCGAGCGGTAGGGGCGCGTGCGCGGGTCCATGAGGCCTCTCCATAAGTTATTTTGTTGCGTAAAGCGGTACAGATTCGATTGTATACTTTCAAGTACAATTCCGCCGCAGCGCAGCGTAACCTTTCGCGCATTTGCAGCAAGCGCTTGAAAAAATGTGTGAATTTTCGGCGAACGCCTGGTTAACCACTTATCAGCACCTGACCGGCACACTGAGGGGCACCAAGGCACAGGACCACTGCCGCCGCACCAGGCCGCACCTGCTGCCCGCAGGCATGGGGCCTGCATTTCGAATTGCGTCACACACCGGCCCGAACAGGGACACCGGGGGCTGCCGTCAGGCACCCTGCTCTGTCCGGCCGTTCCGGAAAGGGTAAAACGAGATGAAAAACTCAATCTTCGCACTGCCGCTGGCGCTGGCCGCGGTGACCATGGCCGCCGCACCCGCCGCTGCCCAAAGCCGCAACTGCGCCCCGCGCGATGCGGTGATCAAAAGGCTAGCCGAAAAATACGGCGAAAGCCGCCAAAGCATCGGCATGGGCCAGCAGGGCATGGTGATGGAAACCTTTGCCTCTGCCGACACCGGCAGCTGGACCATCACGGTGACCACCCCCAACGGCTTGACCTGCCTGGTGGCCTCCGGACAATCCTATGAGGTGCTGGCAGAGGCCCTGCCGAACACCGACAGCGACGCCTGAACAGGCATTGAGGCAGGATTCCCGGCTGCAGGCTAATTGGCCGAGGACGCCGCGCGGGCTGGCTGATGCGAGCAGTCTTCAGGCCAGCCCGTCCCAGATCAGCTTGGCGCCGGTCACTGTCAGCAGCACATAGGTCAGCGCAAAGAACCAGCGCTCCGGGATCGAATGGTGCAGCTTCACTCCCAGCCAGGCCCCGAGCAGCGCAAAGGGCGCCAGTATCAGGTCGAGCATCAGTGTTTCCCGCGTGAACATCCCCAGCCCGGCATAAGGCACCGCCTTGGCGATGTTGATGGCCCAGAAGATCAGCACCGTGCTGGCCTGGTATTCGGTTTTCCGCAACTTCAAGCTGAGAAGATAAACCGCGGCCGGCGGCCCGCCCGCATGGCTGACAAAACTGGTGAACCCCACCGCCAGCCCGGCCAGCGCACCGGCGCCCGTTGACAGCGGCGCATCTGCCGCCAGCCGCAGCCCCAGCCGCCCGCGCAGCTGCCACAGCACAAAGCCGACAGAGACCAGCCCGATCAGCACCCGCATCGCATCCGCATCCACCGCCGCATAAAGCCAGGCACCCAGCGCCACGCCGGGCAAGCCGCCGCCAATCAGCAGCAGCGATGCCCGCAGGTTCCAGCGTCCCCAATAGGGTTTCAGATTGGCCACGTCGATCAGCATCAGCAGGGGCAGCATCAGCGCCAGCGCCATGCCCGGCTCCAGCACCAGCGCCAGAATCGACGCCGAGGCAAAAGCTGCGCCGGACCCGAAACCGCCCTTGGACACGCCCGCAAAAACGACCGCCGGGATGGCAAAAACGAAAAACATTGCATCAAACGCCGCCATCACCCGCCCTCCGAAATGCCCAGATTACAGACGGTTTAGCGGTATCAGCACGGTATACACAAGCATACAGCGCCGAATGCCGCAGCGCAGAGCCCTTGCACGGCACGGTTTTACGCCGTAGGCATCAGGAAATTTCAACCGGACCGGAGACATTTTCCAATGGCACGACCCAAAATCGCCCTCATCGGCGCAGGTCAGATCGGCGGCACCCTCGCACATCTCGCAGCCCTCAAGGAACTGGGTGACGTCGTTCTCTTCGACATCGCCGAAGGCATCCCAGAAGGCAAGGCGCTGGACATCGCAGAATCCGGTCCCTCCGAGGGCTTCGACGCCTCGCTGAAGGGCACCCAGTCCTATGCGGACATCGCAGGCGCCGACGTCTGCATCGTGACCGCCGGCGTGCCGCGCAAGCCGGGCATGAGCCGCGACGACCTGCTGGGTATCAACCTCAAGGTGATGAAGTCCGTTGGCGAAGGCATCCGCGACCACGCGCCGAACGCCTTCGTGATCTGCATCACCAACCCGCTGGACGCGATGGTTTGGGCTCTGCGCGAATTCTCCGGCCTGCCCCACAACAAGGTTTGCGGCATGGCCGGCGTTCTGGACTCCGCCCGCTTCCGCCACTTCCTGGCTGAGGAATTCGGTGTCTCCATGAAGGACGTCACTGCCTTTGTGCTGGGCGGCCACGGCGACACCATGGTGCCGTCGGTGCGCTACTCGACCGTTGCAGGCATCCCGCTGCCCGACCTGGTCAAGATGGGCTGGACCACCCAGGAGCGCCTGGACGCGATCCTGCAGCGCACCCGTGACGGCGGCGCCGAAATCGTTGGCCTGCTGAAAACCGGCTCCGCCTTCTACGCGCCGGCCACCTCCGCCATCGAAATGGCTGAGGCCTTCCTGAAAGACCAGAAGCGCGTGCTGCCCTGCGCCGCCTATTGCGATGGTGAGCTGGGCGTCAAGGACATGTATGTGGGCGTGCCCACCGTAATCGGCGCCGGCGGCATCGAGAAGGTGGTGAACATCCAGCTGAACGAAGAAGAACAGACCATGTTCGACAATTCGGTCAACGCCGTGAAGGGCCTGGTCGAAGCCTGCAAGGGCATCGACGCCTCGCTGGCCTGATCCGGCAAAAAGACAAGATGAAAAACGGGGCCTCAGCGCCCCGTTTTTTTTGGTTTTCTAGCTGGCAGCCTTCAGTTTGAACTGAGGGCGGTTCCCGGAAATTTCCATCGTATACCCCTCCCCTTTGCGAACAGGCGTTCCCCAGGACGGACCATAGAGAAAGGCGCAGACCTCCTCAGGCCGCGCCGGAACACGGATGGGAATGCCCTGCATTTCCGTGTCCTGCAAAGGAAAAATCAGCTCCTTGGGCACATGGATCGTGGTCGTGGGGTCGCGCCACAATCCTGCGAAATTCCACCGTTCGATCAGGTAGTCCGCGGGGCTGTCGTCGTAAAAGTAGAAATCGGCGTAGGTTTTGATCCCGTCCTGCATCCGCGTGGCCTGCACAACCAGCGGCTTGCGCCAGAACTGATACCACTTCGCCCGCGGATGAAGCTCCAGCTCGAAACCGCTGCTTTCAAGCGCAGCCAGCAGCTTCTTCCTGTCCCGCGCATTCACGTAGATGTCGATGTCATCGTCATGCGGAATGATGTCGCCGTCGCGCACACAGCCCAGCAGCGTGCCAAAGAAGACAAATGCCTCCACCCCTGCCAGACGGGCAAAGATATCTCTCAGATTGTTGCGGTTAAGTTCAGCGGGAACCGGATCAATCATTGGCGCTCCAGAACCATGCGCGCAACAAAGGCATCATCGGCCTTGTATTTCGCAAAACCGAAGCCTTCTGCCAGATAAGTGCATGTCAGACCGTGCCGGCCGGCGCTGGCGATCACCTGAAGCGGCTCCACATAGCGGCGGTAATGCTCTGATGTCACCTTGGTCTGGAACTGATCCCGCGGCGTGCGGAACTCCAGGCACAGACGGCCTCTGTCACCAACCAGCCCCGCTGCAAGACGCAGCAGGTTTGCTTCGGCGTCTTCGTCAATCGCGTGCAGAAAGAAACGCGCATAGACAATCGCGTCACCCCAATCGGCGGCGTTCTGCTCCAGGAAGCTCGAACAGGCGACGGCGTCCTGCATATCCAGCTGGCTGAACCCGATATTGTCCACACCCCGGCGTTCCGCCACAGCCTGGCACAGCGAGACCGCGGAGGCAGATCCGTCGATGCCGCGGACGGACTTGCCGTGCATGGCGAAAAAGAAACTGTCCCGGCCGTCACCGCAACCGAGGTCCACGAACCTCTGCCGGTCGGAAAATTCATTCAGCACAAAGGCTGCGAATTGCGACGGCACCGCCGGTCTTTCCTTTTTGCCGTAGTAGGCATCCCAATAGTCTTTGGTGTCGATAGTCAAAACAACTCTCCTGAGTCTCGCGCCGCGGCGCTGCGGTCCATGCGCCCTAATGCCAAAAAAGCCCCCTTCAGGCAACGTGCTCAAGCCTGCTTTCCTGCCGCGGCCTGCGGGAGCTGCCTGTTCTGAGGCAACAGCAGCAAACTGCTGCCGTCCAGCACGCGCGGCACGAAAACGGCAGATCAAGCCAAGGAATCGGCGCCGGTGCCCCAAGACGGCAGCGGCGCTATGTGATCACACGGCCAAATAGTGTGATCACAAAAGTCGAAAATCTTCCGCATTTCCCCGCGGCCAGTCAAAAAAGCCTTTAACACTTGGCATTATGACGGCCTATAAAACAGCAGACAATTGCAGCCAGACGGGACAGTTTCAAATGAACATCCACGAATATCAGGCCAAAGCCCTTCTTCGCAGCTACGGTGCGCCGGTGTCCGACGGACGCGTGGTGCTGCGGGCCGAAGAAGCCAAGACCGCCGCCGGTGAACTCGACGGCCCGCTTTGGGTCGTAAAGGCACAGATCCACGCAGGCGGCCGCGGCAAGGGCTCCTTCAAGGAAGCCGATGCCGGCGAAAAAGGCGGCGTGCGCCTGACCAAATCGGTGGAAGAAGCTGCCGAGGAAGCCAAGAAGATGCTGGGCCGCACTCTTGTGACCCATCAGACCGGCCCGGCCGGCAAGCAGGTAAACCGCATCTACATCGAAGCGGGCTCCGGCATCCAGACCGAGCTGTACCTGGCGCTTCTGGTCGACCGCCAGACCTCCCGCATCTCCTTTGTCTGCTCCACCGAGGGCGGCATGGACATCGAGGAAGTGGCCGCCGCCACCCCGGAAAAGATCCTGTCCTTCTCTGTCGACCCGGCCACCGGCTACCAGCCCTACCACGGCCGCCGCATCGCGTTTTCGCTTGGCCTTGAAGGCGCGCAGATCAAGCAGTGCGTCAAGCTGATGGGCCAGCTCTACAAAGCCTTCGTCGAGAAGGACATGGAGATGCTGGAGATCAACCCGCTGATCGTCGGCGACGACGGCGCGCTGAAAGTGCTGGACGCCAAGGTCGGCTTTGACGGCAACGCGGTTTACCGCCACGCCGACGTGGCTGAGCTGCGCGACACCACCGAGGAAGACCCGAAAGAGCTGGAAGCCTCCAAGTACGACCTGAACTACATCGCGCTCGACGGTGAGATCGGCTGCATGGTGAACGGCGCGGGCCTGGCGATGGCCACCATGGACATCATCAAGCTGTATGGCGCGGAGCCTGCCAACTTCCTCGACGTGGGCGGCGGCGCCACCAAGGAGAAGGTGACCGAGGCCTTCAAGATCATCACTTCCGACCCGAACGTCAAAGGCATCCTGGTGAACATTTTCGGCGGCATCATGCGCTGCGATGTGATTGCCGAGGGCGTGGTCGCCGCGGTCAAGGAAGTCGGCCTCAAGGTGCCGCTGGTGGTCCGCCTCGAGGGCACCAACGTCGAGAAGGGCAAGGAGATCATCAACACCTCCGGCCTCGACGTGATCGCCGCCGACAACCTCAAGGACGGCGCCGAAAAGATCGTGAAGGCGGTGAAGGGCTGATCCTGCTCTCCCGGGCTCAGCCCGGGAGCTTTCCGGATCAAGGACAGGTTCCAGCACATGAAACTCGCAGCCTACATGATCTCGCTCGAACGGGCGGCCGGGCGGCACGCAGCAATGCGGGCAGCACTGGCGGACGCCCGCATCGAGGCCGAGTTCGTGCCTGCCGTTGACCTGCAGACAACACCTGAATCCGAACTGCTGAAGCAATGCCGCAGCTTTGGCCCCTGGGGGGCCTTTGCAGCGGGCAACATGGCGTGCACGCTGAGCCACGCCCGTGTCTGGGAAACATTTCTGGACAGTGATGCGGATATCGCTCTTGTGTTTGAGGATGACGTCTTCATCTCGCCGGAGCTGCGCCTGTGGCTGGATGATCTGAGCTGGTGGCCGGACGGCTGCGGGCTGGTGAATATCGAATTCTGGCGCAGCGACTCGCTGCGGGTGATGCTGGGCACTGGCGGCACGGCGCGTCATGGCCGCCGACTGGCACCGATGCTGTCACGCAACCCCGGCTCAGCCGGCTATCTGGTGACACGGTCCGCTGCGGAACAGCTTCTGGCGGCGCGCCCGTTCGACCTCTCGATCGACCAGTTGCTGTTCAATCCGCTGGTTTCCCGCCTGGCAGTTTCCCTCAACCCCTATCAGATCACTCCAGCGCTGGTGAAACAGGGCAATACGCCCCCCGAAGAAAGCACTTTTCTGGGGCATGGCACCCGCCGCCCTGCTTCTGCTGTCCGCTGGCGCCAAAAACGTTTGCGGGGCATGGCTGAACTCAGTGCCTTGCCCCGGTCTCTCTTCCGCCTGATCTCCGGCCGCGCACGGCTTGCCCGTGTCACCTATGCAGATCGGGCACTTACCGACGACAACGCGGCGCGTGCCGCAAAGACACAAGCCGTTTAATCGAAAGGAAAGGACAACATGGCAGTCCTCATCGACGAAAACACCAAGGTCATCTGTCAGGGCTTCACCGGCTCTCAAGGCACATTCCACTCCGAACAGGCCATCGCCTACGGCACCAAGATGGTCGGCGGCGTGACCCCCGGCAAAGGCGGCCAGACCCATCTGGAGCTGCCGGTCTTCAACTCCGTGCATGAAGCTAAGCATGTGACCGGCGCCAACGCCTCGGTGATCTACGTGCCGCCGCCGTTTGCCGCGGATTCCATCCTCGAAGCCATCGACGCCGAAATGGAAGTGATCGTCGCCATCACCGAGGGCATCCCGGTGCTCGACATGATGAAGGTGAAGCGGGCGCTGGAGAACTCCTCCTCGATCCTGATCGGCCCGAACTGCCCCGGTGTGATCACCCCCGACGCCTGCAAGATCGGCATCATGCCCGGCCACATCCACCGCCGCGGCTCCGTCGGCGTGGTGTCCCGCTCCGGCACCCTGACCTATGAGGCGGTGAAGCAGACCACTGATGTGGGCCTGGGCCAGTCGACCTGCGTCGGCATCGGCGGCGACCCGATCAAGGGCACCGAGCATATCGACGTGCTGGAATGGTTCCTGGCCGACGACGAGACCGAAAGCATCATCATGATCGGCGAAATCGGCGGCTCCGCCGAGGAAGAGGCCGCGCAGTTCCTGGCCGATGAAGCCAAGAAGGGCCGCAAGAAGCCGGTTGCTGGCTTCATCGCTGGCCGCACCGCCCCTCCGGGCCGCCGCATGGGCCACGCGGGCGCGATTGTCGCCGGCGGCAAGGGCGGCGCCGAGGACAAGATCGAAGCGATGAAATCCGCAGGCATCGTGGTCGCCGAAAGCCCGGCCGGCCTGGGTGAAGCGGTTCTGAAAGCGATCGGCAAGTAAGCATGACGACCGAGCAAGCAGTCAAAGCTTGTTATGCCAAGTGGCGCGACCTCAAAGGTCGCGCCCAGAGAAGCGAGTTTTGGCAATTCTATATGCTCGTAACTGTCATGGTAATGGTCTCAAAAGCAGCAGATGAATGGCTTTCAGAGACCGCAGGACTTCGTTTCTCTGTTTTCTACCTTGCAGTTGTTTTAGCGACCCTGCTTCCCATAATCAGCTGCGCCGTAAGACGCTACCACGACATCGGTCTTAGCGGATGGCTATTGCTCATTTGGTCGGCTGCTTTTGTGGCACCTGCCTTCAGTTTTTCTGAAGAAACCGCATTTATCGTGACCTGCGTTTTATTTCTCGCTTTTCTGATTACCTTTGCACTTCCTTCCCAACCTGGCTCCAACAAATACGGCCCCAACCCGCAGGAGGCACGCCAATGACCAAGAGAATTCGCTCCTCCCGCGTCCTCAGGCCAACGTCGGCAAGTGCAAGCACACTATGCCTCACCCTCCTCACCGCCACCTCCGCCGCGGCCTTCACCCAGCCGATGCAGGGCGTGCTGAACTTCGAGCCCGGCACCAGCATCGAGGACGTCCAGGCCCGTATCGAAACCGAAATCTGCAAGGGCGCCAGTTCCGTGACCATCACGTCCGGCCCGGAACAATCGCTCGACCCGACCAAGGAACAGGTCACGTTCCAGTGCGAACCCTGACCTGCCCCCACAAACCGCATACCGACTCTTCGGGAGCTTAAGATGACCGACCAATCGCCCAACGACCTCTTCCACGCCTCCTCCTTCATGCAGGGGCACAATGCGGAGTATCTGGAGCAGCTCTATGCCCGTTACGCCAATGACCCCAACGCGGTGGATGCCGCCTGGGCCGAGTTCTTCCGCCAGATGGGCGACGCCGAACTGGACGTGAAGGCAGAGGCCAAGGGCCCCTCCTGGGCGCGCGGCGACTGGCCGCCGGCCCCCAATGACGATCTGACCGGCGCGCTGACCGGCGAATGGCCGGCCCCGGCTGAGGCGAAGGGCGCGGGCAAGAAGATCAAGGACAAGGCTGCCGCCAAGGGTGTGGAGCTGACCGATGACCAGGTGCAGCGCGCCGTTCTGGACTCGATCCGCGCGCTGATGCTGATCCGCGCCTACCGGATCCGCGGCCACCTGGCGGCGGATCTCGACCCGCTGGGCATGCGTGCCGCCACGCCGCACCCGGAGCTGGACCCGAAATCCTACGGCTTCACCGATGCCGATATGGACCGGCCGATCTTCATCGACAACGTTCTGGGCCTGCAGGTCGCGACCATGCGCCAGATCCTGGAGATCGTGAAACGCACCTATTGCGGCACCTTCGCGCTGCAGTACATGCACATCTCCAATCCCGAAGAGGCCAGCTGGCTGAAGGAACGGATCGAGGGTTACGACAAGGAAATCACCTTCACCCGCGAGGGCCGCAAGGCGATCCTCAACAAGATGGTCGAGGCCGAGGGCTTTGAGAAGTTCCTGCACGTCAAATACACCGGTACCAAGCGGTTCGGCCTGGACGGCGGCGAGAGCCTCATCCCGGCGATGGAGCAGATCATCAAGCGCGGCGGCGCCCTGGGTGTGCGCGACATCGTGATCGGCATGCCGCACCGCGGCCGCCTCAACATCCTCGCCAACGTGATGCAGAAGCCCTACCGGGCGATTTTCAACGAATTCCAGGGCGGCAGCTTCAAGCCCGAAGACGTGGACGGCTCCGGCGACGTGAAATACCACCTCGGCGCCTCCTCCGACCGCGAGTTTGACGGCAACACCGTGCACCTCTCGCTGACCGCCAACCCCTCGCACCTGGAGGCGGTGAACCCGGTGGTTCTGGGCAAGGTCCGCGCCAAGCAGGACCAGCTGGGCGACACCGAGCGCAGCCAGGTGCTGCCGATCCTGCTGCACGGGGATGCGGCCTTTGCCGGCCAGGGCGTGGTGGCGGAATGCTTTGCGCTGTCGGGCCTGCGCGGCCACAAGGCCGGCGGCACCATGCATATCGTGGTGAACAACCAGATCGGCTTCACCACCGCACCGCATTTCTCGCGCTCCTCCCCTTACCCCACCGACAACGCGCTGGTGGTTGAGGCGCCGATCTTCCACGTGAACGGCGACGACCCGGAGGCGGTGGTGCACGCCGCCAAGGTCGCCACCGAGTTCCGCCAGAAGTTCCACAAGGACGTGGTGCTGGACATCTTCTGCTACCGCCGCTTCGGTCACAACGAAGGCGATGAGCCGATGTTCACCAACCCCTTGATGTACAAGAAGATCAAGGGCCACAAGACCACCCTCACCCTCTACACCGACCGGCTGGTCAAGGATGGCCTCATCCCCGAGGGAGAGATCGAGGACATGAAGGCCGCCTTCCAGGCGCATCTGAACGAGGAGTTCGAGACCGGCAAGAACTACAAGCCCAACAAGGCCGACTGGCTGGACGGGCGCTGGTCGCATCTGGACAAGAAGGACGCCGACTACCAGCGCGGCCGCACCGCGATCGAGCCGGACACCCTGGCCGACATCGGCCGCGCGCTGAGCCAGGTGCCCGAGGGCTTCCCGCTGCACCGCACCGTCGGCCGGGTTCTGGATGCCCGCGGCAAGATGTTCGAGAGCGGCGAGGGCTTTGACTGGGCCACCGGCGAGGCGATGGCCTTTGGCTCGCTGATGCTGGAAGGCTACCCGGTGCGCCTCGCGGGCCAGGACGCCACCCGCGGCACCTTCTCGCAGCGCCATTCCGGCATCGTCAACCAGGAGACCGAGGAGCGCTATTACCCGCTCAACAACATCCGCGCGGGCCAGTCCCAGTACGAGGTGATCGACTCGGCCCTCAGCGAATACGCGGTACTGGGTTTTGAATACGGCTACTCGCTGGCGGAACCGAACGCGCTCACGCTGTGGGAGGCTCAATTCGGCGATTTCGCCAACGGCGCCCAGATCATGTTCGACCAGTTCATCTCCTCCGGTGAAAGCAAATGGCTCAGGATGTCGGGCCTTGTCTGCCTGCTGCCGCACGGGTTTGAGGGCCAGGGGCCGGAGCACTCCTCCGCCCGGCTGGAGCGCTTCCTGCAGATGTGCGGCCAGGACAACTGGATCGTGGCCAACTGCACCACGCCTGCAAACTATTTCCACATCCTGCGCCGCCAGTTGCACCGCACCTTCCGCAAGCCGCTGATCCTGGTGACCCCGAAGTCGCTGCTGCGCCACAAGCTGGCGGTCAGCAAGGCAGAGGAATTCACCACCGGCTCCAGCTTCCACCGGGTGCTGTGGGACGACGCGCAGCACGGTAACTCCGACACCCAGCTGGTGGCGGACGACAAGATAAAGCGCGTGGTGATGTGCTCGGGCAAGGTCTACTACGACCTTTTGGAAGAACGCGACGCCCGCGGCATCAATGACGTCTACCTGATGCGGATCGAGCAGTTCTACCCGTTCCCCGCCATCTCGATGGTGAAGGAGCTGGAACGCTTCAAGCAGGCGGAAATGGTCTGGTGCCAGGAAGAGCCCAAGAACCAGGGCGCCTGGACCTTCATCGAGCCCAACATCGAATGGGTGCTGACCCGCATCGGCGCCACGCACACCCGGCCCGTCTATACAGGCCGCGCCACTTCGGCCTCGCCCGCAACCGGCCTGGCCAGCGAACACAAAGCCCAACAAGCAGCCCTCGTGAACGAAGCGCTGAGCATCTGAGGATAAAGAGACATGACAACCGAAGTCCGCGTACCCACCCTGGGCGAATCCGTGACCGAGGCCACCGTGGCCACCTGGTTCAAGAAGCCCGGCGACAGCGTCAATGCCGATGAAATGCTCTGCGAGCTGGAAACCGACAAGGTGACCGTCGAGGTGCCCTCGCCCGCCGCCGGCACATTGGGCGAGATCGTCGCCGCTGAAGGCGACACCGTCGGCGTCGACGCGCTGCTGGCCACCCTGACCGAGGCCAACGGTGCTGCCGCGGCCCCTGCCGCCAAAGCGGCAGCACCGGCTCCGGCTGCTGCGCCCTCCGGCGAAGACAGCGCCCCGGTGCCGGTCATGGTTCCCGCACTTGGCGAGTCGGTCTCCGAGGCAACCGTTTCCTCGTGGTTCAAGAAGGTGGGCGACACCGTCGCGCAGGATGAAATGCTGTGCGAGCTGGAAACCGACAAGGTCTCCGTCGAGGTGCCCGCGCCCGCCGCCGGCGTGCTGACAGAGATCATGGCAGCAGAAGGCGCCACCGTACAGGCCTCCTCGCAGCTGGGCGTGATTGCCTCCGGTGCCGCCGGGGCCGCCGCCGCACCTGCCGCAGCCCCTGCCCCTGCTGCCGCTGCCGGCGGCTCTAAGGATGTCGCCAACGCGCCCTCTGCGGAGAAAGCCATGGCCGAGGCCGGCATCAGCGCCGATCAGGTCACCGGCTCTGGCCGCGACGGCCGCATCATGAAGGAAGACGTCGCCGCCGCCGTGGCCGCCGCCAAGGCAGCCCCTGCCGCCGCGCCTGCGCAGGCACCGGCCCAGGTCCGTGGCCCCGTCACCGCCGATGACGCCGCGCGCGAGGAGCGCGTGAAGATGACCCGCCTGCGCCAGACCATCGCCAAGCGCCTGAAGGACAGCCAGAACACCGCTGCCATGCTGACCACCTACAACGAGGTCGACATGACCGAGGTGATGGCGCTGCGCAACGAGTACAAGGACCTGTTCCTGAAGAAGCACGGCGTGAAACTGGGCTTCATGTCCTTCTTCACCAAGGCCTGCTGCCACGCGCTGAAGGAAGTACCGGAGGTCAACGCCGAGATCGACGGCACCGACATCGTCTACAAGAACTACGTCCACATGGGCATCGCCGCAGGCACGCCCACGGGTCTGGTTGTTCCGGTGATCCGCGACGCCGACGCGATGTCCTTTGCCTCCATCGAGAAGGCGATTGCCGAAAAAGGCGCCCGCGCCCGCGACGGCAAACTGTCGATGGCGGAAATGCAGGGCGGCACCTTCACCATCTCCAACGGCGGTGTTTATGGCTCGCTGATGTCCTCGCCAATCCTGAACCCGCCGCAGTCCGGCATCCTCGGCATGCACAAGATCCAGGACCGCCCGATGGCAATCAACGGCAAGGTGGAGATCCGCCCGATGATGTATCTGGCGCTGAGCTATGACCACCGCATCGTCGACGGCAAAGGCGCCGTGACCTTCCTGGTCCGTGTCAAGGAAGCGCTGGAGGATCCGCGGCGTTTGCTGATGGACCTGTAAAGAAGACAAATTGCGCCCCGGACATATTCCCGGGGCGCTTATCGCGATTGGAGATATTCGTTGTTCGCGACAAAATACGAAAAAGCCATTGAAGGGCTGGAGCTGGATTCCTCCCCGGTGCTGTTTCCACAAGACATTGAACGCCAAGATCTTGTGAACCGCATGTACCTTAGCGACGAGACTTCGATTTCGGAAAATGAAGCAAGACAGTATATCCTGATGCGCTTGCTCATCTGGCTTGTTTTCTTTGCCGGGACTGCAACCTACGCTTTAGGCCTACTAAGCGCTTCCCGTCTGCTAGAAACCGCTGTTTTGGCCGTCGTGTTCATAGGGGGCATGGCGATTACCGAAAACTCCCCTGTAGTGAAGAAAATGTCATGGTCTTGGGACAATCGCATCCAGATTAAACTGCTGGGTGCGGCCGCAGGTCTTCTGGCACTGGCGCTTCTGGAGCCTGAGCTACGGAAATTTGTAGGCACGTTTAATCCTTGGCTAGCGGTTGTGATCGTCGCCATCAGCGGTGACGGTTTGTTCCGCGCTTACTGGAAACTCACCGTTTTCCGGAAGGGCTACGCGGTGGCAGCATTTCTAAAGGGCAAGTCGCAAGCCGAACGACAAAAGGTCTTAGAAACTCTGGCGTCGCCTGCAGTGTCTTCCGTTCTGTGGCGAAACAAAGGGAAACTTAAGTGATTTTGGAAGCCCGCGTTTCACATTGGCCGCAGCCCGATCAGAGGATGAGAACTCAGTAATGGCTTCCGTCCCATGACTCTCCCGCTCTGGGGCCTTGTCTGCCTCTCGATCCTCGCCCTGATCCACGTGAGCTGCGACAGCTTCCTGTTGAAGCTCTCGGTCGGCAACGCCTGGACCGCAGGCCCGCGCGACACATCTGTCAGCCGCGGCGCATTGGCGGGCCGGGCGCGGCGGGCCTTCACCAATTTCCTGGAAACCGCCCCGGTCTTCATCAGCCTGGTGCTGGTGGCAGAACTGGCAGGCCTGCACAGCGCGCTGATTACCGGCGGCATCTACACTTACCTCGCCGGCCGCACCCTCTACTTGCCTGCCTACCTCAGCGGCGTGCCCTACCTGCGCACCACCATCTGGCTCATTGCCACCAGCGGCCTTGCCGCGATGCTCGCGGGAGTACTCCTCGCATGACCATTCATCTTTCCAAAAATACTCAAATTGGCTCCGCCCAAGCCGGGGGCAGCGCCGCTATTCTGCGGAAACTTCTGCGGCACACGCCTTTCTTGAGTGGAATCAAAGCGCTCCTTACCCTTACCGGGGCATCCTGCCTTCAATACGGATAAAGGAGTAACCCCGATGGCAACCCATGTTCTCTGGCAGGCCGATGTGGCCGATTTCAACGCCTGGCTGACCGTGTTCCGGCAGGACAAGCGCAACCGGCAGGCCGCTGGCATCACCGATCTGAACGTCTGGAGCGATCCGGACCGCAAGAACCACGCCGTGGCGCTGTTCGCGATCACCGATCTGGAGAAGGCCCGCGCTTTCTTCGGCTCCGAAGAACTCGCCATGCACCTTGAACGCGACGGGGTCACCAATATCTCGATCAAGATGTTGACCCCGGTCTGATCATAACACCACAATCCCCTAACGCGTGTTCCGAGAAACGGAACCGGGGAGAAACGAGGAAAACCGACCCATGTCCCAATATGACGTCATCGTAATCGGCGCCGGCCCCGGCGGCTATGTCTGCGCCATCCGCTGCGCCCAGCTGGGACTGAAAACAGCTGTTGTCGAGGGCCGCGAAACCCTCGGCGGCACCTGCCTGAACGTGGGCTGCATCCCGTCCAAGGCGCTGCTGCATTCGACCCACCTGCTGCATGAGGCAGAGCACAACTTTGCCCATATGGGCCTCAAGGGCAAAAGCCCCTCGGTCGACTGGGATCAGATGAAGGCCTACAAGGACGAGGTGATCGGCCAGAACACCGGCGGCATCGAGTTCCTGTTCAAGAAGAACAAGATCGACTGGATCAAGGGCTGGGCTTCCATCCCGGCGGCCGGCAAGGTGCAGGTCGGCGACGAGGTGCACGAGGCTAAGAACATCGTGATCGCCTCCGGCTCGGTGCCTGCCTCCATTCCGGGTGTGGAGATCGACGAGAAGATCGTGGTCTCCTCCACCGGTGCGCTGGAACTGCCGAAGATCCCGAAGAAACTGGCCGTCATTGGTGCCGGCGTGATCGGTCTGGAACTGGGCTCGGTCTATGCCCGCCTCGGGTCGGAAGTGACCGTGGTCGAATACATGGACGCGGTCTGCCCCGGCATGGACAAGGACGTGCAGCGCTCCTTCAAGCGGATCCTGGAGAAACAGGGCCTCAACATCATTCTGGGCGCCGCGGTACAGGGGGTGGAAACCTCCAAGACCAAGGCCAAGGTCAAGTACCAGCCCAAGAAGGGCGGTGACGAGGTGGTGCTGGACGCCGATGTGGTGCTGGTGGCAACCGGCCGCAAACCCTACAGCGAAGGCCTGGGGCTGGACAGCCTCGGCATCAAGATGACCGAGCGCGGCCAGATCGCCACCGACAACCACTGGCGCACCAACCTGCCCGGCATCTATGCCATCGGCGATGTGATCGAAGGCCCCATGCTGGCTCACAAAGCCGAGGATGAAGGCATGGCGGTGGCCGAAGTGATCGCCGGCAAGCATGGCCATGTGAACTACGGCGTCATTCCGGGCGTCGTCTACACCACGCCCGAGGTGGCCACCGTTGGTGCGACCGAGGACGCGCTGAAGGCCGAAGGCAAGAAGGTCAAGACCGGCAAGTTCATGTTCATGGGCAACGCCCGCGCCAAGGCCGTCGGCCAGGCCGAGGGCGGTTTTGTCAAGATCATCACCGATGCGGAAACCGACCGCATCCTGGGCGCCGCGATCATCGGCCCGGCAGCGGGCGACATGATCCACGAGCTCTGCGTCGCAATGGAATTCGGCGCCTCGGCCGAGGATGTGGCGCTCACCTGCCACGCGCACCCGACCTATTCCGAAGCCGTTCGCGAAGCGGCGCTTGCCTGCGGCGACGGGCCGATCCATAGCTGAGCAGCCACTGAGGCAAACCACCATAAAAAGAGGCGCCGCTGCCGCAAGCGGCGCCTTTTCATTTTGCCAAGCGCCTGGGTTCAAACAGCTTTTTCCGTCAGCCTTAAATAATTTAGCTAAACGGGCGCAGCAAACCTTTACCGAATGTTAAAGCCGCCGCCGCTAGCGTCGAGCGGCGCCGGCAACCATCTGGCGCAAAACATGTTTCACCCTTAGATTGAGTAGGCATTCCATGATAAAGCTGACGCATTCCCTGACTGCCCTGGCACTGGCCGCCGCCGCCACTGCCGCCTTTGCCGCCGCACAATCCGGCACCGTGAAATTGGAGCTGACCCAGGAATTCGGTGTCGAGCAGAACGGCTCCTATTCCGCTGCAGGCACCAAGATGTGCCAGGAAAGCATGGGCGGCATTGCCGGGTCGCCGCTGAAGGTCAGCTACTCGATCGACCCCAGCACCATGATTGAATCCGCCACCGCGGACTTCATGGGCGAAAGCGTGCAGCTCTATCCGCTGGGTATCTCGGGGACCTATTCATTTATGTCCGACGGCGTGCCACCAAGCCTGAAAGGCAAACATGTCAACAGGATCATTTTCAAGCTGAATGAGGACTTCAGCCATCCCGAAGGTGATGTGATGTTCACGCCAGGCGGCGAGTACAACTGCGTGATTTCCAACATGACGCCAAACTGAACCCCGGCCCCGTGAGGCAGAAAACAAGGGCCGGCTTGCGGGGCACTCCTCCGGCCAGCCGGTCGCTTGGACATCTCTCTCGGGTAGTGCGGCAAACGCAGCCTGTGCGTTTTCCGCATGTGCAGCGAGCCAGCCCCAAAGGGGTTCCCGGGCCTGCGGTCCTATTTCCGCACGGACGCAGCTGCATCTGATGCCCGATGCGCATCCAGGCCTTGCCGTACGTTCCTGTGCCCGTGCGGCACTGCCCATCCCGCCGGTCTCTGGCAGAGTCCGCGGCTGCCTTTTTCATTTGGCACGGTACCAAACCGGCCTATTACTGGGACAGCCGTTTCAACCCTCAGGAGACACAGCCATGCCCGTAACTTTGCAAGTCATCTACCCCGCCGCCGAGGGCAAGACCTTCGATCACGCCTACTATGCCGACACCCACATGCAGATCGTGGACCAGCACATGGGGCCGCATATTCAGTCGGCTGTGGTGACCAAGGGGCTGGCAGGCGGGCCGGACATCGCGCCGCCGTTCTTTGCCATCGCCACATTTGTCTTTGCCGATCAGGCGGCGATGGACGCGGCTATGAAGGCGGCAGGCCCGGCGCTGGAGGACATTCCGAACTTCACCGATGTGCAGCCGCAGATACTGGTTGGCGATGTGATCCGCTGACAGGGTTCCGGGCTGACAGCGTAATGCGCCGCCAGCCCGGTCCGGCCAAACCGGCCGGCCACCTGTGAGTGGTGTAACAAGCGCAGGACGAGTGCGCTTGCTGACGGCATAAACGCCCACGGAAAGAACTTCCGTCGCTGATCTGCAGAAAATTTTTGAAGGCGTCCGGGCGGCGCCCGCCGGATCAGGCCTGAACCGGCGCCTTTTCCGGGTCGAAACCGGCGTCGCGCATCAGCGCATCGGAGCGCGCCTCGACCCGCTCCTCCAGCTGCGTCATGAAATCCTCGCGGGTGATCCCGGGCTGCATCACTTCCAGGAATTCCACCACCGCCAGGCCGGGCTTGCGGTAGATGCCTGTGCGCGGCCAGAACACGCCGGCATTGGTGGCCGCAGGCACGCAGGGCTGCTTCAGCCCTTCATACAAAACCACAGTGCCGATCTTGTAGGGTTTCTTGGCCCCCGGTGCCACGCGGGTGCCTTGGGAATAGATGATCAGCTGGCCCGGCTCCTTGGTCTCCTTGGCGACGTCCTTGACCATCTTGGCAATCGCCGCGCCGCGCTTGCCGCGGTTCACCGGCACGCAGCCCAGCCGCTTGGCATAGACACCGATCACCGGCGTCCACATCAGCTCCCGCTTCATGATGAACCGGGCCGAGGGCACCGCGTTGAAGATGATGATAATATCGAGGAAGCTCTGATGCTTGGCGGCGACGATCACCTCGCCATCAGGCACCTGCCCGCGCACTTCGGTGCGGATGCCGACCATCCAGCGCGCAGTCCAGATCACCCAGCGGGCATAGGCCTTGCAAGCCGTGCGCGCACCCTTGGGGGACACCAGCGCCCAGGGCGCGAACACGATGCCCAGCACCAGCATCGCCAGATACATCTGCGTGATGAACAGCAGCGAGCGCAGCCATTGGATCGGGTTTTTCACGACAGTTCCCCCAGTCGTTTGGTGGCCGCCCGGGTGGTGGCGGCAAAGGCCACCAGCGCGCCCAGCGGCGGAATCAGCAAGGGCACCAGCCAGCCCCAGCCCTGAAAGCCAAGACCGGTCAGGAAACCGCCCTCATCAGAGGCTTCGGGCATCAGCCAGACACCGATCATGCCCAGAACCACGCCCGCGGCTGCGCCGGTCAGTGCCCGCAGGGTGAAGCGGCGGATAAAGGCCTGGGCGATATAGCTGTCAAGCGCGCCGACCAGCCGCAGCACTTCGATCACCTGGGCGTTGGCCGCCAGCGCCGCATTGGCGGCCAGGGTGATCATCGCGGCGGTGGCGCCGCCGATCAGCAGGATCGAGACCCAGGCAAGGCGGCGCAGCGCGTGCGCCGCATCCACCAAAGGCGCCCGCCAGCGGGTGTGGTCATCCAGCACCGCGCCCGGCACCTCTGCCTGCAGCCGCAGCCGCAGACCCTGGGCATCATAGCCCGCATCGTCGCCGGTCACCTCGATCAGCTGCGGCAGCGGCAGGTCGCCCACCGGCACACTGGCGCCGAACCAGGGCGCCAGCAGCGCCGCCTGTTCCTCGCCCGTCAGCGCCCGCGCGGTGGCCACACCGGGGGTCTGGCGCAGGATCTCCAGCGCCGCCTCGGTCTGAGCCGTGCGCTGCTCTGCCGGGGCATTGATGCGCAGAGTGGCGGCGCGGGCCAGTTCCTCGGCCCATTGGTCCGCCAGGCGGCCAGAGGCCATCGACAGCGCCAGCGCAAAGACCGCCAGGAACGCCATGGCGCCGGAGACAAACAGGGTCAGCTGGGCGGTGAAGCCGCTTGGCGGCACCACCCGGTCTGCCTGGGCATCGCCCAGGATCAGTTTGCGCAGCCTGCCCTCGCTCATAGGTCCGCCCCCGCCAGCTGCAATTGACGGTTGGAAATCCGCAGCACCCGCGCTTGCACCTGGTTCTTGGCAGCGCGGATCAGCGAAAGGTCATGGGTGGCGACCAGGATGGTCTTGCCCATCCGGTTCAGCTCCACCAGCAGCTGCAGCAGCCGCTGCGACATTTCCCAGTCGACGTTGCCGGTCGGCTCATCTGCGATGATCACATCCGGCGACAGGATCACGGAACGGGCCAGCGCCGCCCGCTGGCGCTCGCCGCCCGATAGCTCCGGCGGCAGCGCATGGGCACGTTCCGACAGACCGACCCAATTCAGCAGTTCCTGCAGGTTGGCTTCCTCGTGGCTCAGCTCACGCCCGGAGACCAGCAGCGGCAGCGCGATATTCTCGATCACCGGCAGGTGGTCCAGGAACCGGCAGTCCTGATGCACAACACCCACGCGGCGGCGCAGATAGGCCATCTGGTCGCGGTCCAGCCCGTGCACATCCATGTTGAAGGCGCGCACCCGTCCCGCGGTCGGATTCAAGGCGCCGTAGCAGAGCTTCAACAGCGTGGTCTTGCCCGCACCGGACGGGCCGGTCAGGAAATGGAACGAGCCCGGCGCCAGCTGCACCGACACCGCGTTCAGCAGCTCGCCGCCGCCATAGTTGTAGCCCACATTTTCCAGCTCGATCACTGCTGCCCCCTGAACGCGCGCGTTTTGGCACCCGGCTGTTTTGCCCCAAGGGGCCGGCAGTTTCAATGGGGGCTCTGTTGCCGGGAAACCCGGGGCCGGCAGGTTGCGGCAATTGCCGCTTTCGCAAGATGCGGCGGATGCCTATAATCCCTTAAAAAAACAACCTGCCGCCAGTCAGGGCGGCGGGAAGGTGCCGAGGAGAGCATGATGCGCCTGACCTGCCCGAATTGCGCAGCCCAGTACGAAGTGCCTGAAGATGTGATCCCGCCTGAGGGCCGGGATGTGCAGTGCTCCAACTGCGGCCAGACCTGGTTCCAGGCGGCAGCGGGCGCGGATGCGGCGGAAGATGCCGCACTTGAAAATATCGGCATCGAGGAAGCCTTTGCCCGGGCAG
Organism: Leisingera sp. ANG-DT; assembly: GCF_000813785.1. Taxonomy (NCBI): domain Bacteria; kingdom Pseudomonadati; phylum Pseudomonadota; class Alphaproteobacteria; order Rhodobacterales; family Roseobacteraceae; genus Leisingera; species Leisingera sp. ANG-DT. The sequence goes on from NZ_JWLE01000011.1 coordinate 97,744, forward strand.
CCGAAGCCGAGGCAAAGGAAAAGTCCGAACGGGAGCTGGCAGCAAAGGCGGAACAGGACGCCGAACCGGAACCTGAGCCGCAGCCTGAACCTGAGCCTGAGCCGGAGACCGGCACATCGGAGAGACCTGCGCAGGAAGCGGACCCGGAAGAGGCGGAAACCGCCGCAGAGCCGCCCCAGGACAGCACCGAAGACGACGCGGCCGGGCAGCCCGGCGCGGATGAAGACATTTCGGACGAGGCGCCTGAACCTGAGCCCGAACAGGCACTGCAGCCGCCGCAGCGGGGGCGTTCGCTGGATCCGGAAATGTCCGATATCCTGCGCGAGGAAGCCGCGCGGGAAGCGGAACTGCGCGCCGCAGAAAGCCAGAGCCTGGAAACCCAGCCCGATCTGGGGCTGGAGGAAGCAGCGCCCGCCGAGGACGAAGCCGCCCGCCGCAGCCGCCAGGCCCGCGACCGGATGGCCCGCATGCGCGGCGAGGACCCGCGCCAGATCGCCGCTGCCGAAAGCGGCTCGCGCAAGGAACTGCTGCCGGACATCGAGGAAATCAACTCCACCCTGCGCTCTGCCGGCAGCGCGGCCCCTGCGCCGCAGGCGGACCCGGAGGCGCTGCCGGTACCGCGCAAGAGCAGCTTTGCCCGCGGCTTTGCGCTGTCGGTGATTGCAGCGCTGATCCTGCTGATGATCTATGACAAGGCACCGCTGATTGCCGAGAAGCTGCCGCAGGCAGATCCGGTTCTCAGCAGCTATGTGGATTGGGTCGATCAGGCGCGGCTGTGGCTGGACAACCAGGTGAAGTCTGTCACCGCCACCCAGTAATCCGGGGTCATTTCTGAAGTAATTGCGCCGCAGATTTGCCTGCAGCACCCTGCGCTGCCGGGGTTAGAACCGGTCCAGCAGCCGCTGCAGGTAGCCGCGCTCCCGCTCGTCGCGCTCGCGCTCGCCGGCCCGGCGGCGGATGTCCTCCAGCAGGTCCCAGGCGCGGCGGTAGGCCGTGCCCTCGCCCACCTTGCCGCCGTCATTGATGCTGCCGTTGTTGCGGCCCAGCGGGTCCAGCCGCTCTCCTTGCGCATTGGCAGAGGGCTGCTGCCCGTTCTGCTGCCCAGGCTGTTGCTGCTGCGCCAGCGCCTCGCCCAGGCTGCGCATGCCTTCACGCAGCGCCTCCATGGCGTCGGACTGGCGGTCGATCGCTTCGGCGTTGTCGCCGCCGCGCAGCGCGTCCTCGGCGCCCTCCATGGCGCGGCCCGCGCGGTCCAGCGCTTCGCGTGCGGCCTCACCGGCCTCACCGCCCAGATAGGGCAATCCTTCGCGCTGCTGCTGCAGCTGCTGTCGCAGCGCCTGCTGGCGGTCGGCCAACGCGCCGCCCTGCCCCGGCTGTTCGCGGTTGCTGCCGCCCTGGCCGCCCTGGCCATCCGGGTTGCGGCTCTCTGCGCCCTCGCCGCCCTGACCGTCGCCTTGGTCGCCGCCCTGGCCGCCCTGGTGGCTCTGGCCGCGGCCCAGCCCGCCATCGCGGCCCTCGTTGCCCTGGCTCTCGCCGCTGCGGGCGCCGGGGTTGAACTGCTCCTGCAGGTCGCGGAAGGCCTGATCCGACAGCCCCTGCTGCTCGCGCAGGGTCTCTGCCAGCCCCTCCATCGCCTCGCGGCCCTCATTGCCCTGGCCTTGCCCCTGCTGCGAGCGGGTCATCCGCATGTTTTCCATCATCTCCTGGAACTCGCGCAGCGCCTGCTCGGCCTCGGCCATGCGGCCCTGCTCCATCAGCTCCTGGATGCGGTCCATCATCGCCTGCAGGTCATCCTGGCTGAGCGTCATCATGTCTTCGGGCATATCGCCCGGGTCCATCATCTCGCCATTGTTTTCAGCCATCCGGCTCAGCTGGCGCAGATAGTCCTGGGTCGCCTCGCGCAGCTCCTGCATCAGCCGGGCAATCTCCTGGTCGCTGGCGCCGTCACGCATCGCCTGGCTCAGCCGCTCCTGCGCCCGCTGCATCCGCTCCAGCGCGTCGCCCACGTCGCCCTCTTCCAGCTGCACCGCCAGATCCCACAACGCGGCGGCAATCTCCTCCTGCCGCGGCTCGGGGATCGTGCCATGCACGGTATAACTTTCCAGCCGCCGAAGGATGGTGCGCAGCCGCAGGTAATCGCCATAGTCGCGGAACAGACCCTCTGGCCGGTGCGTCAGGGTGCGGATCACCTGCGCCACCCGCACCGCATTGGCGCGCGCCCACAACAGGTCGCGGCGCTGTTCGATCACAGCCGCTGCCAGCGGATCGAAGAAGCGGCGGGTCAGCAGTTCAGCGCCGTATCCCGCAGCGGCCGAAGACTGCCCGGCCTCGTCGGTGGCAGAGAAGGTAAAGACCACCGGCAGGTTGGCCCAAGGGTGCTGGGCAAAGTCCTCGATCAGCTTCTCGGTGAATTCCTGGCGCGACCCGCTGAGGGGCAGCGGCAGGTCCAGCACCAGCGCCTCACGCGGATCGGGATCGGCCGCCAGCCCATGCTGACGTTCCACCGCCGCCAGATCCAATGCGATGCGCACCTGCCCGGCGGCCACGCCGTAGTCATCCTGCGCTGCAAAAGCCAGGGTGGTGTAGCCATCGTTTTCCAGTTCCGGCTCGCCTGCAACCGCCACCATGGGCGGGTTGTCGGGGATCACCTCCACCTGCCAGCTGCGCCCGCCACCGCCCTCGATGGCAAAGCTGCCGCTGCGGGTGACATCGAATTCCATCGCAGCCTGCGGCGGTTCCGCTTCGCTGCCGCCCTGGCCGGACACAGTCTCCGCCAGTTCCAAGGCGCCCAGCTCGCCATAGAAGCGCAGGGTGACGCGGCTGCCCTCAGGCAGCTTCAGCACCCCTGCGTCCTGGTCATTCAGATAGAGCACCGGCAGGCGGGTATAGGCGGGCGGCTCTGCCCAGCCCTCCCAAGCCGGGCCATTCAGGGCCGCGCTGCCGCCTGCCCCCAGGTCCTTGACCGTGGCGACCTGCCAGATCGAGCCGAACAGAACCGCCACTGCCAGCATCAGCCCCGCCATATAGCGCAGGCCGTAAGCGTCGGAGGAGGCAATATTCAGATCGGGTGCCGGCGCCTTGGCCCTTGCCGCCGCCGCGGCCATCCGGCGCTGGTGCGCCTGCCATAGCGCGGCGGAAGCAGCATCCTCTGCGCCAATCGCCTGGGTATCCAGCAAGGCTGAGACGGGGCGGCCCGGCAGGGTCTGATCCAGACGGTCCAGCGCCGCGGCCTTGCTGGGCCAGCGGAAGCGCCAGAGCCCCCAGCCCAGCGCCGCCGCGGCGGCGATCAGCACCGCCATCGCACCGGTCCAGACCAGCCGCTCCGGCAGCATCTGGTGCAGCCCGAGCATCAGCGCCGCCAGCGCTGCCATCATCAATGAGGCCAGCGGCCAGAAACTGCGCAAAGCACGCTCTGCCACGAGACCGGCCCGCGTCAAGGCCAGCGGCCAGCGCAGGGGTTTCAGGGCCGGATCGGCCTGCCGGTTTCTTTGGCGGTCAAAGGGCATACGGGCCTCATCCTCATGTGGCCCGCGCCGGTTCGCGCCCGGATCGCTTCAGAGCCACTCCGGGATGGTATCGCGGTTTATCATCTCTTCATAGTCCGGGCGGTGGCGAATAACCGCGAATTGATCCCCGTGCACAAGCACTTCGGGGATCAGCGGGCGGGAATTGTACTCGCTCGCCATCACCGCGCCATAGGCGCCTGCACTGCGGAAGGAGACCAGATCGCCCGCCGCCAGCGGCGGCAGGTCGCGCTGCTTGGCAAAGGTATCGCCGGTCTCGCAGACCGGGCCGACGATGTCATAAGGCTGGCTTTCCACGCCCGCTGCGGCTTCCTCAACCGGGATGATGTCGTGATACGCCTCATACATCGCCGGGCGGATCAGGTCGTTCATCGCCGCGTCCAGGATCAGGAAATCGCGCCCCTCGCCCGATTTGACATAGATCACCTTGCTGACCAGCTGGCCCGCATTGCCCGCGATCAGGCGGCCCGGTTCGATCTCGATCTCGCAGCCAAGGTGGCCCAGGGTCTCCTTGACCATCTGGCCGTATTCCACCGGCAGCGGCGGTGCCGAGTTGGAGCGCTCATACGGGATGCCAAGCCCGCCGCCCAGGTCCAGGCGGCGGATATCGTGGCCGTCTGCGCGCAGGGTTCCGGTCAGCTCCGCCACCTTCTGATAGGCCAGCCGGAACGGCTCCAGATCCGTGAGCTGCGAGCCGATGTGGACATCGATCCCCACCACCTCCAGCCCCGGCAGCGCGGCGGCGCGGGCATAGACCTCGCGGGCGCGGGCAATCGGAATGCCGAACTTGTTTTCGGATTTGCCGGTGGCGATCTTGGCGTGGGTCTTGGCGTCCACGTCCGGATTGACACGGATGGTGATCGGCGCGGTTGCACCCAGCTCCGCGGCCACGGCGCTGATCACCTCCATCTCCGGCTCGGATTCCACGTTGAACTGGCGGATACCGCCGGTCAAAGCCACGCGGATTTCCTCTGCCGTCTTGCCGACGCCGGAAAACACGATCCTGTCGCCCGGCACGCCTGCCGCCTTGGCCCGCAGGTATTCGCCCTGGCTGACCACGTCCATGCCGGCACCGGCCTGTGCCAGCGTCTTGAGGATCGCCTGGTTGGAGGCGGCTTTCATCGCAAAGCAGACCAGGTGGTCGGTGCCCTCCAGCGCCTCGTCGAACAGGCGGAAATGGCGCAGCAGGGTGGCGGTGGAATAGACATAGAACGGAGTGCCCACCGCCGCGGCGATCTCGGAGATGGAAACGTCTTCGGCGAAAAGCGCGCCGTCGCGGTAGAGAAAATGGTCCATGCCCCCGCGTTTAGGGCAAAAGGGGCAGATGGATCAAATGATTCCGCCCTCGCCCCGCCGGCGGACACAAAGGCGTTCTCCCGCCCGCCGCAGACGCATCAAAGATGCGCCCGCGCCCGTTGGGCCCGGCACCGCACTGGCGCGCGTCGGAGATTGAGTATTCGGGCAAAGAAGAAGCACACCCAGCCTCTTCATCTTTCCAGAAATACTCACTGCGCTGCAGCCGCGGCATAGGCACCGGCCCGGGGTGTTGCGCCCCCTGCGCACGCCCCTGTCACGGCATCTTAAACCCCCTGTGCCATGATGCTTCCTGATCGCGGTCACTGCCGGGCCTGACACCCCCGGCATCTTGGAACAGGGCCCATTGGCACGGGCACGCACAGACGACGTTTCGCGTGCGGGAGTGACCCTCCCGTCCCGCCTCCGCCCCTTGGCGGCGCCGCCAACCTTAACTGCTGAAGATCAGCATTCAGATACGGAACGCACCACAGCGGACAGCAACCGGACGGGACAGAGGCCCGGACCGGCTATTGCCTGTGTCTGCTAGAAGCTGGTGGAGACCCCAACCCGGCCATACCCGGAGACTTTCACACCGGTTGCCGCTGGTTCTTGCTTTTGCGGCGGGCTGGACGCCGGGGCGCCGGTGTCGCAGGCGGCCAGACCCAGGAGGGCCAGAAGGGCAATAGCTGCTTTCATTGCAATATCCTTGAAACCAGAACCGCCCCGGCCTTGCGGCGGGGCGGTCCAGACGTGGGTGTTCCGTTGCGCCGCATCAAGGGCGCGCGGCTGCTAGAAGCCCAGAAAGACGCTGACCGGCCCCTTGTGCAGGCCCACCGCGCCGCCGACATGGACTCCGCCGCTGCCAACGCCGACGCCGGCGTTCAGGGTCGGCTGCACCGGTTCGCCATCGGCGCCGCAGGCCGTCAAAATCATCAGCCCCAGCAATGCAAAGATCATGTTGCGCATCGTCTGCCTCCTTGCCGCGGCCAGCCCTTGCGGGCTCAGCCTGCCAGCACCTCTTTCCAGCGGGCCACCTGCGCGCGCACCTGGGCGGGCGCGGTGCCGCCGTAAGACATGCGCGAGTTTACCGAGTTTTCGACGCCAAGCACAGAGAAGATGTCCTGGGTGATGCCTTCGTGAACGCCCTGCATGTCCGCGAGGCTGAGGTCCGGCAGGTCGCAGCCGCGCTGTTCGGCCATCGCCACAAGCGTGCCGGTGACGTGGTGGGCATCGCGGAACGGCACCTTCAGCACCCGCACCAGCCAGTCGGCCAGGTCGGTGGCGGTGGAGAAGCCGGAGCCCGCCGCAGCGGCCAGCGACTCGCGGTTGCCGGTCATGTCCTTGACCATGCCTTCCATCGCCGCCAGCGCCAGCATCCAGTTGTCAGCAGCGTCAAAGACCTGTTCCTTGTCTTCCTGCATGTCCTTGGAATAGGCCAGCGGCAGCCCCTTCATCACCATCATCAGTGCGGTGTTGGCGCCATAGATCCGGCCCACCTTGGCGCGGATCAGCTCAGCCGCGTCCGGGTTCTTCTTCTGCGGCATGATCGACGAGCCGGTGGAGAAGCGATCCGACAGGGTGACAAAACGGAACTGGGCGGAGGACCAGATCACCAGCTCCTCTGCAAATCGGCTGAGGTGCACGGCGCTGATCGAGGCGGTGGACAAGAACTCCAGCGCGAAGTCACGGTCGCTGACCGCATCCAGCGAGTTGGCTGCCGGGCGGTCAAAGCCCAGCGCCGATGCCGTCATCTCCCGGTCGATCGGGAAGGAGGTGCCGGCCAGTGCCGCCGCGCCCAGCGGCGATTCGTTCATCCGGGCACGTGCATCGCGCACGCGGCTGAGATCGCGGCCGAACATCTCGACATAGGCCATCATGTGGTGGCCCCAGGTCACCGGCTGCGCGGTCTGCAGGTGGGTGAAGCCCGGCATCACCCAATCGGCGCCGGCCTCGGCCTGCGACAGAAGCGCACGGATCAGCGCCAGCAGGCCCGATTCCGCCGCGTCCAGCTGGTCGCGCACCCAGAGTTTGAAATCGGTCGCCACCTGGTCATTGCGGCTCCGGCCCGTGTGCAGACGGCCTGCGGGCTCACCGATGATCTCCTTCAAGCGTGCCTCCACATTCATGTGGATGTCTTCCAGTGCGGTGGAAAACTGGAAGGTTCCGCCCTCAATCTCTGACAAAACGGTGAGCAGCCCTTCCCGAATGGCCTCGGCATCATTATCCGTAATGACGCCTGTGGCGGCGAGCATCGCCGCATGGGCCCTGGAGCCGGCAATGTCCTGCGCCGCCATCCGCTTGTCGAACCCGATCGAGGCGTTGATCGCCTCCATGATCGCGTCCGGGCCAGCGGCAAAGCGGCCGCCCCACATCTGGTTCGAGGATTGATCTGTCATGGTGTGGAACCCCGGAGATAATATGCGTCTGTTTCGTCAGCTTTCCCTTTATATGGCCCTGACCTTGGGTGCAAATGCCGCCTTTGCAGCGGACCCCGCGCAGCTGGAAGGCTTGCGCGACGGCTCGATGAAAAAGCTGGTTGTGCATGCCGAGCCGCGCGACGTGTCCGCCGCCGCCTTTGATCTGGCCGACGGCGCCGGCACCGCATCCCTGGGGGATTACCAGGGCAAGATCGTGCTGCTGAATTTCTGGGCCACCTGGTGCGCCCCCTGCCGCAAGGAGATGCCGCAGCTGGCGGAGCTGCAGGAGGAGTTCGGGGGGGAGGATTTCGAGGTGCTGACCATTGCGACGGGCCGCAACTCGCCTGCTGGCATCCAGAAGTTCTTTGACGAAAACGGTATCAGCAACCTGCCCCGCCATCAGGACCCGAAACAGGCACTAGCGCGGGAGATGGCGGTGATCGGCCTGCCGATCACGGTGCTGCTGGACCGCGACGGCAAGGAAGTGGCGCGGCTCTTGGGCGATGCCGAGTGGAACTCGGACAGCGCCAAGGAGATTATCCAGGCGGTGATCGCCTCAAAGTAGCTTGCGCTTTGATTTCAAGCACGTAGCTTGGGGCCAAAACACTGGCCCCAGGAGACTACTTTGAGAAAGCACTTTTTTAACGCGGCAGCGCTCGTGACAGCGCTGTGTTCTTTGGCCACATCAGCTTCGGCAGAAGAAATTCTACTTGAAGGGACAAGACCTAAGGTCACCGTGCATTCTGCAGAGCGTTTGAGTGGGGAAATTAAAAGACAGTTTGCCTACTTTAGAAAAAATGCCGATTTCTATGGCGCCCTGTACGTCAACCGGGCAGAGGACGTGGCAGGCGAATTCTGGGACACAAGAAACATTGCGCTAGCAAAGCAAAGTGCTCAGAAGTCTTGCCGTTTAAAATCTCAAGACCAGTCATTGTGCGAACTGTACGCAACTGTTGGGCCCAGAAACCCAGCAAATGGAACTGGAGCCACACTGAGTCAAAGCGGGAACAGAACTTTTAAGAAATACCAATCTTTGCAAAAAGCCGGAAAATTCGGTGCGTTTGCAACAACAGGCTACGGTTCACCTGGGTATAGCTGGGGGTACAGTACTGAAGTTGAGGCAAGAGCGTCAGCTATTCGAGGGTGCGAGTCTGGGCTGGAAAAAATTTACAAGAACACTTCAGCCCATCTTGTTCAGAACGTCATGGACAAGAAACGCGACACCTGCCGTGTCATCCATGTGAGTAAGCCTTAGCGACTGCACTGCCTGACCCGGCAGCATTTCGCACTACCTGTAAACCGAGGGACGTCCCCAAAAGACGCCCTGGCATAGGGTGGAGAGTGAAATGAAACCTGTTGTGTTACTGATCGGAAAGCTGCCGCATGTGATCGGCAATGTGGCTGAGGAGCTGGACCATCTGCCGATCCACTGGCTGGGCGCGCATGATCAGCCCGAGGTGGTGCGCCAGCTGGAGACCGAGCCGCGCATTGAATGCGTGATCATGGGCGCGGGCCTGGATGACCAGATCCGCGGCGACCTGATCGGCATCATCGCGGCCCTGCGGCCGGATGTCTGCATCCATCTGAAAGACCGGGCCTCCGGCCCCGAAGGGCTGGTGCCCTTTGTCGAGCGGGTGGTGCAGATGCAGGTGCTGCCAAAGGCGCAGCGCGCGGCTGCCGCGATGTAGACCCCGGCTTGCCAAGGCCAGCCTGCCCTGCCCCGGATCCGGGTGCGGGGGCTGATGCGCTTGACCCCACGCCACCTTTGACAGCCTTCCACCTGCCCGCCAATCTGCCCGCGGGAGGACGTTCATGCCGCTGGAACTGCTGCTGGCCCTGGTTGCGGGCGGAATATCGGGAATCGCCGTTCTGCTGCATCTGACCGGCCGCTCCCGGCAGAGGATTCTGGGTGCCGGCAACACCCGTTCTGCCTGGCTGCGGCATTTCCCCGAAGACAGTGTTTTCAAGGTGCTGCCTGCGGCCAGCGGGCAGGCCGCGCTGGTGCTGACCAATGGCGGCCCGGGGCTGCTATGGGCCTTTGGCGCCGACACCGTTGGCCGCCATCTGGCCGCGGAACAGGTCCGCGAAACGGCCACCGGGTTGCGATTTGATTTCAACGACTTTGCGGCCCCCGGCCTCTCCCTGCGCCTGCCAGAACGCGAGCGGCAGCAGTGGCTGGCGCTGATCAACACCCCGGCGGAGGCTGTATGACCGGAGAAATCTCCTACCCTGACGCGACCCAGCTGGCGGTGCCTTTCTTCATCGCCGCGATCCTGGGCGAGTTCTTGTGGATCGCGCTCAAGAAACGCGGCGGGCGGTATGAGACCCGCGATGCGGTGACCTCCCTCATCATGGGCGCGGGCAGCGTCGCGGAGGGGCTGCTGCTGGGGTTCGTCGCCTGGGCGCTGTTCATGTTCCTGTGGCAGCTGACGCCCTTGGACATGGGCACGTCTGTGTGGGCGCTGCTGGCCTGTTTCGTGCTCGATGACCTGCGCTATTACTGGGTGCACCGGTTCGGCCACCGGGTGCGCTGGGTCTGGGCGTCGCACGTCAATCATCACTCCAGCCAGCATTACAACCTGACCACTGCCCTGCGGCAGACCTGGACCGGCACCTTCACCTTCATGATGGTGGTGAAGGCGCCGATGGTGCTGTTGGGGTTTCACCCGGCACTGGTGCTGTTTTGCGGCGGGCTTAACCTGATCTACCAGTTCTGGATCCATACCGAGGCCGTCAGCCGCCTGCCGCGCTGGTTCGAGGCGGTGATGAACACCCCGAGCCACCACCGCGCGCACCATGGCCGCAATCCGCGCTATCTCGATTGCAACTATGCCGGGGTGTTCATCATCTGGGACAAGATGTTCGGCACCTTCGTGCCGGAACAGGACCATGACCGCCCCGACTACGGGCTGGTGCATAACATCGCCACTTTCAATCCGCTGCGGGTCGCCTTTCATGAATGGTTCGGCATTTTCAAGGACATGGCCCAGCCCGGCCTGACCCTGAAGCAGCGGCTGCTTTATGCCTTTGCGCCGCCCGGTTACAGCCATGACGGCAGCCGCGACACCTCTGCCGGGATCAAGGCGGCGCATCTGGCCCGCCACCCGGAGGACGCGGGCACCCCCGGCTTCGGCGGATGACCGCCGGCGGCCTGCGGGGCAGATCGTTCAAATTTGATCTTTAATCCTGCCTCAACCCTTTTGCGGCAATCTGCGGGGAGCATCATACTGTCCTCAACTTGCCGCAATCAGGGTTCCAGCAGCACATGACAAACCGACATGCCAAGGCAGATCTCCCCGAAGGCGCTGAAAACCCGCTGAGCGCAGCGGTAGCCGGGCGCGACCGTTCGACACTGGACATGGTCGACGAGGCGGTGCGGCACAATCAGACCGTGCTGGCCTATCAGCCTGTCATGCAGGCAATGGCGCCGCATGGTGTCGCCTTTTACGAGGGCTACATCCGGGTTCTGGATCCGACCGGCCGGGTGATTCCGGCGCGCGAATTCATGCATGTGGTCGAGGACAAGGAGATCGGCCGCGAGATGGATTGCCTGGCGCTGCAGCACGGGCTGAAGGCGCTGGAAAAATACCCGCAGATCCGCCTGTCGGTGAACATGTCCGCACGCTCCATCGGCTATCAGCGCTGGCACAAGGTTCTGGACCGGTTCCTGAAGCGCGACGCCACCCTGGGCGAACGGCTGGTGCTGGAAATCACCGAGGCCTCTGCCATGGCCGCACCGGAGCTGGTGACCGACTTCATGGGCCGGATGCAGCAGCACGGGATTGCCTTTGCGCTCGACAACTTTGGCGCCAGCACCACTGCGATCGGCCATTTCCGCCAGTTCTTCTTTGACGCGGTCAAGATTGACGGCCAGTTCGTGCGCGGCATTCACGCCAGCCACGACAACCAGTCTGTGGTCCGCGCCCTGATCGGCATTGCCAAGCAGTTCGACATGTTCGTGGTTGCGGAATCGGTGGAAAGCCAGGCGGATGCGGAGTTTCTGGTCGAAAACGGCGTCGACTGCCTGCAGGGCTACCTGTTCGGCGCCCCGTCGGTGTCGCCGCCCTGGATCGAAGATATGAAGCAGGGCAAGAAAGCGGGCTGACTTCCGCCGCCCGCCGCCGCAATCAAGCAATACCAGTCTTTTCAACGGCTTTGCTGCCCCTGCGCGACCCGGTTGCGGCCAGCGCGGTTGCTGCTTTGCAGCATCACCGCAGCCAAGTGCCGGAAATCCTGCAGCCCGGGACGTATCTCGCGGTTGACTCTGCCGCACCCCCTGAGACAGGCTGTCAATTGCTGCACGTGCAGCAATAGATTATGTCGGTACCCGGAGTGATCGGGAAAGATTCTTGCGCGTCGGAGCGAAACGCAGGCAGCAAGCTTTCCCGGAGACCTGACTTGATGGCAGAGGACCAGAAATAATGACCAATGTTGTAATCGCATCCGCCGCGCGCACCGCCGTCGGCTCCTTTGGCGGCTCGTTCGCCAACACCCCGGCCCATGACCTGGGCGCCGCGGTGCTGGAAGCCGTGGTGGAACGCGCCGGTGTGGACAAATCCGAAGTGTCCGAAACCATTCTCGGCCAGGTGCTGACCGCGGCGCAGGGCCAGAACCCGGCCCGCCAGGCGCACATCAATGCCGGCCTGCCCAAGGAAAGCGCCGCCTGGGGCATCAACCAGGTCTGCGGCTCCGGCCTGCGCGCCGTGGCACTGGGCGCGCAGCACATCCAGCTGGGCGATGCCTCCATCGTGGCGGCCGGCGGCCAGGAAAACATGACCCTGTCCCCCCATGCCGCGCATCTGCGCGCGGGCCAGAAAATGGGCGACATGAAGTACATCGACACCATGATCCGCGACGGCTTGTGGGATGCCTTCAACGGCTACCACATGGGCCAGACCGCGGAGAACGTGGCCGAGCAGTGGCAGATCTCCCGCGAGATGCAGGACGAATTCGCCGTCGCCTCGCAGAACAAGGCAGAAGCGGCGCAGAAGGCGGGCAAGTTCGCCGATGAGATCACCCCGTTCATCGTCAAGCATCGCAAGGGCGATATCACAGTGGATGCGGACGAATACATCCGCCACGGCGCCACCATGGAAGCGATGCAGAAACTGCGCCCGGCCTTCACCAAGGACGGCTCTGTCACCGCAGCCAACGCCTCCGGTCTGAACGACGGCGCTGCCGCGACCCTCTTGATGAGCGCCGATGAAGCCGAACGCCGCGGCATCGAGCCGCTGGCCCGCATCGCCTCGTACGCCACTGCCGGCCTGGACCCGTCAGTCATGGGTGTCGGCCCGGTATATGCCTCGCGCAAGGCGCTGGAGAAGGCCGGCTGGTCGGTGAATGACCTGGATCTGGTCGAAGCGAACGAAGCCTTTGCCGCCCAGGCCTGTGCGGTGAACAAGGACATGGGCTGGGATCCGTCGATTGTGAACGTGAACGGCGGCGCCATTGCCATCGGCCACCCGATCGGCGCGTCGGGCTGCCGGGTGCTGAACACGCTGCTGTTCGAAATGAAACGCCGCGGCGCCAAAAAGGGCCTGGCCACCCTTTGCATCGGTGGCGGCATGGGCGTTGCGATGTGCGTCGAACGCCCGTAATCGGCGCAAAACCGCAAAAAATGAAGGACGCCCTCGCGGCGTCCTTTTTCTTTTACATTCCAGAGCTATAATGCAACTGCAGCAAGACCGGCGCGGCGGGTGCGACAATTTATACGCGGCACCGCAGCAAATTCACCGCGCAATATTGTTGCTCCCCGGCAGTGAAAACTGTAGCAAGATTACCAAGTGACCAATACTGGAGGATTCTCGAATGGCACGTACTGCACTCGTCACCGGCGGTTCCCGCGGCATCGGCGCAGCGATTTCCCAGGCGCTGAAGGCGCAGGGCTGCAATGTGGCTGCGACCTATGCCGGCAATGACGAAGCCGCGGCAAAATTCACCGAGGAAACCGGCATCAAGACCTACAAGTGGAACGTCGGCAGCTATGAAGACAGCGCTGCGGGCATCGCCAAGGTCGAAGAGGAAGTGGGCCCGATCGACATCGTGGTGGCCAACGCCGGCATCACCCGCGACGCGCCGTTCCACAAGATGACGCCGCAGCAGTGGCAGGAAGTGATCGACACCAACCTGACCGGCGTGTTCAACACCGTGCACCCGGTCTGGCCCGGCATGCGCGAGCGCAAGTTCGGCCGCGTCATCGTGATCTCCTCGATCAACGGCCAGAAAGGCCAGTTCGCGCAGGTGAACTATGCCGCCACCAAGGCAGGCGATCTGGGCATCGTGAAATCGCTGGCCCAGGAAGGCGCCCGCGCCGGCATCACCGCCAATGCGGTCTGCCCCGGCTATATCGCCACCGAAATGGTGATGGCAGTGCCGGAGAAGGTGCGCGAGTCGATCATCGGCCAGATCCCGGCCGGCCGCCTGGGTGAGCCGGAAGAGATCGCCCGCTGCGTGGCTTTCCTGGCGTCTGACGAGTCGGGCTTCATCAACGGCTCGACCATCTCCGCCAACGGCGCGCAGTTCTTCGTCTGATCCAATTCATCAGCAGAAACGGCAAGGGCCGGTCCAGATGGACCGGCCCTTTTCCTATCCCGTAAGGACGCTTGCGCGCTCAGGCCCAGCGGGAAACCTTGGGGCGGAGGACCGGCACCGGCCGCTTGCCGAACAGCCAGGTCCAGGCCTGTTTCAGCACCTGCCCCCGCTCAGCGTGGGCACGGGCCATCGCGGCTTTGACGGCGGCATCAGCAGTATATTCCAGCATCTTCGGCCTCCTTCTCAGATCAGTATCCTTTACCTGCAACCAATATGAGGACGTTCCGTCAAACACACAAACGAGACTTTGCAGAGGTTCAGTTAAGCTGTACTTATGCGAACATGACTGACCGCCTGCCGCCCCTCACCGCTTTGCGCGCCTTTGACGCTGCTGCCCGCCACATGTCCTTTGCCAAGGCAGCGGAGGAGCTGAACGTGACCCCGGCGGCGCTGTCCTTTCAGATCAAGTCGCTGGAGGAGCATCTGGGCCAGCCGCTGTTCCGCCGCCTGAACCGGGCGGTGGAGCTGACTGAGGCGGGCGAGACACTGGCCCCCGGCGCGGCGGAGGGTTTCCGTACCTTGGGGCAGGCCTGGCAGAGCACCCGGCGGCTGCTGGATGAGACCACGCTGACGGTGACGGCGGGGCCTGCGCTGACGGCGAAATGGCTGGCACCGCGGCTGTTCGAATTTGCCCGCACCCATCCGGAGATCGAGCTGCGCTTGTCGGCCTCTCTCAAGGTGGTGGACCTGCGCCGCGGCGATGTGGATGTGGCGATCCGCTTTGGCGTGTCAGACGACGTGGGGCTTGCTTCCTATGGCACCCGGCCCGACTGGCTGACACCGGTGATGACGCCGGAGATGCATGAGCAATTCCCCACCCCGGAATCGCTGATGCACGCGCCCCTGATCTTTGACGATTCCATCAGCAAGGTGGCCCCGGGCTGCGACTGGCCAACCTGGTTCCAGGCGGCAGGGGTAGGCTTCAGCCCCACCAGCGGCACCCATTTTTCCGCCCCCGATCATGCCATCGACGCCGCCTGCGCGGGCCTGGGCGTGGCGCTGGGGCGGCGGCCGCTGATTATCAAGGACGTGCGCGAGGGACGGCTGGTGGCGCCCTTTAAGATCGCCATTCAATCCGACGCGCGGTTCCGTTTCCTGTGCCTGCCCGAAGCGAAGGACCGGCCGCAGATTGCGGCCTTCCGCGAGTGGTACTTTGCGGAGATCGAGAAAACCGCGCATATGTGGGGCGACATCAAGATTATCCCGATTCAGGATCTCCAATCCCAATGACCAAGACCCGCGCGACCGCCATTGGCTTCATCGCTGTATTGCTATGGGCGCTGCTGGCGCTGTTGACCGTGGGGTCGGAGCCCACCCCGCCGCTGCTGTTGAACGCGTTGTGCTTCACCATTGGCGGCACGCTGGGGATCATCTGGACCGCAGCGTCAGGCAAGCTGGGGCAACTGCGCCATGTGCCGGTGCGGGTCTATATCTTTGGCACGATCGGCCTGTTTGGCTATCACGCGCTCTACTTCTCGGCGCTGCGGCTGGCCCCGGCGGCAGAGGCAGGGCTGATCGCCTACCTGTGGCCGTTGCTGATCGTGCTGTTCTCCGGCCTCTTGCCCGGCGAGAAGCTGAAGGCGGGGCATCTGATCGGTGCGGTCTTGGGCTTTGCCGGGGCAGCCACGATCATTTCCGGCGGCGGCGGCGGGTTTGAGGCGCAGTATCTGCCAGGCTACGGGCTGGCGCTGCTGTGCGCGCTCACATGGTCCGGCTATTCGGTGCTGTCGCGGCTGGTGGGCGGCGCGCCGACCAGCTCGGTTGCAGTATTTTGCCTCGCGACCGCGGTGGCCTCCTGGGGGCTGCATTTTGCACTGGAGGAAACGGTGTGGCCCGCGGGCACGCTGGGCTGGGCCTCCACCCTGCTGCTGGGTCTCGGCCCCGTCGGGTTGGCGTTCTATGTCTGGGACATTGGGGTCAAGCAGGGCGACATTCAGATGCTTGGCACCAGTTCATATGCGGCACCCCTGCTGTCCACGCTGATCCTGGTTCTGGCGGGAATTGCCGCGGCCTCCTGGGGGCTGGCGCTGGCGGCAGCGCTGATCACCGGCGGCGCGCTGATCGCGGCGCGGGCCAGTGCCAGCAAGTAGGGCCTGAAACGAAAGGAGGGCCGCCGCTGTGGCAGGCCCTCCTGTTGACTGTGCCGGGCTATGCCCCGGCGGGAACTCTTCAGACGGCTTCAGCTGTCAGGCGTGTGATCTCTTCCTTCAGCTTCAGCTTTTGCTTTTTCATTGCTGCGATTTCCAGATCGTCGGTACTGGGCGATCGTTGGGCCTGTTCCACTTCCATGCTCAGATGCTCGTGCTTCTTCTTAAGTTCGGTCAGATGCGAGCTGAGGCTCATGGTAACCCTCCTTCTTTGAGCTAGATGTGTTTGACCTGAAGAGTGGAGCACATGTTTCAGCGTCTGTCACGCTGCAGCCGCACGATTTTTGTCATGAAATTTTCATATCGGCTATGCGCCGCGCATTTTGCCGCAGGGCAGAGCGCATTTTTGCAGAAACCAGCAGATTTGGATTCGCCAAAGGTTGAATCCGCCAAGCACCGCTCCTAAGTTTGCGCGGCCGGAAAAAGTGCCTCAGGCGGGCCAGGGCAAGGCCGCGCCACCGCGCAGGATGGCACTGATTTCCGCGCGGTAGCTGTCTCCATCACGGTCATGCCGGGTGCCTTGGTGCAGAATCAGCGGCGCATGCAGCCGGAAATCCGCCCGTCCGCCCTTGCGTGCCCGCAGGATCACCAGCTCTGCCGCACGGGCCTGGCGCGGCGCCAGCGGCAGCACCTCAACCGATCCCAGGACACTGGCGCAGCCTGCCAGCATGTCCGGCAGCCGGTCGGCGCGCTGGATCATGTGCAAATAGCCTTTGGGCGCAAGACGGCGGGCGGCGGCGGCGATCCAGTCGGCCAGCGGCGTGCCCTCCCCCAGCGCCAGCTTGCGGCCTTCGTCGTGGGCTTGGCTGTGGGCACCCGCCTTGTAGTAAGGCGGATTGGCAATGACGTGGTGAAACTGGCGCTGTTTCAATGCCTCCGGCAGGGCAGAAAGGTCGGCCTCGAAGACGTCGATATCCTGACCGTTGGCCTGGGCGTTGCGGCGGGCCAGATCCGCGTAAGGCGCCTGCAGCTCTACCCCCGCCAGCGACAGCCCCGGCACCCGGTAGCCCAGGCACAGAAGCGCCTGACCGGCGCCGCAGCCCAGCTCCAGCACCGCTTCCCCGGCCCGCGCGGGAACGGCGGCTGCCAGCAGAACCGGGTCTACCCCGGCGCGGTAGCCGCGCGCCGGTTGCCACAGCCGCACCCTGCCGCCGAGGAAACCGTTGCGGGTCAGCTCATCTTCAGGGAAGACGGTCATCGTGCAGGCCTCATCGCCCGAGCGGGATTTCGTTGTCGCGCATCACCACAAGCGCGTCGTCATAGTCATCCTCGTGAACCATCAGACGGCGCGGGAAAATTCCAATCCCGCCTTCCAGGATGCTCATATTTACGTCCATTTGAAAGCAGTCTATATCCTCTCCCTCAAGGAGGGCGGAGGCAAAGGCCATGATCGTCGGATCGGTGCTGCGCAGAAGCTCTTTCATGGGGATGGATCTAAGGGCAAGGCGTCCCCCTTGTCGAGACTTGCGAGCGGGAAAGTGATGGACCAAGTGATGACCAGGAAACCGCATGAGATGCTGGCCGCAACGCTGAGCCAGGAACTGGACGCGGTGAACACGCTGATCCGCACCCGGATGGCCTCCAAACACGCGCCGCGTATCCCTGAAGTGACCGCACATCTGGTCGAGGCGGGCGGCAAGCGGCTGCGGCCGATGCTGACGCTGGCGGCGGCGCGGCTCTGCGGTTACGAGGGCGACCATCACCTGAAACTGGCGGCCACGGTGGAGTTCATCCACACCGCGACCCTGCTGCATGACGATGTGGTGGATGAAAGCGGCCAGCGGCGCGGGCGCCCCACGGCGAACCTGCTGTGGGACAACAAGAGTTCCGTGCTGGTGGGCGATTACCTGTTTGCCCGCAGCTTCCAATTGATGGTCGAGACGGAAAGCCTGCGGGTGCTGGACATTCTGGCGAACGCCTCTGCCACCATTGCCGAGGGTGAGGTGCTGCAGATGACCGCGGCGTCGAACCTGAAGACAGATGAGGACGTCTATCTGCAGGTGGTGCGCGGCAAGACCGCGGCGCTGTTCTCGGCTGCGACCGAAGTTGGCGGGGTGATTGCCGGCGCACCGGAGGAACAGGTGAAGGCGCTGTTCGACTATGGCGACGCGCTGGGGATTGCCTTCCAGATTGCTGACGACCTGCTGGATTATCAGGGTGACAGCAAAGCCACCGGCAAAAACGTCGGCGACGACTTCCGCGAGCGCAAGCTGACCCTGCCGGTGATCAAGGCGGTGGCGCAGGCGACAGATGAGGAGCGCGCGTTCTGGACCCGCACCATCGAGAAGGGTAAGCAGGAAGACGGCGACCTGGAACAGGCGCTGGCACTGATGGCAAAATACAAGACGCTGGAAGCCACCCGTGAGGATGCCCATGGCTGGGCTGCCAAGGCGCGAGCGGCGCTGAAGGTGCTGCCCGATCACGAAATCCGCACCATGCTGAGCGATCTGGCGGACTACGTAGTGTCGCGGCTGAACTGATACGCGGGAGGGGCTTTGCCCCTCGCGCCTG
The DNA here is from genome assembly GCF_000813785.1 of Leisingera sp. ANG-DT. Lineage (NCBI taxonomy): Bacteria > Pseudomonadati > Pseudomonadota > Alphaproteobacteria > Rhodobacterales > Roseobacteraceae > Leisingera > Leisingera sp. ANG-DT. Next base: position 116,230 of record NZ_JWLE01000011.1, read on the forward strand.
CGGCGCTCACCCCAGAGTATTTTCAACCAGAAAGAAGCGGCAAGACGATGCCGCGCTGCGTGTCAGCGCAGCGCCGGGCCCAACGGCGGGCACGCATCTTCGATGCGCCGTTCCGCGGGCGGGAGAGCCCTGTCCGCAGAGTGGCGGGTCAGGTCAGGGTGACCGCACTGCACCACCACTCGGGATGTTCCGCCCCGATCTCATAGGCCGCCATATGGGCGGCCTTTTTCGTAGGATAGAGCGCAAAGCAGGTGGCGCCGGAGCCTGACATCCGGGCCAGCAAGGCCTGGCGGGAGCTGCGCAGGTCCGACAGAACCCGGCCGATTTCCGGCGCAACGGTGATCGCCGGAACCTCCAGGTCGTTGCGCTGTTCGGCTAGCCAGGCGGCGCAGTCTTCACCTGACGTGAAAGCAGGGATGTCCTGCGGCATCGGAGCGTTGTAGCGCGAAGCAAGCGCAGAGAACACGGCCCCTGTCGGGACATGTGCGCCCGGATTGACCAGCAGCGCGTGCAGGTCCGGCAGGTCCACCGGCATCACTTGTTCGCCGATGCCCCGCATCCGGGACGCCCGTGCCGCCATGCAGACTGGCACATCGGCACCCAGTTTCAGCGGCAATTCTTCGGGGATACTGCCGCCCTGGCTGGCAATTGCGCGCAAGGCCGCCGCAGCGTCGGACGAGCCGCCGCCTATGCCGGCGCCGTGGGGCAGCTGCTTGTCCAAGCTGATCTTGCCGGTCCAGCCCGCAGCAGCGGCGGCTCTCCACACCAGGTTCCGCTCATCCGCGGGCACGCCCGCTGCGAACAGGCCGGAGACCTGCAGCGACAGTTCCTGTCCCGGTTCAAGCCGCAAGCGGTCGCCGGTGTCCGCAAAGACCACCAGCGAATCCAGCAGGTGATAGCCGTCCTCGCGGCGGCCGGTCACATGCAGGGTCAGGTTGATCTTGGCGGGTGCCGCGACCTCAGCCGCCATTGGCGACCTTCAGGGGCTGCGCGCCTTCCTCGGCCAGCACCGCGTCCAGGCCCACCTCCAGCTTGCGGCGGATGCGCTCGGGGTCCGCTTCGCCATCCGTGTCCTCAGGGTCGATGAAGGAGAGCGCCCGCTTCCACTGGAATTCCGCCTCGCGCGCGCGGCCCACGGCCCAGTAGACATCACCCAGGTGGTCGTTGACCACCGGGTCCACCGGCATCAGCTCCACGGCGCGTTCCATATGGGCGACGGCCTCGTCAAACTTGCCCATGCGGTAGAGCACCCAGCCCAAGCTGTCGACGATGAAACCGGAGTCGGGGCGCGCGGCGACGGCGCGTTCGATCATGTCCAGCGCCTCGTCCAGCTTGCTGCTTTTCTCGACCAGCGAATAGCCGAGGTAGTTCAGCACCTGCGGCCGGTTTGGATCCAGTTCCAGCGAGGCGCGGAAGTCAGCCTCAGCCTGCGGCCATTGATCCAGGCGCTCGTGGCAGATGCCGCGGGCATAGAACAGGAACCAGCGGCTGGAAGAATCCTCCGGCGTCTTGTCCAGCGCCTTGTCATAAGCGCGCGCGGCAGCGGCGTAGTCCTCCTGCTGGCGCAGAAGGTCGCCAAGGCTGATGTAGACGCTGGGCTGTTCAGGGAAGTCGCGGGCCAGTTTCTCCAGCACCTCGATGGCGGCGTCCGGCTTGGCGGCGCGGCGCAGGGCCTCGGCGCGGCCCATTTCGGCGGCGTGATAGTCGGGGTGGCTGCTTGGCACCTGCTTGTAGGTGGCAACCGACAGCTCATACCGGCCCAGCTGGTCCAGCAGGCCCGCGCTGAGCAGGATCGCATCCACATGGTCCGGGCGCAGCGAAGCCGCCATGCGGGCATACATCAGCACATAGTCATTGGCGGTATCGCCGTTCAGCGCCGCACCAAGGGTGAAGAACACCTCGGCAATGCCGTCCTGCGGGCTGGGGGCGATGGTATAGGCCAGGGTTTCCCCAGCGGCGAGCTGTGCATCCAGCGCCTCAAGGCCCGGATCGAGGCTGCTGCCGAAGGCGGCGGCCAGCGCCTCGCGGGCGTCGTCATTGCGGCCGAGCTGCGAAAGGATCTGAACCCGCGCCACCGCCGCGCGGCGGCTGAGGGTGGCCAGGCGCCCGTTCTCTTCGGCAAACAGCGCTTCCGCCCCGCCGTAGTCGCCGGCGGAGGCCAGCGCCAGGGCGCGGTGATAGAGCACGAAGGGTTTCAGGCTGCCGTCCTTGGCGAGCCGGTCAAAGCTTTCCAGTGCGCTGGAGACGGAGCCCGCGCCGACATGCGCCCAGCCTTCGAGCAGGCCATCCACCAGCGGGTGAATGGCGTCCCGTTCCAGGTCGCGGTCCAGGATCGCCTGGTAGTCACCCTTGGCGGCAAGGCCGCCGGCGCTGACGATATTGGCCACCTGGCTGCGGGCGCCGGTCTGGCGCAGCCGTTCGGCCACTGGCACGGCAAGCTCCGCCTTGCCCATGGCGAGCTGGGCGAACACCACGTTCTCCATCAAGAGCGGGTTTTGCGGGTCGCGCGCCAGCGCCTGCGTGTAATAAAGCGCCGCAGCGGCAAAGTCGCTGTCATAGGTGGCGGCCCGTCCGGCCAGGTAGGATCCCGCCAGTCCTTCGGCCTGCACGGCGGGTGCGGCGGCGGCGGCCATCAGGGCCGCACAGGACAGGGTGCGAAGAATGGATACGGGCACTGGGGACCCCCTTACGGTTTACTGCTCTTTGCTCTTCTAAGAAAGCGTAGTGCGGCGCCCGTCAACACGCAATGGGGCGGTCCAAGGACCGCCCCATAAAATCCGGCGAAACCACGCCGAAATGCTAACGTTCCCGTTACATGTTCGGGTAGTTCGGACCGTCACCGCCCTGCGGCGTGGTCCAGGTGATGTTCTGCGACGGGTCCTTGATGTCGCAGGTCTTGCAGTGGACGCAGTTCTGGAAGTTCACCACGAACTCCGGCTTGCCGTCCTTTTCGACCACCTCGTAGACACCGGCCGGGCAGTAGCGCTGCGCCGGTTCCGCGAATTTCGGCAGGTTGACCGAAATCGGAGTGTCCTCATTGCCCAGGCGCAGGTGGCAGGGCTGGCTTTCCTCGTGGTTGGTCATCGAGAAGCTGACGTTGGTCAGGCGGTCAAACGACAGCACGCCATCGGGCTTGGGGTAGTCGATGGGCTTGTGCTTGGAGGCTTCCTCGGTCGACTGGGCGTCGTTCTTGCCGTGGCCCAGGGTGCCGAAGAAGGAGAAGCCAAACAGGTTGTTGGTCCACATGTCCAGGCCGCCCAGCGCCAGCGACGCGGTGAGGCCCCATTTGGACCACATCGGCTTGACGTTGCGGACCATCTTGAGGTCCTTGCCAATGGCGCCGTCGCGCACGTCCGCCTCATAGGCGGTCAGCTCATCACCCGAACGCTCCGCCTTGATTGCATCAAAGGCGGCTTCGGCCGCGGCCTTGCCCGAAAGCATCGCGTTGTGGTTGCCCTTGATGCGCGGCACGTTGACCATGCCGGCGGAGCAGCCCAGCAGCGCCACGCCAGGGGCCACCAGTTTCGGCATCGACTGCCAGCCGCCCTCGGTGATGGCACGGGCGCCATAGGCCACACGCTTGCCGCCCTTCAGCAGGTCGGCAACCACCGGGTGGTGCTTGAAGCGCTGGAATTCCATGTAGGGGAACAGGTGCGGGTTCTTGTAGTTCAGGTGCACCACGAAGCCCACATAGACCTGGTTGTTGTCCAGGTGGTAGATGAACGAGCCGCCGCCCGCGTTGGAGCCCAGCGGCCAACCCATGGTGTGGGTGACGGTGCCTTCCTTGTGCTTGGCCGGGTCGATCTCCCAGATCTCTTTCATGCCGACGCCGTATTTCTGCGGCTCTTTGCCGTCAGACAGGCCGTATTTGGCAATCACTTCCTTGGAGAGCGAGCCGCGCACGCCTTCGCCCAGGAAAACGTATTTGCCGTGCAGTTCCATGCCGGGCTCATAAGCCGGGCCAGGGGTGCCGTCGGGGTTCTTGCCGAATTCACCGGCAACCACGCCTTTGACTTCGCCGTTGTCACCATAGACCAGCTCAGAGCAGGCCATGCCCGGGAAGATCTCGACGCCCATTTCCTCGGCCTGCTCCGCCATCCAGCGGCAGACGTTGCCCATGGAGACGATGTAGTTGCCGTGGTTGTTCATCAGCGGCGGCATCGGGAAGTTGGGGATGCGGACCTGGCCGGCTTCGCCCAGCATCAGGAAGTTGTCTTCCTTCACTTCGACGTTCAGCGGCGCGCCCTTTTCCTTCCAGTCGGGGATCAGCGCGTTCAGGCCGCACGGATCCAGCACCGCGCCGGACAGGATATGCGCGCCGACTTCGGAGCCTTTTTCCAGGACCACGACCTGCAGGTCGGCGTCCAGCTGTTTCAGGCGGATGGCCGCAGACAGACCAGCAGGGCCGGCCCCGACGATCACCACGTCGTATTCCATCGCTTCGCGTTCAATCTCGGCCATTTGCGGCGCTCCTTGGCTTTCTATTCGCTACCGGCCCCACAACACACTGCGGGCGCAATTTTCTTTCGCGGTGCTTATCGTTTGGCGCCCCCATGGGTCAATCCAAACTCCGCGTCAAACACCTGTAAAACAGGCAACTGAGACAAAAAGTGCGTCCATTTTCGTCACTCAAGGATCATTTTCCGCCTCAGCCTCTGTCTCAGGCCGGTCTCCCATTAGATACCGGGGGCCCTGCCCCTTCTGTGCCGCCCGGTCTTCGGGGTTGTAAAGTTTGCAATTCGGAAGCGAAAGACAGCCGCAGCCTATGCAGCCGTCCAGATTGTCGCGCAGTTTGACCAGGGTTTCGATTCGCTGGTCCAGGTGGCTGCGGAAGTCTTCCGAAATGCGGGCCCAGTCGTCCTTGGTCGGTGTGCGGCTGCCCGGCAGGCTGCGCAGGAAGCCGCGGATTTCCGGCAGCGAGAAGCCGAACTGCTGCGCAATCATGATGAAGCTGAGCCGCCGGATGTCGGCCCGGTGAAAGCGCCGCTGGCCGCCTGTGTTGCGCCAAGGCTCCACCAGGCCTTGCGCCTCGTAGTAGCGGATCGCGGACACGGCGAGGCCGGTGCGTTCGGCCAGGTAGCCGATGGAAATGCCTGCGGATTGGGGCATGGCGCACTCCCTGAAGAAATTGCTTGAGCTAAAGTTAGGTTTAGGAATTACGGTGAGTCGCATCAACAGGTTTGCTCAAGATGAGAAGGAGATTTTCAATGAGCGCAGTTTTGGAACATGCAAATGTCACCGTGGCAGACCCCAATGGCACCGCCGCCTGGATGGAAAAGATCTTTGGCTGGCATGTGCGCTGGGAGGGTGAAGCCAAAAACGGCGGCTACACCGTGCATGTGGGCGGCGAAAACAGCTACCTCGCGCTTTACACCCCGCGCACTGCAGCAGGCCAAGCGCCGGAAAGCTATGGCATCATTGGCGGGCTGAACCATCTGGCGGTGATCGTTGATGATCTGGACGCCACTGAGGCCGCGGTAAAGGCCGCGGGCTTCACGCCGATCAACCACGGCGATTATGAGCCGGGCCGCCGGTTCTACTTCCATGACGAGAACGGCATCGAATACGAGGCGGTTCAATATGATTGATCTGCTGTGGCTGGCGGCAAGGTCCGGCTCCCCAGCCCGCGGCATTTTTCCGCGCAAACCTGTGGAAAACCCGCACAATCTGCCGCGTTAGGCGGAATTGCGTGCGGCAAAGCCCTGCGGCCACTTGAATTCAGGCGCAGGATTGGGTCAGGTATTTGTCAACCGGACCGGAGGCCCCGCGGCACATGCTGCGGGGCTGCGGTTTTCATACTGACAAGAACAATAGAGCGACCTGGACCAATCACATGGAAAAGATCCCGATGACCCCCACGGGTCACGCCGCGCTGGAAAGCGAACTGAAGAACCTGAAATCCGTCGAACGCCCGGCCATCATCCAGGCGATTGCCGAAGCGCGCGAACTGGGCGACCTGTCGGAAAACGCCGAATACCATTCCGCCCGCGAAAAGCAGTCCTTCATCGAGGGCCGCATCAAGGAGCTGGAAGGCATCCTGTCGCTGGCCGATGTGATCAACCCCGCCAAACTGTCCGGCGCCATCAAGTTCGGCGCCAAGGTCACTGTGGTGGACGAGGACACCGACGAGGAAAAGACCTGGCAGATCGTGGGCGAGCATGAGGCCAACATCGAATCCGGCCTTCTGAACATCAAATCCCCGATTGCACGCGCCTTGATCGGCAAGGACGAAGGCGACAGTGTGGAAGTGCGCACGCCCGGCGGTGAGCGCGCCTACGAGATTCTCAAGATCGTCTATTCCTGATCCGGGAGGCCGCGAGGTCATGACAGGCTCCAGCAGCAGTCCGGGCTCTGGCCAGAAACCAGGCGGCAGCCAGCCGCTGCGCCGCCTTGACGGCCCCGCTGCGGCCAATGGCCTGGGCGGTGCGGAGCTGGCCGCCATCGGGCTGGGGGCACTGTGGCTGCTGGTGGTGACCGGGGCATTTGTGCTGGCGCCCGAAGATGCCGGGCTTTCGCAGTGGGCGGATCTGATCATCAGCGTGCTGGCAGTGGTGCTGCCCTTGGCAATGCTGTGGGTTGCGGCCTCTGCCGCGCGCTCAGCCCGGGTGATGCGGGAAGAGAGCGAGCAGCTGCAGGCCGCCATTGACGGGCTGCGCCAGAGCTATCTGGCACAGTCGCAGCAGCATGCGGCAGTGGCGGAGACCTCGGTCGCGAAACGGCTGGAGGAAATCGCCGAGGCCACCCGCAAGACCGAAACCGCACTGGCGACCTTCCACACCAGCCGCCGCGCCAATCCGCTGCGTCCGGCCATCCCGGCAGAAGCGGCAGAGATGACGGCGGCTGACCAGGGCTCGCTGGCGCTAGGCACCCAGGCTGCGGACACGGCGCCGCCCCTGCCTGCCGAGCAGTTCATCCGGGCGCTGAACTTCCCGGAAACCGCCGAGGACGCGGAAGGTTTTGCGGCGTTGCGTGCAGCGCTGCGCGACCGCAAGGCGGCTCAGGTGATCCAGGCGGCGCAGGACGTGCTGACTCTGCTAAGCCAGGACGGCATCTATATGGACGACCTGCGCCCCGACATGGCGCGGCCCGAGATCTGGCGCCAGTTCGGCCAGGGCGCCCGCGGCCGGGCGGTGGCAGCGCTTGGCGGCGTGCGCGACCGGACCTCCCTGGCGCTGACCGCCGCGCGGATGAAGCAGGACCCGATCTTCCGCGACGCGGCACATCATTTCCTGCGCCGGTTCGACCAGATGTTTGCGGATTTCGAGGCTGAGGCCAGCGATAGCGAGATTTCCGCGCTTGGCAATACCCGCACCGCCCGCGCCTTCATGCTGGTGGGGCGTGTGGCCGGGACCTTCGACTGAGGGGGCGGCCCCGCCGGGCCGCCGGCTGCGGAGCGGGTATTTAGGACCAGAAAGAAGCAGCAGGCAGTGGCGCGCCGCGTGCCAGCGCGGCGCCTGGCCCAACGGCGGGCAAGCATCTGCGATGCGCCGGGCCGCGGGCGGGAGCGCTACGCCTGCATCGCGAAACTGCCGTAAGGGATGAAACGAACCGGATCGCCGGGCTTGATCTCAGCCGCGCCGTCGCCGAGTTCCACCAGACCTTCGGCCCAGCTGAGGCCGCTGATCCGGCCGGAGCCTTCGGACTTGAACACCTCGGCTTTGCCGTCCCGCACCCGCGCCCGCAGGTATTCGCGGCGGCCCGGTTTCTTGCGCTTTTCGAATGCCGCCGGAACTTCAAACGCTTGCGGTTCCTGCCAGCCCGCCCCCGCCATCAGCCCCATTGCGGGGCGGGCAAAGATCAATGTGCAAACCAGCGCCGCCACCGGGTTGCCCGGCAGCCCGAAAACCGGCGTGCCCTGCCACATTCCAAGCGCCAGCGGTCGGCCCGGTTTCAGCGCGATGCGCCATTCCTGCATCGCCCCCGCCTCACGCAGGAGCGCCGACATGTGGTCCTCATCCCCCGCCGAGGCGCCGCCAGAGGTCAGAATCACATCCGTTTTTGCCGCCGCACTGTCCAAATGCCGCCTCAGGGCTTCCCTGTCGTCAGCGGCCTTGCCCAGGTCCACCGGCACAAAGCCCAGCTGACGGATCAGCGCCAGCAGCATGGGGCGGTTTGCGTCAAAAATCTGGCCCTTGCCAGCAGGTTCCCCGGCCTCGACCAGCTCATCGCCGGTGGAGAGCACGCCCACCCGCAGCGGCAGCCTCACGGTCAGCTCCGCCAGCCCTGTAGCAGAGGCCAGGGCCAGATCGGCAGGGCTAATGACCCGGCCTGCGGGAAGGATGACCTCATCCGCGCAGACATCCTCGCCGGCCTTTCGGGTGTTGGCGCCCTGTTTCAGCGGGCCATTGAAAGCAATCTGCTCCCCATCGGTGTTGACGTCTTCCTCCAGGATCACCGTGTCCACGCCCTCAGGCAGCGCGGCGCCGGTCAGCACCCGGATGGCGTTGCCTTCAGCCACGGTACCGTCAAAGGGTACACCTGCAGCGGCCCTGCCCTCCACCAGCGGCAGCACATGCGGCCCCGCTGCCCGGCCACCGGCAAAGCCGTATCCATCCACCGCCGTGTTCGGCAGCGGCGGGTTGGAGCGTTTGGCCGCCGCATCAGCTGCCAGCACCCGGCCCAGCGCGTCTGCCAGCGGCACGGTCTCGGCACCAGTGACCGGCCCCAGCCTGTCCCGCAGCAACGCCAGCGCGTCATCGACCGGGGTCCAGTCGACGCCCGCAGGCAGGGCAAAGCAGTCGTTGCTGAGCGGCGGCGGTGTCAGCCCGCCCGGGTCTTCCGAGGCCAGCGCGTTCAAGCGGTTTTCATACCCTGTGCCCAATATCCAGGCCTCCTCTTGTGCTTCGTCAGGTGCAGCAGCCAGCATTGCGGCCAGCTCCTGTGCTGGCAGGTGGCTGAGCGCCTGCGACAACAGCCGCATTTGCACCCGGTCGCGTATTTCATCCCGGCCGGCAACAGCCATTGCGGCCTTGACGGCCGGTTCGATCAACCCTGGCCAAATTTCTGCAAACACAATTTGCGCGTCCGCAATGTTTTGAAAAGGCCAGACAGCAGCCATGTGCCGGAGCCGCAACCGCTGCAGCACCGGCAGCCCCATCAGGACCTGGCTGCCAACCGTCGGGTTGAAAAACAGCTGGAAACAGGAGGAAGCTGCCTTGGCCGCCAGATCCGCGCTGCGCCGCTCTGCCACGTCCTGATACACGATACCGGACTTTCGGTAGGGAATGTCCGGCCAGCTTGCGTCGTCCGGCTTGCCCCAGAACGGACCGGCGCCGGCAAACTGCCGGTTCATTTCGGAGGCGACGCCGAACCGGTTGTTGCTGCCGTCCTCTGCGTCTTCGATCCGTTCTTCCAGCCATGCCCATAAGGCAAATGGGTCATTCGATCCGGTGATCCGGCGTGCAAGTCCGCGCGGGTATCCGAAGGGGAAATCAAAGGCTGCCAGCACCCGCCGCCCTGCGGCCTGCTCCGCAGCAAGAAAGCGGCTGATCCAAGCTTCTGCCTCAATCCGGCTGCGGCAGTAAACCGGCTGCTCTGCGATGCCGCCGCGCGCCACTCCGAGCCAGATCGCGTCCTTGCTGGGGCGCCGGGGCTTGCGCTTGGCCGCGGACCAGTCGACGGCCAGGACGGTATCAAAGGGGGTCACAGCCCCAATTCCGCCTGAACGAAATCCGCGATCGCTGCCGTGTCGTTCAGATCGAACACCGGGCGGTCGAGCTCCAGCGTTGTGTCGCTGGCGATAGCGCGGATGCTGGGATCCCTTGGCGCGATCAGTTCGGTGCCTGCAGCTTGCCGGAAGGCCTCGATCTTGGGGTGCGGTTCACGCTTGTAGCCCTCCACCAGCACCAGATCGACGGGGTTCAGGCGGTCCAGCAGCCCTGCCAGCGGCGGCTCGGCCGCACCGCGCAGCTCCTGCATGATCGCGACGCGGCCAGCGGAAGCCAGCACCACCTCTGACGCGCCGGCCTGGCGGTGGCGGTGGCTGTCGGTGCCGGGCTGATCCACATCAGTGGCATGGTGGGCGTGTTTGATGGTGGATACAGAGAACCCGCGGGCACAGAATTCAGCGACCAGCCGCTCCATCAGCCCGGTCTTGCCGTTGTTCTTCCTGCCGGTGACGCCGTAGATTTTCATTTCAAGAGCGCCTCGGCTTTGGCCAGATCTTCTGGGGTATTGATGTTGAAGAACGGGTCAAAGGGATCGGCCTCAAACAGCGCCTCGCGGCCGTTGTGCTGGTCGGTCCATAGGACCACCTTGCGCAAGCCGTCATGCAACGCGGCACGCAGGTCATCGCGCAGGGCCACGGGCCAGAGGCCAAAGGCCGGGTGCCGGTTAACGCGCTTGCCGCCGCCGGATTTCAGCGCCTCGTCGCCGGTGCGCGGGGTGGTGGCGAGCACCAGCGGCTGATCCATGCCCTCGGACGCTGCGGTCAGCCGGGTGACCAGATCCTGCGGGAAGAACGGCGTGTCGGCAGCGGCGGTGACGATGGTCTCTGCGCCCTGCTCTGCCGCCCAGTCGAGACCAGCCAGAACGCCAGCCAGCGGACCGGCGAAACCCTCAATTGAATCGGCAATGACTGGCAGGCCCAGGTCAGCGAACCGCTCCGGATCGCCATTGGCGTTTAACGCCAGGCCCGCGACCTGCGGCGACAGGCGGTCAACAACACGGGAGAGCAGGCTTTGGCCGCCGACCTGCAGCCGCCCCTTGTCGCCACCGCCCATCCGGGTGGCGAGGCCGCCTGCGAGGATTACGCCCAATGGCTTCTGGTCTGTCATCTCTTCTCCTCACGCGCCGGAAAACACGTGTTTTCCGGGACGGATTTCGCGTGAAATCCAGTTAGCCTTCCGCACTCTTGCGCCGGTGTTTCTTCTCCTCAACCGGCGCGTCTCTGGGGTCCATATCGCGCACCAAACGCTCCTCGCCCGACAGGCAGATGAACCGCTGGCCGCGCATCCGGCCGATCAGGGTGAGGCCGACCTCGCGGGCGATCTCGACGCCCCAGGCGGTGAAGCCTGAGCGCGAGGCCAGCACCGGGATGCCCATCATTGCGGTCTTGATCACCATCTCGGAAGTCAGCCGGCCGGTGGTGTAGAGGATCTTGTCCGCCGCTTCCGCCTGCTCCGACAGCATCCAGCCGGCAATCTTGTCCACTGCGTTGTGGCGGCCGACGTCCTCCATATAGACCAGCGGGCGGTCCTGACGGCAGAGCACGGTGCCATGGATGGCGCCGGCCTCCAGATAGAGCGATGGCGTGCGGTTGATCTTGTGCGCCAGTGCATAAAGCCAGGAGGTTTTCACTTCCACCTGCGGCAGGCGCACGTCCTCCAGCCCCTCCATCATGTCGCCAAAGACGGTGCCGACCGCGCAGCCCGACGTGCGGGTTTTCTTCTTCAGCTTTTCCTCGTGGCTGGTTTCCACCGCGGTGCGCACCACCACGGTTTCCAGGTCCTCGTCATAGTCGACGCGGGTGACTTCATCCTCGTCGCGCAGCATCCGCTGATTGCGCAGGAAGCCGAGCGCCAGATATTCCGGGTAGTCGCCGATGGTCATCGCGGTGACAATTTCCTGCGAATTCAGGAAGATGGTCAGCGGGCGTTCCTCGACCACGGCGATCTCGCTTTGCTCGCCGTTCTGGTCGACGCCGGTGACCGCGCGCGTGAGCCGCGGGTCGGAGACACCGGGGGCGATCAGGTATTCTGACGTGATATCCATACTCACCAATTGCATTCCTTCTGCGTCCGCCGTAGGGCGGGTCAAGGCAATCTAGGACGCGCAGATGGCAATCACCACCACCAAATCGGCCTTCTGGAAAGGGTTTCGCGACAGCGCGCCGTTTCTGTTCATGGCCTCGCCCTTCGGCTTCCTGTTCGGAGTGCTGGCCGCGGAGGCCGGGCTGATCGTGCCGGAGGCCTTTGCCTTCTCACTCACTGTCTTTGCCGGCGCCGCCCAGTTCACCGCGCTGCAGCTGATGCAGGAGAATGCGCCGCTGATCATCATCCTGATTTCGGCGCTGGCGGTGAACCTGCGGATGGCGATGTATTCGGCCTCGTTGACGCCCTACCTGGGCGATGCACCAATGTGGCAGCGGGCAATTGCCGCCTATTTCATCGTCGATCAGTCCTATGCGCTGTCGGTCGTGCAGTTCGAACAGGAGCCGGAAATGCCGCTGGCGCAGCGGATGGCCTATTTCTTTGGCACCAACGGGCTGATCACACCGGCCTGGGTCATCGCCACCGCGCTGGGTGCGCTGGTTGGCACCCGCATCCCGGAGAGCTGGGGCGTGGACTTCGTGCTGCCGCTGGCGTTTCTGGCAATGATCGGCCCGATGCTGCGCACGCCGGCGCATGTGGCGGCCTGTTTTGTGGCAGTGGCAGCGTCGCTGCCAGCCTCCGCCCTGCCCTATAACCTGGGACTGATCGTGGCGGGCATCGCCGGAATGGTCGCGGGTGCGCAGGCGGAATTGTGGCTGGAGCGGCAAAAGGCAAAGGCGGAGGGCGCGACATGAGCAGTATCCCCACACCCATCTTGTGGACCGTGATCATCGGGCTGGCGCTTGGCAGCTACGGCTTGCGGTTTGCCTTCATCGGCTTCATGGGCGGAAAGCCCATCCCTGAATGGCTGATGCGTCATCTGCGCTATACCGCAGTGGCAATCATCCCGGCGCTGGTCGCGCCGCTGGTGGTCTGGCCTGCCCCCACCGGCGGCGATCCCAGCCTGATGCATTTTGCAGCCGCCGCCGCGACCTTTGCAGCGGGTTATCTGACGCGCAATGTGCTGATCGGGCTCGGCACCGGCGGGCTGTGCCTGCTGCTCCTGTATCTCGCCGCCTGAGCGCTCTGCGCCCGGGCGGAAGATTTACTCGGCAGTGCTGAGCGCAGCGTCGCTCTTGATGATGCCTGCCTGCAGATCGGCGCTGTCGTTTTCGTAGTAACGCTCCGTCGCCACGCCCGGCAGCTGGCCGAATTGGGCGGAGAGTTTCTCCGGGTAGAAGGTGCGGTCCAGGCTTTCAAAGCCAGGGATCTGCTGCAGGATACCAATGGTGGCCTGGGCACAATAGGCACCCGGCACCCGGCCGTTGGTGACTGCCAGCTGATAAGCTTTCTGGGCCTGCTCCGGCGTCACCTCAACCCGTTGCACGACCACATGGAAGGTGCTGCGCGCATGGGCGCCGCGGTAGGCCTTTTCCACTGCCGGGGTAATACCATAGAGGACGTCGTTCCGCTCCGGCACGACTGAGGCGTAGAAAGAGCCTGCGGGATCGAAAATCACCCGTTCAGACGCGTTGATCATCAGCGACGCGTGGCCGCCCTTGCCGGTGCGGTTGTTGATCATCGTGTACAGGGTGAGCGTCGCGGGGCCGGGGTGGCGGTAGGCCACCTTGGCCAGGGTTTCGGCATCCGCGTTGGGCTGCTGCGGCGCCGCGCAACCCGCAAGCGCCAGCATCACCGCGCCGAGGCAGAGCAGATTGCGCATAAGTTTGGTCCCGGGATCAGGTGGCGAAAATAGCCAGGAACAGCGCGAGGAAGACCATCGCGATGCAGAAACGGGTCACGAAGGTCATGAAGCTCGAGAACATCTTCTCCTGAACGGTGATGTCCATGGTGCCGTGCTGATGATCAGCCATGTGAGTTATCCCTCAAATTCACGTGCGTTTTCCCGGTGATTACCGGATTTGCCGGGCCCTGTCACCACGTCATTCGGGCGCATCCCGGGGAAATGCCGCCCGGAAACCGCAGAAAACCGCTGCGAATCCTGCGGCTGCGGCCCGGGCGGCGAATCGTGCGGCTTACTCTTGCTGCAGATCCGAGGCGAGGCGGAAGCCGATGCGGTTGGCGGGCTCTTCCTCGCGTGCCTTGGGCACTGCGCGCAGCATCACATTGAGCTGGCTGACATGCTGCACCAGCTGGGTTCGGGAGCCGTCGGGCTCACTGCCGTAGTAGGTGATAATGTCCGGGTCGAAATAGCCCATGCCCTCAATCCGGAGCACGCCGGCATTGCCGCCGGTGAAGCCCATTGCGACCTCGTGTTCAGCGTCCAGCTGCTGTTCGAAATTCTGGATGTAAAGGATCAGCCGCTCATAGGCCCAGCGGGCCGGGCTTTTGGCGGCATCCGGTTTCTGCAGCTTCTCCGGCACTTTGGTGAGGCCGGCGCAGGCCTCCGGGTCGGCGTGGACTTCATGCACGCAGGGCAGCACCGCCGCCTCTGCCGCCTCGGCGCTGGTGGAAATTTCGTCGCTCATGGTGCCTCCCCTTTCCGGGGTGCGGATCACCCCTTGCTTTGATAGAGCCAGGCACCGTCTTCGCGTTTCCAGCGCGCCACCTGGCCGGTGTGGTACAGGTGATTTACATGGGCTACTGCCTCGACCAGTGCAAGCCCGTACTCACCTTCACCGATTGTGCGCTTGAACAGCGGCGCAAAGCAATCAGCAGCTGTCCGCGGCACGGAAAGGTGATCCATCAGCCGCTCCAGCGCGCCGTGGTGGTTGCCAATGAGCTGCTGCATCCTGAGCGGCAAACGTGAGAACGGCAGCTTGTGGCCGCCAAGCGCCAGATGATCCGGACGCGCCAGTTTCGCCAGCCGTTCGCAGGCTTCCAGCCATTCGCCCAGCGGATCGGCCATCGGTTCGGTCGCATAAACACCGATGTTGGGGCTGATGGTCGACAGGATCTGATCCCCGGTAATCACCAGGTTGTCGTCGCGGCTCCAGAAGGTTGCGTGCTCCGGGGCGTGGCCGTTGCCGGTATGCACATCCCATTCGCGCCCGCCCATGCGGATCACGTCGCCCTGCTTGATGCGGGTGAAGCCCAGCGGCATCGGATGCACGGTGTCGGCAAAGTTGAAGGGCCGGTCATTGACGCGCTTCTCATAGACCTCAGGCGCCATGCCGGCGCTGCGGTAATAGGCCAGCGTCTCTTCCGGCCACGTCTCTTGCACATCCAGCGTCAGCATCCGGGCGAACAGCCAGGCGGTGCGGGTGGTGACCAATTCGGCGCCGTGGACGCTCTGGAACCAGCCCGCCAGCCCGATGTGATCCGGGTGATGATGGGTGACGACGACGCGCGTCACCGGCTTGCCCTTCAGGGGGCCGGCCATCAGGTTCTCCCAGATGCCGCGGCTTTTGCGGGAGTTGAAACCGGTGTCGATCACCGTCCAGCCGTCGCCCTCATCCAGCGCGTAGATGTTGACGTGATCCAGCTTCATCGGCAGCGGCTGGCGCATCCAGAGGACACCCTCCGCCACTTCGATCGCCTCGCCCAGCGCGGGCGGTTCTTCCCAGGGGGTGCGGGGGGAGACGTCGGGGATGTCGGTCACGGCTGTCAGCCCGCCAGTTCGTCAAGGCTGAGGGCGAAGGTGCCTTCTGCCCCCGCCTGTGCATGGGCCAAGAGCGCACTGTGCTCCGGCAGCATCCGGGTGATGTAGAAGCGGGCCAGCTTCTCCCGCGGGCCGCCCTGATCCGCCATCGCGGCCGCCAGGTGATAATGGCCGCCCAGCACCCGGGCAAAGGCGCGCAGGTACGGAACCGAGCCCGCAAAACGGTCCTGCATGTCCTGCTGCGACACCAGCCATTCGGTGGCTTCGCGCAAGGATTCGCACGCCTGCCAGACGGATTCGGCCATGTTGGGATGGGTGGCGCGGGCGCGTTCAGCCTGCTCCTCAATCTCGTCGATCAGGGCAAAAGCCATTTCGCCGCCGTCCATCATCTTGCGCGCCACCAGATCCATCGACTGGATGCCGTTGGTGCCCTCGTAGATCGCGGTGACGCGCACGTCGCGGTAATATTGCGCTGCACCGGATTCCTCAATGAACCCCATGCCGCCATAGACCTGCACCCCGGTTTCCGAGACGCGCATCCCGGTGTCGGTGCCAAATGCCTTGGCAATCGGCGTCAGGAAGGCCGCGCGGGCCGACCAGTCACTGCCGCCGGTAGCGGTGTGCATGTCGATGGCACGGGCGCAGGCCATCAGGATTGCCCGGGAGGCAAAAAGATCCGCCTTCATTTCCATAAGCATCCGGCGCACATCGGCGTGGTCGGCGATGAAACCGCTGGCGGTCTTGCCCTGCTTGCGCTCCAGCGCATAGGCCAGCGCGTGCTGATAAGCGCCCTCGCCCGCACCGACGCCCTGGCCGCCGACACCGAGGCGCGCGTTGTTCATCATGGTGAACATCGCTGCCATGCCGCCGTGCTCCGGCCCGACCAGCCAGCCGGTGGCACCGTCGAACTGCATCACGCAGGTGGGGGAGCCGTGCAGGCCCATCTTGTGCTCCAGGCTCACGACCTTGAGATCATTGGGTTTGCCTGGATTGCCGTCCGCATCCGGCAGGTATTTCGGCACCAGAAACAGCGAAATCCCCTTGGTTCCCGGCACCCCGTCGGGCAGCCGGGCGAGCACCAGGTGGCAGACGTTGCCGCAGAAATCGGTGTCGCCCCAGGAGATGAAGATTTTCTGGCCGGTCACCGCATAGGTGCCGTCACCGTTCGGCTCCGCCTTGGAGCTGAGTGCGCCGACATCGGAACCGGCCTGCGGTTCGGTCAGGTTCATGGTGCCGGACCATTCGCCGGAGATCAGCTTGGGCAGGTACAGCTCCTTGATGGCGTCGGAGGCGTGGTGCTCCAGCGCTTCGATCTGGCCCTGGCTCAGCAGCGGCGCCAGCTGCAGCGACAGGCAGGCGCCTGCCATCATCTCGTAGACTGCGACGGCAAGTGTCTGCGGCAGCCCCATGCCGCCGAACTCCTCAGCCGCGCTGATGCCGACCCAGCCGCCTTCGCGAATGGCCTGATAGCCATCGGCAAACCCGGGCGAGGTTCGCAGCACGCCGTTTTCCAGACGTGCAGGATGCAAGTCGCCATTGCGCTGCAGGGGCGCCATCACCTCGTCGCACAGCTTGCCTGCTTCTGTCAGGATCGCGCTCACTGTGTCGGTGGTTGCCTCGGCAAAGCGGTCTGTGGCCGGGATGCTGTCATAGCCCACGACGTGGTTCAGCAGAAATTCATACTCGGAAACGGGGGCGCGGAATGTCATGGGCGTCCTCTGGCGGGGGTTTCTGGGGCCTGCGGCGCGGGCAGTCTTGGCTTCCCGGCGCTGGCCCATTATGGTCTGTGGCTTGTCCGATTACCTAACCGGGCGCTTATTTCAATCAACCAAAACGCCGCGTCACCCGGAATGCCCCAGCAGAGCACTGAAATCCTTGCCGCAACGGCAAGCGGCATCGCCCGCGCCGCCCGGCTTTTGCAGGCCGGGCAGCTGGTCTCCTTTCCGACTGAGACGGTTTATGGCCTTGGCGCTGATGCCCGGCAGGGCACCGCGGTTGCGGCGATCTATGAGGCCAAGGGGCGGCCGTCGTTCAACCCGCTGATCGCCCATGTGCATTCGGCAGAGGCCGCGCGGCGCTACGTGGCATGGAATGACGTTGCGGAACAGCTGGCAGCGGCGTTCTGGCCTGGCCCGCTGACCCTGGTACTGCCGCTGCGGGAGGGCCACGGGATCTCACCGCTGGTCACGGCAGGGCTGGAGACGCTCGGCGTGCGGGTGCCTGCGCATCCGGCGGCACAAGCCCTGCTGCGGGAGCTGGACGGGCCGGTCGCAGCACCATCCGCTAACCCCTCCGGCAAGATCAGCCCGACAACGGCAGCCCATGTAATGGCCGGGCTGGACGGCCGGATTGCCGCAATCCTAGACGATGGCGCCTGCGATGTTGGGCTGGAGTCCACCATCATCGGGCTGGCGGGGCCGGAACCGTTGCTGCTGCGCCCCGGCGGGCTGGCGGCGGAAGAAATCGAGGCGGTGCTGGGCCGCAAATTGGCAGAACGCGATGTGCACGACCCGCTGACAGCACCCGGGCAGCTGCTGTCGCATTATGCCCCCGGTGCGCCGGTGCGGCTGAATGCTGACGCGCCCGGCGAGGGCGAACTGTTTCTCGGCTTCGGTCCCGGGACCTGCGATCTGAACCTGTCCGAAAGCGGCGACCTGGCAGAGGCCGCCGCGAACCTGTTCGGGTATCTCCACCGGCTGGATGCCCTAGGCAAACCGATTGCCGTTGCCCCGGTGCCGGAACACGGGCTGGGCGAAGCCATCAACGACCGTTTGCGCCGCGCCGCCGCGCCGCGGGACTGATCGCCGCAGGCCCCTGCGCCCATCGCAGATGGGTACCCGGCCCAAGGGTTTTGGGGTTATCTGTGATAATCAGAAAACGCGCGGGAGCCCTCCCGCTGTGCATCCAGATATGCGTATTCAGGCGTGGCCTGCGCTGGCCGAGAGAGTCAGCGGATCAACCCCAAGGGTTTTGAGCGCTGCGCCCCATTTGCTGTCATCCGCAAGGCCGAATACCAGCTCCGGGCTGGCTTCTGCTGTCAGCCAGCCGTTCATGGTGATTTCCGATTCCAGCTGCCCTGGCCCCCAGCCGGCATAACCCAGAAGCACCAGCAGCTGCTCCGGCCCCTGCCCCTCCGCGATGTCCTCCAGAATATCCAGCGTCGCGGTCATCGAGAAACCGCCAGGTACCTTCAGGGAACTCACATCCGATTCGTAATCCGGCGTGTGCAGCACAAAACCGCGCTGAGTCTCTACCGGGCCGCCAAAGCGCACCGGCAGCGCCGCTGCAGCGTTGCCCTCACCGCCCAGGTCCAGCTGCTCCAGCAGATCGCCCAGCGCCACGCCGTCAGCGGGCTTGTTGACGATCAGGCCCATCGCGCCTTCCTCGCCGTGCGAGCATAGGAAAATCACCGAATGCTCGAACCTCGGGTCGCCAATACCAGGCATTGCAATCAAGAGCTTGCCAGTCAGATCCATGAATTTCCGTCTTTCTGCTGCCTCCCCCCACCATGACGCGCACCCGCTTGCCGCGCAAGGGGCGCATCGGCGCAACTCCGCGCAGGCTCCGGCAAATTTGCCGCAAACACAGGAGGATGAGGGAGATATGACCGGATCGTGACTTGGCAAACCAGGCTGGCAGGCGCATGTATTCACGTATGAAACGGACAATGCTCAAAACCGCTGCTGCCGCGGCAGCTTTGCTGGCTGCTGCAAGCGGGTTGCCTGCGTTTGCCGGCGCTGCGGACGGCGATATCGTTCAGGTCGAGGTGCTGGATGGCGGGATGACCTCCCGCGGCACGCATCTGGGTGCGCTGCGGATCACCCTGCAGCCGGGATGGAAAACGTATTGGCGAGCGCCCGGTGATGCCGGCATCCCGCCCAGTTTTTCCTGGCGCGGGGCACGCAATGTCGGCGGGCTGTCGATCACCTGGCCGTCACCAGAAGTATTCCTGACCTCCGGCTACCGCACCATCGGCTATCATGACCAGCTGGTGCTGCCGGTTGAGATCACGCCTGAAACCCCCGGCAAGCCTGTACGCCTGAAGGGCCGGATGCAGCTGGGGGTGTGCAAGGACGTCTGCGTGCCGGCCGAACTGAAGTTCGACCATGAGCTGGACAGCAGCGCCGGCCGCAACCCTGCAATTGCCGCCGCGATGGCCAGCCGCCCCTGGTCGGCCAAAGAAGCGGGCGTGCGCAAGGCCACCTGCAGCCTGCGTCCGTCGCAATACGGCATGACGGTCACTGCCCGCATTTCGATGCCCTCTGCCGGCGGCGAGGAGGTTGCGGTGATCGAACCCGGCAACCCCAAGCTCTATGCCGGTGAAACCAAGACCCGCCGCGAAGGCGGGCAGCTGGTGGCGGAGACCGAGTTTCTGCCGGCGGACGGCAGCGCCTATGCCATCGACCGTTCGCAGCTGCGGATCACGGTACTGGGGAAAAACCATGCGGTTGATATTCAGGGCTGCAGCGCCGGATGAGCGCATCTGACAGCCCTGCCCGCCCGGTCCTTGGAACCATTGCCGTGGTCTGCCGCCATTCCGGCGGGCAGGACCAGGTGATCCTGGTGCAGCGCGGCAAGGAGCCGAACGCAGGCTGGTGGGGCTTTCCCGGCGGCCATGTGGAGATGGGCGAGACGGCCCTGCAGGCCGCAGCGCGCGAGCTGATGGAAGAAACCGGCGTGGCCGCCCGGCCGCTGGAATATCTCACCAATGTGGATGTGATCTCACGCGATGCTTCCGGTATGGCGCAGCGGCAGTATCTGCTGACCGTGGTGCTGTGCGAATACTTGAGCGGTGAACCGGTGCCGGATGATGACGCCGAAAAGGCCGAATGGATTCCCATTGCAGAAATCGAATCCCGCGGGCTGCAGCTTCTGGATCAGGTCGGCGACGTGGCGCGGCTGGCTCAGGCCCGCTGGCGAGCGTTGAGCCGGTAGGCAATTCCGCCCGCGGCATAGGCCAGCAGTGCCAATGCGAAGGCCCCCACAATGAAGGCCAGCAGCCCTGCCCGCACCGGCTCCATTGCCGCCAGCGCCGGGATCATCCGCAGCGCAGGATGCAAGGCTCCGGTTGCCATCGCCCAGCCCAGCGTGAGCACCAGCCACCCAAACTGTGCCAGCGCGGTGCCCAGAACCAGCCAGCGCAGGCGCCCAGCCCCCTGCCGCAGCGCGCGGCGCAGGGATGTCAGCGGC
This sequence comes from Leisingera sp. ANG-DT, assembly GCF_000813785.1. Lineage (NCBI taxonomy): Bacteria > Pseudomonadati > Pseudomonadota > Alphaproteobacteria > Rhodobacterales > Roseobacteraceae > Leisingera > Leisingera sp. ANG-DT. Next base: position 136,732 of record NZ_JWLE01000011.1, read on the forward strand.
CGCGACAGGTCGCGCTGCATGGCCACCAGCGCTGGCACTACCAGCAGCACCAGGAACATCCCGAATCCCAGGCCATAGACAAGCGTGATCACCGTGGGCTTCAGGAATTGCGCCTGCTGGGAACGTTCAAACAACAAAGGCGCGAGACCCAGCACCGTGGTCATGGTGGTCAGCATCACCGGGCGCAGCCGGTCTGCCGCCGCGTCGATGATGGAGGGGATCAAGCCGCGGTCCTGCGCATACTGGTCGATGGTGGTTACCAGCACGATGGAATCGTTAATGATGATCCCGGTCATCCCCAACAGGCCAACCACGGTGAACATGCTCAGCGGCACCTCCCAAACGTAGTGCCCCCAGATGGTGCCGACCAGACCGAAGGGAATGATCGCCATCACAACCAAAGGACGAGTCCAACTGGCGAAAATCCAGGACAGCACCAGATAGATCCCGGTGAGGCAGAGGATCAGCCCGGTACCCGCCTCCTGCAGGAACGTCTGTTCCTGCTCTGCCAGACCGGACAGGCGCCATTCCACCTGCCGCTCGCTGGCAATGTTCGGCAGGATCTCGTTCTGCAGCGCCTTCGTCACCGCCTCGGCGCGGGCCGGATCGTCCTCAGAGATGTCGCCGGTCACGCTGATCACCCGGATGCCGTTCTCGCGGCGCACGGTGGAGAAGCCGGTGCGCTGAGTGACCGAGACGATATCGGCAAGCGGCACATAGATGCCGCTGGGGGCCCGCATCAGGGTGCGCTCCAGGAAATCAGCGGTCAGCTCATTCTCCGGCAGTTCCACCCGGATTGTGGCGCTGCGCGGACCGTCGGGATAGGTCGCCGCCTCGATCCCGTTGAGCCGCGCCCGAAGCGCCTGGCCCAGGCTGCCAATTGTAAAGTTCAGCGCCTGACCCTGCGGCGTAAGGTCGAGGATCACTTCTTCCTTGTCGTAGGCGAGATTGTCCTCCACTGCCGAGACTTCCGGGAAGCGCAGAAGTGCGGTTTTCAGATCTTCGGAGGCATTTTTCAGCACCTGCACGCTGGGGCCCGAGAACTGCACGTCCAGCGCGTCGCCGCCAGGCCCTGAACGCCAACTGCGGAAGGAAACCGTTTCAACCATCGGGTGGCGCACCACCCGTTCCTGCAGCTCTGCCACAAAGGCAAAGCTGGAATAGGGGCGCAGGTCGGCGTCGATCAGTTCAATCGAGATACCGCCCAGCAGGTCGGTATCCTTGGCCTCCACCCCGCTGAGGCCGCGGCCAGCATTGCCACCGGTTTCGGCCATCACGAAGTCCAGCGGGTTGCGGCCGTAGCGTTCAGCATACTCGGCACCCAGCGCCTCTGTCGCGCGCTGCATTTCCTGCATCATCGCCATTGTGTCGGCGCGGCTGGCGCCCTCCACCATGGCGAAGTTACCGGTGACAGAGCCGCGCTCCGGCGCGTTGAAGAAGCGCCATTGCACATCACCGTTGATGAACAGCGCTGCCTGGCTGGCCAGAATTGCCAGCGCCCCGGCCAGAACCGCGTAGCGCGCAGTGACGATGTAACCCATCAGCGGGCGGAAGGCATGGTCACGCAACCAGCGGAAGCCGCGGTTCACCATCCGGTTCGGCCAGTCATACCAATGGCGCGCCTGAGCGTGGGTCAGCGCATGGGCCAGGTGGTTGGGCAGGATCAGGAAACACTCCATCAAGGAGGCCGCCAGCACCGCAATCACCGTGAACGGGATATCCCGGATCAGCTCGCCGAACCGTCCGCCCACAAGGGTAAGGCCAAAAAAGGCGATGATGGTGGTGAGGGTTGCGGCGAATACCGGCATCGCCATGCGGCGTGCGGCGTTTTCCGCCGCCTGCATCGGGCTTTCGCCCAGCCGGCGGACCCGAAAATCGGCGTGTTCGCCGACCACGATTGCGTCATCCACAACGATGCCCAGAGTGATGATCAGGCCAAACAGGCTGACCATGTTGATGGTGATCCCGGCGGCATACATCAGCGCCACGGCGGCAAACATTGAGGCCGGGATGCCCATTGCTACCCAAAAGGCGATGCGGGTGTTGAGGAACAGGAACAAGAGGCACAGCACCAGGCCAAGCCCCATCAGGCCGTTGTCGACCAGAATATCCAGGCGGTCGGTGATGGACTGCGCCCGGGTGCGGATCAGCTCAGCCGTTACCCCTTGCGGCAGGCTGGCCTGAATCTCATCCACGACCTCCTGCACCCGTGCCTGCAGGCGGATGGCATTTCCCTGATCGGAGCGGTCCACCCGGATCGACATCGCCGGGTTGTCATCCACGAAGTAGGAGCGGTTGCGGTCCACGCCTTCGACCCGGATCTGCGCCACATCAGCGATCGTCAGCACGGAGCCGTCGGCATTGGTGCGCAGCACGATGGCTGCCAGCTCATCCGGTTTACGCTTCTCGCTGCCGGTGCGCACGCGGGCGTTGGCGCCGGACACATCGCCTGCAGGGTCGGCATCGACCTCAGCTGCGATGGCCTCCGCGATCTCGCGCATGGTGATGTCGTGGGTAATCAGCTTGGCAGTGGGCACCTCAACGATGGTTTCCGGCGCAGCCACGCCGCGGATCGTGGTGCGGGTGACACCGGCCTCAAAGAGGCGCACAACCAGCTCATCAGCGAACAAACCCAGCTGCCCTGCCCCGACCGGGCCGGTGATGACTACATCTGTCACCCGGTCCCGCCACGCGCCGCGGCGCACCTCAGGCTCCTCCGCCTCCTCCGGCAGGGTGGTGATGCCGTCCACCGCGGTCTGCACATCGTCGGTGGCCTGGCCCATGTCGGAGCCGGGCTCAAACTCCAGGGTCAGCGTCGCCAGTCCTTCGCGGGAGATGGAGGAGGTCTCCTCCACGCCGTCAACGGCCAGCAGCGCAGGCTCCAGCACCTGCACGATGGCGCTGTCCACATCTTCTGGACCGGCGCCCTCCCATTCAACGGTGACGGTAACACGTTCGACAATCACATCCGGGAAGAACTGCGCCCGCATGTTGGGCATCGCAGCCGCACCCAGCACCAGCATGATCACCAGCAGAAGGTTGGCCGCGGTGCGATGGCGAGTGAAATAGCTGAACAGCCCGCGGGCCTGCCGGGGAAGCCTGCGCGCCATCGGGTTCAGCCTCCCATCCGGGATTCAATCCGGCTTACAAGCTGGGCGGGAACTTTGACCTCTGCCAGCTGCTGCAGCATCTTTGCCTTCATCTCCGAAGGCATCCGGTTGTTGCCCTCAACCAGCGCAACCAGCTGGGCGCGGCGCTCATCCGTGAGTTCGATCAGCTCCGGCAGCGCCTGCGCTTCTGCGCCCCGACGCAGCGGGCGCACCTTGATGCCGGCCCCCAGCAAGGGCGTGCGGCCTGTCACAACTTCGCGGCCTTCCAGCCCTGAGCCGCGGATCAGCACGTCATCGCCCTGGCGGCGCACCAGCTCCACGGGCAGCGCCTCCAGCCGGTCCTCTTCGCCCAGCAGCAGAACGGTGCCGTCTGCACCCAGCGCGGAGGCTGGGACCCGCGCGACCGCGCGGACCTCAGGCTCTGTCACGTGAACCGTCACGAAATCTTCGGGTTTGAACCCGGGGGCTGCGTTCAGGCTGGCGTAGACCAGCCGCCCGGTCTGCCCGTCCCCCGCAGCACCGCTGGCGCGCGATATCCGCCCGGTTGCGCTGAGGCCGGCACCAGCCGCATCCAGCGTCACCCGCACTGGAGCCTCCAGCAGGCGGCCGTCACCGTCCAGCAGCCGGGCGTATTGCGCGGTGGAAACCCGGAAAGCTACCTCCAGCAAGTCCGGATCGACCAGATCAGCAAGTTTTTCATTGGCGGAGACAAGCCGGCCCTGCACCAGGCTGACCGCCTGCAGGGTGCCGTCAAAGCCCGCCTTGATGGTGGTGTCCTCCAGATCGCGCCGCGCCTCGTCCAGCGCGATCTGCGCCCTGGCCACCCGGGTAGCAGCCTGATCCGCGCGCGCCTCTGCCTGGCTGACCGCCTGGCGGCGCGAGATCACGGTTTGGCGGGCCTGAACCGCGGCAAGCTCCGCGGTCTCCACCGTGGCTGCAGTGCCAACGCCGCGCTCCTGCAGATCCACCTGCCGCTGGAAAGCGCGTTCGCGCAGCTGCGCCTGGTCCTGGGTTGCCTGAAGCTCGTCCTGTGCCAGAATCAAGGCCCGCCCCGCATCGCGTTCCTCAGCCCGGGCGTCCATCATGTCAGCCTCGGCCCTGTCCAGCGCGGCCTGCGCATCCGCAGGATCAATCTGCACAAGCACCTCGCCCGCCCGGACCGCGCCGCCTTCCTCGAAATCTTCAGAGAGCTGCACCACCCGTCCACCGGAGGCCGTTCGCAACTCCAGTGTGCGGCGGCTTTCAACCCGGCCAAAGGCCGTCAGCTCCGGTGCAACCGTCTGCAGGTCCGCGGTCACCACGTTGACCGCAAACACCCGTTCGCGCGCGGGCGGCGCCTTGCGCTCGGCATTGAGCTGCGCCTCGATGGCGCCAAAGACCAGCTGCCCGGCATACAGCAGCAAAGCGGCCGTCAGCGACGCCAGGAAAAGCCCTATCAAACTCTGACGCAAAAAGCGCATGTCTCTCCCTTCCGGTGGCGGCTGCTGCCGGGGCCGCGCATGGGCCGCATAAGCGCAAATGCCTTGTGCCTGCTTGAAAATATAGGATTCTCCGCGCAGGTTTGCGAGGTTACACGCAGCGCTGGGTTACTTCCGGCGCAGATGTTCCTCCAATCTGGGCATGATTTCCACGAAATTGCAGGGCCGGTGGCGGTAATCGAGCTGTTTTGACAGGATTTCATCCCAGCCGTCCTTGCAGGCACCTGGGCTGCCGGGCAGCGCAAACAGGTAAGTTCCGCCCGCCACCCCGCCCGTAGCCCGAGACTGCACCGCGCTGGTGCCGATCTTCTGCATCGAGACCCAGGTGAAGACAGTGCCGAAGGCTTCAATTTCCTTTTCGTAGATGTCGCGGTGCGCCTCCACCGTCACGTCGCGGCCGGTCAGGCCGGTACCGCCGGTGGAGATCACCACATCCACCTTGGGATCAGCAATCCAGGCGCGCAGTTGAGCGGCGATCTCGGTCCGCTCATCGGGAATGATCTTACGGTCGGCCAGACTGTGGCCCGCCTCCCGCAGCCGGTCGACCAGCACCTGGCCGGAGCGGTCGTCCTCCATCTTGCGGCTGTCGGACACAGTCAGCACCGCGATGCGGACCGGGATGAATTCCATGCTTTCGTCGATACGGGACATCTACGCCCTCTCCATGATTGCCAGCCGAACGGCCAGCCCTGTGAAAATTCCGGCCGAGATCCGGCCAAGCCAGCGCGCGAAGACCGGCGAGCCTGTCAGCTGGCGCCCGGCCTGGCCTGCGAAAATCCCCACTAGCCCGTTTATGACGAACCCGCCTGCGGCCAGGATCAGCCCGAAGACCAGGAATTGCGCCAGCACCGGCCCCGCCTCAGGCCGGACGAACTGCGGCACAAAGGCCAGCACGAACAGGATTACTTTGGGATTGGTGAGATTTACGAGGAATCCGGAGCGGAACGCCCGCCTTGCGGGCACAGAGGGCGCATCGGCCTGCACTGCCCCGCAGCGCAATGCACCCCAGGCAAGATACAGGAGATACCCCACACCGATCCAGCGGATCACATCGAACAGCCCCGGCATAGCAGAGACCACTGCCCCCAGCCCAAGCCCGGCCAATGCCACATGCACCATGCTGCCCGCCGAGATGCCTGCGCTGGCCGCCACCGCCGCGGCGCGGCCGGACCGCAGCCCTTGGCCAAGGCAGAACATCATATCCGCACCCGGCGTCAAGTTCAGCGCCAGCGCCGCCGGGATGAAGGCCAGCAGGGTAACGGGGTCGATCACAGCTCCACCTCGAACCAGCTCACTCCAGGGCCGAGATTGGCCACCTGCGTCTTCCCCAGAGTGCCGCGGAAGCCCCAGCAATCATGCACATGGCCGCAGAGCAGCAGTTGCGGCTGCACCCGTTGCGCTGCGGCGCGGACCGCGGTGGAGCCGACGGACAGCCCGCGGGAGGTCACATCGCCGAAGCCTTTGGGCGGGGAATGGGAAATCAGGATATCCGCGTGATCGCAGGCTGCCAGCATCGTGCCCGCCTGTATCTCGCTCAGGTCGCAGGACCAGCCGCCAAAGGGTGTTTCCGGCACGCCGTAGCCCAGCCCGAACAGGCGAAGGCCTTCGATGTCCGTGCCATCGCCATGCAGCACCGTGGTATTGGCAAACCCTGCCGCCCGCAGTTCATCCGCGCTTTCGCCATTGCCAGGCACCGCCACCATCGGCGCCTTGAGCCCCGACAGCATGGCTACGGCACTGTCCAGCCCCATCCGCATGTTGCAGAAATCACCAGCCCCGATCACCAGATCCGCACCCGCACTGGCCGCCACGATATCCGCGGCGTGGGAGGCTGAAAGATGCAGATCGGAGAACGCCAGAATTTTCATATGCTACCTCAGGACAGGCTCCCCAAACGGGCCTTCAGCTCCAGCAAATCCGCCCAGGCCAGCCGTTTTTGCGTGGGTTGGCGCAACAGATAGGCGGGGTGGAACATCGGTATGACCGGCTTGCCCCAGGCCTGATCCCACTGCCCGCGCAGCCGGGTGATGCCGCGTTTGCCAAGTACCGCCTGGCAGCTGATATTGCCCATCAGGACCAGCACCTCCGGCTCAGCCAGCGCCACGTGCCGCTCCAGGAAGGGTGTCAGCATGGCAATCTCAGCAGGAAGCGGGTCGCGGTTCTGCGGCGGACGCCAGGGCAGCACATTGGTGATATAGGCATTCTCAGCGCGACTGAGGCCGATCGCCTCCAGCATCTTGTCCAGGAGCTGCCCTGCGCGGCCAACAAACGGCTTGCCCTGCAGGTCCTCGTCGCGGCCCGGCGCCTCGCCGATGATCATCACCCGCGCGCCTGCCTGTCCGTCAGAAAACACCAGATTGCGGGCGCCGCGTTTCAGGTCGCAGTGGCTGAACCCGTCCATCGCGTCACGCAAGGCCGGCAGTGAACCCGCGCCCCTCGCAGCTTTCTGTGCCACCTCGACCGGATCAACCTCCTTGGGCTTGGGCGGCGGTGCGGGGGCGGCACCCGGTTTCGGCTTGGGTGCGGCCTGCTCCAGCGCATAGCGGTCGACGGGGCCGTCGCACAGCGCTTCGGTTGCGCCAAGCTCCGCCTGCCACTCCAACAGCGCCCGCGCGCTCCAGTAATCCAATGCCGATTCCATGCGCCCAAGCTACTCCGCCCGCCGGACAAGCGGAACACCTCCCTGTCATCTTGCTGCAAATACTCAAATTCTCTGGCCGCACTCCGCACGCAGCCGTTGCCCGTTCCGCCCCCCCCGCCTATAAGAACCGGCAAATCACGCGGAGCTGCCCCATATGTCCTTCGAACACCGCCATTTGCTTGGCATCGAACCGCTGAAGCCGCATGAGATCACCGCGATCCTCGATCTGGCCGACGACTATGTGGCGCTGAACCGGCGCCCGGAGAAGCACTCCGACGTGCTGGCGGGGCTTACCCAGATCAACATGTTCTTCGAGAACTCAACCCGCACCCAGGCCTCGTTCGAGCTGGCGGGCAAGCGGCTGGGCGCCGATGTGATGAACATGGCGATGCAGGCGTCCTCGATCAAAAAGGGCGAGACCCTGATCGACACCGCCATGACACTGAATGCGATGCACCCGGACCTGCTGGTCGTCCGCCACCCGCATTCCGGTGCGGTGGACCTGCTGGCGCAGAAAGTGAACTGCGCGGTGCTGAACGCAGGCGACGGCAAGCATGAGCACCCGACCCAGGCGCTGCTGGATGCGCTGACCATCCGCCGCTCCAAGGGCCGGCTGCACCGGCTGAACATCGCGATCTGCGGCGACATCGCGCATTCCCGCGTGGCGCGGTCCAACCTGATCCTTTTGGGCAAAATGGAAAACCGCATCCGCCTGATCGGCCCGCCGACCCTGGTGCCCGGCCAGTTCGCAGAGTTCGGCGCCGAGATCTATGACGACATGCGCGAGGGGCTGAAGGACGTGGACGTCGTCATGATGCTGCGTCTTCAAAAAGAGCGCATGGACGGCGGCTTCATCCCCTCGGAGCGCGAGTATTACCACCGTTATGGCCTCGACGCCGAGAAATTGGCGCTGGCCAAGCCCGACGCCATCGTCATGCACCCCGGTCCAATGAACCGCGGCGTGGAGATTGACGGAACACTTGCCGATGACATCAACCGATCGGTCATTCAGGAACAGGTGGAAATGGGCGTCGCGGTGCGGATGGCGGCAATGGACCTCCTGGCCCGCAACCTGCGCGCCGGGCGCCAGGCCAAGGCTGTCTGACGGGATGAGCGGTGTGATCCAAATCCCGGCGGGTGAGCGCGGCGTAATCCGGCTGTTTGCCCTGGACATGCGGCCCGAACAAGCGGCCTTCCTGAAGGAACCCGGCGCGCTGGCGCAGGTGCTGGGCATCAAAACTCTGGACATGGAGCAGGTGGAAATCTTCCCGGTTTCAGACCTGGAGGAAATTGGTCTGGCCGGTTACCTTATCGAAGGCTGCGGCGTGCCGCGCGCGCAGGTCGAGGAGGACCGCGAGATGCTGCAGGCGCTGGACGGCCACGTTCTGCTTGTCCGCTCCCGCGCCTTCGGCGGTGAAGAGACGCGGCTGACCCCGGCAGAACAAATCGTGCTTAAGGGCACCTATGGCGAGCGGCAGACCAATTGGAGCGCAGCCCCGGCCACGTCGGAAAGCGCCAAGCCCTATTCCGCGCCCAAGCTTTCCCCGCGAGAGGCCCGCAGCCAAGCCCGCCGCATAGGCGCCGCCCTGTTTGCCATTGTCATGGTCCTGATTGCCTTGGCTGTATGGGCCATGGTGTTCTGATGACGGCGATAGAATTCAAACCCGACCGCGGCGCCTACATCCGCGCGCACGCTTGGATGGCGGCAATTGGCATGGGCGGCGCTATGGCGGTCCTGTGGTTCTTGGACAGCGCCCACATCTGGACCGGCGCCGTGGGAGGGCTGGCCGCCATTGCCTTGCGCGGCTGGTACATGGCCAGCGAGGAACTGGCGGTGGTCTGGACACTGACGCAAGAGACCCTCTCCGGCCCGGCAGGGCGTTCGGTGCCGGTCTCCCAAATCGAAGCTGTCAAAACCATGGGCAGCTATGTGCAGGTCGTCACCAAAGGCGGCGACAAGCACCTGATCAAATACCAGGCCGACCCGGCCGCGACCCAAAACGCAATCGAAAGAGCCAAGGCATGAGCACTCTCTTTATCAACGCCCGCCTGATCGATCCCGAGGCAGGCACCGACACGCCGGGCGCGGTTCTCGTGCGGGACGGGCGGATCGCAGCGGTTGAAAAGGATGCTGCCGATTCCGCCCGGATGCTGCGCGCGCATGGCCTCACGCCGGAAGATGTGACCGAGGTGAATTGCGGCGGCAAATGCCTGGCGCCGGGCATTGTCGACATTGGCGTCAAGGTCTGCGAGCCGGGCGAGCGTCATAAGGAAAGCTACAAATCCGCAGGACTGGCAGCGGCGGCGGGCGGTGTCACAACCATCGTCACCCGTCCCGATACCACACCCGCGATTGACAGCCCGGAGACGCTGGAGTTTGTCACCCGGCGCGCCCAGGCAGATGCGCCGGTTAACGTGTTGCCAATGGCGGCACTGACCAAGGGACGCGAAGGCCGCGAAATGACCGAGATCGGCTTTCTGATGGATGCCGGCGCGGTGGCGTTTTCGGACTGCGACCATGTGGTCAGCAACACCAAGGTGTTCCAGCGGGCGTTGACCTATGCGCGGTCCTGCGGCGCGCTGGTCATCGCCCACCCGCAAGAACCGGTTCTGAGCAAGGGCGCTGCCGCCACCAGCGGCAAGTTCGCAGCGCTCTACGGACTGCCGGCTGTTTCCCCGATGGCGGAACGGATGGGGCTGGACCGCGATATTGCGCTCTTGGAAATGACCGGTGCGAAATACCACGCCGACCAGATCACCACCGCGCGCGCCCTGCCCGCGCTGGAGCGCGCCAAGGCCAATGGGCTGGACATCACTGCAGGTACCTCGATCCATCACTTGACGCTCAATGAGCTGGACGTGGCAGGCTACCGCAGTTTCTTCAAGGTGAAGCCGCCGTTGCGTTCCGAGGATGACCGGCTGGCAGTGGTTGAGGCGGTGCGGACCGGGCTGATCGACATCATCTCCTCCATGCACACGCCGCAGGATGAGGAAAGCAAGCGCCTGCCGTTTGAGGAAGCTGCGGCCGGCGCGGTGGCGCTGGAAACGCTGCTGCCTGCAGCGCTGCGGCTGTATCACGCCGAGCTTCTGGACCTGCCAGCCCTGTTCCGTGCGATGTCGCTGAACCCAGCCCGGCGGCTGGGGTTGGACAGCGGCCGCCTGGCGGCAGGTGCGCCTGCCGATCTGGTGCTGTTTAATGCGGACGTTCCGTTTGTGCTGGATCGCTTCAAGCTGCGCTCGAAATCGCAGAACACGCCTTATGACGGCCAGCGGATGCAGGGCCGGGTCGAAGCGACATATGTTGCGGGCCAGCCCGTCTACCGGAGAGACTGATGCCAGTACTGGAAAGTTCAGCGGCGGTTCTGATCCTGTGGGCGGTAATCGGATATGGCCTCGGCTCGGTGCCCTTCGGCATGCTTGTCACCAGGGTCTTTGGCCTTGGCAACCTGCGCGAGATCGGATCGGGCAACATCGGCACCACCAACGTGCTGCGCACCGGCAGCAAGGCCGCCGCGGCACTGACACTCCTCCTGGATGGCGGCAAGGGCGCAGCGGCGGTGCTGCTGGCCCGCTCCCTGGCTGGCGAGGATGCGGCGCAGGCGGCAGGTCTGATGGCTTTCCTCGGCCACTGCTTTCCGGTCTGGCTGGGCTTCAAGGGCGGCAAAGGTGTGGCCACCTTCCTGGGGCTGATGCTGGCGCTGGCCTGGCCGGTTGGCATCGCCTGCTGCCTGACCTGGCTCGCGGCAGCCGCCGTGACCCGGATATCCTCAATGGGGGCGCTGGTTTCAGCCGCTTCAGGCGCAGTCTGGGCCATACTGCTGGGATACCAGGTGGTTGCGCTGCTTGCACTGCTGCTGGCCGCGGTGGTCTTCATCCGGCACTCCGCCAATATTGCGCGCCTGCGGGCAGGCACTGAACCGCGTATCGGCCAGAAGTGACAGCAAAGGAGCTGCAGGCGTTTCTGGCAGCTTTTGACGCCCTTCCCCTTGGTGCCTTCACCGGGACCGCGGAAGGGCGCAGATACATGGTTTGCCGCGAAAACCTGGCAAACGGAAAATCACAGAAGCTGGTGGCGCGGGAACTGGGCGGCACGGATTACATCAGCCTCAATCTCTACCGGCTCAGGTCCGGAGCACGGCTGAAACCCTGCGAGATGCCGGCGGAGAAGGTGATCCGCTTTGTCCTGTCCTTGCAGTCTAAGGAATGAGCCGTTCCAGCGCGCGGCCATTCGACCAGGTGCCGTGCAGCTCTCCGCTAGGCATCCGCACGTAGACCACCGGATAGGTATCGCCCCAATCTACCCAGACCACATCGCCGTTACGTGTGCCGGTCCCGGCATAAGCCTGGGCTCCGACTTGCCAGTTCATTTCGACCACGCCGCCATTGTCGTTGATCTGAACCGTACCGGAATAGGTGCTGCCATCGGGGTTGCGGCCCTCGGCGCGGTAGCTGCCGCTGATACTTTGAGCTGCGACTGTTCCTGCCAGCGCTGAGGCCGCCAAAAGGCCAGCCAGCAAGGCGCGGCGGGTGGGGAATGTGCGTGTCATCCTGTCCTCCGGTTTTCCTGCCCACAGTCTGCCTGCATCCGGGCAGGCTGTCACCCGTTCTGCGCATCGTTGCACAGCGAGCATCCACCATGCGCACAGTCAAATTGAGTTGTTTTGAATGTGATCGCCCGGCTCTCCACATCGGTGCCGTGACCCGCAGCATACCGCGGCACACATGGTGAAACGCCGGCTGGGCAAGCATTTGGGAACGCCGCGGCCGGGATTTGAAAGGACGGGACCATGAACAAAGTAAAAGCACTGATCAGCGGTGTGGCTCTGTCGGTTGCAATGGCAACCTCGGCACTGGCGGCGGGCGTTGAGATCAACGCATCCTCCACCGGCCTGGCCATGCAGGGCTATGACCCGGTCGCATATTTCACGGACGGTGCCCCCACCAAGGGCAGCTACAAAATCACTTCCATTTACAATGACGCAACCTACCGCTTTGCCTCGGAAGAGCACAAAGCGGCCTTTGAGAAGAATCCCGAAGCCTATGTGCCGGCCTACGGCGGCTACTGCGCCTTTGGCACCGCGATGGGCTTCAAGTTCGACGGTGATCCGAACCACTGGAAGATCGTCGACAACACCCTGTACCTGAACCTGTCGCAGGACATTCAGGAACGCTGGGAAGGCGATATTCCGGGCTTCATCGAGAAGGCCAGCGTTAACTGGACCGATATTGCTGAAAAGACCCCGGAAGAACTTCAGGCGCAATAAGGCCTGAAGCTGCCACTCACGAAAAACAGCCGGCGGCAGGGCAACCTGCCGCCGGTTTTCTTTACAGCAGTGTCAGCTCCGCGCCTGACGGTCCACGGCCTCAGCGGTGCGTTTGGTGTTGTGGTAGATGCCAAGGAACAGATACAGCATTCCGCCCAGCATAATCACGTAGAGCAGCCCGCCCAGCAGCACCAAAAGGGCGGGAAGGGTACCGCCCTTGAAGGGATCGGAGTAAATTGCAGCGGCACCACCGAGCACACCGACAACCATCAGAATGACAATCAGGCCAACAAGTTTCTCGAAGGCCGAGATGAAAAAATCGCGCATAGTTCAAACCTTTGTTTCAATGAACAGCGGCTGAATATCCGTGTGCAATTTTGCCGGCAAGCCGCAAAACAACTCTGGTCAGGCAATGCCCTGACCCCGCTGAAAGCCGCAGGCTGTGCCGGGGCCGCAGAATGGAAAAACCCAGCCCTTCCTTTGAGGAAAAGCTGGGTGTGCAGGTGCAAGATTGCAGGCTGTCAGTAGGCAAACTCACCGTAGATCCGGCTGAGGTCACCTTCCCAAGCGCCGTTGTACCGCTCCAGCAGCTCGTCCGCGGGCACCTTGCCGGTTTCCAGGCTGTCCTTCAGCGCGTTCAGAAAGTGGGTTTCATCCGGCACCAGCCCGCCTGCGCCGGGGCGGGCGCGGGCCTTGAGGCCGCTTTCGGAGATTGCTACCACTTCGCGGGCCAGCTCGTGCATGCTGATGCCATTCACCTTGGCCTGCAGCCCCTGCTCGGAGGCGGCAACGCGCAGGGCGTCGCGGGTTTCCGCGTCCCACCCCTTGACCAGGTCCCAGGCGGCATCAAGCGCGGTTTGATCATAGGTGAGGCCAACCCAGAAGGCCGGCAGCGCGCAAAGGCGGCGCCAGGGACCGCCGTCGGCGCCGCGCATCTCGATGAATTTCTTAATGCGGGCCTCGGGAAAGATGGTGGTCAGGTGGTCGGCCCAATCGCTGAGCGTAGGGGTTTCACCCGGCAGCGCGGGCAGTTCCCCTTTCAGGAAGTCGCGGAAGGACATTCCCAGCGCATTTATGTACTCGCCGTTGCGGTAGACGAAATACATCGGCACATCGAGTGCATACTGCACCCAGGCTTCAAAACCGAAGCCTTCCTCGAACACAAACGGCAGCATGCCGGTGCGGTCGGCGTCCAGCGAACGCCAGACGCGGGCGCGCCAGGACTTGTGGCCGTTGGGCTGTCCGTCCAGGAACGGGGAGTTGGCAAAAAGTGCCGTGGCCACCGGCTGCAGCGCCAGCGCCACCCGGAGTTTCTGCACCATGTCGGCCTCGGACGAGAAGTCGAGGTTCACCTGCACGGTGCAGGTGCGGCGCATCATGGTGGTGCCCATGGTGCCGACTTCCTGCATGTAGCCGTCCATCAGCTTGTAGCGCCCCTTGGGCATCAGCGGCATGTCTTCATGGCGCCACACAGGGGCGGCACCCAGGCCGATGAACCCGACGCCGATCTTGTCGGCGATATCCTTGACGTCGCGCAGGTGGGCGTTCACCTCATCGCAAGTCTCATGGATGGTTTCCAGCGGCGCGCCCGAAAGCTCGAGCTGGCCGCCCGGCTCCAGGCTGATGTTGGCGCCGTCCTTGGTCAGGCCGATGAGGTTGTCGCCTTCGGTCAGCGGCGCCCAGCCATGGCCGTCGCGCAGGCCTTCCAGCACCGCCAGGATGGAGCGTTCACCGGCATAGGGCAGCGGCTTTAGCGTGTCCTTGCAGAAGCCGAACTTCTCATGCTCGGTGCCGATGCGCCAGTCTTCCTTGGGTTTGCAGCCGTCGGCAAGATACTGGGCAAGCTGCTCGTGGCGTTCGATCGGCCCGCCGCCGGACTGGGGAATGGACATGCCTGGCACTCCGTCCTGTTAGATCTGTCTTGAAGGGTCAGTCGTGGGCGGAATCGCCGCCAGTGTCAATGCAGGCGCTGATGTTCCGGGCGGCTGGCGGCGCGCTCCCAGATCACGACCTGGTGAGGGCCGCGGCGGCGCAGCTCCGCCAGCATCCGCTCCGTCTTGAGGCCGGGAAGGGCGGCAAAGACGTCAAACAGTGCCTCGTAGCCTTCGGCATTCACCGGGATTGCCAACGGCGGCTGGCCGGGCTGCTCCAGCAGCCAGTGCGGAGGTTTGGAGGTGTGATCCAGCGCCAGACGCTCCAATTCCGAAGCGGCCACGGCGCCGCCGTTGAGCGGCCCGAAATAGGCAATCTGCCCCTCATCCACTTGCACCACGCCAGGACCGCCGCTGCCGCGCCGGAACCGCATCCGCTGGACGCCGATGACGGCAGCGACAAGCCCGGTGGCAACCAGCGCCCAGCCGGTGATCGCGGTGAAGCCGGCCGCGGAATACGCCCATTTCAGTCCCAGCAGGAACATCAGCGCGGCGGCAAGGACTTCGCGCCATTGCCACAGGGTTTCGCGGGCTTCGGGGCGGATGAAACTCATGTGTTTCGCCTCATTCAAACGTCTGGCAGCCGGTACAGCCTGCCGTGCCCTCCTTACTTGTGGGGCCCGGGCCGCAGATGCAATGGCCGCGGACGCCGCGGCACACTCAAAGGTTAACCGAAAATGGTTTCCAGTCTGTGACCAGAGTCACGCAGCCTCCTTCTACCAGTCCCCCAGCGCCTGCTGCCAAAGGGTCATTGCCGCCACCGCAGCGGTATCGGCGCGCAGGATGCGGGGGCCGAGGCTGACCACATGGGATTGCGGCAGCACGTGCAGCCGCTTGCGCTCTGTCTCGGAAAATCCGCCTTCGGGGCCGATCAGAATGGCCCAGGGAGCATCCTTCTGCGTCTCGGCGGCCAATTGCAGCGCATTGCCTACTTCAGCCTCATCGCAGAACATCAGCTGCCGCTCAATTGGCCAATGGTCCAGCAGGCGGGAGAGCTTCTGCAGGTCCGCCACCTCCGGCACATAGGTGCCGCCGCATTGCTCTGCCGCCTCTACAGCATGGGCCTGCAGCCGGTCCTGGCGGATGCGCTCGGAATTGGTGAACTCCGTCTGTACCGGCAGGATGCGCGCAGCGCCCATCTCAGCGGCCTTTTCAACGATAAAGTCAGTGCGCGCTTTCTTGATCGGCGCAAACATCAGCCACAGGTCCGGCGGCAGCTGCAAGGGCTTGGACTGCTCCTGGCAAACCAACGTGCCGCCGCGCTTGCCTGCCTCCGCAACCTCGGCAAGCCACTCGCCGTCCTTGCCGTTAAACAACGCCACATGGGCGCCCGCCGTCAGACGCATCACTCCGAACAGGTAATGCGCTTGATCACGATCCAAGGGAAGTGATTGCCCTGCCCCCAAAGGGTGCTCTACATACAGTCTGATTTTCGCACTCATGGGGTCCTACATATGCAAGGCGAGACACCAGCACCAGAGGGTCAGGTCGCGGATGCGGTCAAGGGAAACTGGGTCGACACATATGCCCCGGAGTGGGCACGCCCCTACCTGCGCCTCAGCCGCGCTGACCGGCCGATCGGCACCTGGCTGCTGCTGATCCCTTGCTGGTGGGGGCTTGCCCTGGCGATCCTGGCGGATCAAAGCCCGCGCTGGAGCGACTTGTGGATTGCCATCGGCTGCGCGGGCGGCGCATGGCTGATGCGCGGGGCGGGCTGCACCTGGAATGACATCACCGACCGCAACTTCGACGGCCAGGTGGAGCGCACCCGGTCACGCCCGATCCCCTCCGGCCAGGTCACGGTCAAGGGCGCGCTGGCCTGGATGGGTCTGCAGTGCCTTTTGGGCCTGATGATCCTGCTGACCTTCAATCAAGCCGCCATAGCCATGGGCATCCTGTCGCTGCTGCCCGTGGCAGTCTACCCTTTTGCCAAACGGTTCACCTGGTGGCCGCAGGTGTTTCTGGGCCTCGCCTTCAACTGGGGGGCGATGCTGGCCTGGGTGGCGCATACCGGCAGCATGGGCTGGCCGCCGGTGCTGCTGTATCTCGCAGGCATCGCTTGGACGCTGTTCTACGACACCATTTATGCCCACCAGGACACAGAGGACGACGCGTTGATCGGAGTGAAATCCACCGCCCGGCTGTTCGGCACGGAAACTCCGATGTGGCTGCGCCGCTTTATCGTCGCCTTTGTCTGCCTGATGGCGATGGCGGTGATCGGTGCAATGCTGGAAAGCGCCTCTGTTCTGGCGCTGGTACTGGCGTTGGCCGCCCCATGGGCAATGGGCTGGCACATGACCTGGCAGCTGCGTGCCTTTGACGCGGAAAACAATGCACGGCTGCTGCAGCTGTTCCGCCTCAACCGCGATACCGGCCTGATCCCGCTGATCTTCTTTGCCCTGGCCATGTTCGTGTGATTGAACCGCGGCCCCGCGCAGGGTAAGAGCCACTAACTGACCAAGGGAAACTGCCGCCATATGCGCTTGTCCTCTCTGCTGATCCCAGGCTTGGCCTTCACTGCTGCCGCAGGGCTGAGCCTTGTTGCTGCCGGGTTTGCTGTCACCGCGGTGGAACGCAGCACCGAAACCGGGGTGCGCGAGACACTCGACACCGCAGGCCACACCTGGGCCGAGGTTACGGCCGACGGGCTGCAGGTACTGCTCGAAGGCACCGCCCCGGACGAAGCAACCCGGTTCTCTGTGATTTCGCTTGTCGGCGGCGTCGTCGACGCGGCGCGGATCATCGACGGCATGAAGATCCCCCCGGCCAAAGGTCTGGCGCCACCCCGGTTTTCCGCTGAAATCCTGCGTAACGACAGCGGCATTTCGATCATCGGTCTGATCCCCGCAGGCTCCGGCCGTGCTGCGATGGTCAAACAGTTGAACGCTCTCGCCGGTGAAGGCAGTGTGGCCGACCTCTTGGAAACAGCCAAATATGCCAAGCCCGAGGGCTGGCAACAGGCTTTGGATTTCGCCGTCGAAGCACTGAAGCTGCTGCCCCGCGCCAAGATTTCGGTTGAAGCCGGCGAGGTCTCCATCACCGCAATATCCGGCAGTGAAGAGGCGAAGCATCAGCTGGAAGAGCAGCTTGGCCGTCTGGCCCCCCCGGGGCTGCGGCTGGCGATGGACATTGCGGCGCCGCGTCCGGTGATCACGCCCTTTACCCTGCGGTTCCTGCTAGACAAGGACGGCGCCCAGTTCGACGCCTGCTCTGCCGAGAGCGAGGAAAGCCGCAATCGCATCCTGGAAGCCGCCCGCAAGGCCGGGCTTGAAGGCGAAGCAGACTGCGTGATCGGCATGGGGGTGCCCTCCCCCAATTGGGCCCGCGCGTCGGAACTGAGCATCGCCAGCCTGGCCGAACTGGGCGGCGGGACCGTCACCATTGCCAACGCCGACATTACGCTGGTTGCCGCGGAAGGCACTGCCAGCGGCGCATTCGACCATGTGGTGGGTGAGCTGGAAAGCGCCCTGCCCCGGGTCTTTGCCCTGCACGCAGTTCTGCCGGTGCCAGAGGCCAGCGCCACTGCCGGCCCGCCCGAATTCACCGCAACCCTCAGCCCCGAGGGCCAGGTCCAGCTGCGCGGCCGGCTGAGCGATGCGGCCCTGCGCACGGTGGCCGACAGCTATGCCAAGGCACGTTTTGGCTCCGCCAATGTGCATACCGCCACCCGTGTCGTCGCCGACCTGCCCGCGGATTGGCCGGTTCGGGTGCTGGCCGGGCTGGAGGCGCTTTCCTATCTGCAGCGCGGCTCAGTGACAGTAACCCCGGAAAACCTGGAACTGCGCGGGATGAGCTACCGCAAGGATGCACTTGCCGAGATCTCCCGCTTCCTGTCCGCCAAACTGGGCGAGGCAGAGACTTATGGCCTCGACATCACCTATGAGGAACCACCTGCGCCTGCGGATCAGCCGATCCCGCCGGAGCTTTGCGAGGCACAGCTCGCTGGAGCCCAAGCCGAGTCGAAAATTGCCTTTGAACCCGGTTCCGCCACAATTGCCGCCGAAAGCACCGCCACTATGGACCGGATTGCGGAGGTGCTGGGCAACTGCGGCCCGGTGCGGCTGGAGATTCAGGGCCATACCGACAGCCAGGGCCGCGAAGTGATGAACCAGAACCTGAGCCAGGCACGGGCGCAATCGGTTCTGAACGAGCTGCGCGCGCGCCGGGTGGTGACTTCGACTTTCGCGGCCAAGGGCTATGGCGAAAGTGAGCCGATTGCCGACAACGGCACCGAGGAAGGCCGCGAGGCCAACCGCCGCATCGAGTTCAAACTGGTCCGCCCGGCGGAGCAGACTGAAGTAAATGACGACGACAGCGGCGCGGCCGCCGAAAGCGCAGACGGCGCACAGGAGACACCAGAGGAATGAACAGGACAGAGTTCATCATTACCACCGCGATCATCCTGTTTGCGGCCTTCGCCATGGGCTGGTTCGCCAACTGGCTGGTGCACCGCTTCACCCGCGTGCGTCAGAGCGACGTGGCCGACCTGGACCGGATGAGCCAGGAGCTGCATGAGGCGGAGGAAACCCGCGATCAGGCGATCACCTATCTGCAGCAGCGCGAGGCGGAGCTGACCAATCAGCTGACCCAGACCGAAGCAGAGCTGCGGGCGGCAATGGAGGGCCTGCGCGAGGCCCGCCGCGAAACCGAAGAGCTGCGCAGCCAGATCCCGCACTGAGCAGCTTGAAGCAGCGGGATACTCCCGCGTCTGCAGACCGCGCTGGCTGCGCCATCACAATCTGAACAGACTTGGGCCAAGCGCCGCGCTGTCGCGCGGCGCGGGCGGCTCATACTCCGGCGGGTCAAGGAGGCTGCAGGCCCCGCAAAGCGGCTTGTCCTTGAGGCGCCAGCCTTCAATCACACTCGAACTTGATCTGAAGGGGCAAACCTGCCTCTTCAGGCCTTCTCAGCAAAATGCAAACCGCCGCGCGAAGCGCGGCGCCCGGCCCAACAGGCGGAAATCATCTTTTAATGATTGAACGCTTGGCGGGAGCCCCGTCCGGACCTGGCCTCACCAGCGCTTGAGCGCATCCTCGTCGGCATCTTTGGCCGCGACCCAGTCCGCACTTCCACCGCTGAGGATTTCCTTCTTCCAAAATGGCGCACGGGACTTCAGGTAATCCATCAGATACTCCGCCGCCTCGAAGGCATCCTTCCGATGCCGCGCCGCGGTGGCAACCATCATGATGCGTTCGCCCGGAGCCAGACGGCCATGGCGGTGGATCACCAGCGCATCAGCCAGCGACCAGCGGCTCATGGCCTCCTCGGCTATCGCAGTCAGCGCCTTCTCGGTCATTCCCGGGTAATGCTCTATCTCCATCGCCTGGAGACCGCCCTGATCGGCGTCCCGTACCACACCTGTGAAGGTCACCAACGCACCAGCATTGTTCACACCTGCTGCAAAGGCATCGCTTTCTGCACCTAGTTCAAACGGGGCTTCCTGCACGGAAATCCGCATCGTTCAGCCCCCAGTCATCGGCGGGAAGAAGGCGACCTCGCGCACGCCATCAAGCGGGGCGTCGAATTCCGACAGTTCCTGGTCCAGTGCAACACGCAGCGCAGACAGATCGGCAAAAGCGGCGGCGTAGCGGTCTTCCCGGGCGCGCAGTTCTTCGACCAGGTCCGCGACCGTGGCAGCAGTGGTTTCCACCCGCTCGCGCGGCAAGCCAATGCGCTCGCGCACCCAGGCGAAATACAGGACATCCATCAATGAGCCTCCTTCAAATGCGGCATCGCCTTGCGCAAATAGTCGATCCCGGTGATGGCGGTCAGGGCCGCGGCAATCCACAGCAGCCATAGCCCGATACGGCCAGTCCAGACCATTCCGTCGAATTTCCAGCGCAGGCCCATTTCATCAGAGACCTGGCCGGTCATGATCTGTTCGATCAGCGCCTGATCCATGCCAAACGAGGACATCACCAGATAGTGCTCAAAGATACCCTGCGAGAACAGCGTGGCAATGGCGATCATTTGGGCCGTGGTCTTCCACTTGGCGAGCTTGGTCACTTTCAGCGTGCCGGCCGCTGCACCAAGGTACTCGCGCAGGCCGGACACGAACACCTCGCGGAACAGGATCACAGTGGCGGGCAGCACCAGCCATGGAGTCCAATGTTCAGCTGAATACCCCACCAAGATCATCAGTGCGATGACCACCATTGCCTTGTCAGCAATCGGGTCCAGCATCGCGCCCATCTTGGTTTCCTGCTTCCAGGCGCGCGCAAGATAGCCGTCGAACCAGTCGGTCACCGCCGCAGTCACAAACAGCAGCAGGGCAAACCAGTCCGCATAGGGGCGGCTGAAATACAGGAACATCACGGCCAGGCCGGGCGCTGCGACCAGCCGCAGCAGGGTGAGGATATTGGGCAGAGTCCACTTCATGCGGCGCACATTATCCGTCTGTTTCGCAAGTGGAAAGCGGCGTTAGCCAAAATTCAGCGGCAACAGGCACAGAAGCGCAGCGGCGGGTTGAGGTCATCGAGCGAAGTTTGCACTAGGAGCGCGTCCTCTTCACCCCACCGAAGTATCCAGCAGCGCCCCCTTCTTTTCGCCGTGATGGCTGGTCCGGTCGAATTTCCGGTGCATCTCGTTCAGACGGTCGCGGTCGTCGAATATGTGAATGTTGATCACCCGCATCAGGTCTTCCTGTGCCATCTTCAGTGCATCCGCTTCAGTATCCGCCAGCCCGGTACCCTTGAGCTTGTTCAATTCCTTGGCAATCTTCTCGCATTCCTTCTTGGCCTTGCTCACATGTTCCGCCTCATGCACCAGGCAGCAAGCATAGAAGCGGTACCATTCGATCAGCGCCCGCGGCGACAACCCGCTGACAGAGCGTTTGGGGCATTTGACCGTTGTGTGCAGGATCAGTTTCAGCGCTGAGACCTTGGCCGTCACCTCGAACCAGCCGGTTTTCTTGTCGATCTTAGGTTTGCCGTCAGCCACATATTTGCCCTTGGCCGTCAGGCATTCCAGTTCCGTGGTGGTCAGAAAGGCCACTTTCTTGTTGTCGTTAGGGTCTTTGGGGCCGCTTTTCTTGATGCTCTTGGCAATGTCCGGCAGCGTTTTTCCGGACACCGAATAGGTGTCATAGACAACGTTTTTCACGGTCAGGGAGACAGGCATAATTCCTCCGGGCAGTTAAGGGCTGCCCTTCAGACTTAGCACGATTGCCTCTCAGCCCAAAATCAGCAGCCTACCCCTGCGCGTGGAAGTGGTCATAGATCCGTTCAGCCAGCGCTTCGGAGATCCCATCCACGGCCTTGAGGTCGGCCAGATTGGCGCGGCTCACGGCCTTGGCGCTGCCGAAATGCGCCAGCAGCGCCCGCTTGCGCGAGGCGCCGACACCAGGGACCTCATCCAATGGCGTGGCACTGACCGCCTTGGCGCGTTTGGCGCGGTGGGTGCCAATCGCAAACCGGTGCGCCTCGTCCCGCATCCGCTGGACGAAATAGAGAACCGGGTCATTGCGCTGCAGGGCAAAGGCGCTCTCGCCGGGGCGGTAAAACTCTTCCTTGCCGTGGTCGCGATCCACACCCTTGGCGACGCCGACCATGGGGATGTCCTGAACCCCGTGGGCCTCCATAATCTCTGCCACGGCAGAGACCTGCCCGGCGCCGCCATCGATCAGCAGCAAGTCCGGCCACAAGCCCTTCTCCCGGTCCGGGTCTTCTTTCAGAAGGCGCGAGAAGCGGCGGTTCAGCACTTCCTTCATCATGCCGAAGTCATCGCCCGGCACCAGGTCGTCCCCCCTGATATTGAACTTGCGGTAGGCGTTTTTCATGAAGCCCTCCGGCCCCATCACGATCATGCCGCCCACGGCATTGGTGCCCTGGATATGGGAGTTGTCGTAGACCTCGATCCGCTGCGGCGGGCCGTCCAGGCCGAAAGACTCGGCCAGACCGCGCAGCAGTTTGGCCTGCGTCGCGCTCTCGGCCATGCGGCGGGCCAGGCTTTCGCGCGCGTTGCGCACCGCAAAGGCGACCAGCTCGGTCTTTTCGCCGCGCTGGGGCACCAGCAGCTCGACCTTGCGCTCTACCTTCTCGCTCAGCGCAGCCTCCATCAGGTCAGCGTTTTCGATACCGTCGGACAGGATCAGCTGCCGCGGCGGCTCCTTGTTGCTGTAAAACTGGCCTAGGAAGGCCTCCAAGATCTCTGCCGGGCTGTTGTCCGCATCCACCCGCGGGTAGAAATCCTGGTTGCCCCAGTTCTGGTTGGCGCGGATGAAGAAGACCTGCACGCAGGCCTGGCCGCCATCCATGTGCAGGCCGATCACATCCGCCTCCGCCACCCCGCGCGGGTTGATACCCTGCGAAGTCTGCACCTGGGTCAGCGCCTTGATCCGGTCGCGCAGCGCGGCGGCGCGCTCGAACTCCATGGCCTCGGATGCGGCCATCATCTGCTCGGCCAGTTCCTCCTGCACCTTGGTGGAGCGGCCGGACAGGAACCGTTCGGCGTCACGCACGCTGGCGGCATAATCCTCCTCGCTGATCAGCCCAGTGCAGGGCGCTGTGCAGCGCTTGATCTGGTACTGCAGGCAGGGCCGCGTGCGGGTCTCGAACATCGAATCCGAGCAGTTGCGCAACAGGAACGCCTTTTGCAGCTGGTTGAGCGTCCGGTTCACCGCGCCTGCGCTGGCGAAGGGGCCGAAATAGCTGCCCTTCTGCTTGCGGGCGCCGCGGTGCTTCTTGATCTGCGGAAAAGCATGATCCTTGGCCACCAGGATATTGGGGAAACTTTTGTCGTCGCGCAGCAGCACGTTGTACTTGGGCTTCAGCTGCTTGATCAGGTTTTGTTCCAGCAGCAACGCCTCGGTTTCCGTCCGGGTGGTCAGAAACATCATCGAGGCAGTCAGAGCGATCATCCGCTCGATCCGCGGACTGTTGCCGGGACGGGTGTAGTTCGACACCCGCGCCTTCAAATTGCGCGCCTTGCCGACATAAAGCACCCGGCTGTCCGCATCCAGCATCCGGTAGACGCCGGGCGATGCGTCCAGAGTTTTCACATAATCCTGAATCACGGCATAGCCGGTGCGGACAGGCGAATCCGGGGCAGTTTCGGAAGGCTGGTCAGTCATGCGCCAAGACATATGATTCCCCGGCGATGGCTGCAATGTTTGCGTGCCAGGATCAAGAGCGGGGAAATCCACGGAAGCTGTGGATAACTGCGGAGATATCTTTGGGCTATCCCGCCTTTTCTCTTATTTCAGAGCGGTTTTGGACAAATGCCTAAATTTTAGGCGCCCTGTTAAAGTGCTGATTTAACGCAAAATTTTTCACGCTACCTGTCAAGGTTTTGAAAAGAAAGGCACTTTTGTAACGCTTCCGTGACGATAGGTGAGCCGGTGCAAAACTTGCAGCGAAAGGGACGGTTTTCCCGGCGTTTGCGTCACTCAAGACCGTCGCTGTCCGGGGTCTGCCAACCCAGGTGCTGACCGCCGTCGACGCAGATCATCTGGCCCGTCACGGCCTTTGCCTGCAGCAAATAGCTAAGAGCCGCGGTAACATCCCCCGCATCCGCGCCGCGCTGCAAAATAGTGGCCTTACGCTGGCGGTCGAATTGCTCCGCGCTCTGCCGCGGCCCTTGCAGGGTCGGGCCTGGACCGATGGCGTTGACGCGGATCCGCGGAGCCAGCGCCTGCGCTGCCGTCTGCGTCAAGGTCCACAGCGCTGATTTGGCCAGGGTGTAGCTCATGAATTCAGGTGTCAGCTTGCGCACCCGCTGGTCGATCATATTGACTGCCAGGCCCCAGGCTCGCGGCTCGCCGGTAGCATCCAAGTCAACCGGAATGTCCTGCGCCGCCATCGCTTGCAGCAGCACAAACGGCGCCCGCAAATTGCTGTCCAGATGCCGGTCCCAGCTGCCGCGGGTGGCCGTGGCCAGTGTGTCATGCTCGAACACGGAGGCATTGTTGATCAGGCAGGTAACCGGACCGCCCAGCGCTTCCGCTGCCCGCGGCAGCAGCGCCTGGGCTTGGTACTCTTCCAGCAGGTCCGCCTGCAACGCGACCGCCTGGCAGCCCTTTGCACGGATATGATTGACCGTATCCTGAGCCTCATCAGCTGAAGAGGCATAGTGGATAGCGACATCGTATCCTTGCGCCGCAAGCTCCAAAGCCATGGCACGCCCCAGCCGCCTGCCCGCTCCGGTCACCAATGCCCGCATCTGTGCCTCCCTGCTGAAAATGCAGAGAAACAGTTAAAACAGGACGGCCATATAAGCCAGATAAAGCGCAGTCAGAATTACACCCCAAATCCGGGTGATGTCCTGTTTGAAAAAGACAAAGGGGATAAGCAGCAGCGAGGCCCCCAGCATCACCCACAGATCGAACTGCAGGAACTCCGGATCCACGCTGATCGGGCCAACAAAGGTGGCGATGCCTATGATGGCCAGCAGGTTGAACATGTTGGAGCCGATCACATTACCCAGCGCCACATCCGCCTGGCGGCGCAGCGCCGCCATCACAGTGGTGGCCAGCTCCGGCAGCGAGGTGCCGACCGCCACCAGCGTCAGGCCGATGACCGTTTCGCTGATGCCGTAGGTGCGCGCAATGATGCTGGCATTGTCCACCAGCAAGTCGGCGCCCAGCGGCAGGCCGATCAATCCCAGCAGCAAGTAGATACAGACACGCCAATAGGGCATGTCAGGGTCGGCTTCCTCGATCTCTTCCAGATCCGCATCAGCGGCGCAGCCATTGCCTTTGCCGTTACGGCGGTGGTTGCGCGCCTCGCGGAAGGCGATACCCAGCACCACGGACAGCGCGGCCAGCAAGATCAGGCCGGACCAGATGGTGAAAGTGCCGCAAAAGGCCAGGCCGATGAACAGCACCGACGCGCCGAGCATGAAGATATAGTTCTTGCGTGTGCTGCATTCGCTGGTGTGCAATGCACGCATGAGGGCCGGTATGCCCAGCACCAGCAGGATATTGGCAGTGTTGGAGCCCACCACATTGCCCATTGCGATGCCATCGGCCCCCTCATGCACGGCACTGATGGCGATCAGCAGCTCCGGTGCCGAAGTGCCGAAGGCGACGATGGTCAGGCTGACAATCAGCGCAGGAACCCCCAGCCGCAGGCTGAGGTTCACCGCACCACGCACCAGCGCGTCTCCCGCCAGCAGCAGGATGACCAAACCAAGCGCCGAATACAGCCATGGCATCATTTGCCACGATCCCCCTTCTTACAGGCGCACGGCCCCTTGCCGATCTTGAAGCGGCCGCAGGACGGGCAGCGCCTGGAATTTATTTGCTTCTGGCCGGGAAACCGCAGCTTGCCGAACATCGCCAGCACAGCCATCACCACCAGAAAGATTGCAACGATCTTGAACAGCACGTCAGAGACCGAAACGCGCGTATTCGGCACGCTCCTCGATCCCGGCCAGCGCATCCTGCGCGACCTGCATGCCAAAGCGGCTCAGCAGCGGTTTCTTCAGGCCATAGCGGCGGAAGCGGACCTTCTCGCCAAACCGTTCCTGCATTTTGGGCTTCAAGTGGCCGATGCCGTCGATCAGCCCCAGTTCCTCGGCCCGGCGCGCCAGCCAGATTTCGCCGGTGAACAGGCTCTCTTCGCTGTGCAGCTTGGAGCCGCGGCGCTCGGTGACGTGGTCGATAAAATTGGCGTGGATGTCGTTCAGGATCACCTTGAGGCGCTTCACATCCTCAGGGTTTTCCGGGCGGAACGGGTCCAGCATCGATTTGCTCTCACCCGCGGTATAAACCCGCCGCTCCACCCCTTGGCGGGCCAGCAGCACATGCGCCCCAAATCCAGCAGAGATAACCCCGACTGAACCCAGAACGGAACTAGCGTCGGCCCAGATTTCATCCGCGGCCGCCGCCAGCCAATAGCCGCCAGAGGCGGCAACATCTTCGACAAAGGCATAGACCGGCACTTCCAGCTCTTCCGACAGCCGCCGGATGCGGGCGCCGATCAGCGAGCTTTGCACCGGCGAGCCTCCGGGCGAATTAATCTCCAGCGCCACGGCGGCGGGCTTGCCCTTGCGGAAGGCACGCTCCAATACCGGGGCCAGTGCTGCATCGCTCAGGGAGCCGCGCCCGGGCATTCCGATAGCGCCATTGAGGCGAACCACTGCCACCAGCGGCTGTCTTTTCAGGAAAGGCAGGTGAAATCTCATGGCGCCGATGTAGAGGGCCGCCCGGGGTGAAACAAGGTGCGCGGTCTTGGGAATTGGCGTGAAATGCAAAAACCGCACAGTCGCGGGCATAATTGCAACGCTGGTTTGCGCACGGCAAATAGCACGGCTGCTTGCCAGCCACTAAGGTCAGCGGCTTGCAGCTGTTGCCTCCCGCGGAGCCAGCACCGTGCTAACGCTCGGAACTGGCTGCAGGCGCAACATCGTGCATCAGCGCCGGGTCACGCGCGGATGCGCCAGCCCGTTTTGAAGATCCACCAGATCACGCCCACGCAAGCGAGAGTAAACCCTCCAATGGCACAAAGGCTCAGCAGCACAGGCACATCCGCCTGGCCGAAAAAGGCCCAGCGGAAGCCGGAGACCAGGTAGACTACAGGGTTGAACAAGGTGATCGTCTGCCAGACCGGCGGCAGCATAGAGATCGAGTAGAATGACCCGCCCAGGAACACCAGCGGTGTCACCACCAGGAGCGGCACCAGCTGCAGCTGTTCGAAATTCCCGGCCCAGATTCCAATAATGAACCCCATCAGTGAGAAGCTGAGGCAGGTCAGCACAAGAAACGCCACCATCGCCAGCGGATGCTGGACCGAAAGATCCACAAACAGCGAGGCCGTGCAGAGGATCACCGTGCCGATAAACAGCGACTTAGTCGCCGCCGCGCCGACAAAGCCCGCCACGACCTCCAGAAAGTTGATCGGCGCCGACAGGATCTCATAGATATTGCCGATGAATTTCGGGAAGTAGATCCCGAAAGATGCGTTGGAGATGCTCTGCGTGATCACCGACAGCATCACCAGCCCCGGCACGATGAAGGCGCCGTATTCGACCCCGTCAACCTCCTGGATGCGGCTGCCGATGGCGCTGCCGAACACCACGAAATAGAGCGAGGTGGACAGAACAGGCGAAATAAAGCTTTGCAGAAAAGTGCGCCAGAACCGTGCCATTTCCGCCTTGTAGATGGTGGCTACTGCTGTCCAGTTCATGCTGCATCCTCCGACGCCGCGCCAGCCGAAACCAGGCCGACAAAGATATCTTCCAGACTGGATTCGCGGGTCTGCACATCCGCCAGCACCAGCCCTGCCTCCGCCACATCGTTCAAAAGCGTGGTGATACCGGTGCGCTCCGCCCGGGTGTCATAGGTATAAAGCAAGGCATCACCGCCGTTGACGATCTGCAGATTGTGCTGCGCCAGCGCCGCGGGGATAACCTCGACCGGTGCAGTCAGCTGCACCTCCAGCTGTTTCTGCCCCATTCGGGCCATCAACTGCTCCTTTTCCTCGACCAGCAGCAGCTCGCCGCCGGTGATCACACCGACCCGGTCGGCAATCGCTTCGGCTTCCTCGATGTAGTGGGTGGTCAGGATGATGGTGACCCCGTCCGCCTTCAGTTCCCGGACGATCTCCCACATGTCCTTGCGCAGCTCGACGTCAACGCCCGCGGTCGGCTCATCCAGGAACAGGATGCGCGGCTCATGCGCCAGCGCCTTGGCAATCAGCACCCGCCGCTTCATGCCCCCCGACAGGTCCATGATCCGGCTGTCCCGCTTCTCCCACAGCGACAGTTTGCGCAAGACCTCCTCCACCAGCACGGTATCGGCAGGCTTGCCGAACAGGCCTCGGGAAAACGTGACAGTATCCAGAACCTTGGTGAAGGGCTCCAGCGTGATCTCCTGCGGCACCAGACCGATCAGGGCACGCGCCTGCCGGAACTGGCCGACATTGTCGAACCCGCCCACACTGACAACCCCGGAGGTCGCGGTGGTAATGCCGCAAATAGTTGAAATCAGCGTGGTCTTGCCCGCACCATTGGGGCCGAGCAGGGCAAGGATTTCACCCTCTTCAATTTCCAGAGAAACGCCTTTCAGCGCCTGGAAACCGCCATCGTATGTTTTGCGCAGATCGCGGATAGACAGGATCGCCGCCATGGTGCCTCCGGGATGGTCTTAAATCCCGGCCACCCTAGCGGCGGTTTGCCGCGCCTGCCAGCCCTGCCCGCAGGATCACGCCGCAGAATAAACTGTGCGCCAGCGCAGGGGTCAGCCGCGGCCTGTCACCTTGCTGAACCAGCCCTTCTTTTCCTCACCCTCTTCCGGTGCATCGCCATCCTGGTTTTCATCTTCCGGCGCCAGATGCGCCTGAAGATTGGCAAAGAACTGATCCGCCATCTTTTTGGCAAAGCCGTCAATGATCCGGCTGCCCAGCTGCGCCAGCTTGCCGCCGACCTTAGCTTCAACGTCATAAGACAACAGCGTGCCGGTTTCAGACGGCGCCAAAGTCACGACAGCACCGCCCTTGGCAAATCCAGCCGCGCCGCCTTTGCCTTCGCCGGAGATGGTCAGTTTTTCGTTTTCAATCAGATCCGACAGCGTGACCTGTCCCTTGAAAGTGGCTTTGACCGGCCCGACCTTCTGGGTGACCGTGGCCTCAAAGCCGTCTTCCGGCGTGCCGGTCACCTCCTGCGCACCGGGCACGCAGGCCTGCAGCACCTCCGGCGTCAGCAGCGCTGTATAGACAGTTGCCGGATCGGCGGCGATCTCTTTCTGGTCACTCATCTGCATAGGCTGGGCCTCCCTGGCGCTCCGTTGCGGTTCCCTTCAGACCTAGCCGCCCTGCCCCGCCCTGCCAAGCCCGCGGCGGCCATAAGCACCCAGCCGGGCAGTTTTATCTTGACGTCAAGATTTATGGCTATATATCTCGACATCAAGACAACCAGGAGAGCGTCATGAAAATCATTCTTTTCGGTGCCACCGGCGACGTAGGCAGCGCAGCCTTGAAAGCGGCAGTATCCCGTGGCCACCACGTGACCGCAGTGGCGCGCCAGCCGCAGGCGCTGGCCGCCATCAGCCCGAATGTCACACCGTTTGCATTGGATCTGCTGAAAGACCCTGACGCTGCGGCCGCAGCTGCCAAGGGGCATGACCTGGTGATCAGCGCCCTGCGCCCGTCTGCAGGACGCGAGGCAGATCTGGTACCGTTGACCCGCACCGCACTGGCTGCTGCACGGCAGGCAGGCATCCCCGCACTGGTGACCGGCGGCGCCGCGACGCTGAAGCTGGCAGATGGCAGCGGCCATACGGTGCTGACTGCACCGGGTTTCCTGCCCGATGGCGTCCGCCCAATCGCCGAGGCCTGCGCCGCACAGGACGCCCTGCTGGACGCAGAGACCGAAGCGCAATGGACCTGCCTCCGCCCGCCCGCGATGCTGGCAGAAGGGCCGCAGACCGGCAGCTACCGCTTTGGAACTGACACGCTGGTCACGGATGCTGAGGGCAACTCGCAAATCTCCTTTGCAGATTTCGGCGCAGCGTTGCTGGATCTAGCTGAGGCTCCGCGCGGAAGCAGCCGGAAGCTGACGGTCGCCTGGGGCGCTCCCGCCCCTGCCCTGGCGGCCGGCTGACGCCGGACCTTGAGCCGCGTTGGGCCAGGCAGCACGCAAGGCGCACTGCCGCGCCGCGCTTCTGCGCGGCGCCAGACCCAAGGCTTGGCCGGGCATCTTCGATGCACTGACAAGGCACGGGAGCCCCTGCTTTCGAGTAATAAAGCGAGTCCTCCACAGCAGTCAGTAAGGAAGCCCCACATAGTTCTCAGCCAGCGAGACCTGTGCTGCTTCTGAGGAAAACAGGTAATCCAGTTCCGCCCTTTGCAGCCTCAGGTCGGTCTCCGACCCCTCCGGCGCCCTGTGCAGCAGGTTGGTCATCCACCAGCTGAACCGCTCCGCCTTCCAAACCCGCGCCAGCGCCTTTTCCGAATAGGCGTCCAGCCCGGTACTGTCACCCTTCAGGTAGTGATCCAGGAAACCGTGGTAGAGATAGTGGATGTCTGACGCCGCCAGGTTCAGCCCCTTGGCACCGGTAGGCGGCACGATATGGGCCGCGTCGCCTGCCAGGAGGAGATTGCCATAGCGCATCGGCTCGGCCACAAAGCTGCGCAGCGGCGCGATTGATTTCTCGATCGACGGGCCGGTCTGCAGGCCCGCCGCCACGTCCGCGGGCAGCCGCCGCTTCAACTCCTCCCAGAACGCCGCATCGCTCCAATCCTCCACGCGGTCGGTCAGCGGCACCTGGATGTAATAGCGGCTCAGCACCCGGCTGCGCAGCGAGCAGAGGGCAAAACCGCGCTCATGCCGTGCATAAATCAGCTCTTCGGCCACTGGCGGTGTCTCTGACAGTACCCCCAGCCAGCCAAAGGGGTAGACCTTCTCATATTCCTTCAGCACATCAGACGGGATCGACTTGCGGCTGACTCCGTGGAACCCGTCGGCGCCGACGATGAAATCGCACTCTGCCCGCTGCGCCTCTCCATTCTGCTCCCAAGTCACAAAGGGGCGCGCTTCGGTCAGGGCCTGCGGCTGCACATTCTGCGCCTCGTGAATGACCGCGCCGCCCATTGCGTCCCGCGCTTCATACAGGTCACGGGTCACTTCAGTCTGGCCGTAGACCACCACCGTGTCGCCGCCGGTGCGGCCTGCCAGGTCGATGCGGTCCAACTGTCCCTGATGGGCGATGAGAAAACCTTCGTGGATCTCCCCCTCGCGGTCCATGCGGGCGCCGCAGCCCGCCTCGCGCATGAGGTTGACGAAACCATGCTCCAGCACCCCTGCCCGGATGCGGCCCAGCACATGCTCCCGGGTATGCTTTTCCAGCACGATCGAGCCGATCCCCTTGCAGTGCAAGAGCTGCGACAGCAGCAGCCCCGAAGGCCCGCCGCCAATGATGACAACCTGCGTCTGATGCGTGGACATGCGCATTCCCCTGTTTGCTTTCTGCATTCGTGCACCAAAGATTATGCGATGGCCGCCCAGGCTTGCGAATGGACCAAGCGCGTCATGTCCTGTACATTTCGAACATGACGCCGAAACCTCGGATAGATAGCTACAACTTGTTCGGCGAAACAGCCGAACTGGCCGATGTGCTGCATATTGAGACGATCCGAGCCCGTTCAGAGCTGCACGACTGGGAATTGCGGCCGCACCGTCACGCGCGGCTGCATCAGCTTTTGCTTCTGAGCGAAGGCGGCGGCAGGGCTGAAATTGACGGAATCAGCCATTCCCTTGCCCCGCCTTGCCTGGTCAATGTGCCCCGCGGCGTGGTGCATGGCTTCAGTTTTGGCCCCTGCACCTCAGGCTGGGTCATGACCCTCGCTTCTGAGTTCCTGGATCAGAACCTGTTTCCAAGTGAGGGGCTACGCGCGCGGCTGGACCTGCCCGCTGTGCTGCCGCTGCCTGCCGGATTGCAAAACCTTGCAGAGCAGCTCTACCGTGAATACGGCTGCCGGGACTTTGGCCACGCCCAGATGCTGCGCGGGCTGGCGCTTTCACTCACCGCTGCGGCGGCGCGCGCCATTGCCGACGATCAGGATGCAGCGTCACATTCGCTGGCCAGCCCCTTATTTGCACGCTTTGAGGCACTGGTGGAGCGCGATTTCCGCCAGCGCCGCACGCTTGCGGATTATGCCGGCGAACTGGCCGTTTCCGCCACCCATCTCAATCGCATTGCCCATCAGGCAACCGGGCAGTCCGCCTCTGCGCTGATCAAGGCCCGCGTTCTGCGCGAGGCACGGCGGCTGCTGATCTACACAAACCTGACCGCCGCTCAGATCGCTTATGAGCTGGGCTTCAACGATCCCGCCCATTTCAGCCGGGTCTTTGCCAATGGTACCGGAATGCCGCCACGGAAATTCCGCCAGCAGCTTGCCCGAAACGCCTGAGCCGCCGCAGACTGGCCGGAACCGAACACCGCAAACAGGGGCACCATATGCTGCAAGGGATCCGCATTCTGGAAGTTGAAGGCCTGGGCCCCGGCCCCTTTGCCGCGATGACACTGGCGGACCTCGGGGCAGAGGTTATCTGCGTGCACCGGCCGTACACCGCCCGTACACCGGCCCGTGCACCGGGAATGCCTGAAACCTCGCTGCTGGACCGCGGCAAGCGGTCGGTAATGCTGGACCTGAAGGACCCGGACGGAGCGAAAACATTCCTGAAACTTGCCAAAAACGCACATGGGCTGATCGAGGGTTTCCGTCCTGGCGTGATGGAGCGGCTGGAGCTCGGTCCGGCAGAGTGCCATGCAGTGAACCCGGGCCTGGTCTATGGCCGGATGACGGGCTGGGGCCAGGACAGCCCGCAGGCCCATGCAGCGGGACATGACCTCAATTACATCTCGCTGTCCGGCGCGCTGTGGTACGCCTCGAACCCAGGCGATGCGCCACTGACACCCGCCACGCTGGTCGGCGATATCGGCGGCGGCGCGATGTATCTGGTGGCGGGCATGCTGGCAGGTCTTCTCAAGGCGAAATCCACCGGCGAGGGCTGCGTGGTGGATGCCGCGATCTATGACGGGTCAGCCCATATGATGAACCTGCTGATGAGCATCCGCCAGGCCGGGAACTTTGGCGTCACACGTGGAGCAAACCTGCTAGACGGGCCGCATTGGTGCCGCACCTATGCCTGTGCCGATGGCGGCTATGTTTCCGTGCAATGCCTGGAGCCGAAGTTCTATACGCTGTTTCTGGAGAAGCTGGGGCTGTCGAAGGATCCCGAGTTCCAGCAGCAGTTCAACAAGGCGCTTTGGCCCACGCTGACCGGCCGCCTGGCCGGAATCTTTGCCAGCCAGCCGCGCGATCACTGGGCGGCGCTGTTCGAGGGATCAGATGCCTGTGTGGCCCCGGTGCTGAACCCGGAGGAGGCAATGGCGCATCCAATGAATGCGCGCGGCACCTGGGTGGAGGCAGACGGTGTGCTGCAAGCCGCCCCTGCCCCGCGGTTTTCCAGCCAGCCGGAATGGACACCGCCGGAGATCCCCCGGCGCGGCCAGCACACGGAGGAAATCCTGGCAGAACTGGCCCGGACGTAGGGTCAGTCTTCTTTTTTGGCCTTTTCAGCCGCAGCTTTCATCCGCTTGAGCAGTTCGGTCTTGTCCGCCTGCTTGCCAAAAGGGTTCTTCTTGGTGCCCTTGGCGTTATGTTCCGCGTGGCGGGGCTTGTTGCTGCCCATGCGGGCGCCGCCCATTCTGCTGTAGTCCATCGTGAGACCTCTGGATGTATCCGAAGATGCGGCTATTGCCGCATCTTTCAGGCTAACACAAGATCAGCCGTTGCGGACGGTGTCGATCATCAGCTGCACGTTGTCCGGGTTGGCATCCGGGGTGATGCCGTGGCCCAGGTTGAAGATGTGCGGGCCGTTCCTGAAGGCCTCGACGATGCGGCGGGTCTCGTCCACCAGTTCCTGCCCGCCGGTCACCATGTGGCGGGAGGCGAGGTTGCCCTGCACGCAGCCGTCCACCTGCAGATTGGCGGCAGCCCAGGCCGGATCAACCGCGTTGTCGAGCGCCACGCAGTCGACGCCGGTCGCCTTGGCAAAACCCACATATTTTTCACCCGCTTCGCGCGGGAAGCCGATAACGGGGATGCCCGGGTGGCGTTCCTTCAGCGCAGCGGTGATCTGGCGGCAGGGTTCCAACGCATATTTCTGGAACGCCTCGCCCTTCAGCGAACCGGCCCAGCTGTCGAATATCTTGACCACTTCGGCGCCGGCCTCGATCTGCTTGGAAAGGTAGTCGATGGTCGCCTCGGTAATGCGCGCCAGAAGTGCTTCGAACAGGGCGGTGTTTTCTTCACGCAAGGCGTGGGCGGGCCCCTGGTCCGGGGTGCCGCGGCCAGCGATCATATAGGTGGCCACGGTCCAGGGTGCGCCGGCAAAGCCAATCAGCGTGGTTTCGGACGGCAGCTCGCGCGACAGGATGCGAATGGTTTCGTAAATCGGGTTCAGCGTCTCGTGGATGTCGGAGGCCGGACCCAGCTTGGCAAAATCCGCCTCGGTGGTGATGGTCGACAGCCGCGGGCCTTCGCCGGTCACGAACCACAGGTCGGTGCCCAGCGCCTGCGGGATCAGCAGGATGTCGGCAAACAGGATCGCCGCATCAAAGCCGTAGCGGCGGATCGGCTGCAGCGTTACTTCGGCAGCCAGATCGGAATTATAGCAGAGCGACAGGAAATCCCCGGCCTCAGCCCGCGTGGCGCGGTATTCCGGCAGGTAGCGGCCCGCCTGGCGCATCATCCAGATAGGCGGCACATCCTGTTTCTCACCCGCCAATGCGCGCAGCAGCTTCTTTTGTCCGGCCATGGTCATCCTCTTTGTCAGCTGGCTCCTGAGGTCATGCCTGAGAGGCGGAATGTCAAGAGCAGGGGCGATGTGCCGCGCCCGGCGCGGTTGCGCCTTGTCCTATGTCAAGGCCCGCGCGCCCGGCCCGTGGGAGATGCGCAAAAACCGGTTTCCTCCGGGATGCAAACTGATTTATGGCTTTCTGCATGACACTGACCCTGCCCTCCCCCGCTTCGCCCCTGAAGATTGGCACCCGCGGATCGCCGCTGGCGCTGGCCCAGGCGTATGAGACCCGCGCGCGCCTGGCCGCGGCCTTTGATCTGCCGCAGGAGGCGTTCGAGATCGTGGTGATCAAGACCACCGGCGACAATCAGGCGCTGATTGCAGCGGACAAGCCGCTGAAGGAATTGGGCGGCAAGGGGCTGTTCACCAAGGAGATCGAAGAGGACCTGTTGTCGGGTGCCATCGACATCGCGGTGCATTCGATGAAGGACATGCCGGTCGCGCAGCCGGAGGGGCTGGCGCTGGACACCTATCTGCCGCGCGAGGACGTGCGGGATGCGTTTATTTCCCCTGCGCTGAAGTCCTTGCATGATCTGGCGGAGGGCGCGGTGGTCGGCACCTCATCGCTGCGCCGCCGGGCGCAGCTGCTCAATCGCCGCCCGGACCTGAAGGTGGTGGAGTTCCGCGGCAATGTGCAGACCCGCCTGCGCAAACTGTCCGAGGGCGTGGCGGAGTGCACCTTCCTGGCGATGGCGGGCCTGAACCGTCTGGCGATGGACGATGTGCCTGCCACCGCGATTGAGACCAGCGACATGCTGCCCGCGGTGGCGCAGGGCGCCATCGGCATCGAGCGGCGTTCGGATGACAGCCGCGCAGGCGACATGCTGGCGGCGATCCATGACCATGAGACGGGTCAGCGGCTGGCGGCGGAGCGCGCCTTTCTGGCCGCGCTTGATGGTTCCTGCGAGACGCCGATTGCGGGGCTGGCGGAGCTGGACGGCACCACTCTGCGCCTGCGCGGCGAGGTGCTGCGGCCGGATGGCTCGGAAGCGATCAGTGACGACCAGACCTGTGCAGTCGAGGACGGTGCGGAGCTGGGTCGGGAGATGGCGGCCAAGCTGCTGGAGAAGGCCGGCAAGGGCTTCTTCGACTGGAAGGCCTGAAGCGAGGCGCTGCCTCGCGCTCCGGGGTAATTGGGGCCAGATGAATTGAGGATCCGCTCTTCATCCGGCTGAAAATATCCAGGGGGTGAGCGCCCAGGGCGCGAGGGGGCAAAGCCCCCTGCCCGGCGTCAGATCTGCCCGGACCACCTCAGCCAGCTTTCGGGGCTGCCGCGGAAGGTGTTGAGATCGACGTCGCCCGCAATCCCGGGCACCTCGCCGGTACCGGAATACTGCCAGAAGCTCCAGGCCTTGCCCGGGTAGACCTTTTGCGGGTGGCCCGCGACGGAGCGCAGCCAGAACTCGGTGCCGCCAAGACTGCCGATGCCGGTGTCGCGGTAGAAATCCACCGTGGTGTAGACAACCGGGCGCTTGCCGTAGTGGCGTTCCAGGATGTTCAGGAACTTGCGCGCCTCCGCCCGCACTTTGGCACCGCCTGGCCGGGTGGTGCAGGTGCGGGAGCGGTGGTTCCATTCCATATCCAGCACCGGCGGCAGCGCGTTTGCGTCCCTAGGTACATTACGGATGAACCAGCGCGCCTGCTCCGCTGCCGGGCGGCAGAAGTAGTAATAGTGGTAGGCGCCGCGTTTCAGCCCCGCGGCACGCGCGGCGCGCCAGTTTTCGCGGAACTTGGCGTCTGTGTGGTCGCCGCCTTCGGTTGCCTTGATATAGGCAAAGGACACGCCGGAGCGGCGCACCTTGTTCCAGTCGATGGTACCCTGATAGCGCGAGACGTCGATGCCGTGCACCGGGTAGGACCAGGGTTTGCGCCCTTCCCAGTCATGCGGGTCGCGGTCGCCGAAGCGGGGATAGGTAGAGAGCCCGGCAAGCCGCGAATTGGCCGGTTCGGTGCGGGTGACTGCCGGGGTGCTGGTGTCCCTCTCCGGCGGCCCGCCGCAGCCCGCCGCCAATGCCAGTGCCAATGCCCCAAGAACCAGTCTGCGCATGTGATGTGCTCCCTGCCTCGCTGTGTGAATGCTGCTCTTTTCTTTGCCTGTTGCGTTTCATCTTAGCGCAGGGCGGCGCAATGTCGCGCCCCAAAGGGCACGGATCAGCGTAAATCCGCCGCAAGAAAAAACGCGCCGCTTTAAAACGGCGCGTTGTCAGCTTCTGGGCTGCCTGCGGTTCAGACCCATTTGGCCAGAGGCGGCAGGCTCATCAGAACCGCGTTGGCGTCATGGCCGGTTTCCAGACCGAACTTGGTCCCGCGGTCATAAACAAGGTTGTATTCCGCATAGAGGCCGCGGTGGATCAGCTGGGCGTCCTTGTCCGCCTCGTCAAAGTCCTGCACCCGGCGCTTTTCGACCAGCGGCACGAAGGCCGGCAGGAAGGCGCGGCCGATGTCCCGGGTCAGGGCAAAATCCGCGGCCCAGTCACCAGAGTTCTGGTCATCCATGAAGATGCCGCCCACCCCGCGGGCGCGCTTGCGGTGGGGGATGTAGAAATACTCATCCGCCCATTCTTTGAGCCGCGGGTAGAGCTCTGCGCCGTGCGCGTCCAAATGCTGTTTCTGGGCTCCATGAAAATGCGCTGTGTCTTCTGCGTATTCGATGCAAGGGTTCAGGTCCGAGCCGCCGCCGAACCACCAGGCGTGCGGGGTCCAGAACATGCGGGTGTTCATGTGCACGGCGGGCACATGCGGATTGCGCATATGGGCGACCAGCGAGATGCCGGAGGCCCAGAACCTAGGGTCGTCCCTCATGCCCGGAATGCCCTTGCGCGCCGCCATCGCGGCTTGGGCGCGTTCGCCCAGGATACCGTAGACCTCAGAGATGTTGACGCCGACCTTCTCGAACACCCGTCCGCCGCGCATCACGCTCATCAGCCCGCCGCCGGCGTCGGAACCGTCGTCCGAGGTCCGCTTGGTTTCCGTCACCTCGAACCGGCCCGGCTCCATATCCGCGAACGGGCCTTCGCTGTGGGTGTCCTCCAGCGCCTCAAAGGCCGCAACGATCTGGTCGCGCAATTCCCGGAACCAGGCAGCCGCCTGGGCCTTCTCGTCTTTCATTTCAGCAGTCACAGGTCTTTCCAATCAGTGCATCGGCGCGGACACCGGGTCCAGCAAAGTACGGCCGCCGTCCAGTGTCAGAACCTGCCCGGTCATGAAGCCGGAGGCGTCGGAGGCGAGATACTGGGCGGTCTGGGTGAGTTCGGTGGGAGAGGCGACCCGACCCAACGGGGTGTGCGCCTCGATATCCTGCCGGAAGCTGCGGTTTTCCTTGAGGGTCGCCTGCATCGAGGCGCTCATCACGGACCCGAAGGCGATGGAGTTCACGCGGATCCGGTGCGGCGCCAGCGCTACAGCCAGGGAGCGGGTTGCCTGATCCAGTGCGGCAGAGGCCACGGAATAGGCCATCAGCTCCGGGTGGGTGCGGCGGGCGGCGATGGAAGAAAGGTTGATGATGCTGCCCAACGGGCCGTCACCCTCGCGTTCCTCCCCCTGCTTGATCATCCGTTTTGCCACCTGCTGCGACAGGCGCACCGACGGCAGCAGGCTTTGGTTCAAAAGCTGATCAAGAGTTTCATCCTGCGGGTCCAGCGCATCGGTTGCCACAACCTGGCGGGCGCCATTGACCAGAATGTCGATATCGTCAAATGCGTCAATGGTGGCTGACAGCAGGTTGGCAATGGTCAGACGCTCGCGCAGATCGCCGGCAAAGTAGCGGATGTTGCTCTCGTCGGCCTGTTCGCCAAGCTCATCGACCAGCTGAGCCTCATGCGTATCCGCAAACATCACATTGGCGCCAGCATCGGCAAACTGCTTGCCGATCGCAAGGCCGATGCCGCTGGCGGCACCGGTCACGATGGCGGTTTTGCCGGAAATGGAAAAGGACATGAAAGGGTGCTCCCCTATAGCATTTGGCCCGCACGTTAGACCGCGCCTGCCGGTTTGGAAACCGCCATTGCGCCGGGTCCGCGGTTACTTGCGCCCGCGTTTCGGTTTGGCGGCGTGCAAGATCTTGAAGCGGTTGTCGCCACCCTCCTCGCGTACCTGGGCGAACCGTTCGGCCAGTGCAGTCTCGTAGGGCAGGTGCCGGTTTGCCACCATCCACAGGCTGCCGCTGGCGGCCAGCATGGAGGCGGCAGCGCCGATGAAGGCCTGCCCCAGCGACGGTTCCGCGGCGCGGCCGGTGTGGAACGGCGGGTTCGTCACCACGGTGTTCACCACGCAAGGTGCCTTCCAGCTGCGGGCATCAGACCAATGGAAATGCGCCCGCGGATCGGCGGCGTTCAGGCGGGCGCAGGCCAACGCGGCATGGTCTGCCTCCACCAGATGAAGTTCCTCGACGCCCTCGCGCTTCAGCACCTGCGCTGAGAGATAGCCCCAGCCCGCCCCCAGGTCGGCGACGCAGCGGCCCAGCTTTTGCGGCAGGGCTGCAGCCAGCATCCGGGAGGCCGGGTCGATGCCATCTGCGGAGAACACGCCGGGGGCGGTGATGAAGCCCTCAACCTGCTGCGGGCCATCGGGCTGCCAATCTGACAGATCCGTGCCGCCCTCGATCCAGAAAATCTTGCCATGCGCCTTGGAGACCGGCGCCGAGGGTGTGCAGCGCTTGCGCAGGTCCTTCAGGAGCGAATCAATGCCTTCGGTCTTGGCGCCGTCGATCAGCACCTGACCATGGGTCGCGGCAGCAGCCTGCGCCACCAGCATCCGGGCCAGCGCCTTGGCCCGCGGCAGGAAGACGACGGCAGCGGCATAGTCCGCGCCGGCCTCCAGCGACGGGGCGCAGGCGTAGCCTTGGGCGGCGAAGTGATCATGGTCCGGGCGGAACGGCTGGATGACCAAGACCTGATCCTTGGGCAGGGCCGACAGATCATGCTCGCTGCGCGGATGGAAGACGGCGATGCGGCCCTCAGGCGGAACAGCAAAGCCGCCCGATTGGGCGGCCAGTGACAAGCGTACAGACATCTAAGGGCCTCTTTATTCTTCTTTTTCCATGGTGCACTGCAGCGGGTGCTGGTGGCGGCGGGCGAAATCCATCACCTGGCCGACCTTGGTTTCCGCCACCTCATGGCTGAACACACCGACCACCGCAACGCCCTTCTTGTGCACCGTCAGCATGATTTCAAACGCCTGTGCGTGGGTCATGCCAAAGAAGCGTTCCAGCACCATCACCACGAATTCCATCGGGGTGTAGTCGTCATTCAGCAGCAGCACCTTGTAGCGCGGCGGGCGCTTGGTCTTGGGCCGTGTCTTGGTGAGGACGCCGGATTCCGTGTCGTCGTCTGAATGATCAGTCATCATCAAGGGCTGCAGCGGCATGAGCAATTTGATCCAGTGGTGCATGGAATTTCCTGTGACGCTTATATAGCCTCTTAGCTGTTCAGGAAAAGAGACTGAGACCCGCAGATTGACACCTAATTTGACAACAATCGGCTTTGATGCCGACGATACCCTCTGGCACAATGAACGGTTCTTCCGCGTCACGCAGGAACGGTTTGCCGAATTGCTGCAGGATCACACCCCCGCGGACATTGGGCCGGAGCAGCTGGAACGGCAGCTGCTGGACGCCGAAAAACGCAACCTCGGGCGCTATGGCTACGGGGTGAAGGGCTTCACCCTGTCGATGATCGAAACTGCGATCGAAGTGACCGGTGAGCGGGTGCCCGCGGCCGTGATCAAGGAGCTGATCACCGCGGGACAGATGATGCTGTCTTATCCGATCGAGCTGCTGCCGCATGCGCGGGAAGCGGTGGAGGCTGTGGCAGGGCGCTACAAGGTGGTGCTGATCACCAAGGGCGACCTGCTGGATCAGGAGCGCAAGCTGGCTCAGTCAGGCCTTGGGGAGCTGTTTGACGGGGTTGAGGTGGTGTCCGAGAAGACACCGGATGTGTACCGGGACATCTTCGCACGCCATGGCGACGGTGCAGATCGTGCGATGATGGTTGGTAACTCCATGCGCTCTGATGTGGTGGCGCCGATCGAGGCCGGAGGCTGGGGCACCTATGTGCCGCATGGGCTGGTCTGGGAGGTGGAGCATGCCGAAGCGCCAGCGCATAGCCCGCGCTACGCGGAGATTGCCGATCTGGGCGGGCTGGCGGATCTGGTGGACAGCCTGGGCTGAGCGGCGCTATCCCTTTGGCAAACGCCAAGGGAGCCCCGGACACATGCCGCACGCAGAACTGAAATTCTCCAGCGATCTGGATCTCGATGCAGAAGCCATTCTCGCTGAAATCGAAGCGGTGATACTGGAACACGACGGCGGTGCGGGTGCCTGCAAGGGCCGTGCCTACCCCACGGACCGGTATCACCACACCCATATCACCGTCAGCGTCGCCCTGCTGACCAAGCCGCACCGGGATGAGGCGTTTTCAAAGGCGCTGCTGGCGGATCTCGAATCCCGCATCAAGGCGCGGCTGCTTCAGCCCTGCGAATTCTCGCTTGGCCTGAGCTATTCCACCCCGTTTTATGTCACCAATTTTCACGCTGGTTGACCGGAATTCTGAACAGAAGGCCTGTCAACCCGGGCTTAAGCTGCCCGCGCCCCGATGCAACGGCAACTTTTTTTGATAACCTTTCGTTAGGACTTGCCGGATTTAGCGGTCAGGCAACGCCCACACACAACATGCCGGCACACTTCGGCCGAAGCGCCTGACTGCGTGCCGGCGCCGCTGTTTATTCCTCGTAAACCCTGTGTTACGCTTTTGCACACAGGCAAAAACGTCAGCCGGAAAACCGGCGGCACGAGGCAAACATGGCAGTGATCACGCAGGTCAAACCGGCGTCAGGCCGGTATTCCCGTACCCGGTTCCTATGGGCAGCCGCGGTCTTTCTCTTTGCAGTCTTTACGCTGGCGTTGCAGCCGCAGCGGGCCGCAGCCGCGCCCTATGCAGCGATGGTCATCGACGCCCGAACCGGCGAGGTATTGCATTCGCGCAATGCCGACACCCGGCTGCACCCGGCATCGCTGACCAAGATGATGACGCTCTACATTGCATTCGAAGCAGTGCGGAACGGCGAGATCACGCTGGATACCAAAGTCCGGATCAGCCGCAATGCAGCCGCCGAGCCGCCGTCGAAACTGGGGCTGAAGTCCGGTCAGAAAATTGCCTTCCGCTACCTGATCCGCGCCGCCGCGGTGAAATCCGCCAATGACGCGGCCACCGCCATCGGCGAGACCCTGTCGGGTTCCGAGGCCGCCTTTGCCCGCCGGATGAACCGCACCGCCAAGGCGCTGGGGATGAGCCGCACGACCTTCAAGAACGCCCATGGCCTGACCGCCAGCGGGCATCTGTCGACCGCCAGCGACATGACCACGCTGGGGCGGCACCTGCTGTACGATTATCCCGAGTACTACAACCTGTTCTCACGCCGTTCGACGCACGCCGGCATCCGTGAGGTCCCCAATACCAACCGCCGCCTGCTGGCGGCCTACCGAGGTGCCGACGGGATCAAGACCGGTTACACCCGAGCCGCCGGGTTCAACCTTGTGGCCTCAGCCAAGCGCGGCAACGAACGGATCATCGCAACCGTCTTTGGCGGCAAATCCACCGTGTCGCGCAATGCCAAGGTCGCGGAACTGCTGGACCTCGGCTTCCGCCGGGCGCCGTCGCGCGCCGCGCTGCGCAAGCCGCAACGGCCTGCCTATCAGGGTGCGGGCAATGTGGTAGTTGCCGACGCCGATGACGGCCCCTCGCACGGGGTGGCGGGCAAGACCATCCGGGTGAGCGGCCAGGTGAACACCAGCCTGCGTCCGAAAACCCGCCCGGGTGCCAGCGAGTCGCCGGTGCTGGTGGCGGCGCTGGAGGAAGCGCTGCAGACGCCGCCCGCGGAAAGAACCGCGTTGGAGGAGGCCGTTGCGCAGGCTGATGCGGCTGGCCCAGAAACCGCAGAGGCAGAGACCGCTGATGAGCAGATCGAAAACGTGCAAACCGTCAGCGCGGACGGTGCCGTTGGCGGGGACGCGTTGCGGGAAAGCATAGCGGTTGCATTGGCGGAAGCGGAGGCGGAACCCCAGCCTGCAGTTGAGGACGCCGTTCCGGCCGTCATTGCTGCCGTGCAGAAGGTTCCCTTTACCGGATTGCGCCCGGTGGCCCGCCCGGCCAGCCTGACTGGTACTGCACCTGAACCGGAACCAGTTGTGGTGACCCGGCTGTCCACCTCCGGCGGGCGCTACTGGGGGGTCAACGTCGGTCTCTACACAAGCCGCTACCAGGCAGAGAAGGTTCTGCTGCGCACCGCGCTGGCGGAGCTGGAAACGCTGGACGGCACCCTGCGCAAGGTGGCCAAGACCCGCCGCGGGTTCGAGGCCAACTTCCTGGGCATGACCCAGGAGCAGGCAGAACTGGCCTGCCGCCGCCTGAACGCCCGCAACGTGACCTGCGCACCGATCGGCCCGTCCTGAGTCCGGCAACACCTCAAATCAGAAAAGGCGCCCGCGGAGGCGCCTTTTTTCTTGCCCGGCCGATCCTTGCCAGCAGGCCCTCCCGCCCGTCGTCAGGGCTTGGGCTTGTCGTCCCACTCGTCATTGAGGATACGGCGGGCATCACCTTCGGGGTCGTCATACTGGTTGCTCCGCACCGTGTAGAAGAAGGCTGCAAGCCCCACCGAGCCGAGGATCAGGGAAATCGGGATCAGGTAGGCAAGGACACTCATAAGCTCAGTACCAGTATTGCGGGCGCGGGCTCAGCGCAGGCGCAGCGCGTTGAGGGAAACGGTTATCGAGGAAGTAGACATTGCCAGTGCTGCGATCAAGGGCGTTGCCAGTCCGGCGATCGCCAGCGGCACGGCAATCACGTTGTAGAGCGTGGCAATGCGGAAGTTCTCGCGGATGCGGCGGGTGGCCTTCTGGGCCACACCGCAGGCCTCGGCTATGGGTTCAAGGTCCTGGCCCAGCAGCACGATGTCGGAGGCGACCCGCGCCGCATCCAGCGCCGAGGCCGGAGAGATAGAGACATGCGCCGCCGCCAGTGCCGCGGTGTCGTTGAGACCATCGCCGACCATCAGCACTTTTTGACCCTGATCCGCCAGCAACTGGACCCGGGCGGATTTATCCGCAGGCAGCGCCTCCGCCACCCATTTGGAAATGTTCAGCCGCCCGGCCAGGTCCTCCACCGCGCCGGTGGTATCGCCGGAAATCAGCAGCACATCCTTGCCGGCCGCCTTCAGCGCCGCCACAGCCTCCGCCGCGCCGGGGCGCAGGGCATCAGTGTAGAGGAAGGGCCTGGGCTCCCCTGCCCCGGTCTCGAGCCATGCTGCTGTCTGGCTGCCCTGCGCGGCGCCGACCCAGGCCGCACGGCCCAGCCGGACGCGGGCACCGCGGTACAGGCCTTCGGCGCCATAGCCGGGCACCTCGGTGATGTCCTGCACCGCAGCAGGTTTGACCCCGGCCGCCCGCGCGGCGCGGGTGAGCGCAACTGACAGGGGGTGCGAGGAGGCTTCGGCCAGCGCTAGGGCAATCTCAATATCTGCGCGGGCATGGTCGCCCAGGTTGGTGACTTCCGGGGTGCCGGCGGTCAGCGTGCCGGTCTTGTCAAAGACCACTGTGTCCACTTCTGCCAGCCGCTCCAGCGCGGTGGCGTGTTTGATCAGCATGCCCTTTTTGAACAGCCGGCCCGAGGCAGCCGTGGTTACCGCAGGCACCGCGAGGCCAAGCGCGCAGGGGCAGGTGATGATCAGCACCGCAGCGGCAATGTTCAGCGCCGTGCGGATGTCGAAGGTGTAGAGGTACCAGCCGGCAAAGGCGAGCGCCGACAGGATGTGCACCCCGGGCGCATAGAGTTTGGCAGCACTGTCGGCGAGCGACGTGTAGCGGGAACGGCCGGATTCCGCGATGGCGACCAGATCGGCCATGCGGTGCAGCGAAGTGTCCTCGCCCACTGCGGTCGCGCGGATGGTCAGCGGGCCGGTGAGGTTCACTTCACCTGCGGAAACCGCGAGGCCGGGTGCCGCAAAGACCGGCAGGGTTTCCCCGGTCAGCAAGGAGCGGTCAAGCTCCGACTGGCCGGAAACGATCTCGCCATCGACTGGCATC
This sequence comes from Leisingera sp. ANG-DT, assembly GCF_000813785.1. Classification (NCBI taxonomy): domain Bacteria; kingdom Pseudomonadati; phylum Pseudomonadota; class Alphaproteobacteria; order Rhodobacterales; family Roseobacteraceae; genus Leisingera; species Leisingera sp. ANG-DT. The sequence goes on from NZ_JWLE01000011.1 coordinate 181,532, forward strand.
CGCCCGCCCGGGCGCACCAGGATCAGGTCGCCGATGGCCAGGTCCGCCACCGGCACCTCGTATTCATCACCGTCCAGCAGCCGGATGGCACGGGGCACTTCCAGCGCCGCCAATTCCTCCGCTGCAGAGCGTGCCACCGCGCGGGTGCGGTAGTCGAGGTAACGGCCCGCCAACAGGAAGAACGTGAGCGTCAGCGCGGCGTCAAAATAGGCGTGCTCGCCCGAGAGGAAGGTCTCCCATAGCGATGTGACCAGCGCCAGCACCAGGGCAAGCACGATCGGCACATCCATGTTGAGACGCCTGACGCGCAGCGCGCTCCAGGCGTTGGCAAAGAAGGGCTGGGCCGAGAAGATGATGGCAGGGAAGGTGATCGCCGCGGAGATCCAGTGGAACATATCGCGGGTTGCATCCGACGCCCCGGACCAGACCGAGATCGACAGCAGCATCACGTTCATCGAGGCGAAGAAGGCCACCGCCAGCCGCATCAAGAGATCCCGCCCGGCCTTGTCGTTCTGAGTGGCCGCCAGCGCCGCCAGATCCAGTTCATGCGCCTCAAAGCCGGCCTTTTCCAGCACCGGGATCAGATCCGCCGCGCGCACGTCCGGGTCCGCCTCGATCAGCGCACGTTTCAGGGTCAGGTTAACCCGTGCCGTATGGATGCCCGGATGGGCGTTCAGCTCCCGCTCCACTGTCGAAATACAGGCCTGGCAGTGGATGCCCGGCAGGGACAGCGCCAGCCGTGCCTCGGTTGGCGCCTGCTCTACCCCGTCATGCGGGGCGGCGACACAAGCGGGACAGGCGGCCAGCGAGGGGCGGAGCTGCGCGGTCATCGCGGTCAGCCTTTCACATGCAGGATCACCCGCTGGGTGAATTCGGTGCCATCCTTGGCCCGGGCCACCATGCGGATGTTCCAGTTGCCCGGTCCCAGGTCGGCCGGCGCCACATAGGCCTGGCCGTCAAAGATGAATTCCGGCTTCTGGTCGTCCTGCACATGGGTCGCCCGGCCCAGCGTTGCGCTCAGTTTGGCAACCTCCACCGGGGTACCGTCGGCGTCGGTGATCTCAAGCTTGACCTGATCGCCCTGCGAGGACGCATAGACCGACCAACCCAGCGCCTCCTGCGCGGAGCGGCGCTGGTCGAATTCCTGGCTGGCGACATAGGAGTTCTTTACCTCAAGCCCCGGAAAGGTTTTCACCGCATTGACCGCCAGAATGATGTTCACCCCGATGATCACTGCAAAGGCACCGCCGAACAGCAGGATGGCGTGTTTGCCGGTAAATTCGCGTTCGCGCTTAGCCATGGCTCAGTTCCCCTTGCCGTTAAAGCTGGTGTCCTTGTGGGCCCGTTCCCCGTTTATCAGATCCTCAACCCAGATGCGAACCGGAGTGCTGGAGGCCTGCGAAGGTGCCGAACCTTTGGCAGAGACGATATAGACCCGCTGCAGCAGCGCGGTATCCGCCGGCACGTTCACCGAATGATAGACGGTGCCTTCCAATTGCAAACGCATCGCCGGGTCGCCCTTGATCGACAGTTTGAACACCCGGTCCTCGCCATGCTTGTTGCGCAGGCGCACGTCATAGGTGTTGCGGATCGAGCCGTCCGACAGCGTTACAAAGGTCGGGTTGCGTTCCGGTGCAACGGTCAGCTCAATATCGGAGCGGATGAACAGCGCAAACAGCAGGCCCACACCGACCAGCGACCACAGGCTGGTATACATTATGGTGCGCGGGCGCAGGATGTGCTTCCAGATATTCTTGGGCGGGTTACCGCTGCGCTCCAGCGTCTCGTCCGACAGCGCCATATAGTCAATCAGGCCGCGCGGCTTGCCGATCTTGGCCATCACGTCGTCGCAGGCGTCGATGCACAGAGCACAGGTGATGCATTCCATCTGCTGGCCGTCGCGAATGTCGATCCCCACCGGGCAGACGTTGACACAGGCCATGCAGTCAATGCAGTCGCCCTGCCCTTCGGCCACCTGACCTTTTTTCAGCTTGCCGCGCGGCTCGCCCCGCCATTCGCGGTAGCCGACGGTCAGCGTGTCCTCATCCATCATTGCCGCCTGGATACGCGGCCAGGGGCAGGCGTAGATGCAGATCTGCTCGCGTGCGAAGCCGCCAAACAGGAAGGTGGTCGCGGTCAGGATCAGCATGGTGGAATAGGCAATGGGGTGCGCGTTCAGCGTCACCAGGTCATAGGCCAGCGTCGGTGCATCGGCGAAGTAGAACACCCAGGCACCGCCGGTTGCGAGGCCGATCAGGAACCAAGCGGTCCATTTGGTGACCCGCAGGCGCGCCTTGCGGAAATCCATTTTCTTCTGCCGGTGCAGGCGCAGGCGGGCGTTACGGTCGCCCTCTATCCAGCGCTCTACCAGGATGAACAGGTCAGTCCAGACCGTCTGCGGGCAGGCATAGCCGCACCAGACCCGGCCCAGCGCCGAGGTGAACAGGAAAAGTCCAAGCCCAGCCATGATCAGAAGACCCGCCACGAAGTAGAACTCATGCGGCCATATCTCGATCCAGAAGAAGTAGAACCGGCGGTTTGCCAGGTCCAGAAGCACCGCCTGGTCCGGCAGTGAGGGGCCCCGGTCCCAGCGGATCCAAGGGGTCAGGTAGTAGATTCCCAGCGTCACCGCCATGATGTACCATTTCAGGTTGCGGAACTTACCGGACACGCGCCGCGGGAAGATCGGCTCTCTGGCGGCGTAAAGGCTGGGGGCCGGGTTGGAATCGCTCACGGACTCTCTCCGTCTTGTGGCAGTGTTGCCGCCCTTTTCACAGATGCAAAGTCTCGGAACTTTGACGTGGATCAAAAAGCGTATCACACAATCATGTTTTCCGGCCGGCTTTTGCACCACAGAACGGCAATCCGCCACCTATGCCTGCAGTACAAGCCTTGCCAGAGGCAAGTTGCCGCAGACGCCGTCCAGGGCGTCTGCGGCTGAGCGTGCCAGGCTGACCTTGAGGATCCTGGCGTGCACACCGGCGTGTCTGAGCCGTCTTTTGAATAGGGCGGCGAAGCTGCCAAGTGCAGCCTCTGCATGAACTCTCACGCAATACTCACGGCTTGTGACCGGTCAAACGCTTGCCACCCAGCCCATGGTCTTTAAGGTTAACCGTGCACGCACAAAACCGGAGACAGCCCTATGCAAGATCTCACCCCCGCACCGGACCTCACTCCGGTCTCTGCGCAGCCGGACCTGCCGGAAAACCCGCCCGGTCTGCATGAGCGGGCCTTGCATTTTCTGGCCCGGTTCCTGCCGCTGGCCTATTTCCGGCGCCCGCCCAAGATCATCATCATCGACGCAACAAACAGCTGCAACCTGCGCTGTCCCGTCTGCCCGGTGACCTTTGCGATGAAGCGCAAGCGCGGCATGATGAGGCCGCATGTGTTCCGCAAGATCATTGATGACTTCAAGGATCAGCGCGAGAAGCCTGCTATTTATTTCAGTTTTTCGGGCGAGCCGACCCTGCACAAGGACTTGCCGGATTTCATCTCCTATGCCCATGAAAACGGCCACGACACCTATCTGTCGACCAACGCCACCCGCCTGACACCCGAAATGAGCGAGCGGCTGATCCGCTCAGGCCTCGCCCGGGTGAACCTGTGCATGGACGGGTTTTCCAAGGAGGCGCAGGAGACCTACCGGGTCAATTCCGACTTTGATGACGTCAAAGCCAGCATTGAGGAATTCCTGAATATCAAGAAACAGATCGGCTCCAAGTCGCCTGTGACTGTGCTGCAGACCTTGCTGACCAGTTATTCCGAACCGCAGATGGAGGAAATGGAGGCCTGGGCGAAAGAGGCCGGTTTTGACCGGGTGCGGTTCAAGACCTTCTCGATCGGGTCTTACACCTCTGCCGACCAGAAACGCGAGTTTGCGCATTTCCTGCCGCGCCAGAAAGAACTGCGCCGCCATCCGCGCCACACCAGCCATGCCATGTGCACGGTGCCGCTGTTCCAGTCGGTTGTGTTCTGGAATGGTGATCTGGGCCTGTGCTGCATTGACTACGACCAGGTGATTCAACTGCCCAACGTCGAACAGGACGGCTTCCTGGCCGCCTACCGCTCGGACGAGGCCGCCCGCGCCCGCAAGCGCGGCTTTCTCAAGCAGTTCGGCATTTGCAAGACCTGCTCCTTCTCGAACGCTGAGAACATGGGTATCCGCCGCGACCTGAAGAAATGAGCACGCAGCCAAGGCTGCACGCTACTGCTTCTTTCTGGTCTCAAATACCCTGGGGGTGAAGGTCGTCAGGCCGATGGGGCAACGCCCCCTCCCCTTTAGCGTTGCAGCAGGATCGGGAACCAATCCTCGCGCAGACGCTGGCCGGGCTGCATATCGTGGCCCGGAAACGGCGGCGAAGTGCGGCCCGGGCGCTCCACATAGCGGGCATCGTCGCCCACCAGCCGCAGCGAGAAGGCGCGGCGGCGCGAAGTGGAGGTATTGCCGCGGGCACCGTGCAGGATCTTGTAGTTAAAGGCCACCGCATCGCCGGGCTGCATCGGGTATTCCAGCACGGTCATACCTTCGGCATCCGGGTCCGGGACCGGCATGTACTGGCCCTCATCCGGAAAGAAGTCCTCTTCAGACACCCAGCGGGTCGGCAGCACTTCCTTCTCCCATTTGTGCGAACCGGCCACACAGCGAAGGGTCGCGTCCTTCACCTCGTCCAGCGGTGACCAGAAGCTGATGGTCTGCTCTCCCTCGACAAAGTAATAGGGGCCGTCCTGGTGCCAGGGGGTCGGCATGGAGGTGCCCGGCTCCTTGACCAGCACATGGTCATGGAACATCTGCACCGAGGTGGATTTCATCAGGTCGGCTGCGACTTCAGCCACGGGCGATTGTTCAATAGCTTGCTGGAACTCAGGAATACGGGTCCAGTTGCAGTAGTCGTCAAAGAACCGCCCGGTCTGTCCCGCCTTCTCGTTGTTCGAGGCATAGGGCCCGGGGTTTTCCATATTTGCAGCCACGCCAGCACGCAGCAGGTCAACCTGGTCTGCGAACAGCCCGCGGATCAGGACCACGCCGTCGCGCTGAAATTGTTCGACATGCTCCGGGGTGATGAGGGGGTGGACCATTGCTGCCTCCGCTGCTGAATGATGCAATTCTGATGCGCCATTCCTGCCGCGGCACAGGCATAGTTTCAAATCATATCTTTCTAAGATACCCTTCGCCTCATGTTATATTTAACTCTGCGCCACTACGAATACATCTGCGCCGTGGCCCGCCATGGCAGTCTGTCCGCCGCGGCGGAGGCGGTGCATGTCAGCCAGCCTGCGCTTTCCGCAGCGCTGAGCCGGATCGAGGAGCACTTGGGCCATCCCCTGTTCCTGCGCCGCCGTGGGGCGGCACTGACGATGACGCCGCAGGGCAGGCTGTTTGCTGAAAAGGCGCACGTGCTGCTGGAGCAGGCTGCCCTGCTGGAGGACCCCAAGGGCGCGGGCGCCGGGCAGCAGCGTCTGCTGCTGGTTTGCTTCTCCGATCTTGCCCCTTTCCTGCTGGCCCCCGCCCTGAAGGCGCTGCGTCTTGCCATGCCAGAGGTGGAAATCAGTCACCGGGCCTGCGGATTTGAGCCGCTGATTACTGCCCTGTCCGACGGTGAGGCTGATCTGGCGATCACCTATGACCTTGGGCTGGACGCGGGTTTCAGCCGGGCGGAATTGCAGCGGCTGTCACCGCATGCGCTGGTGCCACCAGACCATCCGCTGGCGGCACGCGCCGGTATTTCTCTTGCAGAGCTGGCAGAGCACCCGCTGGTTCTGTCGCAGGAGGGCCTGTCGGTGCAGCATATGCTGGGGTTGTTCAAGGTTCATGGACTGGTACCGCGGATTGCGCACCGGGCGGATTCGCTGGAGCTGTTGCGCAGCCTCGCGGCCAATGGCGAAGGCGCCGGCATCAGCTACAGTCTGCCGCCTGGCAGCATGAGTTATGATGGCAAACCCTTGTGCGCTGTACGGGTCACCGATGCGGGAGCTGAAGAGCCGGTGATTCTGGCCGCACATGCAGAGCTGCCAGAGGCCTCTGCAGCCCATCAGGCCTATCGCATCCTGCAAAGGGAACTGGGCGCCGCCGGGTCAGACCTTGCGCAGACGGATCACCACATCGACTGAGGCAATCTCCATCCCTTCCGGCGCTTCCGGCAGCTTGTGAATCACAAGTTCCTGCGCCGGCGCATCGCTGACGCGTCCCTCATCCTCCCAGAAGAAATGGGGATGGTCGTGGGTATTGGTGTCGAAATAGCTTTTGGAGCCGTCCAGCGGGATTTCCTGCAGCACGCCGGCATCGCAGAAGGCACGCAGCGTGTTGTAGACAGTGGCCAAAGACACTGCAGCACCGTTTTTCTTGGCCGACTCGAACAGGCTTTCCGCTGTGATATGGCGGTGCTTGCCGTCGCCCACCAGCAATTCGGCGAGCGCGACCCGCTGCCGGGTGGGTCTCAGCCCGGCATCTGTCAGCCAGCGTGTGGCCACTTCTTCGGTGTTTGGCGTCATGAGCAGGTCCTGCGTCGCGTTGCTGACCGTATATATAGGAGCAACACCCCGGGTTTTTCAAATGAAATTCATTCGCAGCTGGCAGGCCTTTTCCGGGGCATCCGCGGCACAATCAGTGCAGGAAGTGACGCTGGGTACCCTTGCAGGACCCTTTCACCGGGTGTTACAGGGATCCAGATATACATACACGAACCTCAGGCAGGAGATGCGCCCGGATGGCCGATTACCCCAGCAGCTTTGACAAGGACGATTTGCTGAAATGCGCGCGCGGTGAGCTGTTCGGGCCCGGCAACGCCCAGCTGCCGGCGCCGCCGATGCTGATGATGGACCGCATTACCGAAATTTCCGGTGATGGCGGCGAGCATGGCAAGGGCCATGTGATTGCTGAATTCGACATCACCCCGGACCTGTGGTTCTTTGACTGCCATTTCCCCGGCAACCCGATCATGCCGGGCTGCCTGGGCCTGGACGGCCTTTGGCAGCTGACCGGTTTCAACTTGGGCTGGCGCGGCTGGCTGGGCCGCGGCTATGCGCTGGGTGTGGGTGAAGTGAAGCTTACCGGCATGGTACGCCCCGACCGCAAGATGCTGACCTACCGTGTCAACTTCACCAAGGCCGTGCAGACCCGCCGCCTGACCATGGGCGTCGCCGACGGTATCGTCGAAGCGGACGGCGAAGTGATTTATCAGGTCAAAGATATGAAAGTGGCCCTGTCCGAAAGCTGATACGCTTTCCGGCGGGACATAAGTCACAGAAACAGGAGTACGCACATGCGCCGTGTCGTCGTCACCGGTTTGGGGATTGTCTCCTCCATCGGGAACAATGCCGAGGAGGTCACCGCCTCGCTGAAAGCCGGGAAATCCGGCATCGTTGCCAGCCCGGAAATGGCTGAGCACGGCTTCCGCAGCCAGGTGGCCGGCACGCTGAAGATCGACGTGGCCGAGCATGTGGACAAGCGCACCCTGCGGTTCATGGGCCCGGGTGCGGCCTATGCCCACATCGCCATGAGCCAGGCGATTGCCGATGCGGGCCTGTCAGAGGATCAGGTGGTGAATGAGCGCACTGGCCTGGTGGCAGGCTCCGGCGGCCCGTCGACCTCTGCCATGCTGACCGCGCATCAAACCGTGCTGAAGTCCGGCGCAACCAAGCGGATCGGTCCGTTTGCGGTGCCGAAATGCATGTCCTCAACCATTTCCGCCAACTTGGCGACCGCGTTCAAGATCAAGGGCATCAACTACTCGATCACCTCGGCCTGCTCGACCTCCTTGCACTGCATCGGCAATGCTGCTGAACAGATCATGATGGGCAAGCAAGATGTGATGTTCGCCGGCGGCGGCGAGGAGCTGGACTGGACCCTCTCCTGCCTGTTCGACGCCATGGGCGCGATGTCCTCCAAGAAAAACGACGATCCGGAGAAAGCCTCCCGCGCCTTTGATCAAGACCGCGACGGTTTTGTGATCTCCGGCGGTGGCGGCATCGTGGTGCTGGAGGATCTGGAGCACGCGCTGGCCCGCGGCGCCAAGATCTATGCCGAAGTAACCGGATTTGCTGCAACTTCCGACGGCCACGACATGGTTGCACCGTCCGGTGAGGGCGGCGAGCGGGCGATGCGCCTGGCGCTGTCCACCCTGCCCGAAGGCCGCAAGGTGGATTACATCAACGCCCACGGCACCTCGACCCCGGTTGGCGATGTCGGCGAAGTCGAAGCCGCCCGCCGTGTCTTCGGCGAGGGCAGCGTTCCGCCGATTTCTTCGACCAAGTCAATGACCGGCCACGCACAGGGTGCTGCCGGCGCGCTGGAGGCGATCTTCTGCCTGCTGATGCTGGACAACGACTTCATCACCCCGTCGATCAATGTCGACACCCTCGCCGAAGGCATCCTGCCGGGTGAGATTGCCACCAGCCTGGTGGAAAACGCCGGCCTCGACTCGGTGATGACCAACAGCTTCGGCTTTGGCGGCACCAACGGCTCGATGGTTCTGAGCAAGTACAAGGGATAAGTAACGATGGCGGGACTGCTGACGGGCAAACGCGGCCTGATTATGGGCGTGGCCAATGACCGCTCCATCGCCTGGGGCATTGCCAAGGCCATGGCGGAGGCCGGGGCTGAGCTGGCATTCACCTACCAGGGCGAAGCCTTTGGTAAACGGCTGGAGCCGCTGGCGCAGAGCGTCGGATCGGATTTCATGGTCGATGTGGATGTGACCGATGATGCCTCGCTGGACGCGGCGTTTGAGCAGCTGGCAGGCCGCTGGCCCGCGATTGACTTCGTTGTCCACGCAATTGCCTATTCGGACAAGAACGAGCTGACTGGCCGTTTTCTGGACACCAGCCGGGCGAACTTCAAAAACTCGCTGGATATTTCCGCCTATTCCTTCATCGAGGTGGCGCGCCGCGCCTACCCGCTGATGAAGGACAACGGCGGCACCCTGCTGACGCTGACGTATCAAGGCTCGAACCAGGTGGTTCCGAACTACAACGTGATGGGCGTGGCCAAGGCGGCGCTGGAATCGGCGACCCGCTATCTGGCCAACGATCTGGGCCCGGAAGGCATCCGCGTGAATGCGATCTCTCCCGGACCGATGAAGACACTCGCTGGTGCCGCCATCGGCGGTGCGCGCAAGACCTTCAAGCACACCGCCCAGAACGCGCCGCTGCGTGACAACGCGACGCTGGAGGCTGTTGGCGGCACCGCTGTCTACTTGGCGTCCGATGCAGGCGCCTGCACCACTGGTGAGATCATCCGGGTCGATGGCGGCTTCCACATCCTAGGTATGCCGCAGCCGGATCACCTTTGATGTTTCGATCTATTTGAGCAAAAAGAAAAGGCGCCCTTTCGGGCGCCTTTGTTTTTTAGCAAACCTGTCCAGCTTTCCAGCCCTCTGGTTCAGTTCACCGAAACCAGCTCAATATCGAACACCAGATCCTTGCCAGCCAGGAAGTGATTGGCGTCGAGCGTCACGGTGTCGTCGCTGACTTCCACCACCGTCACCGGCAGCACTTGGCCATCGGGGCTTTGCATCTGCAATTGAGTGCCAAGGTCCAGCGGAATGTCCGCCGGGATGCCTTCACGCGGGATCTCCTGGCGGGCGGCAGGGTTGATCGGGCCGTAGGCCTCAGTGCAGGGAATTTCGAGGGTTTTCTTTTCACCCGCGGTCATGCCTTCGAGACCTGCATCCATGCCTGCGATCACCTGGCCGGTGCCGACCGTGAATTCCAACGGATCGCGCCCCTCGGAACTGTCGAAAACGGTGCCATCCGTCAGCTTGCCTGTGTAGTGAATGCGCACGGTGTCGCCGTTCTTTACCCCGGTCATGAGACCTCCAATCGGTTGCGGGTTGATAAAGGGGCGCAGCCTAGCGCCCGCGGACGTGATGTAAACCCGTATGGGTACAATTTCCCGCTTTGCCTGCTCTGCTGCTTCATGCAAGGCTCGCCGCAGGGGAGAGGACCATGCCGATTACCACCTGTATATTCGACGCCTACGGCACGCTATTCGATGTCGCTGCCGCTGCGCGGCAAGCCGCCAGCGAGGCGGAATTTCCGCACCTCCAGGACAGTTGGGCGGAGCTTGCCAGCCATTGGCGGCTGAAACAGCTGCAATACACCTGGCTGCGTGCCATCACCGATGCACATGCCGATTTCTGGGACGTCACACAGGACGGGCTGGACTGGGCAATGGAGGCAGCCGGGTTGAGCGGCGACGTGGCGCTGCGGCAGCGGCTGTTGGACCTGTACTGGGAATTGCAGGCTTATCCGGAAGTGCCTGCAATGCTGCAAGCACTGAAGGATGCAGGATTGAACACCGCGATCCTGTCTAACGGTTCTCCCGCGATGCTGGATGGCGCGGTGCAGTCGGCGGGGCTGGGGAGCGTTCTGGATGATGTGCTGTCGGTGGAAAGCGTCGGCATCTTCAAGCCGGACGCCCGGGTTTACGACCTGGTCGAAGAGCGGTTTGGCTGCGCCAGGGACGAGGTGCTGTTTGTCTCTTCAAATGGTTGGGACGCGGCCGGGGCCACGGGCTATGGTTTCGTGACTGCCTGGGTAAACAGGGCGGGAGAACCCGTGGACAGGCTGCCGTGGAAACCCGCGCATATCCTGCCGGACCTGACCACAATCCCGGACCTTGCCAAGGGCTGAACCGCAGATGCCATTCTTTGACACTTCGGACGGGCTGCGCCTGCACTACACAGATACCGGAAAAGGCCTGCCTCTGCTCTGTTTGGCGGGCCTGACCCGCGACAGCCGGGACTTCCGCTATTTTGCGCCGCATGCCGCGAATTTCCGGATGATCACCCTGGACGCGCGCGGACGCGGACAGTCGGATCACGATCCGGACTTCATGAACTACAACGTTCTGCGGGAGGCGCAGGATGTTCTTGAGCTGCTTGGCCACCTGGGCCTCGGCCAAGTTTCCATCCTTGGCACTTCGCGCGGCGGGCTGGTGGCAATGACGCTGGCGGCCATGGCGAAAGACAGGTTGTCAGCAGTAATCCTGAATGACGTCGGCCCGGAAATCCCGCCCGGCGGCATTTCACGGATCATGGAATATGTGGGCCGCCGTCCGGCGGCAAAGAGCTGGGACCAGGCCGCGGAGACGCTCGGCGCGCTGATGGCGCCCGCCTTTCCGGACGTCCCCCCTGCCCGCTGGCGGGAGGAGGTTGAAACCTTCTACGATGAAACGCCCGAAGGGCTTTCTTTGCGCTATGACCCGCGCCTGCGCGATGCATTGCTGGCGCAAGCCGAAGCAGGTCCGCCACCGGATCTGTGGCCGCTGTTCCTGGCGCTGGACGGCCTGCCCTGCGGCGTGATCCGCGGCGCAAATTCCGACATTCTGAGCGCCGGAACTTTCGCTGAGATGCAACGCCGCTTGCCCGCCTTGCAGGCCCTTGAGATAGCCAACCGCGGCCATGTGCCCTTTCTGGACGAGCCGGAGGCGCTCGCCCTCATCCATTCAGTTCTGGACCGGATCAAATGACTTCAATTGCAATGATCAAAGCCGCGGCGGAGCGGCTGAAGGGCCATGCCCGCACGACCCCGCTGCTGTCCTCGCCGTTTCTGGACGAGATTGCCGGACGGCGCCTGCTGGTGAAGGCGGAATGCCTGCAGCACACCGGCTCCTTCAAGTTCCGCGGCGGCTGGTCGGCGGTCTCGGCACTGGGTGAAGAAGAACGCAAACGCGGGGTGATCGCCTATTCCAGCGGCAACCACGCGCAGGGGGTGGCCGCGGCAGCCAAGGCGCACGGCACGCCTGCGGTGATCGTGATGCCGGCTGACGCGCCGCAGCTGAAGATCCGGAACACCCGCGATCTGGGCGCGGAAGTAGTGCTTTACGACCGCGCAGGCGGGGAAAGCCGTGAGGCGGCAGGCGCCAAATACGCCGAGGAACGCGGGCTGACGCTGATCAAACCCTATGACGAACCGCTGGTGATTGCCGGCCAGGGCACCTGCGGGCTGGAGATTGCGGAGCAGGCCGCAACTGCGGGCATCGCCAAGGCGGATGTGCTGGTCAACTGCGGCGGCGGCGGGTTGTCTTCGGGGATCGCCCTGGCGCTGGAAGCTCGTGCGCCGGGCCTGCGGGTGCGGCCGGTGGAGCCGGAGGGGTTTGACGATGTGACCCGGTCGCTGGCGGCAGGCGAGATCCGGCAGAACCCCGGTTTGTCCGGCTCCATCTGCGATGCGATCCTGACACCGCAACCAGGCGAGATCACCTTCCCCATCCTCAGCCGCCTGTGTGGGCCGGGCATTGTGATCACCGAGGACGAAGCGCTGCAGGCCATGGCGTTTGCTTTCTTGCGTCTGAAGATCGTGCTGGAGCCCGGAGGCGCGGCTTCCTTGGCGGCGGCCCTGTTCCATGCGGATCAGATCGATGGTGAGGCAGTGATTGCCGTCGCCACAGGCGGCAATGTGGATGCAGAGCTGTTCCGGGAGGCGCTCTCGCGCTATGCTTGAGCCCTGACCGCGTGATTGTCCGCGTGGCAGCCAAGGGGACACGTCATGACACGTTTCACCATCGCCTCGTTCAACGTCAAAAACCTGATCGGCCCGGAGCGGGAATACTACCGCTTTCAAACCTATACGCCGGAAGAATACGCTTGGAAGGCCGATTGGATGGCCGACCAACTGCTGACGCTGAACGCGGATATTGTCGGGTTTCAGGAAGTTTTTGAGGAAGCGCCGCTGCGGCAGGTGATTGCGGAAACGGACCGCCGCGGGGCAGAGGCGAATGCGGCCAGTATTCCGGACACAACCAAACGCTATCACCGCAAGGCGATTTTCCGGAAGCTGGCCTATGGCTCCTATGCCGAGGCAGAGCTGGCTTTTGCCCCCAACCTCAATGACACGGACGAACCGGGCAGACGGCGCCCCGGTCTGGCGGTGCTGTCGCGTTTTGGTTTCGAGGGCGAGCCCGAAGTGATCCAGGATCTCGCGCAGCCGCTGGATATTCCGATGGCCTGCCTGGGCGAAGAAGAAGACGCGGGTTTCTATACCCTGCGCCGTTTGTCGCGCCCGATCCTCAAGGTGCGGGTGCCCGTTGGCGATCAGGTTATCAGCGTCTTCAACTGCCATCTGAAATCAAAACTGGGTGAATACATCAAACCTCAAGGCGCCCCCTACCCGCCCGAAACCGTGCTGACGGCCTATGATGCTGCCGGCCGGGCGATGGGGTCCCTGCGTGCGGCCTTACGGCGGATGGGAGAAGCCTGGGTACTGCGCCGAGCGGTACTGGACGAGCTGGAACAGGGCCGCCCGGTGATGGTGCTGGGGGATTTCAATGACGGCGAACATGCGGTCAGCAGCGAGATCATCTCCGGTGAGGTGCCATTCAGGAACTACACCTGGATGCTGCGCCACGATGCACAGCACCCGGGCGACCGCTACAGCGAGGCCGAGGACGCGCAGATCCGCGAGGCCATCGACCGGGTGCGCTTGCGGTCAGCTGAAAAAATGTTCCTGAAAAAATCGTTGCGCGACGTGGTCTACACCACGGCCTTTGGCGGCGTGCATGAAAGCATTGACCAGATCTACATGTCCCGCCATTTCGACCCGGACTGGCGCGGGGCGGTCGGCAAGATGCACTATTACAGCGTCTTCAACGACCATCTGACCGATGGCAGCCACCCGGAGGCGCCGTACAACAAGCTGGCCTCGGACCATGGCCAAATCATGGCCCATATGGAGCTGCACGGCTGAGCCCTGCCGATTGCTTTACCTCCCTGCCCCGGCACAGGTAGACTGCGGCGGAGCAGAAACGAGGTACCCCATGCAGATTGCAGACCTGGGCGATGTCCAGCTTCACTACCGCGTTGACGGTGACGCAGGCGGCGCCCCCATCGTGTTTGCCAACTCGCTCGGCACGGACCTGAGGGTCTGGGATGCTGTGGTAAAGCGGCTTCCGTCAGGCCTGCGCATCATCCGGTATGACAAGCGCGGGCACGGACTGTCCTCCTGCCCATCTGCACCGTACTCGATGGGTGCGCTGGTGCGAGATGCGGAGCGGCTGATGGACCACCTGGAGGTGCGCGACTGCATGTTCGTGGGCCTGTCGATCGGCGGCATGATCGCGCAGGGACTGGCGGTGAAGCGGCTGGACCAGATCCGTGCGCTAGTGCTGTCAAACACCGCCGCCAAGATCGGCACCGCCGAGATGTGGAAAGAGCGCGTCCAGGCCGTTCAAAGAGACGGCATCGAGGCGCTGGCCGATGCAGTGATGGAGCGCTGGTTTGCCCGCGGTTTCCGTGCCACGCCTGAGCTGCAATTGTGGCGCAATATGCTGGTGCAGCAATCGCGCGACGGCTACGCAGGCTGCTGCGCGGCAATTGCGGGCACCGACTTCTATACGCCCACCAGCGGGCTGAGGCTGCCCTGCCTGGGCATCGCAGGATCAGAGGACGGCTCCACCCCGCCCGACCTGGTGCGCGAGACGGTGAACCTGATCCCAGGCAGCCAATTCCACCTGATCCGGCGCGCGGGCCACATTCCCTGTGTCGAGCAGCCGGATGAATACGCTGAGCGCCTGACGGCCTTCCTGAGGGAGACCGGACACATTGGCTGAGTTTCTTCTTGTTCATGGTTCCTGCCACGGCCCCTGGTGCTGGCGCGATGTGATCCCGGCGCTGGAGGCCCGCGGCCACACGGCCCGCACCACGAGCCTGCCCGGCCATGCCGACGGGCGCGATCCCGCAGGGGTCACATTGGCCGAAACGGCAGAGGCAATTGCCGCAACCTCCACTCCTGACACCCTGATCGTCGGGCATTCCTGGGGCGGTTTTCCCATTTCTGCGGCCGCAGAGGCGCATCCAGAGCGATTGCGCGGGCTGATCTACCTTTGCGCCTATCTGCCGGTCAGCGGCATGTCCCTTATCGGCATGCGCAAGGCAGGGCCCCGGCAGACCCTGGAAGGCGCGACCCGCAAGAACGAGGCAGGCACCGCATACAGCCTGGTGCCGGAGACCACGCCGGACCTGTTCTATCACGACTGTCCGGCCGAAGCGGTGCGCTTTGCCATGGAAAACCTCTGTGCACAGCCAATCCTGCCGCAGGACACGCCGCTCCGCCTGAGCGAACGGTTCGAGGGCGTGCCCAAAACCTACATCCGCTGCACCAAAGACCGGGTCATTCCGCCGGAATACCAGGCTCAGATGGCGGCCCGCCTGCCGCCCGGGCGGGCACATGATTTGAACACATCCCATTCGCCCTTCTTCGCCGACCCAGAAGGTCTGGCAGAGCTGATGGGGCAGATTGCAAAGGACTTCTGATGGCAGGTTCTGTCTTTGACAGCCAAATCTATAGCGGCCTATTCAGCAGCGGCGAAGCCAGCCGCCTGTTTTCAGACAGTGCCGAAGTACGCGCCATGCTGCTGGTGGAGGGTGCGCTGGCCAAGGCGCAAGGCGAGGCAGGTGTGATCCCGCAGGAAAGTGCCGCCGCGATCGGACGCGCTGTGGTCGAGATCGCCGTTGACCCGGGCGTGCTTAAACGGCCCGCGGGGCAGAACGGCGTGCCGGTGCCGGGGCTGGTGGCCGCGTTTCGCGAAGAAATGAAGGCGCCCGAGCATGCTCAGTACGTGCATTGGGGCGCGACCTCGCAAGACATCATGGATAGCGCCCTGATGCTGCGGCTGCGTCAAGTTCTGGCGCTGGTCGAGGCGGACGTGAAGGCCGCGGTGCTATCGCTTGGCAAACTCGCCAAGATGCATGCGGAGCTGCCGATGGCCGCCCGCACCTACGGGCAGCATGCAACCCCTACCAGCTTCGGCGCGGTGGCGGCGGCTTGGGGCACCCCGCTGCTGAACCTGCTGGAAGAGCTGCCCGGATTGCGGCAATCCTGCCTGATGGTGTCCCTGTCCGGCGCGGCGGGCACGTCCAGCGCGCTGGGAATGAAGGCGGCAGAGGTACGCGCCGCCATGGCAAGGGGGCTGGCCTTGCAGGATCCGGGGCGCAGCTGGCACACCGACCGCACACCGGTGCTGCGCATCGCGGACTGGATGCTCCGCGTGACACTGGCCTTTGGCAAAATCGGCGAAGACTGCACTGCGCTGGCGCAAAGCGAGGTTCAGGAGATATCGCTCGGCGGAGCCGGCGCCTCTTCCACCATGCCGCAGAAGCAGAACCCGGTGTTCCCCTCGATGCTGGCGGCGCTGGCCCGGCAGGGCAGCGGCTTGTTCTCTGTCCTGCAGGGCGCCTCAATGCAGCAGCATCAGCGTGATGGGGCGGCTTGGTTCACCGAATGGATGTGCCTGCCGCAGATCGTTCTGGGCGCGGCAGCTGCCGCAAGAACCGGAAAGGAGCTGTGCGCGACCATTGCGCCGCGCACTGAGGCCATGGCGGCTGCGCTGTCGTCCGGGCTGGGCCTGATCCACGCCGAAGCACTGAGTTTTGCCCTGGCTGCGCATATGCCGCGGCCCGATGCCCAGGCGGCGGTCAAAACCTTGTGCCAGGAGGCTCAGGCCTCGCAAACCCCGCTGCGGGATCTTGTGGCGCGGGACTATCCGGACCTGGATTCGGATGCCTTGTTTGACCCCGCCAGGCAGATGGGCCATGCCCCCTGGGAGGCCCTTCAGTTCAGCAAGAAAACCGGCAACCTGCGCAATCCCTGACAGGATTGTGCCCGGCAGCGCGCAGGGCGACTTCCGTGACGTTACAACGCGTCCCGCCCTGCGCATTCCCGCTTGATGCAACCACCCCGGCGCGTCACCCTGACTGCAAACGGGGAGGATAATCATGCAAACCATCAAAGCCGCTGTCTGCCATGAATTCGGCGCCCCGCTGGTCATCGAGGACGTGCAGCTGGCGCCGCCCGGCACGGGTGAAGTCGAGGTCACGCTGGACGCGGTTGCAATCTGCCACAGTGACATTTCCTTTGCCGAAGGCGCCTGGGGCGGGCATCTGCCTGCGGTTTACGGCCACGAGGCCGCCGGGGTGATCTCCGGGGTCGGTGCAGGCGTGCAGGGTTTCAGCGCTGGCGATTCCGTGGTGGTCACACTGATCCGCAGCTGCGGCACCTGCCCTTCCTGCGCGGGCGGCAGGCCGGTGATTTGCGAAACCCCCTATGACACTGTCAAAGGACCACTAAGAACGTCCAGCGGTGAACCGCTGGATCAAGCGATGGCTTGCGGCGCGTTTGCCGAGAAAGTTGTGGTGGACCAGCGTCAGATTGTGAAGATCCCCGCAGACATGAGCAAGGACGCGGCAGCGCTGATTTCCTGCGGGGTGATCACCGGTGTTGGGGCGGCAGTCAATGCCGCCGGGCTGCGCGCAGGCCAGGACGTGGTTGTCATCGGCGCAGGCGGCGTCGGCCTCAATGCCATACAGGGTGCCCGGATCGCCGGCGCCCGCCGCATCGTCGCTGTAGACATGAACCCGGAAAAACTTGAGGCCGCAAAGGAATTCGGCGCGACACATGGGGTTCTTGCAACCGAAGACAAACCCTGGAAGGCCGCCTGGAAAGCTCTGGGCGGGCGCGGCGCGGATGCAGTGCTGGTCACCGTCGGCGCAATACCGGCCTACGACCAGGCGCTCCGCTACCTGGCTCGAGGCGGCAAGGCGGTGCTGATCGGAATGCCGCACTCGGGAGCGAAGGCCGTTTACGAACCCGTCGTGCTCGCCGCCTTGGGTCAGGGGCTGATCGGCTCCAAGATGGGCGACACAGTGATCCAGCGGGACATTCCCTGGATTGTGGATTTGTATCAGCAGGGGCGGCTGAAGCTGGATGAACTGATTTCCGGCCGCTGGTCGTTGGACCAGATCAACGAAGCGATTGCCGACACGAAGACAGGAAGCGCAAAGCGCAATGTTGTTGTGTTCAGCCGTGGGAGCACCTCTGGCTGACCCTCCAGGATACGGCGGCAAAGCGCTGCAAAAGCCTTGGCACCGCAAATTGCAAGGCTTGCTTCTGCCGCCTTTCCTCATTTGCGGAGATCGCCTCGGATGGCTTTGCCATGCCGATTGCACGGATGTCACCGGTGGCTCTCCGCCGATCATGGCATGAAACGCAACTGCTGGATGACTTGACCACATGAAGGGGGCAAGCTGCGGGAAAATAATTGCAGGAAATGAAGCAGTGTCCCCGTCAAACAATACCGGCAGCCCGCCGGAAGCAAACATGCAGGAGAGTGCTGCCGCCGCAACGGCCTTCCTCAAGACTCTTGCACATGAAGGAAGGCTAATGATCCTGTGCTACTTGAGTGCAGGGGAAAAATCGGTCAGCGAACTGGAAGCGTTATTGAATATGCGCCAGGCGGCAGTGAGCCAGATGCTGGCCCGGCTGCGGGAAGACGGGCTGGTCAAGCCACGGCGCGAAGGCAAAGCGGTTTACTACTCATTGAACAACGGCAACACGGAAGAGATGATTGCATTGCTATACAAACAGTTCTGCAGCGATACCTAAGCGTAAACTACCGATCCCTATTGAGGCCAAGCGAACAACTCCGGATTTGGTTGGCCGGGAGGTGCCTCAACGCGGTCTACTCCTCGTCAGCTCTGACCCTTTGAATTTGCACTCCTAGCCCTTCGATCTCCAGGCGCATCACATCACCGGGTTTCAGATAGTCCGGTTCGGGCTTGGCCCCCATGCCGACGCCGGGCGGGGTTCCGGTTGCGATCACATCACCCGGATGCAGCGTCATCAGCTGGCTCAGATGCGAAATGATCTGTGCCACAGTGAACACCATTCGACTGGTGCTGCCAGTCTGGCGCCTTTCGCCGTTCACATCACAGGTCAGCCACAGGTTCTGCGGGTCTGGCACTTCATCCCGTGTCACAAGCCAAGGGCCTATGGGGCCGAAGGTGTCGCAGCTTTTTCCTTTGGTCCATTGCCCCGTCAGCTTGGTCTGGAAATCCCGCTCTGACACATCGTTGATCACACAATATCCAGCAACATGGTCCAGCGCCTGTTCCTCGGAAACGTACTTAGCTGCGGTGCCGATCACCACGCCCAGTTCCACTTCCCAATCCGCAGCAACTGAACCGCGTGGCAAGATCACATCGTCATTCGCCCCGGCTATCGAAGAGGCGGCCTTGAGGAAGAGGATCGGATGTTCGGGAAGCGCCATCCCCATTTCCTCTGCGTGGTCAGTATAATTAAGGCCGATACCAAGAAATTTTCCCACTTGCCCAACGCAAGACTCCAAGTCCGGTGTTCCTTCGACGACCGGCAGGGTTGCGCTGTCCAGCGCTGCCAGCCTGGCCAGTGTTGCGTCATCCAGCACAGGGCCGGTGATGTCCGGAATATGGGCTGACAGATCCCGGATGGCACCACTGCTGTCCAGAAGTCCTGGCCTTGTCCCTTCGCGCGACCGGTATCGCAGCAGCTTCATTTTTGCCTTCCTTGTTTTGAGGATCAGTTGGAGACGTAACCCGCCACCACCTGCAACAGCTTGAACGCCGTGGAGGCATCGTTTTCGACCACCGCCAGGAATTCTTCCTCACCGATCCGCAAGCAGCGCAAGTCAGTCGTTGCAGTCATGCTCAATGCCCGCGGCTCATGACGGATCAGTCCCAATTCGCCGACCAGTCTTCCCGGGCCCACGGTAGCAATCAGACGATCTTCTTCACCCTCCTGCGGCAAATGCAGCCCGGCTTCGCCCTCCAGGATCATGTAGGCGCCATCGGTCGCCTCGTCGTCTTTTAGAAAGACCACCTCGCCAGCCTTGGCCTCATACCAGCGTGCGCCGAAGGCAAGCAGGCGCAGCTGACGGCGGTTCAGGCCGGAAAACAGCTCTGTCTGCTCCAGCGCCCGCAGCTTGCGCGCCAGATCCTGGCTCGCTGCCCCGTCCGCTGTTGCGGCGGCTTGTGCTTCATCGCTGACCAGCCGGCCTTGGCGCAATTCGTAGAAGACGTCGAATACATCTGGGCTTTGGAAACTGGGTGCCAGGTAAATCAGAGTCGTGTCCGGCAATAGCTTGCGCAGGTTCTTATGAACCGCAACGCGGGTTTCCAGATCATAGCTGGCCATCGCGGAGTCGAGGATCAGGATATCCGGCCGTTTGATCGTTGCCCGGCAGAAAGCAAGCGGCTCGGCGAAACTGGCCGCCAGCCCCTGTCCGCCCACGGCGATCGGCATGTCAAAGATCAGTTCCACCACCTGGTCGCGCAGGTCCTCGCGGACCATCAGATCCGAAACAAGCTTGCGCACCTCGTCTGCCTTGGCCCCGGCCGCGTCGGAAATTTTGCCGAACAGCGCATTTTCAAGAACTGTCAGACTGGGGGCAAAGGTTTCTTCGCTGAAAGGCACGAACCCGGCGCCCAGCGCCTTGAGCAGGCTGTCGCCGTGGCTGCGGCGGAAGCCAAGGATGCGCTCCTTCATTCCGTCCTCGAAGGCCGGGCCGATCTGTTCTGCCGAGATTGTGAAAGGCACGATCAACAGTTGCGCCAATTCCTCCCGGCTGAGCTTGGCGGCATCAGTTGCACCGGGCTTATCAGCCAGCGCAAGTGCGGCCTCATAAGCGTCCACGTCCAGACCCAGCTTGCGGAAAAGCGGGTGGCCGGTGCCGTCCATGCCGAAAATTTGCCGCAGCATTTCGACCACATCGCGGGTCAGCGCAACCAGCCCCTCATCCAGCCCCAGCTGTTTAAGCTGGTCCAGGAATTCTTCCTGCCGGTGCAGCATCTCACCCGTCATAGCTTCCTGCGAAGCTGCGAACAGAAGGTTTTCGGCAACCGGCAAGGCCGGGTTATAGCTTTCCTCGTCCAGGAAATGCACATGCACGTCCAGACCGGCTTCCACGACCGCTTTGCGCACCGCCGGGCGCAACTTGACCAGCTGCTCAGCCAGGTCCGGGTGCGCCGGCGCTTCGAAATACTGATCAATGCCGCGGCGGAACAGCGCGGTGTCCGAGCCAATGCCTTCGACGAGTTTCAGCCACCATCCGCGAAGCTCGTCCTCACTGGAGAACCCAGCCAGTTCGGGATCCAGCCATGGTGCATCAAATGGGTCCGGGCTGTTGCCGGCAAGCTTCGCGATTTCCAGCTCTTGAAGATTGCGTGCCTCACCCCGCGGGCGCATCCGCATCGGCATCATCACGTTGTCTCCAAAAGACCCCTGAAACAGAACCGGACGCGAGGTGGCGTAGCCGATGCGTGCTGCGACGGTTGCCTGGTGCAGCCCGGCGAGGCTTTCCTCTGCCACCGTCACGGTTCCGGAGGATGGCAGGATTTCACGGGTCAGCAATTCCGCCAGGGCACGCCGGTCTTCCTCGGAAGGTGCCGAGATGCCAACAACCTGCCCAGCGGGGAACGTGGCGCTCAGCTCTTCCAGAACCAGATTGCCGTCCGTGTCCCGGACACTGACAGAGTCAAGTTTCACATCGCCTTGCAGCCGGCCCAGTTCCTCGGGCTCACCGCTGAGCAGGTTTTCATCGACCATACCCTGAGGTGCAAAGCGCTCCAGAATCACCTCCCAGCGCAGGCTCATGTCCTGGGTCTGATTGTAATAGGCCAGTAGTTCCTTCCAAGGCGACGCCAGATCCTTGTAGGCCGCCAGCGCCGCCACCAGCGCGCCCAGCGACACCTTGCCCTGCAAGACCAGATAGCCGCCGACCGCATAGAAGAAAAACGGGGTCAGCTGCGTGATGAAGTTGTTAAGAAACTTCATAAAGAACTTTTTCTGGTAGATCACGAAGCGGATCTCATAAAGCCGCCCCAGCCGGGCGGTGATGATCGCCATCCGGTAGCGCCAGCCGCCGTTGATCCTGAGTGTCGACGCCCCCGCAGCGCTTTCACCGATTTCCGTGGCCAATGCCCGCACCTGCTTGATGCGTTTTTTGTTCAGCAGGTTGATCTGCCGCTGCAGCATCGGGATCAGCCACCCCTGCAGCGGAATCAGCGCAATCGCTGCCATTCCGAACCAGAAATTCTGCAGAAACAGAAAAAACAGAATGGTCAGCATCTGGCCTGCCTGCAGCACCGGCTGGCTGACCGCATCCCCCATCAGCCCGCCCATCGGCTCTGATTCAGATGTGACCATGGACACCAACTCACCCTGGCTGACCCGCTCAAAATAGGGCTGCGGGAAGCGCAACACCCGGGCGATCAACTGATACCGGAAACGGCGCAGCATCCGCTCTGCCAGCACCCCCTTCATGGTATTGATCCGCATTTTCAGCAGGCCGTGGCACAGCACCGATAGCAGGAAAGCCCCGCATAGGATCCAAAGGAAGGTCAGCTGATCGAAACTTTGCCCCAGCACCGTGATGGTTGAACTTTCGGCGCCGATCGCGTCGTTGATGATCCGCTTGGGGAGTTCCAGCGTAAGGTAAAGCAGCGGAAACAAGCAGGCAGTCACGACAAGCAGTATCAGCTGGTCGCGTTTTGAGTATTTCCAGATGAAGCGGAATAGAGAGCGCTCGATGGGGAAAGCTCCGTAATTGGCGGCATCAGGCAAGGCTGTTCTATGGGTAGCGCGGTTTGACCGGCACAGGCAATGGGCAGAAACCGGCCTTGTCCCGTTACGGAACCTTGCAGCCGCAACATTTGCCAGACGCCAAAAAATCCGTAAGGTTCCAGCCAAGTATACTTTCAGGAGACTTATTGGTTTGCCGGAATATGTCGGATCCGTTCTGCTGCTGCTCTGCGCTTTGCAGGTGAAGCACCTGTTTGCCGACTTTTTCCTGCAGACTCCCAAGATGCTGTCTGGCCGCTGCGCTTATGCGCACATGGGCCGCGCGCAGCATGCCGGTGTTCATATGGTAGGATCCGCCTTGATTTTCCTTCTTTTCGGCGCACCAGTGATGTTCATCCTGGTGCTGGCCGCGCTGGAATGGGTGGTCCATTTCCATATCGACTTCGGCAAAGCCCGCTTTTCTGAGCGCAAGAAGCTAAACCCGCAGCAACCAATGTTTTGGCAAGCCATGGGATCGGACCAGGCGCTGCACCAGCTCACCTATATCGCCATGGCCTGGGCATGGGTGAAATACGCTGCAATGTGATAGAAACTCCAGTTTAGGGCCGTCCCCTGCCCTGGGGTCTTTTTGCAAAGAAGATGCCAAAAGAACGCTCTGGTGTTCTTCTTTGGAGAAACACTCCTGCCCCTCTTCTCGGCAGATGGCATATCCGCCGGGTGGATAACCATGCGCTGCTAGCGCTTTTTTCAGGGTACTTTTTCAGGGTACTATGGGCTTGTCCCGCTTGATCGTCCGCAGAACGACATTGGTCTGGGCGCTGGCGACCGCAGGCAGCCGGAACAGGAAGCTTTCCAGAAACCGGTTGTAGGCCTCCAGATCCGGGGCTAGCACCCTCAGATGATAGTCCGCCTGGCCAGTCGTGGCGTAGCATTCCTGCACCAACGGGCTGGTTTCCACCGCGCGGATGAACTCCACCAGCTTGTCCGGATCATGCCGTGTCAGATGCACATGCACGATAGCCTGGAATCCGAGCCCCATGGCTGGCGCGTTCACTACGGCACCGTAGCGTTCGATGATCCCTGCCTCTTCAAGCGCTCTCACCCGTCGCCAAAGGGCTGAAGGAGACATGCCCACGGCCTCTGCCAGGTCGGCGTTGGAGATGCGAGAATCTTCCTGGAGCAGGGTCAAAATCCGGCGGTCGCGGTCGTCGATCTTCATTTTCCGGTCATTTCTTCCACAAGGCAGGAAAATTTTGGATAACATAACCACAAGAAATTGCAAAACCAGTAAATCAGGCAAATCTTTTCAGCCTTCGTGGATTACTTTTCCGGAAAACACATCTTCCGCGCAAGGATTCCGCCGCGATGACCGAGCTGAGCCACGATTTCCGCAGTTACAAGCTGAACGACCGTTACGAGATGACCAAGGGCCGGGTGTTCCTGACCGGCACCCAGGCGCTGGCCCGGGTTATGCTGGACCAGGCCCGCCGCGACAAGGAAGCAGGCCTGAACACCGCAGGATTTGTCTCCGGCTACCGCGGCTCGCCGCTCGGCGGGGTCGATCTGGAATTCTGGCGCGCCAAAGAGCGGATGCAGGAGAACCGTATCAAGTTCATGCCTGCCGTTAACGAAGACTTGGGCGCCACTGCCGTTCTGGGTGCTCAGCAGGCCATTCTGGACCCGCACTGCGAGGTCGAGGGCGTGTTTTCAATGTGGTACGGAAAGGGCCCGGGTGTGGACCGGTCCGGCGATGCACTGAAACACGGCAACGCATACGGCTCATCTGCCAGAGGCGGTGTACTGGTTGTCGCAGGCGATGACCACGGCTGCGTCAGCTCCTCGATGCCGCACCAATCAGACGTGGCCTTCATGTCCTGGTTCATGCCGGTGCTGAACCCGGCAGATGTGTCCGAATACCTGACCTTTGGCGAATACGGCTTTGCCCTGTCCCGCTACTCAGGCACCTGGGTCGGCTTCAAGGCGGTGTCGGAAACCGTGGAGAGCGCGCGCTCGGTGGAGCTGAAGCCGGACCGAGAATTCATCTACCCGGAGCTGCCGGATTACCCAGGCGGTCTGCATATCCGCCGGGCCGACCTGCCCTCGCCTGAAATCGAAACCCGCATCCACGCCAAGCTGGACGCGGTGCGCGCCTTTGCCGAGGCCAACCCGATCGACAAACGGATCTATGACATCAAGGACGCCCGTTTCGGCTTTGTCTCCACCGGCAAGGGGCATCTGGACCTGATGGAGGCGCTGCGGCTTCTGGGTCTGGACGAGGCCGCCTGCCGCCGCCTGGGTATCGACATCTACAAGGTCGGCATGGTCTGGCCGCTGGACCGCACCGATGCGCTGAAGTTCGTGAAAGGCAAACAGGAAGTGCTGGTTGTCGAAGAAAAACGCGGCATCATCGAAAGCCAGTTCAAGGAAAACTTCTACGACTGGCCCGGCAGCAAGCCGGAGAAGATGGTCGGCAAATACGACAGCCAGGGCGAGCCGCTGATCCCGTGGACCGGTGAGCTGAGTCCGCTGCTGCTGGCGCCCATTGTGGCTGCACGCCTGGACAAGTTTTTTCCGGAAGAGAACCTGCCGGCCAAAGCCGCTGCGCTAACTGCTGAACCGCCGAAAGTGCTGAACGTTCCCGGCGCCACCCGCACGCCCTACTTCTGTTCCGGCTGTCCGCACAACACATCTACCAAGCTGCCGGAAGGATCCAAGGCTTTCTCGGGCATCGGCTGCCATGTAATGGCCAGCTGGATGGACCGCGAAACCGCCGGCTATGCCCAGATGGGCGGTGAAGGCGTGCCGTGGACCGTGGCGTCTCAGTTCAATGGAAACAAACATGTGTTTCAGAACCTCGGCGAGGGCACCTGGTATCACTCCGGCTCGCTGGCCATCCGCCAGGCGGTCGCGGCCGGCACCAACATCACCTACAAGATCCTGTATAACGACGCGGTGGCGATGACCGGCGGCCAGCCGGTGGACGGACCGGTCTCAGTCCATGGCATCGCCCAGACCTGCCGCGCAGAAGGCGTGCAGCGAATTGCCCTGATCTCAGACAACATCGGCAAGTTCAGCCAAGGGGATTTCCCGAGCGGCACCACCTTCCATGACCGTGCGGAACTGGACACGGTGCAGCGTGAGCTGCGCAACATCCCCGGCGTCACCGTACTGATCTACGAGCAGACCTGCGCCACCGAAAAACGCCGCCGCCGCAAGCGCGGCAAGATGGAGGACCCGAAACGGTTTGCCTTCATCAACGACTTGGTCTGTGAGGGTTGCGGCGATTGCTCGGTTGAATCCAACTGCCTGAGCGTGGAGCCAAAAGAGACGCCGTTCGGGCGCAAACGCAAGATCAACCTCTCCACCTGCAACAAGGACTTCTCCTGCCTGAACGGCTTCTGCCCCAGCTTCGTCACCGTCGAAGGTGCCACCCGGCGCAAGAAGAAAACCGCCGGGCTGGACGCCGCCGTACTGACTGCCAAGCTACCCGCCCCGGACCTTCCGTCCCTGGCAGAGCCGTTTGACCTGCTCGTCACCGGAGTGGGCGGCACCGGCGTTGTCACGGTCGGTGCGCTGATCACCATGGCCGCACATTTGGAGGGCAAGGGGTCGAGCGTTCTGGACTTCACCGGGTTTGCGCAAAAATTTGGCACCGTGCTGAGCTACATCCGGCTCTCCAGTTCCCCGGACACGCTGAACCAGGTGCGGATTGATCAGGGCGGCGCGGATGCCGTTATCGGCTGCGACGTTGTCGTCAGCTCTGCGCCCAAGGCTTCGGTCCACTACCGCCCCGGTACCAAGGTAGTGCTGAACCGGGCGGAAATGCCTACTGGTGATCTGGTTCTGCGCCGCGACGCCGACCTGATGGCTGGGGTCCGCGAAAAAACCATCGCAGAAGCAGTGGGGCCGCAGAACCTGTCTGGTTTCAATGCCAACGAAGCCGCTGAGGCAATGCTCGGAGACGCAGTTTTGGCCAATGTCATGATGCTTGGCTTTGCTTGGCAGAAGGGGCTGGTGCCAGTGAGCGCGGGCGCGCTGGATCAGGCAATCGAGCTGAATGGTGTAGCGATCGAAAAAAACCGCCTCGCCTTCGCCATCGGGCGTGCCATGGCAGCGGACCCGGCGCTGGTGGAGAGCAACTACAAGGAAGCTCCGGAACAGGACGAAACGCTAAAGGAGCTGGTTGACCGGCGCGCTGCCTTCCTGACCGGATATCAGGATACCGCATATGCGTCGCGGTATCAGGACACGCTGGCAAGGTTCCGCGACGCTTTGCCTGCTGAGGTGCAGGAGCAGCTGACGACAGCAGCGGCCCGGTCTTTGTTCAAATTGATGGCCTACAAAGACGAATTCGAAGTTGCGCGTCTGCTGACCAGCGAGAAGTTCCGTCATCAGATCGAAGGCGAATTCGAGGGCGACTTTAAGGTCAACTACCACCTCGCGCCGCCGCTTTTGAGCCGCAGGAAGGATACCCGCGGCCGACCGCTGAAGCGCTCATTCGGCCCCTGGCTGCGCCCAGCCCTGAACCTGCTGGTCAAAGCACGCCGCCTGCGCGGCACCGCTTTCAACGTCTTTGGCTATCATGAGGAAGCCCGCCTGCACCGTAACTTGCTGGGATGGTACGAAGAAGCCCTCCGCTCCGTTGCTACGCGCTACACCCCGAAGACGCATGACGCGTGCATGGAAATCCTGCAGGCACCGATGGAAATCCGCGGTTATGGCCCGGTACGCCTGGAGGCCGCCAAAAAGGTCCGCACAGCAGCAGATGAAGCGCTGCGCGGCCTGTAAGCGAGTCTGTCACAAGCCGGCGTTGGGCTATCAGATATCCCAGTGCTGGCGCGTGAACTCGGTAAAAGCATCCATTTCCTCAGCCAGCGGTTCCCGTCCTGTGAACACCTTAAGATATTCTGGCGTCACTTCCAGACGGTGGGCATGGCTTTCGTTCGGGTCCGCCATGTCGTAGCCCAGTTGCATGTAATACAGCACCTTTGCGCGGGTCATGGCCTCACGCTCTGGGTAGCCATAGCGGGCAAACATCGCTGTTAGCGCCTCAACCCGGCGCCGGTCGGACCGGTCCAGCAGGCTGCGCACCTTGCCGGAGCGGCGCGACCAGTCACGCACCGCAAAATCCAGCGCTGTATTGAACAAGTTGGGATTGGTGATGCAATGGAAAACGTTCAGAACCGCCCCGGTGATGGTCTTGGCCGGCGCCTCCGCCTGACGCACCATGCCCGCTGTATTGGTCTGCTCCCAGGTTTTCAGAAGCGCATCCAGAAGATCCTGGCGCGACTTGAAATACCAATAGAAGGAAGACCGCGAAACCTGCATCCGCTCCGCCAGTGCCAGCACCTTGACCTGTTCCACCCCGTCAGAGATCAGCACATCCATCGCCACGTTCAGCCAATCGTTGCGGGTAACCTTGATATTACCGACCAGCGGCTCGGCCTCCGGGTCATCCCGGTGCAGAACAGGTTTTTGCGCCATGAGCGGCCTTTCAGATCATTTGCGTTTCCGCCACTCTATGCCGGGCCGCCCGTCTGCGCCAACAGAGCAACCCGATATGCCTGAGCTTGCTACCAGGATTGAGTGGCTTCCGCGACACACGCAAAAGCGGCCGGGCTATCAGGCTGTACAGACGGCTCATGCCCGCCTGCACGCCATCGTGACAAATTTTGACCGGTCTCTGGCGCAACATCCTGAATGCCTCCTCAATCGCTCTAAAAGCACGCCTCCAAGCTTGCCGGAGCCTGCAACGCTTTTTACAGCTTGGCAAAATTCCCCTTGCGAAGCCGGCGTCAGGCCAAATGGGGTTTGACTAAACGGCCTTTGGCGCGCGAAGGTGATGAAAAAAACAGGGGAAAACACGATCTCATGAGCGCCTTGAACCAGCTCGGCGGACAAATCTGAATGCGCCCGTTGCTGTCCGTCGAAAACCTCAGCATCGGTTTTGGCAAAGGAGACTCCGTTGTCAAAGACGTGAGCTTTGCTGTCCAGCCAGGGGAAACGCTTGCCCTGGTTGGGGAGAGCGGCTCCGGCAAGACGGTTTCCTGCCGCGCAGTGCTGCGCATACTCCCGAAGGTGGCGCAACTGCGGTCCGGACGGATCCTGCTGGAAACCCGCGGCAAAAAACTGGATTTGGCTTCGCTGGCTGAACGCGAGATGCGTGATGTACGCGGCAATACCATATCGATGATTTTTCAGGAGCCGATGCGGTCCTTGTCGCCTCTGCACCGGATCGGCAACCAGGTGTCCGAGGTTTTGTGGCTGCATGGGCGCAAATCCGAACGCGAGGCGCGTGATGTAGTCCTGGAGTGCTTTGAGCGGGTTGGCTTTCCAGAGCCAGAACGCACCTACCGCTCCTATCCGTTTGAATTGTCCGGCGGCATGCGCCAGCGGGCAATGATCGCCATGGCAATGGTGGCCAAACCGGACCTGCTGATCGCCGACGAACCGACCACCGCGCTCGACGTGACTACGCAGGCTCAGGTTCTGGGACTGATGAAGGACCTGCAGCGCGAAACCGGCATGGCGATGATCCTTGTGACTCATGATCTGGGTGTAGTTGCGAACATGGCCGAGCAGGTGGTGGTCATGCACAAGGGCCGGGTCATGGAATCCGGGCGCGCCGAACCCATGCTGCGGGCACCTGCCCATCCCTACACCAAGGCATTGTTTGATGCCGCACCGGAAATTCCGGATGCCGAAGTCGTCGCAATTCCACCTTCACGTGAAGACCTGATAATGGAGATGAAATCCGTCTCCAAGACTTACACGCTGCGGGCGGGTAAGGGCTGGCAAGCGCCGACCCTGATCCATGCGTGCCGTGAAATTGATCTGCGGGTGACCCGCGGCGAGACACTGGCTATCGTCGGAGAGAGCGGGTCAGGCAAGACCACCGCCGCCCGCATAGCTTTAGGAGCAGAGCCGCCTGATCCCGGCGGTGAGGTGCTGTTCCGGCCCGACCCCAGCTTGCCGCCGGTTACAGTGCATGACATGAACCGGGAGACGCGGACTGCCTTCCAGAAACAGGCCCAGATGGTGTTCCAGGAC
Organism: Leisingera sp. ANG-DT; assembly: GCF_000813785.1. NCBI lineage: Bacteria > Pseudomonadati > Pseudomonadota > Alphaproteobacteria > Rhodobacterales > Roseobacteraceae > Leisingera > Leisingera sp. ANG-DT. Next base: position 210,908 of record NZ_JWLE01000011.1, read on the forward strand.
CCGTACTCATCCCTGTCACCACGGATGCGCATTCAAGACACGCTGATGGAACCGCTGGATATCCATCGCATTGCTTCCCGGGCCGAGCGTCGCGACAAAGCTGCGGAAATGCTGCGCCTAGTAGGTCTGTCGCCCGATATGCTGAAGCGTTACCCGCATGCATTTTCCGGCGGTCAGCGCCAGCGCCTGTCGATTGCGCGCGCCTTGATGCTGGATCCTGCACTGATTGTTTGCGACGAACCGACGTCGGCACTGGATGTCTCTGTTCAGGAACAGATCCTGCGCCTGCTGGAAGAAATCCGTGACCAGCAAAATCTGTCCTATCTCTTCATCAGCCATGACCTTGCTGTCGTGGCACGTATCGCTGATGAGGTTGCGGTAATGCGGCGCGGGCTGATCGTGGAGCAGGCACCGCCGGAAACTTTGTTCTACAATCCTCAGCACCCCTATACCAAGGCGCTGATCGCCGCCCAGCCCGAGCCTGATATCGACCGGCCGATCGACCTGAAGCTGGTGGCTCAGGGGGCGGGCGCACCCGAACATTGGCCCGATGCATTCCGGTTCGACGGCGCTGAAGCCCCGCCCCTGGTGGGATTGAAACACCTGGAACCTGGCCACAAGGTGCGCTGCCATGCTTGATGCCCTGAAACCCGTGCTGGCTGCCGTCTTCTGCATTGCGCCATTGCCCGCGCTAGCGGACATCACGGTGCAGGAAAGCAGTTTCTGGCGCTCCGAGGTTAAGGCAGGGTACCTGCCGCCCGCCGCCAAACGACTGCCCGACGTGCCGCTGGTGGTGGATCTGGCTGCCAAGGGCCGGGAGTTCGGCATTCAGGGCGGAACGCTCAATACAATGGTCACGCGTTCCAAGGACATCCGGCAGATGGTGGTCTACGGATACGCGCGGCTGGCAGGCTACGACGAGAAATACCAGCTAAAGCCGGACATCCTTCTGGGATACGAAAACGAAGGGAACCGCCGCTACACGCTGAAGCTGCGGCCCGGGCATCGCTGGTCCAACGGCGACCCGTTCACTTCTGACGATTTCCGTTACTGGTGGGACGATGTTGCAAATAACGAGCTTTTGAGCCCTGCCGGCCCGCCGGATTTTCTGAGAGTGATGGGAAAGCTGCCGCGGGTGAGTTTCCCTGACGAAACAACGGTAGTCTATGAATGGGACGACCCAAACCCCAGCTTCCTGCATATGCTGGCGCAGGCCCGACCGCCATTTATCTACCGTCCGGCCAAGTACTTGAAGCAATTCCATGCGGACTATGCCGACCCAGCGGTTCTGGAAGAAGAGGTCGATTACGCACGCGTAAAAAGCTGGGCTGCTCTGCACAACAAGTACGACAACATGTACAAGTTCGACAATCACGAGCTTCCGACGCTTCAACCCTGGATCAACGCCTCACCCGGCAAAAAGATCCGCCACCAGTTTGTGCGTAACCCCTATTACCACCGGATCGACAGCCACGGCGTCCAACTGCCCTACATTGACACTGTTGAGATGGAGATCGTCACCTCCGGGCTGGTAGCCGCCAAGTCGAATGCAGGGGAAGCGGATCTGCAGGCCCGCGGGTTGGACTTTCGCGACATTCCCATTCTGCGCAAGGGTGAAAAAGACAACTCCGGCTACAAGACATACCTCTGGGGTAACGGCGCTGCTTCGCAGATCGCCATTTACCCGAACCTGAACACCCGGGACCCTCTCTGGCGTGAAATTTTGCGCGATGTGCGGGTACGGCGCGCCTTGTCCCTTGCAATTAACCGCCGCGCTATCAACCGGGCACTTTACTTCAACTTGGCCAAGCCCGGCGCCATGACGGTGCTGGAACAAAGCGAGTTGTTCGACCCCGCGCTGCGCAATGCATGGGCCGAGTTTAATCCGGAGCAGGCAAACCGCCTGCTGGACGAAGCCGGGTTAACCGAAAAGGATGGTTATGGCATCCGCTATCTTCCCGACGGGCGCCTGATGGAATTGATCGTCGAAACTGCAGGCGAGCGGCAGGAGGTGGAGAACGCTCTGCAGATTATTGCTGATGACTGGCGTGATGTCGGGGTAAAACTCATCATGCGCCCGCTGGACCGCGACATTCTGAGAAACCGGGTCTTTTCCGGCAACTCCATGGCCTCTGCCTGGTTCGGCTGGGACAACGGCCTGCCCCAGTCCTACACGTCACCGGTGTACCTTGCCCCCACAGACCAGGTCTTTTTGTCATGGCCGAAGTGGGGTCAATACTATCAGACCGGCGGCAGCGCAGGGGAGCCGCCAGACATGGAACCGGCCCAGCAGCTGCTTTCCCTCCTGCAGGACTGGGACATGGCCACGACAAAGGATGAGCGCCTCGCAGCCTGGCGCGCCATGCTGCAGATCCACGCCGATCAAGTCTACGCCATCGGTGTGGTTGCCGCCGCACCTCAGCCGGTGGTCGTCAGCAAGCGGCTGCGCAACGTGCCGGAGCAGGCGATTTGGGCCTGGGATCCCGGCGCACATTTCGGCGTCTACCGGCCGGACGAGTTCTACTTCGAGGATGGCTTGGACTGATGGAAATAGTGCGATATGCCATCTACCGCTTTGGCACCATGCTGATGACACTCCTGGTGGTGTCGGTGCTGATTTTTGTCATCATCAACCTGCCGCCCGGCGACTACTTGTCGAACCAGATCGCCGAGTTGCAAGCGACCGGACAGTCCGCGGGCGTTGCCAAGGCGGAATTCCTGCGCAAGGAATATGCACTCGATAAGCCGCTTTGGCAGCAGTACATGATCTGGATGGGTTTCATGCCGGGGCCGCACGGGTTTTCCGGCATGATCCAGGGCAATTTCGGCTGGTCATTCGAATTTGACAGCCCCGTGGCTGATATCGTTGGCGACAGTTTGTGGCTGACGGTGCTGGTGAACCTGGCCGCGGTGGTCTTTGTCTATGCCGTTGCCCTGCCCCTGGGCGTTCTGGCGGCTGCCCGTGCCCGTACCTGGGTCGACTACACCACAGCCTTTGTCGGCTACCTCGGCCTCGCCACTCCGAACTTCCTGCTGGCCTTGATCCTGTTCTATTACGGGCACCGCTGGTTTGATCTGCCGATCGGCGGGCTTATGGCCCCAGAATACGAGGGGATGCCAATGAACTGGGACAAGGTGAAATCCATTCTGGTGCACCTCATTGTTCCGACCTTCGTGATTGGTACTGCCGGCGCATCTGCGATGATGCAGCGGCTGCGCGCCAACATGCTGGATGAGCTGGGCAAGCCATATGTGGAGACCGCAATTGCCAAGGGTATGGCGCCATCCCGCATGCTGGCAAAGTACCCGCTGCGGGTAGCCTTCAACCCCTTTGTTGCCGACATCGGCAATCTGCTGCCTTCCATGATCTCCGGTTCGGTCCTCGTTTCTGTGGTGCTGGGCCTGCAGACCATAGGCCCGACTCTGCTGACTGCGCTCAAGACCCAGGATATGTTCCTGTCTGGTTTCGTGCTGATGTTCGTCGCGCTGCTCACCCTGATCGGCACCATGATTTCGGATGTGCTGCTGGTGCTGCTTGATCCCAGAATCCGTTACGAAGGGCGCGACGCATGACACATCTGCCCGACGGACGTTTTGTCGATGACGAACCCTTCGACCCCCAGGCCTCGCTGCTGGAGCTGGAGCGCAAGGATCTGGACGCCCCGAACTGGCTGCTGGTCTGGCGCAAGTTCAAGACCCACAAGCTGGGTCTGATTTCCGGCATCTTCCTCTTTGTTGCTTACTTCCTGATCCCCTTTGCCGGCTTTATCGCGCCTTACGGACCCAACCAGCGGTTTTCAGAACACCTCTACTCACCGCCGCAATCGATCAAACTTTTCCACGAGGGCGAGTTTGTCGGCCCCTTCGTCTACCCGATGACCTCTGAGGCCAACCTCGAGACCTTCCAGTGGGAATTCAAGCCGGACACCTCGCGCCCGCTCAAGCTCAAGTTTTTCTGTGAAGGCAGCACCTATAACCTCGCAGGCTTCATAGAAAGCAACCGGCACCTGTTCTGCGCCAGCGAAGAGGCGACAATTTTCATTATGGGCTCCGACCGCCTGGGCCGCGACATCTTCAGCCGCGTTTCCTACGGCGCGCAATTATCTCTGACAGTTGGCCTGATCGGGATTACCGTATCTTTCGTTCTTGGTATCTTCTTCGGCAGTGTCGCCGGGTACTTCGGCGGCCGTGTCGACTGGGCTGTGAACCGGGTGATCGAAATCCTTAGATCGTTGCCTGAACTGCCCTTGTGGCTCGCCCTGTCCGCTGCGGTTCCCTCGAACTGGTCGCCGGTTGCGGTGTTTTTCATCATCTCCATCATTCTCGGCATTCTCGACTGGCCTGGACTGGCCCGTTCCGTGCGTGCCAAATTCCTGTCGCTTCGGGAAGAGGAATACGTCCGTGCGGCGGAGATGATGGGGGCCTCTTCCGGGCGGGTGATCCGCAAGCATCTGCTTCCCAACTTCATGTCGCATCTGATCGCCTCCGCCACCTTGTCGATCCCGGCAATGATCCTGGGCGAAACCGCATTGTCCTTTCTCGGGCTCGGCTTGCGTGCGCCGGCGGTCAGCTGGGGTGTGATGCTGAATGACGCCCAGAACCTCACCTCTGTCGAGATCTACCCTTGGCTGGCCATTCCGATGTTGCCGATTGTCGTTGTCGTGCTTGCTTTCAATTTCCTTGGCGACGGGCTGCGCGATAGCCTTGATCCCTATCAGCATTGAGCCTGCTAACTGCACTCCCCGCTGCGGACCAATTCCGCCTGACTGGCAGCGGCCAATGGCTCAGTGCCTTTGCGGTCACCGAACTGGCTAACGCCTCGATCGCGGCGGTTGGGCTGGAACTGGCCAGGCTGATAGAAGTGCTCAACCTTGCTCCGTCTGCGCCGGAAGTCACGGTTGATCAGCGCTTGGCCGCGCTCTGGTTCGGCTACAGTTTCCGGCCTGAGGGCTGGGAGCTGCCAAACCTTTGGGACGCAATAGCAGGCGTATACGAAACACAGGACGGTTGGATCCGCTTGCATACCAACTTGCCGCATCACCGCCAGGCCGCGCTGCAAGTGCTTGGCTGCGCAGGCACGCGGAAGGCCGTGACCGCTGCGGTTAGGCACTGGCAGGCTGACAGCCTGGAGAGCGCAACCGTGGCTGCAGGCGGCGTGGCCGCCGCAATGCGCAGCCGCTCGGAGTGGCGGCAACACCCTCAAGGCCGCGCCGTGGCGGCAGAGCCGCTGACTCACTGGATTTCCCCCCGGCCCATCCATCTGAGAGACCGGCCGCAGGCAACTGCAGAACGCCCGCTTGCCGGTTTGCGGTTGCTCGATCTGACGCGCGTTATTGCCGGGCCCGTCTCCACTCGAACTCTGGCCGGTTTTGGTGCTGATGTACTGCGCATCGACCCGCCCGGCTGGGACGAACCCGGTGTGATCACCGATGTTTCGCTAGGCAAACACATGGCCGCGCTTGACCTGACCAAAGGCGAAGACCGGCTGGTTTTCGAAACCTTGCTTGCGCAGGCTGATGTGATTGCGCACGGCTACAGGCCCGGCGCGCTGGACAACTTAGGATATGACGCAGACACACGCCGGCAGCTTGCACCCGGCGCAGTAGAGGTGTCACTGGATGCCTATGGATGGACCGGTCCTTGGTCCGCGCGGCGCGGATTTGACAGTCTGGTGCAAATGAGCGCTGGCATCGCCGATGCAGGCCGCGACTGGGCTGGGTCCGGCACCCCCCACCCTTTACCGGTACAGGCGCTGGACCATGCAACCGGATACCTTATGGCCGCTGCAGTGTTGTCCGCACTTACAGCCGCGGCGCGGGGTGCGGCAGTCCCTTCCGCCCGGCTGTCCCTTGCCCGGACGGCAGAATTGCTTGCAGGGATGGAAAAGTCTGCCAATGGCCCGGATATTGGCGGGCCGGGAGATGGAGATTATTCACAGCTTATTGAACGCAGCGGCTGGGGACCAGGACACCGGCTTGCAGCTCCGCTCAGCCTAAACGGAACGGCAATGAACTGGGACCTGCCCGCCGCCCGCTGCGGCAGCAGCCCTGCCTGCTGGCCTGACTAACAAGCTTACCGCATTGCGCGGCTGAAAGGGGGCACAAGGGCACACACGCGCACTGATGCTCAGCGGTCATCGCCGTCAGGTCCGCCCATGTCTTCCAGCATGTCTTCATCTATGGCGGCCTGCACAGCACCAAGCGCGGCGTCCTTCTGTTTAGGCGTCGCCCCTTCCGCCTGATCCGGGGCCAGACGCACCGTGACCTCACGGTGGGCAAACTTGACGCCTTCCCGCGCGAACAGCTCGCGGATTTCCTGGTACACCCGCTTGCGCACAATCCACTGATCCCCCGGCTTGGTCATGAATTTCACACGAATGATCATTGCCGAGTCTTGCATCTCGATCACACCCTGGGACTTCAGGGGCTGAATGAACGTATGCCCGACAACCGGATCATCCATTAGGGTCTGGCCCAGCTTCTTGATCAGCTTGCGGACCTTTTCCACGTCGGTGTCATAGGTAACCCGCAGCGGCAATTTCATCATCACCCAGTCACGGGAGTAATTGGTCAGAACCTTGATCTCTCCAAACGGAATTGTATGCAGCGCGCCAAGGTGATGGCGCAGCTGGAAGGAACGGACTGAAATTTTCTCAACAGTGCCTTTTACATCTCCGATGTCGATGTATTCGCCTTTGCGGAATGCATCATCGATGAGGAAAAAAGCACCGGAGAAAATGTCCCTCACAAGGGTCTGGGAACCAAAGCCTACCGCCAATCCGACCACGCCGGCACCTGCAAACAGCGGGCTGACATTGATTCCAAGTTCCAACAGCAGGATGAGCACGATGGAAACCAGAACCACGGCCAGAATTGCTCCGCGGAACAGAGGCAGCAATGTGGCCAACCGACTGGCGCCCCCCGCACCGCCTTCATCGCCGAGTTCGGCCACAGGAATGTCGCCAACCTCCTCATCAATCTTGCTGTCGATCCAAATCCGGAACAGGTGATAGACGATATACCCAATAAACAGAATGACGGTTACATCCACCATGCGCTCGGCAGCAGTAGTGCTCAGCCAGCTTGCATCAGGGCTCCAGACAATGAGCAGCGAGTAGGCACCGACAACAAAAGCCAGGATGCCCGCAACACGGCGAGCCAGGTCTTCGTAGGTAGCAATCGGGTGTACCACCTGCTCGGAGATCTCATCTTCGTTATCGAATCCACCAGACTCATCAGGTGCAGCATCCAGTGTTGCCGCAACTCGTTCTGCTCCTTCGGCGCCAAGCGGGTCTGACTGCTCCGGCGATCCATCTTCAGCAGTTGCAATCACATCAGCCGGAGCTGCATGTCCTGTTTCTAGAACGGCAGGCTCAGGTTGCTCAGCGGTTTCCAGGGCCTCTGACATGGCATGGGTCTGGTATGCTCGGCGAAAATACCGCTCGATCAGATAGTTTATCGCTCCGTAAACAACCAGAATTGTGGTCAGGACGAAATAGCTGCCCGCCATCAGAGGGATAGAAACCTCGTGTTCCAGCACAAGGTCAAAGGCCAGCTTGAGCCAGCCAAACACCATGTAGATCATTAATCCCGGCGCCCAGGCCACAGCAAGGAAGCGCACCAGCCAAGAGCAATCTTCAGGCATCCGGCCAGCCCGGATGGCATTGGAAATCGCACGCCCATTGACCAGAACCATCAAGAGGTTGCCAAGCGTTCCGACCAGTGCAAGCACTCCATAAACAAGCGCATAAACGTTGTAGTTCAGCCCGAAATCCCCGACCCAGGTTGCAAAGAGCGTCGACGAAATGTCGTATGTCGCCAGCAAAGACGCCCAAATATACAGCCGCTTGGCGTCCCTGTCGGAGAAAACCGGGATGCGGTACTGCGCCAGAAAGGGTGAAAGAACCATCCGCCACAAGTCTGAGACGGTCCTGGCCAAAAAGTAGGCCGTGTAAATCGCTGTGACCGTGAACTCGATAGATGGATCACCTGAGGAACCAAAGACCAGATGCGAAATCAAAGCTGCGAAGATCATTGCAAAAATCGTCGCGCCGATTCCCATCAGGAAGCGGAATACCAGAAAAGGCATCTTATCCTGGTAGCCTTCAGGAGTTGCTTGGATCCGAGCAACCACAAACCTTTTTGCAAAGCGTTTGCCGTAGATCTCCACCGACAGCCAGCGGCCAACCAGCAGGAACAGCACACTCCAGCCCAGCACCTCTACATATGTCATGATGCGCCCATCCGGGCTGGTCTGGCGCAGAATGTACTGCATTTCGAACACTGAGTAAGGCAGCGCTTCCAGGCGGCTGTTCAGTTCCGCACGAAAAGCCGCAACCCTGGACTGTGCTTTCATTAGCGCGGAAGGCTGCTCCATCACATCCGTGCTGGTTTCGCCGGTTTGCGGCCCCGCTTCCGGCGGCGCATTGAGCAACCGCCCGCTGCTGTCCACAACCAGCACACTGACACCGTTTTCAGCGGCCTGCTCTATCGCCTGGGACAGAGCCTCAGCTCCGCTTGCGTCACTTTCCTGGGCGCTGGTGTGAGCTGTCAGCCCGAAACCCAGCAGCAAGCAGAGCAAAAATCGAAACAGGGCATGCAGCATCTCGGGCTATCCTTATGGAAACTTGAGCCAAATTAACCATCTGCCGGGCCGTTGCGCAAATGGCGCGCACGCAAATTACCGTGCGCCTTGCAACAATGCCGCACGATTGCATGCACCCCGGCTCCGGGCTATACAAATTCAGATATCTGCCCAACGGGCGGACAGCCGCAATGCCGCGGCCCCGGCAGCAACCAGTCTGGACCGGAAGCGGCTGAAGAAAATACTGACCACGCCCTGCTGTAAATGGACACCGGGCGTGCAAACTGAGGCGGAAGATGGCCGAGCATGAAAGCACGCGCCCGGAGACGAGCGGCAGCAACGGTTGCCGTTTTTTCTCTGCCGCTGCTCCCTGGTGCCTGACCCTGTCCGGCAATCCTTTCAGGCAATGACATGACGGAAACAGGCATCCCCCATTCCCAGGCAGAATTCACCAGGCGCGGCCCCCGTATCATGTTCTATAGCCATGACACATTCGGGCTTGGACACCTGCGCCGGTCGCGGGCGCTGGCAGGTGCGATCACCTCAGCCGACCCTGACGCCTCGGCCCTGATCCTCACAGGCTCGCCGGTGGCAGGCCGGTTTTCCTTTCCGTCCAGGGTCGACCATGTACGTTTGCCCGGCGTAATCAAGCGTGCTGACGGCTCCTATGCGTCGCGCACAATGGGAATGAGCATCGAGGAAACTGCAGAGTTGCGCGCGGCCCTGATCCGTTCAACCGTGGAACAATATGATCCGGATGTGCTGGTCGCTGACAAAGAGCCGACAGGTTTTCGCGGCGAGCTGATGCCGGCACTCGATCTGCTGAAGACACGCGGCCGTTGCAGGATGGTTCTGGGCCTGCGGGATGTGCTTGACGAACCTGAAGTGCTGGCAGCCGAATGGGAGCGTAAGCACGCGGTAGAAGCCACACGTGATTTCTACGATGAGATCTGGGTCTACGGCCCTCGTTCCGTATACGATCCGACCGCAGGGCTGCCCTTCACGCCGGAAATGCAGGCACGCATGCATTGGACCGGCTATTTGCGCCGCGATCTTGGCCAGGTTGGGGAACCGCCCGAGCAACCCTACCTTTTAGTCACGCCCGGCGGCGGCGGTGATGGCGAAATGATGGTTGATCTGGTACTGTCTGCCTATGAGGCCGACCCGGACCTCTCTCCCCGTGCGGTTCTGGTTTACGGTCCTTTCTTGTCCGGAGAGACCCGTGAGGATTTCGAAGAACGCGTTGCCCGCCTGAATGGCCGCGTCACCGCAGTTGGTTTTGAATCCCAGATTGAAACCCTGTTTGCCGGCGCAAAGGGCGTTGTTTGCATGGGAGGGTACAACACCTTTTGCGAGGTTCTTTCTTTTGACAAGCCAGCAGTGATTGTGCCCCGTACGACACCACGGCTGGAGCAATGGATACGCGCCAGCCGGGCTGAAGAGATCGGCCTCACTACAATGCTGGACGAAACCCGTGATGGATGGACAGCACCAGCATTGGCCAAGGCGATCCGTGCGCTGGCAACACAGCCTCCTCCCTCTGCCGCCGGCTCTGAAGGCTTGCTGGACGGGCTGGACTATGTGACCCGGCGCGTTGCATCGCTGCTTCAGGACACCCGCAAAGAGGCCGCCGAATGAACACTGCCCGCCCGCCGCTTGCGGTGGTGGTCAAGGGCTGGCCGCGCCTGTCCGAGACCTTCATCGCGCAGGAGCTGGTTGCCCTTGAGGCAGCTGGCCATGACTTTGAAATCTGGTCGCTGCGCCACCCGACCGACATTAAGCGCCATCCCTTGCACAGGCAGCTGAAGGCCAGGGTGAACTACCTGCCAGAGTATCTGTACGAGGAACCGGATCGGGTCTGGCGCGCCCGTGCTGCCGCACAACAAATGGTGGGTTACGAAGAGGCATACCAGATCTGGCGCGCCGACCTGCGCCGGGATGCAACCCCCAACCGCATCCGCCGGTTTGGCCAAGCCTGTGTACTGGCAGCAGAGATGCCCGATGAGGTGCTTGGCCTGTATGCGCATTTCCTGCACACGCCTTCTTCTGTCGCCCGTTACGCAGCGATCATGCGCGGTCTGCCATGGAGTTTTTCGGCCCATGCCAAGGACATCTGGACCTCGCCAAACTGGGAGATCCGCGAAAAGCTTTCCCGGACCCATCATGGTGCCGCCTTCGGCGCCACTTGCACCGGATTTGGCGCCAGACACCTGCAGGCAATGGCTGACACACCTGACCGGGTCGATCTCGTATACCACGGGCTGGACCTTACACGCTTTCCCGCTCCACCGGAACGTCAGCCGCGCTTGCCCCAGGACCCGGTTCACTTCATGTCTGTCGGACGCCTGGTCGAGAAAAAAGGTTTCGACAGGCTGATCGCTGCGCTGGCCTTGCTTCCCGCGGGCCTTGACTGGCACTGGACCCACATCGGCGGCGGCGGGCTGGGCGACTTGCTGCAGGGCATGGCCGAAGACGAAGGCATTTCCGATCGCATTACCTGGCGTGGTGCTTGCGACCAACCTGAAGTGATAGAGGCCATGCGGTCCTCGGACCTGTTCATTCTGCCCAGCCGGGTAGCCGCAGACGGCGACCGCGACGGACTGCCCAATGTCCTGATGGAAGCGGCATCGCAAACACTTCCGATCCTTTCGACCCCTGTGTCGGCGATTCCTGAGTTCATAGACCACGGCATCCACGGTCTGCTTAGCGAAGACAGTCCGGAGGCGCTTGCCGAAGCGATGCTCTATGCTGCCCGCCAGCCGCAGAAGCTTGCTGAGATGGCGGGTGCCGCCCTTGCACGCTTGCGCACAGATTTTGGCATGGACCCCGGCATTACGCAGCTTTCCAAGCGGCTGAATGCAATGCTGCAGTGCGATTGATGGCGGTGCTGCCCGGAACGGGAAAACGGGTTGCCTTTTACGCCCCGATGAAGCCGCCTCACCACCCTGTGCCCTCCGGTGATCGTGAAATTGCCCGCAATTTGATTGATCTCATGAGCTCAAGCGGCGCCGAAGTGCAACTGGTGTCAGACATTCGGACCTATGACAAACACGGCGATACCGAGCTGCAAAGCAATCTGCGCTCACAGGCAGCAATCGAATCCAGCCGCCTAATTGAAAAAATGCAGGAGGCGGACCTCTGGGTCACTTATCACAACTACTACAAAGCGCCGGACCTGATCGGTCCTGTCGTGGCGCACGCCCGCGGCATACCCTACGTGCAAATCGAATCTACCCGCGCAAAAAAAAGGCTGACTGGAGGCTGGGAGCACTTCGCCAAGGCAGCCCATGCCGCAGCCGATGCGGCCGCCGCGATTTTCTATTTCACTGAACAGGACCGCTTCGCGCTGGAACGCGACCGGTTCGGCAATCAGACAGTGGCACCTCTCCCTCCCTTCCTGCCTCTTAGCGCACTGCCTGCTGCGTCCTCTCTGGACGGACCGATGCTGACAGCAGGCATGATGCGCGCGGGCGATAAACTTGCCTCCTACAGCATTATTGCAGAAACGCTTGCCCATCTGCCGGGCGATTGGCGTTTGGACATTGGCGGCGACGGCCCGGCCCGGCCCGAAATCGAGGCGCTGATGTCTCCCTTCTCGGATAGGGTTCGCTTTCTTGGCCAGCTCAGCCGTGCAGAACTGGCCAAGGCCTATGAAAATGCAAGCCTTTTTCTGTGGCCTGGCGTCAATGAGGCCTTTGGAATGGTTTTTCTTGAGGCGCAAGCCCATGGCCTGCCGATCGTTGCCCAGGACCGCCCTGGCGTTCGGGATGTATTGCTCCCTGGTCACTACCCAGCTGCCGAGGAGGGAGGAGAGGCTCTTGCGTCGTTTGCTGGCCAGCTGCTTGCAAACCGCTCTCTGCGCAATGAGACTGCCCTGAAAGCCCGCACGCATATTGCAAACAGGCATCTTGCGCCTGCCGCCGCCAAGCGGTTCTGGGATACCGTTCTGCCACTGATGGAGCCTTCTGAGTGATCCGTCTTGCCCTATTACGACATGGCCACACCGCCTGGAACCGCGCTGGCCGCATCCAGGGCCGCAGCGATATCCCGCTAGATGACGCGGCCCGGGCGGAGCTGCGCGGCTATGCTCTGCCCGCGGAGTGGAAGCAAGCAATGCTCTGGTCCAGCCCGCTGATTCGCGCAGCAGAAACCGCTCTGCTTGTCGCCGGACACCCTCCCCGCACCTCACCTGAGCTGACAGAAATGAACTGGGGCGATTGGGAAGGCCTTCATGGCGCGGAATTGAAAGCAGACCCGAGCAGCGGTTTCCGCGATATCGAGAGCTGGGGCTGGGACTATCGCCCGCCCGGCGGGGAAACTCCAAAAGAGGTCTGGTCCAGGATTGCGCCCTGGCTTAGCGGGTTGACCCAGGACGCTCTTGCCGTCTGCCACATCGGTGTCATGCGGATGATTTTGGCACGAGCGCATGGCTGGGACTTCAACGGCCCTGCCCCATTTCGCATTAAACGCAACCGCCTGTTCGTCGTGGAAGTTGACGAGACAAACCTCATACCTTGGGCAAACCCGGTGCGGCTGCTTCGCAAGGATGACTCATGAAAGTCCTGATTGCCGTCACGCACCTGCTGGGTACCGGCCACTTGTCCCGCGCGCTGACATTGGCCCGGGCTTTCGACGCGGCAGGCCATAAAGTGCAGATTGCGTCTGGCGGGTTTCCTGCGCCGCAGCTGAGCGCCGAGGGAATCGAGCTGATCCAGCTGCCACCGCTGCGTTCGGATGGGTTGGATTTCACACGGCTTATGGCGGACGATGACGCGCAGGCAGATGAGGCATATCTGGCACGCCGCCAATTGGCCCTTTGCACTGCGCTGCGAGACCTGCAGCCTGACGTCTTGCTCACAGAGCTCTACCCCTTTGGGCGCCGCTCCCTGCGCAGGGAGTTCCTCGCCCTCCTGGAGACCGCTCACGCGCAGCCACTGCGGCCAGTTATCCTGTCATCCATCCGCGATATCCTCGCGCCGCCCTCCAAACCGGAGAAAGCGGAAAGGGCAGATGCAGTCGTCGCAAAATATTATGATGCGGTGCTGGTCCATTCCGACCCCGCTGCCACCCGGCTCGAAGCCAGCTGGCCGGTCTCCGGTTCGCTTGCAGCCAAACTGCGCTACACCGGTTATGTGGCCCCTACTGCCGCGGGCCCGCACCCGCAGCAGGCAGGAACTGGAGAAGTTTTGGTAAGCGCAGGCGGCGGCAATGTTGGCACACCGCTCTACCGTTGTGCCTTGGATGCTGCAAGGCTGATGCCGGACACCTCCTGGCGGCTGCTGGTAGGCGGATCAGATGCAGAGATGCGCATTGCGGAGTTTGCCAGGACCGGCTCCCCAGCCCTGCTGGAACCCGCCCGCAAAGATTTCCGCCAAATGCTTTGCCACGCGGCCGCCTCTGTCAGCATGTGCGGTTACAACACCACGCTAGATCTTTTGCAGGCAGGCACGCCTGCCGTCTTGGTGCCGTTCGACGCTGGAAACGAGACCGAACAGGGCCTGCGTGCTGCCAGCCTTGCTCCACTGGACGGCATCAAAGTGCTCAAGACGGCAGAGCTCTCTCCCGAAACGCTATGCACTGCGGTCAAGGCGGCAATGCAGGCTCCGCCGCGGCTAGCAGGCGGTTTCAGGTTTGACGGAGCCGCCCGGAGCGTGGAGATTGCCGCAGAGCTTGCAGGAGGGCGAGAATGACGGCGGATTGGAGCAGTCTGGACCGGGAGCTGGGTCACTGGCAAGAAGCGGGAATGACGCTGCCCCTGTGGTGGCGGGACGACGATGCGATGTCACATTCCGCCGAGCTTGAACGGTTGGCAGCGCTCTCAGAAGACCTTGATCTGCCGGTGCATTTGGCCGTGATCCCGCATGGTGCTACACTTGATTTGGCCCGGTTTGTCGCAGAGAATCCGACGCTCATCCCGATCATCCACGGCTGGGCGCACCAAAACCACGCGCCTGCGGGCGAAAAGAAGGCCGAGTTCGGTGCCCACCGCTCGCTGGAGGAGCTGCTGGACGATGCTGAGCGCGGCCTGACTGCATTGCAGAAGATGTTTGGCAGCAGCCTGCGGCCAATGTTCGTTCCACCGTGGAACCGGATCTCGCCTGACCTGCTGACTTGGCTGGCGGGTGCGGGTTTCACTGCGGTTTCGACGTTCACACCGCGCAAGGCAGCCAAACCCGCCTCTGGCCTCTTGCGGGTGAATGCACATCTGGATCCGGTTGACTGGAAAGGCGGCCGCGGTCTTCTGCCGCCTGAGCAACTGATCAAGCAGGTGGTTCGCCAGCTGCGTGACCGGCGCCTTGGTGATGCAGACAATGCGGAACCTTATGGGCTCCTCACCCACCATCAGGTGCATGATGAAGCTATCTGGTCTTTCATCAGCGCACTGGCTGGAAGACTGCTGGCTGGTCCGGGGGAGGCCTGGATTTATGACGAGAGGATGTCCTGAATGAGCCGTCTCGATTCCATGCTGCGCCGCCTGACCGCCCAGCGCGACGGCCTGAACTGGGCCGCGAAGCAAATCAGTGCGATGGATGGCGATGTTCTGGACATGGGGCTCGGCAATGGGCGCACCTATGACCACCTGTGCGAAATCCTTGACAGCCGAAGAATCTGGGTGATTGACCGGATTTTGCAATGCCACCCTTCCTGCGTGCCGCCAGAGAAGGATTTTCTGCAGGGCGAAGCAAGGCCGATGCTGGAGCGGCTCGCCACTGAAGGCCGCAAGATAGCCTTGGCGCATTATGATTTCGGTTTTGGCGTCAAGGAGAAAGACGTCGCCGAGGCCACAGCCCTGTCGCCAGCAATTGCCCGGGTCATGGTGCCGGGCGGAATCATCGTCTCAGGTCAGCCGCTATCCGGGTTCGAGAAACTGGGCGGCCCCGAAGGCATACCCGCGGGGCGCTATATGTTTTATCGCGTCAACTGACGCCAGCGCTGCCCGGCGCAGGGCCGGGAAACGCTGGGCACGCGCGCTTCAACCGCCCCTGGCGCAGTCCATTCAAGCTACCCGCAGGCCACGCGCCCAAACCCCGCGCAAAGCCGGAGTGCCTGATTTGAGGCCGAACCGGATCAGGTCGGCACGCTTGCCAGTCTCCAATCGTCCCCGGTCGTCTAGCCCAACCGCGGCGGCAGGTGCATGGGTCACGGTGCCCATCCCCCGCGCCATATCCCCCCACAGGCTGCCCAGCTTGGCTGCCGCCATCAGCAGCGCCGCAGGCACATAGTCAGACGATAGAATGTCCAGCAGTTCCAGCTCCGCCAGTTCCTGCGCTGCCACATTGCCGGAATGCGAGCCTCCGCGGACCAGGTTCGGTGCCCCCATCATGACCCTGATGCCAAAGGCGTGGCATGCTTGTGCGGCTTCTACCGTGGTCGGAAACTCGGCTAGGCGGATGCCATGTTCCGCAGAGACAGCCACCTGAGCCGCGGTGGTATCATCATGGCTTGCCAGCACAGCACCAAACCGCTTTGCAGCTTTAACAGCCTCCGCTTCGTGCAAGGCCCCATAAGTTTCTTGCAGCTCCATCAAATGCGCGATGTGGGCGTGGAATGCAGCGTCATCAAAGCCGTGTTTTCCCTTTACATACTGCTCCAGCTTGGAGAGGTCCCGGAACTGGCGCTGCCCCGGTGTGTGATCCATAAGCGAGACCAGCCCGACACGGTCGCCTTCTCCAAAAGCATTCAGCTCCTCCACCAGGGTATCAGTGCAAACCTCTGCCCGAAGATGCAGGAAGTGGGAGATTTTCAGCGCATCAGCAGCCCGCAGCTCCAGAAGCTCCGATGCCAGCTGCCGGGCATAAGCGCCATAACGGCTTTCGCGGCGGCTGATCGACCCGACGCGCATGGCGTCAAAAACTGTGGTGATGCCGGTACCAGCAAGCTCTGCGTCATGGGCAATAATTGCGCTGGCATGCGGCCAGCCCACCTTTGGGCGTGGCTGGATGTGGCGTTCCAGGTTGTCCGTGTGCAATTCCACCAAACCTGGACTGACGTAATCTCCTGCGCAGTCCACAGCACCAGCCGGCACCGACCGTCCTTCGGAAATGTCTGCAATCACACCACCAGCGATTTTCACACTGCCGGTTCGGATCTCACCCGGCAGTACCAAAGCGGCATTGGCAAGGATCATCTCTTCTGTCATCTGAACTTCACATCTTTCGAGCTATGGAAGGCCACGTTTAGGAGGCCAATGTGACATTCACGCGATACGCGATCTATTACGCCCCACCCGCGGAAATGGAGTGGAGCCGGTTTGCCGCCAGCTGGCTCGGCTGGGATATTGAATCGGGTGCTGAGCTGCCCCATCCGGCCGTGAATTATCTGGACATTGGCGAGATCACGGATGTGCCGCGCAAATACGGATTGCACGCAACGATGAAACCGCCGTTCCGTCTTGCCCCAGGCCAGTCCGCCGCTTCGCTGGAATCGGCTTGCGAAACCTTCGCCGCGGCTCAGAAACCTGTCATCCTTGATGGCCTTCATCTGGCCCGCCTTGGCCGTTTCCTGGCCTTGTGTCCAACCGGAGACCAAACGGCGCTGAAGGTCCTGGCCGCGGCCTGCGTCACGGAACTCGACGCGTTTCGAGCTCCCGCTTCCGAGGCCGAGCTGCAGCGCCGACGGGCTGCGGGCTTGACGCCCGTGCAGGACGAGAACCTCTCCCGATGGGGCTACCCTTATGTTCTGAACCAGTTCCGGTTTCACATCACCCTCACAGGTAAGCTGCCAAAACCAGAACTGCCTGCCGTCGAAACCGCGCTGGAGACGCATCTGCTTCCGTTGCTGCCTGCGCGCATTGTGATCCGCGATTTGGCGTTGGTCGGCGAGGCAAAGGACGGCAAGTTTCATCTGATCCACCGCTACGCCCTCTCTGGCTGAAGGGCTGCCAGCGCAGCGTTCACCGCAGCGCTCAGGGAACCGCTGTTGTCGATCTGATGGACACGGTTCAGTCCTGTCGGCAGCGGGCTGACGGCGCGGGCAAGACGCCGCTGCACTTCATCCCTGTCTTCCCGCCCGCGGGAAGCAAGCCGGTCTGCCAGCACCTCAGGGCGTGCGGTCACCGACAGCACAATAAAATCTCCAAATTTTTTCTGGGCCTCCAGCAGCACAGCCCGGGAAAGGTTCACCAGTACTCCGCCCGCGCCCTCACGCAAGCTTTCAATGTCGCGGGAAATGCCATAGTGCAGCCCATGCGCCCGCCAGTGCAGCGAAAAAACACTGTTTCCGGCCAGGGCGGAGAACTCTGCTTCTGATACCGCCTGATAATTCTCACCTCCCGCCTCCGGCGCGCGGGTGATCACCCGGCGCATTAACCGCAGTTGGGGGCCAGAAACAGCAAGAGCGGACATGAGGCTGTCCTTGCCAACCCCCGACGGTCCAACCACAGCGATAACCGGGCCTTTCTTGACTGATACGCTCATGCCGCTGCCCTGGGAGAAAATTCAGTGACGTCCACAAAGCGATCACAAACCTGTTCACGTGCTGCTTCATCGTGGAAGATCCCAATGATCGCCGCTCCGCGCGCTTTTGCTTCCTCAATCAGCGCCAGCACTGTGGCTCGGTTCCGGGTATCCAAACTAGCCGTTGGTTCATCCAGCAGCATTGCGGGATAGTCATAAGCAAATCCGCGCGCGATGTTCACCCTCTGCTTCTCACCGCCGGAAAACGTCGTCGGGCTCAACCCCCATAGCCGTTCCGCGATATTGAGCTGTGTGAGCAACGAAGCAGCCTTGCTGCGTGCCTGATCCACCGGTGTGCCAACGGACAGCAGCGGTTCGGCCACCACATCCAGAGCAGGCACCCGCGGCACTACCCGCAGGAACTGGCTGACATAGCCCAGCGTCTCACGCCGCAAGGCCAGGATTTCGCGAGGCTCGGCCTTGGCAACATCGACACAGCCGACCATGACACTGCCGGAAGCAGCAAGGTAGTTGCCGTAAATAACCCGCATCAGGGTTGACTTGCCGGCCCCGGACGCTCCGGTCAATCCGACACACTCTCCGGGTTTCACACTCAGCGTGGCGTGTTGCATCACTGGGATCACCGCGCTGCCTTGATTGTGCAGCGTGAAGCTCTTGCATACATTCTTCAGTTCAATCATCACCCTACCCTCAGACTTGAAGCACACTGGAAACCAGCAGCTGGGTGTAGCCATGCTGGGGGTCGTCCAGCACTTGATCTGTCAGCCCGGTTTCCACCACATGGCCGTTCTTCATCACCATCAGACGGTCTGCCAGCAGGCGCACCACCGCTAGGTCGTGCGTCACGATGATTGCGCTCAATCCCATTTCCCGCACCAGGCCACGCAGCATATCCAACAGCCGCGCCTGAACCGAAACATCGAGGCCGCCGGTCGGCTCGTCCATGAAGACAAGCCGTGGGCCGGTCACGAGATTTCTGGCTATCTGCAGCCGCTGCTGCATACCTCCGGAGAAAGCCGAAGGTCTATCGTCAATGCGGCTTTCAGAGATCTCTACCCGGCCCAACCAATCAGAGGCCTGTTCCCGGATCGTGGCGTAGTGGCGGTCCCCCACAGCCATCAGCCGCTCGCCGATGTTGCCGCCTGCACTGACTGACATCCGCAGCCCGTCACGGGCATGCTGATGCACAAACGCCCAGTCGGTGCGGGAAAGCATCCGCCGCTCTGGTTCGGACATGGTGACGGTATCCATTGGCCCGTCCGCACGGGTGTTGAATATCACTTCACCCCGGTCTGGGGTTAGATGGCCCGCCAGGCAGTTCAAAAGGGTTGATTTGCCGGATCCGCTTTCGCCAACGATGCCCATCACTTCGCCGGGATGCAGATCAAAGCTCACATTTGTGCAGCCGATCCGCGCTCCGTAGTTTTTTGCAACGCCTTTTACTTGCAGCAAAGGTATCATCACGCTGCCTCCTCACCCATTTGGCCAACGTGGCCTTCTTCGCGCCGCGAACGGCAATAGTCGGTGTCCGAGCAGACAAACATCCGATTGCCCGCATCATCCAGGATGACCTCATCCAGATAGCTGTCTTCTGCCCCGCAGAGGCCGCATGGGTGATCTGCCTTGCTGGCCTGAAACGGATAATCCTCGAAATCCAGCGACACGACCTGCGTGTAAGGCGGAACTGCATAAATGCGTTGCTCCCGGCCGGCGCCGAACAGCTGGATTGCTGCCATCTCCATCTTGGGATTGTCGAACTTCGGGATCGGCGATGGATCCATCACGTAACGCCCCTCCACCTTCACCGGATAGGCATAGGCTGTGGCGATGGCACCATGTTGCGAGATGTCTTCATAGAGCTTCACATGCATCAGCCCGTATTCCTGCAAGGCATGCATTTTTCGGGTTTCAGTCTCACGCGGCTCAAGAAAGCGCAGCGGCTCCGGGATCGGCACTTGGTAGACCAGGATCTGATCCTCCGTCAGCTCCGCTTCCGGAATCCGGTGCCGGGTTTGAATGATGCTGGCTTTTTTCGTCTCCTCGGTGGTCGCGATCCCCGCCGTCTTTTCGAAAAACTTGCGGATTGACACCGCGTTCGTGGTGTCGTCCGCCCCCTGGTCGATCACCTTCAGCGTATCGTCCGGAGTCAGCGTCGCGGCAGAGACCTGCACACCGCCGGTGCCCCAGCCATAGGGCATCGGCATCTCGCGGCTGGCAAAGGGCACCTGATAGCCCGGCACCGCCAGCCCCTTGAGGATCGCCCGGCGGATCATCCGCTTGGTCTGCTCGTCAAGGTATGCAAAGTTGTAGTCAGACATCTTGACCTCGAACTAGAATTTTGTGGCTTATGCCGGATAGGAGCGCTGAATTCCGATGGAAGACACTCTCGGTTATTTCTTGGCGGTTGGGCTTGGCGTCCTGATTTGGGCTCTCGTGCGCATTTTTCGCACTTTGCGCGCAGGCGGCTATGACCACGCGATGCGCCGCCCATCTGGACATAATCACACGAGTATTGACCCGGTTGATGCAAGCCTTGCGTCCTATGGCCCTGGCTCTGGCCGTCCTTGGGGCCAAGGCCACAACAGCGAAGGATTCGCCGGAGGTGACGCAGGCGGCGGTGGAGGCGACTAAGCTCATTCTGCTGCCTCCTTTGCCGCCAGCGTCTCAGCAAGCTCTGCCGCTTCCCGGCGCAGCTTACGGACCAGTTCCAGCTCGGATTGAAAATCCACATAATGGGGCAGCTTGATGTGTTCTAGAAAGCCGGTGGCCTGAATGTTGTCGGCGTGGCTCAGGACAAATTCCTCATCCTGCGCAGGCGCGCCAGAATTGTCCTCGCCCAGTTCCTCCCAGCGCAGTGCACGGTCGACCAGCGCCATGGCGATCGACTTGCGCTCTGACTGGCCAAAGACCAGACCATAGCCGCGGGTGAACTGCGGCGGCACCGTCTTGGAACCCTTGAATTGGTTCACCGTCTCGCATTCGGTCAGCTCCACTTCGCCGATTTCGATGGCAAACCCCAGTTCCGGGATTTCCATCTCGACAGGTACAGTGCCGATACGCAGTTCGCCGACAAACGCATGGTTGCGGGCATAGCCGCGCTGGGTGGAGTAAGCCATGCCGAGCAGGAACCCCTCGTCGCCCCGGGTCAGCGACTGCAGCCGCACCGCCCGCCCAGCAGGGAAGGACATCGGTTCGCGTGTCAGATCTCCCGGCATCGCGTTTGAGGCAGGCTCCTGTTCGATAATGCCCTCACCCTGCAAGAATCCGGTGATATGCGGCGTGGCTTGTGTGCGAGTTTCCGCAACCGGCGCCTCCGCAACGTCGCCCTCAGCCGCTAATTTGAAGTCCAACAGACGGTGAGTGTAGTCGAATGTCGGTCCCAGAACCTGCCCTCCCGGCGCATCCTTAAAGGTCGCCGAAATCCGCCGGTCGCAAGACATCTCTCCGGTCTCCACCGGCTGCGAGCACCCAAACCGCGGCAGGGTGGTGCGGTAGGCCCGGATCAGAAAGATCGCTTCGAT
Source organism: Leisingera sp. ANG-DT (assembly GCF_000813785.1). Taxonomy (NCBI): domain Bacteria; kingdom Pseudomonadati; phylum Pseudomonadota; class Alphaproteobacteria; order Rhodobacterales; family Roseobacteraceae; genus Leisingera; species Leisingera sp. ANG-DT. The sequence continues at coordinate 232,428 of NZ_JWLE01000011.1, forward strand.
TAGATCCCCTCGTGCCTGCTTGATCGCCAGCGCAGCCAGATCAGGGTCAAATAAAGACCCTTCTGCCATCACCCGGTTCACCGCCAGGCTCAATTGCTCGCGGATCTGGGCAATCGAAAGTTCGGACACTTCCTTGTCACCGCGGCGCTCCTCGGCCAGCCAAGTATGGGCGTTTTCGATGGCGCGCTCACCGCCTTTGACTGCAACATACATGGGCTCAGGCCTCCGCAGCGACAAAGGTTGAGCGCGGCAGCCCTGCCACCTGCGAACCCGCAGTGAAGAAAAAGTCCATTCCCAGCGGGTAAAGAGCCGCATTGTTCTGGAACGCCGCCAGTTCTGGCAATTGCATCCGGATGGCGCTCCTGATCCCGGGACCATTCAGCACCGCGTTGGGCATAGCAAAGCCAGGGGTTTCAACAATCACAGTGGCTGAACGGTCAGGGTATTCCGGGGTACCGATGCGGAAGCGGTTCAGCGGCAGCAGCGCGTCCCAGCTACCTAGCGCGAAATCCGCGTGCTCCGCCGGGACAACCGGCGCGCCCGTGTGAAACGTCAGCCAGCCGCGCAAGGCGTCCGTGTCTACGTCCGGCGCCAGATAGACGCCGGTTTCCGGATCGCAAAGTGTCAGCAGCAGACTGCCTGCCGCAATTGAGATCCCCTCGGGCGGTTCGGCACCAGTGATATCCTGAAGCTTACCGGGCCTGGCCATTGCATTCATCGCCGCGCGGAAGGCATGTGCCGCAGCCACCGGTGGGTTGCTGAAACCGCCCGCATAGATGGCATTGTGGGATTGAAGGCTCATTAGTCCTCTCCCCGCACCATGGTGAAAAATTCGACCTTTGTCGCTGCCGCCTTGGCGGCGCGGGCGTCTTTCTGCGCCTGCCGTTCCGCGGCCAAGGGTGCCAGCACCGCTACGCGCAAGCTCGCCGCCGCATCGGTCTGCATCAGCGCATCGACCTTGGCGGCAATTTCTGCCTTGGCCTTGCTGCGGCCCTGCACGCAGCCGTGGCCAACGGTGCCGTCCTCCAGCGAAAGCGCGCAGCGAGTGACAGTCATCTCACCCAGGTTGAAGGGCGCGCCGGACCCGCCCATGCGGCCCCTCACCATAATGCCGCCGACCTCAGGCGCGCGCAGAAAAACGCAGTCGGGATCTGCCCCGCAGTCCCGCCATAGCTCAGTCAGTCGGACCTCGCTGGCAGAAGCCAGAAGGCTCATCCAGCCCTTTCGGTCCTCTGCAGAAAAAGTGGTCTTCATTTGTCCATGCCTCTTGGCTAGGTTGTCTATATTTCCTATACAACTAGACAAATGTTACCTGAGTCGCCCTGACCGGCGCAATCCAGGAGTTGTGAAAGTTCCGTGACATGGCCCGCACCCCCGTTTGGAAATCCATCGCCATTGCCCTGACCGACGACATTGCGCAGGGCCGCTATGAAACCGGCGGCAAGCTGCCTGCTGAGGCGCAACTCGCAACCCGGTTCGGCGTGAACCGCCATACGGTTCGCCGGGCGCTGGCGGAGATGAGCGAACAGGGCCTCGTGCATTCCCGCCGCGGCGCGGGGGTGTTCGTGGCGGCGAAGCCGACCGATTACCCGATTGGCAGGCGTGTGCGGTTCCACCAGAACCTGACACGCGAGGGCCGCAGCCCGGCCAAACAGATCCTGACGCTGGAAACCCGTGCGGCATCCGCCCGTGAGGCCAAGGCACTGCAACTGGACCCGGGCGCCGAGGTACATGTTTATAACGGGTTATCGCTGGCGGACGGTCAGCCCATTGCCCTGTTCCAAAGCATCTTTCCCGCAGACCGCTTTCCCGGCATTCTAGACGCCCTTCAGGAGCAGCGTTCGGTCACCGCGGCGCTGCAGAAATTCGGGGTTGGGGATTACACCCGGATCGAGACCCGGATCACCGCCAAGCTTGCCACGGCCACTCAGGCGCTGCACCTCAGGATCGCCGAAGGAAGCCCAATCCTGCGCACAACAGGCGTCAATGCAGATCCGCAAGGGCGGCCAGTCGAGTTCGGCCGCACCTGGTTCGCCGGTGACCGGGTGACCCTTACGGTAGGCGGCGAAAGCTGAGGGCGCTTTCCGTCAGCAGCAAGAAAAGCCCCCGCCAAAGGCAGGGGCTCCGTTTATCCAGATCAGATCAAGTCACTGCTGGGCGTTAAAGACAAACAGCGTTTCCCCATTGATCTGGTAGCCGTTGATCAGCTCCCTGGCCTTGTCCGAGACCAGCCATTCCTCCAGTTGCACTGCCAGGCCATTCTTCACATGGCCATGCTTCTCCGGGTTCACCGGGATATAGGCATACTGGTTAAACAGCACCGGGTCACCGGCGAACAGCAGCTTCAGACCGCCCTTGTTGCCGAAGTTCAGCCAGCTGGCGCGGTCCGACATGATATAGGCGTCCATGCCCGCAGCGGTGTTCAGCGCTGCCCCCATACCCGCGCCAACAGCACGGTACCACTCACCGAAACCTTCGGGTTCCAGCCCTGCGGCCTTCCAGAGGCTTAGCTCCTTCTTGTGCGTGCCGCTGTCGTCGCCGCGGCTGACAAAAGCCGCCTCTGTCCCGGCAATCCTTTGCAAAGCACCGGCTGCATTTTCGGTGCCAGTGATCCCTGCAGCATCGCCTTCAGGCCCGATGAAAACAAAATCATTATACATGATCTCGCGGCGGTGGGTGCCGTTGCCGCCCTCCAGGAATTTCTCCTCGGCCTTCTTTGAATGCACCAGGATCGCGTCTACGTCGCCTGCCTCCCCCAGACGGATCGCCTGGCCGGTGCCGACGACCAGCAGCTGCACATCCAGCCCCAGGTCCTTCTTGATCTCCGGCAGAAGGATCTCAGCCAGCCCGGAATTGTGGAAAGAGGTGGTCACCGCCATCTTCATCTCTTCCGCCAGCGCCGCCGCAGCCCAGACCAAAGAGGCAACGGCGCCCAAAATCAGACGTTTCATTCGACAATATCTCCATTCAGAAATGCGCGCGCATGCGCTGTTTCAGGCCCGGCGAAAAACTCTGCTGCCGGGCTGAATTCGTGGATGCGGCCTTGCAGGACAAAAATCACTTCATCCGCCAGCCGCCGGGCCTGGCCCATGTTGTGGGTGGACATGATCAGCCGGGTGCCGCTGCCGGCGGCATGTGCCAGAATTTCTTCAATTTCGCGGGTGGCCCGGCCGTCCAACGCCGCGCAGGGTTCATCCAAGAACAACACCTGCGGCTCGCGTACCAGCGCGCGGGCCAGCGCCAGCTTTTGCCGCTCCCCGCCTGACAGCATGGTGGCCTGACGTTCAAGAATTTCGCCCAAGCCGACACGGACCGCCCAATCCGCAGCCCGCGAGCGGGCCTGGCGGCGGCTTAAGCCCGTCAGCCGCAGCGGGTAGGCGATATTGTCAATCACCGAACGCCGCATCATTACTGGGGTCTGAAACACAAAGGCCTGATGTTTTTGCGCCTCGTCCAGCGGGCAAGCCCAATTCAGGCTGCCGCCATTCATCCGCACGATGCCATGCAGCATCTTGAGCAGCGTGGTCTTGCCTGCGCCATTCGGACCAATGATGATTGAGGTGCCCTGCCCGCCCAGCGTCAGGTCGACCGGGCCGACCAGCACCTTGCCGCGGCGGCGCACCTGGGCGCCTGTGGCCTTCAGCGGGAACATCTGCATCACCAGCGCCCCTCGCTCTCAGTGCGGCCCAGCCAGTGGATTGCCAGGTTGACCGCAATCGCCAGCGCAATCAGCACGAAGCCCAGCCCAAGCGCCATTGCAAATTCGCCCTTGCCGGTTTCCAGCGCAATCGCCGTGGTCAGCACCCGCGTTGCGTGGTCTATGTTTCCGCCGACCACCATGATCGCGCCCACTTCGCCGATCGCGCGGCCAAAGCCTGCCAGAGCCGCGGTCAGCAGCGCCCGCCGCCCATCCCACAACAGCGCCTGGATCCGTTGGAGCTGGGTCGCGTTCATCGAGATCAGCAGGTCGTGATAGTCGCTCCACAGCTCGCGCAAGCTTTGATGCGCAACCGAAGCGACCAGCGGCACCACGATGATCACCTGGGCGATGATCATTGCAGTGGGGGTGAACAACAGGCCGAAGACACCGAACGGGCCGGCCCGGGACAGAAACACATACACGACCAGCCCGACCACAACAGGCGGCAGCCCCATCAGCGCATTCAGCACCGCAATCGTGGCGCGCCGCATCCTGAACCGGCGCACCGCAAGGAAGGCCGCCAGCGGCAGCGCAATGGCGCAGGCAATAGCCAGTGCGGTCAGCGTCACCCGCAAGGAGCGTAAGGTGATCTCCACCAGATCCGCGTCCAGCGTCACCAGCAGCCAAAAGGCCTGGCTTAGTCCTGCCCACAGATCATTCATCGCGTCCGGTCACTCACCCTTGGCCCTAAAGATACCGGCCCGGTTTAACATGGCTTTGCGCGGCTCCAAATCACAGGAGAGGACGCCGGGACAGCCAAAAACGGCAATCCGGCTGGAAAATCATGCTGCCAATACCCATCTGAGAAATAACGGCTTCCCTGAGATGCCGCCTGTTAGCGCCAAATCACCGCATTTGGCTCCGTTTCCGCTCACACGCGCTTGCGCGGATGATATGAACATGAAACAACCCCCGCCCAAAGTGTCACCCCAGACGCAACCTTGAGGATACGCCATGTTCGACCTGCAATCCATGCGGGATCAGCTCGCCAACCATTACGATCTGGCCCCCAACCCGGCCCTGGCCGAACAGATGGCAGATATCTACGCCCGCATGGACCGCGTGGTGAACCCAATCGAATGGGCCACTCATGCACCTTATGTTGCAGCGATTCTGGAGCTTAAAAAGCAGCGCAATGCGGTGATTCTGGCGCATAATTACATGACGCCAGAAATCTATCACGGCATCTCGGACGTGGTCGGCGACAGCCTTCAATTGGCAATCGAAGCGACACGGGTTGAGGCTGACGTGATCGTGCAATGCGGTGTGCATTTCATGGCCGAGACCTCCAAGATCCTGAGCCCGGAGAAAACCGTGCTGATCCCGGATATGGAGGCAGGCTGCTCGCTGGCAGAAAGCATTACCGCCGAAGGCGTCGCGGAAATGCGCCGCCGCTATCCCGGCGCGCCGGTGGTCACCTATGTGAACACCACAGCCGAGGTGAAAGCCGCCTCGGACATCTGCTGCACCTCCTCCAACGCGGCGCAGATCGTTGCCGCGATGGAGGAAGACACCATCATCATGACGCCGGACCAGTACCTGGCCCAGAACATTGCCCAGCAGGTTCCGGAAAAGAACATCGTCTGGTGGGAGGGCTCCTGCATTGTGCATGAGCAGTACACCGCCAAGGACCTGCGGGATTTCCGCGAATGGAACCCGGGCACCCGGCTGATCGCCCACCCGGAATGCCCGCCGGACGTGGTGGCAGAGGCCGACTTCTCCGGCTCGACCAGTGGCATCGTCAAATACGTGACCGACGAGAAGCCGGAAAAGGCGCTCCTGATCACTGAATGCTCGATGGCCTCAAATATCGCGGACCAGCTGCCCGAAGTGGAGTTTGTCGGCCCCTGCAACATGTGCCCCTACATGAAGAAGATCACGCTGGAGAAAATCCTTTGGTCGCTGCACACCATGACCGAGCCGGTCGAAGTCGACCCGGAAGTGGCTGACAAGGCCCGTGTCGCAGTTCAGCGGATGATCGACCTTTCGCAAAAGCTAGGCATCTGATCCGTGATCGAAACCAGCCGTATCGTCATTGCCGGCGCAGGCCTTGGCGCACTTTATGCGGCACTTGAACTGGCACCGCGGCCGGTTCTGGTGATTTCCCCGGAACTGCTGGGGGAAGGCGCAAGCTCCGCTTGGGCCCAGGGCGGCGTTGCAGCTGCCATGGCCAGTCACGACACCCCAGAAGCGCACGCCGAAGACACCTTGCAGGCGGGGGCAGGCACGGTGGACCCTGAGGTGGCAGCAATGGTCACCAGGGTTGCACGCGAGCATATCATCGACCTCACCGAACTTGGCGCCCCCTTCGACCGCGACGCGCACGGTAACTACGTGATGAGCCGCGAAGCCGCACACTCCGCTGCCCGCGTGGTGCGGGTGAAGGGTGACCAGGCCGGCGGGCAAATCATGCAGACGCTGATCGCTGCCGTGCGGGCCGCTCCCTCTGTACAGGTTCTGGAAAATACTCAAGCCATGCGCCTGGAAACCGACGGTGGTGCTGTCTCTGGCATCTGGATCAACCGTGCGGGCACGCCTTCCGCCCCAGTGCTGATCAAGGCCCCAGGCGTGCTTCTGGCGGGTGGCGGTTCAGGCGGTCTTTATGCCCACACGACCAACCCGCCCCGCATCCGCGGCCAAGTGATCGGCTTTGCCGCCCGCGCCGGCGCCAGCATTGCCGACCCTGAGTTTGTCCAGTTCCACCCCACCGCCTTTGACATCGGCGAGGACCCGGCGCCGCTGGCGACCGAAGCCCTGCGCGGCGAAGGCGCGGTGCTGGTCAATGCGGAGGGCGAGCGTTTCATGCTGTCGCAGCACCCGGATGCCGAACTGGCCCCTCGTGACATTGTCGCCCGCGCCATCTTTGCCGAAACACAAGCAGGCCGCCGCCCGATGCTCGACACCCGCGAGGCATTGGGCGCGGAGGTTCTGAGCCGCTTCCCGACGGTTGCGGAAACCTGCGCCCGCGCTGGCATCAACCCGGTGCAAGAGCCGATTCCCGTCGCCGTCGCCGCTCACTACCACATGGGCGGGGTCGATGCGGACATGAAGGGCCGCACGAGCCTGGCAAACCTCTGGGTCTGTGGTGAGGCATCTTCAACCGGGCTTCACGGTGCCAACCGGCTCGCTTCCAACGGCCTCTTGGAAGCTCTGGTCTATGCCCGCAATGCAGCCCGGGACATGGCGTCTATGTACACTCCTGCAGAGGCGGAAGAGGTCGTCCCCAGCTTCTCTGCAGGCGGCAAGGATCTGGACCCGGCCGCGCTGCAAGACTTGCGGGAAACAATGACCACCCATGCCGGCGTGCGCCGCACTGGCGATGGCCTGAAACAGGCGCTTGCCGCCATTGCCAGACTTGAGGCCGAACAGTCGGCGGACGAAAACTTCACCAACATGTGCGCAACCGCCACATTGATCGCCGCCGCCGCACTTCGGCGCGAGGAGAGCCGCGGCGGTCACTTCCGCGACGACTTTCCCGAAGCCGACCCCGAGCAGGCACACCGCACCCGCATTACCCTGAATGAGGCTCTTGCCATCCGCGCCAAGGCCGCAAAGGAGCTGTCATGAGCACTCAATTCGCCACTCTGCCCGACCTAATCCTGGAGCCGATAGTGCGCGCTGCGCTGATGGAGGACTTGGGCCAGAACGGCGATATTACCACCCGCGCGGTGATCCCGGCCTCTGCCAGCTATTCGGCCCGGCTGAACGCACGCGAGGACGGTGTGGTCTCCGGTATGCAGATTGCCCGAATCGCCTTTCACCTGGTGGATGCCGGGCTGAAGGTCGAAACGCTTCTGGCCGACGGCAGCCCTTGCCGGAAAGGCGACACGCTGATGACGATCGAAGGCTCTGCCGCCTCAATCCTGTCAGGAGAGCGTGTGGCGCTGAATTTTGCCGGCCGGCTGACGGGTATCGCCACCCTGACCGCGGCCTTTGCAGCGCAAACCAAGGGCACCGCCACCCGCATCACCTGCACTCGCAAGACCACCCCGGGCCTGCGTATTGCCGAAAAACAGGCGGTGCTGCACGGAGGCGGCTACAACCACCGCTTTGGCCTGTCAGACGCGATCCTGATCAAGGACAACCACATCGCTGCGGCGGGCGGGGTCAAGGCGGTGCTGGAAGCCGCCAAGGCCAGCGTCAGTCATATGATGAAAGTGGAAATTGAGGTCGACACCCTGGACCAGCTCTCTGAAGTGATCGCCACCGGCGGTGCCGATGTTGTGCTGCTCGACAACATGGACACGCCTACACTGGTCAAAGCAGTGGAAATGGCCAAGGATCACGTCGTGACCGAAGCTTCCGGCAACATGCGACTGGATCGCATCGCCGAAGTTGCCGCCACGGGTGTCGACTATATCTCCTCCGGCGCGCTCACTCACTCGGCACGCACGCTGGATCTGGGCCTCGATTTCTGAACGTCAGGCTTGCAGTGCAGGCGTTGCACCGCAAGCCCGCATTTGCCCCGCGGCCTGCCTGAGCCTAAAGCACTCCGCGGGGAATGACCTCACGCCATTCCTTGGTTACAACCTCTTCCTTTTTTGCACCTTCATAGGCGGTGACCCTGCGCCAAAGATAGAAATTTGCCCGGTCGCAGGTCATCCTGTTTTCGGTGTCAATTGAGACATGCCAGCCATTGCGTTCAAACTCGAAGCTCCAATCGCTGGCAAAGGCCGCTGTAGCAGGATCATCGGGATGCACCTCGTAGTGCATGGTTACATGGCTGCCCACGCACATGCCGTGATACGGGTCTACCGCCTTTCCGTAGTCGTCAAAGGTGTCCAGCACCAGCACACCATCCTCACGCGTCCAGGTTTTTGACGTGCCGGAAGCCTTGCGCTGCTGCTCCGCCTGCAACACCGGATAGTCCCGCGGCGCGCCGGGCTCTTGCGGGTCGATCTCCTCGGACACACGGCGTTCCGGCAGCACCAGCTGGCAGCCCTCAAGATGCAGGTTGACCTCCGCCGCTTCCGGCGCGGGCCAGACAATCGGCCAGTAAGACGTCGACAGCGCCAACCGCAGCTGATGCCCCGGTTTTAGGCGGTGGGCGCATTCATTCAGCTCGATCTCCGCCTCATAGCGTTTACCAGGCACCAGCTTCTCCGGCGCCTCAAAACCCTTGCGGCACGTGAGGTTCAGCGGCCGGAAACTGATCCGCTGCGAGACACCCTCTGGCGAGACATCGCAAAGCCGCGCCACCAGCTGCGCAACCGGCTTGTCAACACTGAACGCCACTTTAACCCGAGGACGGCCCAGCACTTCCAACGTCTCCTCCAAGGGCGCGGTGTCGAAACAGGCTGAAAGCTTGTCATCCTCCGCCTGATCCCCCGCCAGTTCGTTGTCAAACCGCATGCCCGGGCAGAAATAGCCGCCGGCCTGCCCCACGGTCGCCGGGCTGCGGACAGCCAAAGCTCCGCTTGCCGCCGCCTCTGCCAAAACGCCTGCGCCCAGATGCATCACCCGGTCCTGCACGTTGGGCGATGGCCACGCGGCCTCTGCCACCCAGCGCCCCTGCCGCGGCTTGTTCTGCATGGTGGGGTTGAAATGCTCCTGCATATAGACGCGATAGTCCGGCAACTCCTCCGCACCAGTCTCTTCGCCCTTCAGCCACTTACCAAACCAGCGCAGCACCTCACCGTGGAAGTCTGCCGGGTCCAGTTTGGCAATATGGGCATAGCGGTGCTCCCAGGGGCCTATCATTGCCTTGGCGGGCACCGTCAGGTTGGCCGCCAACGCCGGCGGTGCGTTTACATAGGCGTCGGCCCAGCCGGTAATCGCCAGCACCGGTGCCTGAATGGCGGACCATTCCTCACAGACCGAGCCGTGTTTCCAAAAATCTCCACGCACCTGCTGACGAAGCCATTCCGCCGCCATGAAGGGCATCCCCTCGATACGTTTGATCCAGTCATCCCGCCAGTCCGACCGGAGCTCCGGATCCGCTGGGCGCGACTGGTAGGCAAACATCTGGCTGCCCCAGTTGGCATTGTCGCTCAGCAGGCACCCACCCATGTAATGAATGTCATCGGCATACCTGTCGACGGTAGAGGCAACGGAAACCACCGCCTTCAGCGCCGCCGGGCGGCGGAATGCCAGCTGAAGGCCATTGAAGCCGCCCCAGCTGATGCCGATCATGCCAATTTTGCCGTCACACCAGTCCTGCGATGCAATCCATTCAAGGAGTGTCTCGCCGTCGCTCAGTTCTTGTTCCGAATACTCATCATCGAAAACTCCCTCACTGTCTCCAGTACCCGCTATGTCCACCCGTACACATGCATAGCCCTCAGCAGCAAAGACCGTATGCGTTGTTTCATCCCGGGGGGCAGTGCCGTCACGCTTTCGGTAGGGAAGGTATTCCAGAATCGCCGGAAACGGCCCCTCGCCCTTCGGCAGCCACATACGAGCAGCGAGCTTGCGACCGTCGGGCAGAGTAATCCAATTGTTTTCAATGATGCGGTATGCACCCGGCATTGCGGTGTCCTTTAGCTTTAATTCGACGTCGGCCTTGCCTGCACATTCAACTAATCTGTAATTCCGGGAAAGTTAGCACGTGTTAGCATTTGCAAGCATATGTATGCGATCCTGCTTCAATTCGCGAAAGCTTCCACTGGTCAAGCCCAATGTTTGCAGCGCCGGCGTGCAGATGTGTGAGCGAAGATAACACCGCTATTTCGGTAATTTGGGTGCAGATTTCTCAAGAGCCAAGTCAGCACTGGAAAACTTCCATGGCCCCCGCACCCCTGGCACCCCTTCCGGGGCGATTTGCATCCCTCTATGCCTAATCTGCGGGTCTTCGAACGCTTGGCCAATTGTGTTGATCGGCCCGGCAGGCACAGTTGCCGCCTCCATTGCTTCCAATAGCCCCGCTTGCGTCCATTCGGCCAGCGACGCCTCAAGGATCAAAGTCAGCTCCCTGCGGTTTGCCACTCGCAGCTGATTTGTCTGGAACCGTGCATCTGCCTTAGCCTCAGCAAGCTTCAGCACATCGCACAACCGCTGAAACTGACCGTCATTGCCCACCGCCAGGATCACATGCCCATCGCTTACGGCCATCACCTGATAGGGTGCGATATTCGGGTGGTCGTTACCGAGCCGGGTTGGGCTTTCCCCGGTCGTCAGATAGTTCATTGCCTGGTTCGCCAGCAAAGCCGTTGCGCAATCCAGCAGCGACATGTCCAGATGCTGCCCGCGGCCCGTGGTGTGACGCTGCTCAACTGCGGCCAGAATGCCGATGGTGCCGTACAGCCCCGTGACAATATCTGTGATCGCCACACCCACTTTTTGCGGCTGGCCATTCTGCTCTCCGGTGATCGACATCAGCCCCGACATCCCCTGAAGTAAAAAATCGTAGCCTGCCCGCGCCGCATAAGGCCCGTCCTGGCCAAAACCGGTGACTGAGCAGTAAATCAGCCGCGGATTGATCTTCGACAGGCTATCGTAGTCCAGCCCGAACTTCTTCAACCCGCCAACTTTGAAATTCTCGATCAGGATGTCCGCATCCTCTATCAATTCCAATACTGTCTGCTTGCCCTCTTCGGTGCGGAAATCTGCGGTCACGCAGTCCTTTCCCCGGTTAGCAGCATAGAAGTAGGCGGCCGTCTTCTCGCCGTCCCGCTCAATGAATGGAGGGCCCCATGTACGGGTGTCATCACCATCCGGGCTTTCCACCTTGACCACTTCTGCACCTAGATCTGCCAACGACTGACCTATCCAGGGGCCGGCAAGGATGCGGGCGAGTTCAACCACTTTCAGGCCTGCAAGCGGGGTCATGGAATCTCCTTCAGAGCAGAGGTTGCTTACTTATCGACATGCTTAGCTGCTGCCAGTTGATCCGGCAAGATTTGATCAAATTTCCAACCCAGTGAAGCCCCTCACCGGTCAAACATGCTGTCTGCGAATTCTGAAGATTTTTGTAGCTCTCCACCTTAAGCCATGTTAGCGATAACGCAACTTTAACCGGCCCAATTCCTGCGGCAGGAATTGAATTGCACTGTTCCAGGCGGCACAATGGTCTGGCTTTGCGGCCCCAATGGAACAGCGATGTAAAATCAATGGTTTCCCGCGTCATTCCAGTTGCCCCTTTTGACCTCGTGCTGTTTGGCGCGACTGGCGACCTGGCGCGCCGCAAAATTTTACCGGCCTTGTTCCACCGTTTTCAAATTGGTCAGTTCAGCAGCAATTGCCGGATTATCGGCAGTTCCCGCAGCGAGCTGACGGCAGAAGAGTTCCGCAACCAAACCGCAAATGCGATCCGCGAGTTCGGCCAGGATGTAGAAACCACACCAGACGAAATCGCTGCTTTCACGGCGCTTCTTGACTATGCCGCCGTGGATGCACGTGGCGACGCAGGCTGGGATGAGATTCACGAAAAACTACGCGACGATGCAGTGCGCGCTTTCTATCTGTCTGTTGGCCCGTCTCTGTTCACAGATATTGCTCGCCGCCTTAGCGAAACAGGTATTGCTTCGCCCGAAAGCCGCATTGTTCTGGAAAAGCCCTTCGGACACGACTTGGCCTCAGCCCAAGCTCTTAACGCCGCACTGAGGGAACACTTCGAGGAGCAGCAGATCTACCGGATCGACCATTACCTGGGCAAGGAGACGGTGCAGAACCTGATGGCGCTGCGCTTCGCAAACTCGCTGTTCGAGCCGCTCTGGAATTCCTCCCACATCGACCATGTGCAAATAACCGTGGCCGAAAGCATCGGCGTCGAAGGTCGCGGCGAGTACTATGACAAATCCGGTGCCATGCGGGACATGGTACAAAACCACCTGATGCAGCTTCTCTGCCTGACCGCAATGGAACCGCCGGCGCAGTTCACCCCCAACGCGGTGCGGGATGAGAAAGTCAAAGTGATCGAGGCGCTGCGCCCGGTGCCGCAGGAGAGCATTGCCCGCGGCCAGTACCGGTGCAGGAACGGCGGCAAAGACAGCGATGGATACCGCGACCATGCCGGCAACACTGCCAGCCGCACCGAAAGCTATATCGCGCTCAAGGTGGAGGTAGCGAACTGGCGCTGGGCCGGCACACCCTTCTATCTGCGTACCGGTAAACGCCTGCGCGAGCGCGTGAGCGAGATTGCCGTCTATTTCCGCGACCCGCCGCACAACATTTTCGAAGGCTCGGGAACAGTGCACGGCAACGTGCTGGTGATCCGGCTGCAGCCGGATGAGGGTATCACCCTGAAGACCACCATCAAGGATCCCGGCCCCGGCGGCATGCGGCTTACCGGTGCCAACCTGGACATGACCTTCGCCGACGAGCTGGCCGAATCGGGACGCCCGCAAGATGCCTATGAACGCCTGATTATGGATGTGATCCGTGGGAATCAGACCCTGTTCATGCGCGGCGACGAGGTCGAGGCCGCCTGGGCCTGGGCCGACCCGATCATCGCCGGCTGGCAGGACACAGGCGACACCCCGCAATCCTATGACAGCGGCAGTTCAGGTCCCGATGACTCACTCTTGCTGATCCACCGTGACGGCCGCCGCTGGCGCAGCATCGGAGCGTAATATGGCCGCCCTCCCTTTCGCCACCGCAGTTTGCAGCAAAGGCACCACATGACCCTTCATTCCACACTGGCCGCCGTGACAGAGCGTATCATCCTCCGCAGCGAGGCGTCCCGCGCCGCCTATTTGGACAGGATGCGTGCGGCACAAGGCAAAGGCCCGGCCCGGGCCCATCTCAGCTGCTCCGGCCAGGCCCATGCCTACGCTGCCACTGGTGCGGACCAGCAGGCTTTGGCGGAAGCCTCAACTGGGCACCTGGGAATCGTCACCGCCTATAACGACATGCTGTCGGCGCATCAGCCGTTTGAGACCTATCCTGCGCTTATCCGCGACGCAGTGCGCAAGGCAGGCGGCACCGCGCAGGTGGCGGGCGGGGTGCCGGCGATGTGCGACGGTGTCACCCAGGGTGAGGCCGGCATGGAGCTGAGCCTGTTTTCCCGCGACACGATCGCCATGGCTGCGGGCGTCGCACTCAGCCACAATGTGTTCGACGCCGCGGTGTTCCTCGGTGTTTGCGACAAGATTGTGCCCGGCTTGGTTATCGGCGCCCAAGCCTTTGGCCATATCCCGGCGGTATTCCTGCCTGCAGGGCCGATGACCAGCGGCCTGGCCAATGACGAGAAGGCGCATATCCGCCAGAAATTTGCCGCCGGGGAAGTCACCCGCGAGGAGCTGCTGAAGGCAGAGATGGCGGCCTACCACGGCCCCGGCACCTGCACTTTCTACGGCACTGCCAACACCAACCAGATGCTGATGGAGTTCATGGGACTGCATCTGCCTGGATCGTCCTTCGTGAACCCCGGCACCCCCCTTCGTGAGGCCCTTACGGTTGAGGGCGCCAAGAGGGCGCTGTCGCTCAGCGCCCTTGGCAACAACTACACCCCGGTCTGCGAGGTTCTGGACGAGAAAGCTTATGCCAATGGCATCGTCGGGCTGATGGCAACCGGCGGCTCAACCAACCTGCTGATCCACCTGATCGCCATGGCGCGGGCGGGCGGCATCCTCCTCGACTGGCAGGACTTTGCGGATCTCTCGGAATCTGTGCCGCTGCTGGCCAAGGTTTATCCCAACGGGTTGGCCGACGTGAACCATTTCCACGCCGCAGGCGGACTTGGTTACATGATCGGCGAGCTGCTGAAGGCGGGCCTTCTGCACCCGGACACCAGGACGGTCGCAGGCGAAGGGCTGGAGCACTACACACAGGAGCCGTTCTTGTCAGGGGACGGGCTCACCTACCGCCAGGGCCCAGGGCAAAGCCTGAACGACGCGGTACTGCGCCCTGCCGAAGCGCCATTCCAGATGACCGGCGGGCTCAAGCGGCTGACCGGAAATCTGGGCACCTCTGTTATCAAAGTCTCGGCAGTCGCGAAAGAGCACCAGCTGGTCGAAGCTCCGGCCCGGGTCTTTCATGATCAGGAAGAGGCCAAAGCGGCGTTCAAAGCCGGTGAACTGACCAGCGACGTGATTGTGGTGGTGCGTTTCCAAGGCCCCAAGGCCAACGGCATGCCGGAGCTTCACAGCCTGACGCCGTTCCTTGGTATCCTGCAGGGCCGCGGCCAGAAGGTGGCGCTGGTTACTGACGGGCGGATGTCCGGAGCCTCCGGCAAAATCCCGGCGGCGATCCATGTGGTGCCCGAAGCCCTGGATGGCGGGCCGATTGCCCGGATCCGGGACGGCGACGTTCTACGGCTCGATGCCGCTCGCGGCACGCTCGAAGTCCTGACAGAAGGCGCAATGGAACGCGAACCGGCCACTGCCGACCTCAGCGCATATCAGCACGGCACCGGCCGCGAGCTGTTTTCCCTATTCCGCCGCTCGGTTGCCTCAGCCGACGAAGGCGCCAGCGTATTTGGAGTTTGAATGATGCGGATTACCCCTCAGGACGCCAGCCTACGCACCTGCGAGATTTGCGCGATGGCGCCCGTGATGCCGGTGCTGGTGGTGGAGGACGCGGCCCATGCCCGCCCGCTTGCAGAAGCACTCGTGGCAGGCGGGCTGCCCGCACTGGAAGTCACCCTGCGCACCGGCGCGGCGCTAGAGGTGATCCGCGAAATGGCAAAGGTGAAAGGCGGCATTGTCGGTGCCGGCACGCTGATCACCCCCAAGGACGCCGAGGCCGCCAAGGGGGCCGGCGCCCAATTCGGTGTCTCGCCCGGCGCCACGGATTACCTTCTGGATGCCTGCGAATCCATCGGCCTGCCGCTCCTGCCCGGCGCTGCCACCGCAACTGAGGCAATGCGGCTGCTGGCCCGCGGCTACGGTATGCTGAAGTTCTTCCCGGCCGAAGCCTCCGGCGGCGCGCCCGCACTCAAGGCAATCGGCGCGCCCTTGCCGCAAATCTCCTTCTGCCCCACTGGCGGTATTACCCCCGCCAATGCCGAAAACTACCTGAGCCTGGGCAATGTAGTCTGTGCCGGCGGCAGCTGGGTTGCTCCCAGTGACCTGGTCCAGGCGCACAATTGGAGCGCGATTGAAGCCTTGGCTTGCGACGCGGCCACGCTGGGTCAAACGTGAACATTTTTCTCCCTGCGGCAGATCGCACGGGACAGGATCAGCAGGTGCTGCCGTGCCCGAACCCAAGCTCATTCTGATAGGCAAATAGCGCCGGTAACCCTCCTGTGTGCAGCAGCAGCACTTTTTGCCCTTTGGCGATAGAACCCGTTTCCAGCAGCCCTAACAGACCGGCAAACGTCTTGGCGGAGTAAACCGGATCCAGAAGGATTCCTTCTGTTATTGCCATGCGCTGTAACGCGGCGCGCGTGGCCGGCCCGGCCCGCCCATAACCGGGGGCGAGCGCACCATCCCAAGTGAGGATGTCCTCGCTTCCAAATGGGCGCGGTGCATTCATCAGATCTGCCAGATTTTGCGTCAATTGTTCGAGCCTGTCTTTTTGCAGCTGTGCATTTCTGCGAACACAGATGCCGTAAACCGGTGCGGTGATGCCGGCACGGCGTGTTCCTATCAGAAAGCCGGCATGGGTTGCGCCGCTTCCAGAAGGTACCACAGCCGCATCAAAGCTGCCGATCTGCGCAGCAAGTTCCTCTGCCGCCAGGACATAGCCCAAGGCGCCTAGGGGTGGATGCCCAAGACCCAGAGGAATGATGTAAGGATTGCAGCCCGCCTTGCGCAGCTCTTCTGCTTGTGCCTCCAGGGCTGCATCGGCTCCGGCTTCATTCTCGCCTTCCGGATAGCTAATGCTTTCCGCACCCAGAATGTCCGACAAATAAATATTGCCGGATCTGTAATAGAGTGGGTCCATCCCTGGCACCCGCTCTTCTCGCTGAAGAATGGCCCGCATCCCAAGTTTTGCAGCAGCCGCAGCAGCTGTCCGGCAAAAGTTCGACTGAACAGCGCCGGTAATCAGGATAGTATCCGCCTGGTCCGCTAGCGCTGCCCCCAGATAAAATTCCAGCTGGCGTGTTTTGTTTCCGCCGAAACTGAGCCCTGTCAGATCGTCCCGCTTGATCCAAAGATCGATTTCCAGCTCGTGCGACAACCGGTCCAGCCTTTCCAGCGGGGTCGGCTGAACCAACAGAGGGGCACGGGGAAAGGCCCGGAAGCAGTCCTTTGTCATGCTCATTTCGGATCCTTCACTATAGCCGTAGTTCACTGCTTCCAACAGTGAAGCCGTCACCGGTTCCGTCAATAATAAATGTTAGCACTGCGACTGAGTTCAGTTTCATCAGCTCTGACTGTTTCAGTTACTGAGACGGTTGCTTTGTCGTGTTTTGCTTCCCATGTGTTCTGAATGCACTGAATCCCCAAGGACCAGCCGGATGACAGAAACAAGTACAACACCAGCCCTTCGAGTCGATATTGTCTCGGATGTCGTCTGCCCTTGGTGTGCTGTCGGCTACAGCCAGCTCGCCTTTGCCGCCCGCCGCGCCGGGGTGGCATTGGATATCCATTGGCAGCCGTTTGAACTCAACCCGGACATGGCGACCGAGGGCGAGCACCTGCGCGAGCACTTGGCCGCAAAATACGGCAGCTCAGATGAACAATCCGCGCAAGTGCGCGCGAGTTTGACTGAAATGGGCGAAGCGCTGGGTTTCACCTTCCGCTTCTTTGACGGCATGCGGATCTACAACACCTTTCAGGCGCATCAGCTGATCGAATGGGCCGAGGGACAGGGCAACGGCCACGAGATGAAGCAGGCGCTGCTGAGCGCGTACTTCACTGATGGCAAGAATATCTCTGATCCAGAGGTATTGGTAATGACCGCCCAGAGCCTCGGCCTAAATGGCGCCGATGCGCGTGCGGCCCTGGAGAGCGGCAAACACGCGGACAGCGTGCGCCAGCGAGAGGCTTTCTGGGTGCAGCAAGGCATCCGCGGCGTGCCTGCGGTGGTGTTCGATAGCCGCCATCTGGTGACCGGAGCGCAAGGCGTCGAGAATTACGCCAATATCCTTGAGCAGCTCGGGCACACCGTGAACCCGTTCTCCTGACCGCGGTGCCCGGTCATCGGTCAGGCCGCTCCCTAGTGCTCAAAGATCAGCCCGCAGGAAGACACTGAGCAATCGCCGTTTCCAGCTTGTCCACCACCTCAGTGATCTGTTCGCCGGTGATGATAAAGGGCGGTGCAAGCAGGATGTGGTCGCCCTTCCGGCCGTCGCGGGTGCCGGACATCGGATAACAGATCAAGCCGGCCTGAAACGCTGCCTTTTTGATTTTCCCAGCCAAACCCAGCCCCGGATCAAAGGGAGCTTTGGTTTCGCGGTCCGCGACCAGCTCCACTCCGCGAAACAACCCGCGACCGCGGATGTCGCCCACGTTCGGGTGCTGGCCAAAGCGCTCCTCCAGCGCGGCTTGCAGCTTCTCTCCCATCTCGGCGCAACGCTGCACCAGCCCGCGCTCCAGCATTGCCTTGACCACAGCCAGACCCGCAGCGGTCGCCACCGGATGGCCGATGTAAGTGTGCCCGTGCTGGAAGAAGCCGGAACCGTGCTCAATCGCCTCGTAGATTATCTTGGTGCAAAGCATGGCTCCGATCGGCTGGTAACCTGCGCCCAGACCTTTGGCGATACACAAGATATCGGGCGCCACACCGTCGGCCTCGCAGGCAAAGAGATGGCCGGTGCGGCCCATGCCGCACATCACTTCATCAAGAATCAGAAGCACACCATACTTGTCACAGATCTCGCGGATACGCTTGAAATAGCCCTCAACCGCCGGCACCGCGCCAGAGGTGGCGCCAACCACCGGCTCCGCCATGAAGGCCATAACGGTTTCCGGGCCGAGGCGGAGAATTTCCGCCTCCAGCTCATTGGCAACCCGCTGGCCATAGTCATAGCTGCTCTCGCCTTCCGCCTTGCCCACATATTCGTAGCAAGGCGAGATGTGGGAAATTTCGATCAAGAGCGGCGCAAACTGCGTGCGGCGCCACTCGTTGCCGCCTGCTGCCAAGGCACCGAGAGTGTTGCCGTGGTAGCTTTGCTTGCGGGCAATGATGTGGCGGCGCTGCGGCTCGCCGCGCTCCAGGTGGTACTGGCGGGCAAGTTTGATTGCCGCCTCGGTCGCCTCGGAACCGCCAGAGACGAAATAGACCCGATCGATATCTCCCGGCGCGTTGGCCACCAGCAAGTCCGCCAGCTCTTCCGCCGGTTCCGAGGTGAGGAAACCGGTATGGGCAAAGGCCAATTTGCCAACCTGCTCTTGCACTGCCTTGATCACATCGGCGTCGGAATGGCCCAGGCAGGAGACCGCCGCGCCACCGGAGCCGTCGAAATAGCGCTTGCCGCTGGCATCGATCAGGTAACAACCGTCGCCTGCAACAGCAGTGGGCAGGCTGGCTTTGGTGTGGCGGGGAAAGACATGACTCATGATCAGCACTCCTTGAGCGTATGGCCCTGGGCCTTTGCGGCCTGAACGAAGGCGGCGACCGAGGCTGCATTATCTGCAAGAAGCCCGCCCTCTGGTGTTTCGATGTTATTCTCAAATCCGATTCGCGCATCCCCGCCCGTAGCAATTGCAGCCAGCAGGCAGGCGCGTTCATGCCGGCCAAAAGCACAGACAGTCCAGTTGAGACGCATATCCGCCGCAGCGTCACGGAAGGCCGCGAGCCCCCTGGGCTTCGCCAGAACAGGCGGGCTGTACGTGCCCAGAACAAAGATCGCATCGCGCATGACACCCGGAACGGTGCCGTCCTGGTACCAGGCGCGCAGTTGGGCGATGCAGTCCGGACCGTACAGGATATGCTGCACTTCCGTGCCTGCTTCCGCGCACAGGGCATAGGCGCGCGCGGCAAGCTCCGCGTCCCGGGCCATTTCCCTCACCGAGACAGAGGCCGCTGCAGGGCGCAGCTTGTCCAGACAGGTGAACTGGTCCTCCACGTTGTAAAGCCCGGCGCTTTCCGTGGTGATCTGCACCGCCATTGCCGGCGCGCTTTCCCGCACTGCATCAAGGGCTTCACGGTAGCGGCCTGCGTCCAGTGAATGGCGCCCTTCAGCGTCCCGCACATGTAAATGCAAAGCCCTGGCCCCCTCGGAAAAACAAGCGGCGGCGGCCTGTGCTGTCTGTTCGGGCGTCACCGGCAGTTGCGGATGATCCGCACGTGTGCGCCGGGCGCCATTCGGTGCAACCATCAATTTGTACTCTGCCACTGTCTGCCTCCTATGCAGCAAGTCCTGCCGCGATGCAGGCCACGGCCGACGGAACCTTGCGCTATCAGCACAAGCAATCTCAACATCACAACTCCAGAACATTTGTTCTGAAGCAGAGCACATCCGGCGACGCCTTGCCGACGCAAGCTGAACATGCAACCTCTGGACCTAAGCAAGCACATGCTCTGGCCCTAACGAATTCTCGGAATCTGACGTTTCTGGTACATAATACGCCTCAGTAGCCCTGTAGGGTGCCAGGCAGCCTGATTCACTTCTAACGCCGAAAGGACATGTCATGGACGGCACGTTCAACGAAAACGATCTCTCCCGTGTGGTCGAGGCCGACAAGGCCCACATGTGGCACCACCTGTTCCAGCACAAGGCGCTGGAATCCTCCGACCCGCGCATCATTGTCGAGGGCAAGGGCATGCGCGTCTGGGATCAGAACGGCAAGGAATTCCTGGATGCTGTGTCCGGCGGGGTCTGGACCGTCAACGTCGGCTACGGCCGCGAGAACATCTGCAAGGCGGTATACGACCAGCTGATGAAGGTCTGCTATTTTGCGAACTCCGCGGGCTCCATCCCCGGCGCGCTGTTTGCAGAGAAACTGATCTCCAAGATGCCGGGCATGACCCGCGTCTACTACACCAACTCCGGATCCGAGGCCAACGAGAAGGCCTTCAAGATGGTCCGCCAGATCGCCCACAAGAAATATGGCGGCAAGAAAACCAAGATCCTGTACCGCGACCGCGATTACCACGGCTCCACCCTGGCAACTATGTCGGCAGGCGGCCAGGATGAGCGCAACGCTCAGTACGGCCCCTTTGCACCCGACTTTGTCCGCGTCCCGCACTGCATGGAATACCGCAAGCATGAGTTGGGCCTGGAGCATCTTTCGGGCCGCGAATTCGGCATCGCCGCTGCTGACGCCATCGAAGAAGTCATCCTGCGGGAAGGCCCGGAAACCGTTGGTGCCCTGTGCCTGGAGCCGGTGACCGCGGGCGGCGGCGTGATCGAAGCGCCGGAAGGCTATTGGGAGCGTGTGCAGGAGATCTGTAAGAAGTACGATGTGCTGCTGCATATCGACGAGGTTGTCTGCGGCGTTGGCCGTACCGGAAAATGGTTCGGCTATCAGCAGTACGGCATCAAGCCCGATTTCGTGACTATGGCCAAAGGTGTGGCCTCCGGTTATGCGGCGATTGCCTGTATGGTTACCACTGAGGAAGTCTTTGAGATGTTCAAGGACGACACCTCCGATCCGATGAACTACTTCCGCGACATTTCCACCTTCGGCGGCTGCACCGCGGGCCCCGCAGCGGCGCTGGTGAACATGCAGATCATCGAGGACGAAAACCTGCTGGATAACTGCGCAGCCATGGGCGAGCGGATGCTGGACAACCTGCGCAAGCTGCAAGAGAAGCACGCCGTGATCGGCGATGTACGCGGCAAGGGTCTGTTCCTGGGTGCCGAGCTGGTGCAGGATCGCGATACCAAGGAGCCGGTGGACGAGAAGCTGGCCCAGCAGGTCGTCGCGGAATGCGGAGCGCAGGGTGTGATCATCGGCGTCACCAACCGCTCGCTCCCGGGCCGCAACAACACCCTGTGCTTCAGCCCGGCGCTGATCGCCACCGCGGACGACATCGATGCGATCTGCGATGCGGTCGACAAAGCTCTGACCAAAGTTTTCGGCTGACAACCTCTCCCTGTTGGACGAACAAACTGCGCCCCGGATTGTCCGGGGCGTTTTCTTATTTCGTGCCGCCGGTTTAGGGGGCGCAAGGTCCGGCTGCCAAACGGCCCATCCTTGACGCGATTTCTTCAAACAAAAATCGGGAGTGGCCTCTGGACGGCACCACAGTCCACCTCAGGCTATTGAGTAATGACTATCGGCGCCGCGCGAAAGCACGGCGCCAGGCCCAACGGGCAAACTGCAGTCTTCGATTGCTTCTCAGCAGGCGGGAGAGCCCTGCCCTCCGCCCACTTCAAACCAGCTGGAACAGAATACCCGACAGCACGGCACCGCTCACGCCCAGGCTCAGATAGGCTGCAAAAACCTTCGGTTTCACCAGCGACCAGACCGCCGCCATGGCGGGAACAGAGCTGACTGCACCCGCCACCATAAATGCCATGGCCGCACCTGCGCTCATTCCCTGCTCCATCAATCCCGCCAGCAGCGGTGGCGCGACATAGGAGTTAAGGTAGGCTGGCATGCCGACCAGTGCAGCAATGGCAATCGGCAGAACACCTTCACCTCCCACCAGCCCGGCGATCACATCGGCCGGAACATAGTGGACCAGAAGCGACTCCAGAACATAGGCCAGGGCCAGCCATTTCAGCAGGAACAGCCCATTGGAGACTAACTCTTCGCGGAACTTCACCCTGCGGTCGCCCTCGGTCCAAAAGCGCCAGCTCGGCTTGGAATCCGGCTTTGGCCCGCCGCAGCCGCAGCAGCTCTGGGTCTCCTGCTTGCGCAGCGGATTGGTGAATACACCCTGCCCCCGCAGCAGCTTGATGGCAAAGCCGCCAAACAGCCCCAACGCAACGGCAGCCACCGCCTTACCGATAGCGAAGGGCCAGCCCAAAGCCCCTGCGGTGATTAAAAGCGTCGGCGGGTCGATCAGCGGCGAGGACAGCCAAAAGGCCATTACCGCCGACAAGGGCGCGCCCAGCGCCAGCAGCCCGGCAATGAACGGGATCACTTCGCAAGAGCAAAACGGCGCCAGCCCGCCAAACAGCGCGGCGAGGAATATCATCCTAGTTTCACGGCCCTCAAAGGCACGGGCAACCATCATTTCTGCGCCCGTCGCCTTGAGATAGGCGAGCAGCAGCACAGCAAACAGGATGTAGCGGGCCGTACTGCCCAACGCTGTGAGGGCAAACTCCAGAACAGAACGGAAGTTGCCCGGATCAAGGACAGCAGCGCCTGCCAGCAGAGCAATGCTCAGAGCCCAGGGCGTCTTCAGCCCGTTGCCCAACAACTTCGCGCGGCGGGGGCTTTGTGTCAGATCAGCCATCGCTTGTCCCCTTTTTGCCTGCATCCGCGCAGCATTCCTGCAAGATGAAGCCGGCCAGCGCTTCCAGCCGTTTGTAGTCGGCCCGGCAGGAGGTGCTGCGCCCCTCGCGCGCCTGTACCACCACCCCTGCTGCAGCTAGGAACTTCAGATGATGCGCCAGCGTCGAGGGCGCAATGCCGGTGCGGCTCTGGATCTCCCCAACAGTCAGCCCGTGATCGCCTGCGCGTATCAGGCATCGCAGCACTTGCAACCTTGCTTCGGACCCCATGGCCGCAAAGCCCTGTGCAGCCTCTTCCCATTCCATGAATCCAACCCCTATCTGATTCGATAAAACTAGTTTTATAGTTATATAAGCGCATTGCAAGAGGAGAACACCGCTAGCCTATCGAAAGCTGCAAATGGATGTGATCGTCATGCCGTGCTGCACGGCAGCCCTGAAAACGCAGCTTGCTTGAACGCAATCCCAGCCGCTCCTGCAGATGCGGTTCCAGAAAAACCTTCTCAACCCTGCCGTCTGCCATCAAAACCTGCAGCAGGCGGCGGGTGCGATCCGTGTCTATATACAATTCCCGCCACACCGGCTGCAGCACTTGAAGATCCCAGCGCAGCGTAAACCAGGCCCCGGGACACTCCGACGGCCCCTGCTCAAAGGCAAAATAGCCGATCGGAGACCTGGTAGCCTTGGGCCTGAAACCGGATGCATCCGCATAGAAGAAAGCGAGATCCGCTTTGCGGCCATCATGGTGGGACAAGTGCGGAAGCAGCGGAAAGCCGGCAACGAACGGAAAATTCGCATCAAGAACCTGCGTGACAGTGCCCGGATAGTCTGTGTCCACCGCTGCTGCCGTGTCCTGCAGAACCTCCGCCAATTCCGGCGACACGTAGTTCCGGTTCATCGCGCAATAGAGCCAGGACTGCACTTGCAGGGAGCTATCTTCCCAGCAACTGAGGGCAACCCGCCCGAATTGCGGCGCAGCCCAAGTGGCGGACAGGCTGAGACCCGCGTAGAGCAAAACGAACGGCACCAGCCTGCGGCGGAACAAGAGTGCCCCAAGCCAGGCAATCCCCCCGAGCTGAGTGAGAAGTGTCAAAAGAACAACGATTGCCAGATGGCCAAGGAATTTAAACATGGCGGCACGCTGGCACCGCACGCCAGCCAGAGCAAGCTGCAGATTCCTCCAAACTGGCCCTAAGTCCAGATTGCGCCCCGTTTAGGTCCACCCTAAGGTGGCCTGCATGGCCATCTCAGTTGACACCTTCTTTCTGAACCCGGACGCCCAGGGAACCTTGCAGGCCCAGATCCAGGAAATGATTGCCGAAGGCATTCTGTCCGGCCGCTTCCGGGTTGGGGAGAAACTGCCGTCCTCGCGCAAGCTGGCAGCACACCTGGGCATCAGCCGGATCACTGTCACGCTGGCCTACACTGAATTGCTGGCCAATGACTACCTCACCTCACGCGGGCGGTCCGGGTATTTTGTCTCTGACAATGCACCGGTGCCGCCCTCCTATACGCCGCAGCAGAAAACTGGCGATACGCTTGACTGGGGCAAGGTGATGGCACGCAGCTTCACCGGCGGCGACACCCCGCGCAAACCGCAGGACTGGCGCGAATACCGTTATCCCTTCATCTATGGCCAGGCAGACGCCTCGCTTTTTGACCACGCCAACTGGCGGCTTTGCGCCCTGCGCGCATTGGGACAAAAAGACTTCTCTGCACTGGCCAATGACTATTTTGACCAGGACGACCCGCTGCTGATCGAATATATCGCCCGGCACACACTGCCACGGCGCGGGATCACGGCACGTCCAGAAGAGATCCTGATCACGCTCGGCGCCCAAAATGCACTTTGGATCACCTGCCAATTGTTGCTGAACCGCGGCCGAAGGGCGGCGGTGGAAGACCCGGCCTACTACACTCTGCGCGACCAGGTAGTACAGACCCGATGCCAGGTCGATTGTATTCCAGTGGATGAGCGCGGCCTCCCTCCCGGAAGCATTCCCGACGATACAAACGTTATCTTCTGCACGCCCAGCCACCAGAGCCCGACCACCTTTACGATGCCGATGGAACGGCGCAAAGAACTGCTGCAGCGCGCCAGTGAAATTGATGCCGTTATCGTCGAGGACGATTACGAGTTTGAGATGTCCTTCCTTGGTGCACCCTCTCCATCACTTAAGTCTCTCGATACCGAAGGCCGGGTGATTTATGCGGGCAGTTTCTCCAAGTCGCTTTTTCCGGGTCTGCGGCTTGGCTATCTGGTCGGCTCGGAGCCTTTTATCCGCCAGGCCCGCGCCTTGCGGGCCAGCGTGCTCCGGCATCCGCCCGGACACGTTCAGCGTACCGTCGCATATTTCCTCTCTCTCGGCCATTACGACGCGCAGATCCGGCGCATAGCCAAGGTTTTGCACGACCGGCGCGCCGTTATAGAGGATGCGATCCGCAAGCATGGATTGACCATTGCCGGCGTCGGCAGCTTTGGCGGTTCGGCTTTGTGGATGCAGGCACCCGAGGATGTTGACGCCACTGCAGTGGCAGAGCGGCTGCGCGCGAAAAGTGTGATCATCGAACCCGGGGCCCCCTTCTTTTCTGCGGAGCACCGCAAGCAGAATTTTTACCGGCTTGGCTATTCCTCGATTCCTGCAACCAGAATTGAACCAGGTCTGGCATTGCTGGCCCAAGCGCTGAAACAGCGCTGAGCGGGTTTCCTCCCCTCGCGCACCCAAGGTGAAAAAATGATACCAGAAGTATCATCTGTCGATACTTGATATTTTTGAGCTCCAGCAGGCGTGACCGGCTGAACCTTATGTGAAAAAACCGTCCGGCTATTTTCATGAGTCCATATTTGGACCTATTCCAGTGGATCAACTGGCCCTAACCGGACACACCACTGCCCCCTAAACCAGAGTCAATTCCCGGCAGTCTGGCCCGGGCGGAATATGCGTCTCACTCAGGAGCAAAACCCATGAAAATGACCACCGAAGAAGCCTTCGTCAAAGTGCTTCAGATGCACGGCATCGAGCATGCCTTTGGTATTATCGGCTCGGCCATGATGCCGATCTCCGACATCTTCGAGCCGGCGGGCATCACCTTCTGGGATTGCGCCCACGAGGGATCCGGCGGCATGATGGCAGACGGTTATACCCGCGCCACCGGCAAGATGTCGATGATGATCGCGCAAAACGGCCCCGGCATCACCAACTTCGTCACCGCTGTCAAAACCGCTTACTGGAACCATACCCCGCTGCTGCTGGTTACCCCGCAAGCCGCAAACAAGACCATGGGTCAGGGCGGCTTCCAGGAAATGGAACAGATGCGCATGTTCGCTGACTGCGTCTGCTACCAGGAAGAAGTGCGCGACCCGTCCCGCATGGCAGAGGTCCTGAACCGCGTGATCATGCAAGCCAAGCGCAACTCTGCTCCGGCCCAGATCAACGTGCCGCGCGACTACTTCACCCAAGTCGTCGACATCGAGCTGCCGGCGGTTGTTGATTTTGAACGCCCCGCAGGCGGCACCGATGCGGTCAATGAGGCAGCCGAGCTGCTTTCGAACGCAAAGTTCCCGGTCATCCTGAACGGTGCCGGCGTTGTTATCGGCGGCGCGATCCCCTCCTCGATGGCCCTGGCCGAGCGCCTGGACGCCCCGGTCTGCGTTGGCTACCAGCACAACGACGCCTTCCCCGGCTCGCACCCGCTGTTCGCTGGCCCGCTGGGCTACAACGGCTCCAAGGCCGGCATGGAACTGATCTCCAAAGCCGACGTCGTTCTGGCCCTGGGCACCCGCCTGAACCCGTTCTCGACCCTGCCCGGCTACGGCATCGACTACTGGCCGACCGACGCGAAGATCATCCAGGTTGACATCAACCCGGACCGCATCGGCCTGACCAAGAAAGTCACCGTCGGCATCGTCGGCGACGCCAAGCAGGTTGCAGACACCATCCTGGGCAAACTGTCCGGCACCGCAGGCGACGAGGGCCGCGACGAGCGCAAGGCGCTGATCGCGCACACCAAATCCTCCTGGGCGCAGGAACTGTCCTCGATGGACAGCGAGCAGGACGATCCCGGCACCACCTGGAACGAGCGTGCCCGCGCAGCCAAGCCTGACTGGCTGTCGCCGCGCCGTGCATGGCGTGCGATCCAGGCCGGCCTGCCGAAGGATGCGATCATCTCCTCCGACATCGGCAACAACTGCGCCATCGGCAACGCCTACCCGTCCTTCGAGGAAGGCCGCAAGTACCTGGCCCCCGGCCTGTTCGGCCCCTGCGGCTACGGCCTGCCGGCGGTTGTCGGTGCGAAAATCGGCTGCCCAGACGTTCCGGTTGTCGGCTTCTCCGGCGACGGCGCCTTCGGCATCGCAGTGACCGAGCTGACCGCAATCGGCCGCGAAGAATGGCCCGCCGTGACCCAGGTTGTCTTCCGCAACTACCAGTGGGGCGCGGAAAAGCGTAACTCCACCCTGTGGTTCGACGACAACTTTGTCGGCACCGAGCTGGACACCCAGGTGTCTTATGCCGGTATCGCCAATGCTTGCGGCCTGAAAGGTGTGATTGCCCGCACTCAGGAAGAGCTGACCGACGCCCTGCGCCAGGCCTGTGAAGACCAGAAGAAAGGCATCACCACCCTGATCGAAGCGATGATCAATCAGGAACTGGGTGAGCCCTTCCGCCGCGACGCGATGAAGAAGCCTGTTCAGGTTGCAGGCATCAGCAAGGACGACATGCGTCCGCAGAAAGTCTGAGACCATGGATCTGCCCTTTGACCTGTCCACCGGCCAAGGGGCATTTCTGGCCGCCGCGTTATTCGCGGCGGCCGTTATCCGGGGCTTCTCAGGTTTCGGATTTTCCGCGATTTTCATCATTTTGGCAGCCTTGACAACCAACCCGCTGCCGCTGATCCCGGTGGTGTTTTCCTGCGAAATTGCCATGACCGCCTTTCAGGCACGGGACATCCGCCCGCATATCGACTGGCACCGGGCCATTGCCCTGCTGGCAGGCGCCGCCATCGCCACCGTGCCCGCCATCGCTATCATGGCGCGGCTGGGGGAGCAGGAAGCCCGGCTGGCAATCTCGAGCCTGATCTTGGTCCTCAGCCTGGTTCTGCTGAGCGGCTGGCAACTGGAGCGCCCTGTGGGGCGCAACGGCAATGTAGGCGTAGGTGCCATTGCAGGCATTGCCAACAGTGCCGGCGTCGGTGGCCTGCCCGTGGCGGCCTTTCTAACCGCGCAGCCGGTTCCGCCTGCGGTGTTCCGGGCCACGATGATCGTGTTCCTGACCGGCATTGACCTGATGGCGCTTCCGGTTATGGCCGCAAACGGACTGGTCGGACCGGAAACCCTGACGGGCATCCTGCTGGCCTTTCCCATTCTGGGCCTCGGCATCTGGGCCGGGTCCCATAGTTTCAAGGCGGTCTCGCAAAGGCTGTTCCGCCGCGCGGTGGTTCTGATGCTGACCGCGCTTTCGCTGATCAATATCGCGCGGCTGGCGTTCTGATACCCGCCCTGCCCCGAAACCGTTGTTACAGGACCTGACCCTCGTGACCCAAACCTTGTCCCCGCTCGAACTGCTGAAGGCCGAAGCCCCGGCGACCCGTCCCGTTGTTGCGCTGAGCGAGGGCACTGACCCCCGTGTGGTTGCAGGCGCCCTGGCCGCGCATCAGGCCGGCATCGCCAATGTGATCCTGGTCGGCCCGCAGGCTGAAGTCGAAGCCGCGCTGCAAGCCGAGGGCGCCGAAGCCAGCGAAGGCGTCGCGATCCATGATCCGGCCGCTTCGGATCTGACCGCCGGCTTTGCTGCCGAATATTATGAGCTGCGCAAGCACAAGGGCGTGGATGGAGCCAAGGCCCGCGCCGCTGCCGAAACCCCGCTGGTCTATGCCGCGATGCTGGTCCGGCTGGGCCATGCCACCGGCACCGTCGGCGGTGCCGTGCATACAACCGGCGACGTGGTGCGCAGCGCGATCCAAGTAATCGGTATGGCGCCGGATGCAGGCATGGTCTCTTCCTTTTTCCTGATGTACCCGCCTGCAAGCGCGCCAGAGGATGCCCGCGCGATGCTCTATTCCGACTGCGGACTGGTGATTGACCCAAGTCCCAATGAAATGATGTCGATCGCCGCTGCCTCAGCACAGTCAGCCAGCACACTTATGCGGGTGGATCCTAAGCTGGCCTTTCTCAGCTTCTCCACCAAGGGCAGCGCCAAGCACCCGGCAGTGGACAAGGTGACTGAAGCCCTGGCGCTGTTCCAGGACACACACCCGGACCTGCCAGCCGATGGCGAACTGCAATTCGATGCCGCCTTCGTACCGTCGGTGGGTGAACGCAAGGCACCCGGCTCCGGCGTCGCAGGCCAGGCCAACGTGATGATCTTTCCCAACTTGGATGCCGGTAACATCGGTTACAAAATCACCCAACGGCTAGGCGGCTACTCCGCCATCGGCCCGGTTCTGCAGGGACTGGCCAAACCCGCCAACGACCTGTCGCGCGGCTGCAGTGCCGAGGATGTCACCCAGATCATCGCCGTCACCATCCTGCAGGCTACGGGCGCCAAGCGCCCGGAAATTTGAACAAATGTTCCAAAAGACTAAACCGTTGCAGAACACTATTCCCATATTGAGGCTTTCCGTCATACGGTCGCCCGAAACACCCAACAGGACCCGCCCATGACTCATCAGCAGCCAATCCTGAACACCTCGCCTAAGGTTTCGGATGAGATCCGGAAGACCACCTGCTACATGTGCGCCTGCCGCTGCGGCATTAATGTGCATATGAAGGACGGCAAGGCCGCCTACATCGAGGGCAACCGCGACCACCCGGTCAACAAGGGTGTTTTGTGCGCCAAAGGGTCTGCAGGCATCATGCAGGTCAACGCCCCCTCTCGGCTGAGGGCGCCAATGATGCGAACCGGGCCGCGGGGGTCGGGGCAATTCAAGGAAATCACCTGGGACGAGGCTCTGGCCATTGCCGTGGGCTGGCTGGAACCGATCCGCCATGAGG
Source organism: Leisingera sp. ANG-DT (assembly GCF_000813785.1). Taxonomy (NCBI): domain Bacteria; kingdom Pseudomonadati; phylum Pseudomonadota; class Alphaproteobacteria; order Rhodobacterales; family Roseobacteraceae; genus Leisingera; species Leisingera sp. ANG-DT. The sequence goes on from NZ_JWLE01000011.1 coordinate 262,236, forward strand.
CACCGGAACAGCTGGCGTTTTTCACCGGGCGCGACCAGTCGCAAAGCTTCACCAGTTTCTGGGCGCAAAGCTATGGCACGCCGAACTATGCCGCGCATGGCGGCTTCTGCTCGGTCAATATGGCGACCGCTGGCATCTACACCATGGGCGGGGCGTTTTGGGAATTCGGCCAGCCCGACTGGGAACACACCAAGCTGTTCATGCTGTTCGGCGTGGCAGAGGACCACGACTCCAACCCGATCAAGATGGGCATCGGCAAGATCAAGAAGCGCGGTGCGCGGGTGATCGGCGTCAATCCGATCCGCTCCGGCTATAACGCGGTGGCGGATGACTGGGTCGGCATAACTCCCGGCACTGACGGCCTGTTTATCCTGTCGATGATCCACGTGCTGATGAAGGCTGGCAAGATCGACCTCGACTATCTCAGCCGCTTTACTAACGCGCCCGTGCTGATCAACGCGTCAGAGGGGCCGGACAAGGGCCTGTTCCTGCGCGACGACGATGGCAAGATGCTGGTCATCGACCGCAACACCGGCCAGCTGACCCCGTTTGACCAGCCCGGCGTGCGCCCGGACCTGTCGGCGGTCTACGAAAAAGACGGCGCCATCCATCGCCCGGTGTTCCACCTGATGGCCGAGCGCTACCTGGCGGATGAATACGCCCCTGAAGCGGTGGCAGACAAATGCGGCATCCCGGCGAAACGCATCCGCGCCATTGCCGGTGAACTGGCCCGCGTCGCCTTTGAAGAGGCGTTTGAGCTGGATGTCGAATGGACCGACTTCCGCGGTGAGAAACACTCCAAGATGACGGGCCGCCCGGTCTCGATGCACTCGATGCGCGGGGTTTCGGCACACGCGAACGGCTTCCAGACCTGCCGCGCGCTGCATGTGCTGCAGATCCTCTTGGGCACCGTCGAGGTTCCCGGCGGCTTCCGCTTCAAACCGCCCTACCCCAAGCCGGTTGAGGCGCACCCGACACCGCACTGCAAATCTACGCCCGACACCCCTCTGGACGGCCCGCACCTGGGCTTTGTCCGCGGCCCGGAGCACCTGGCATTGAAGGAAGACGGCAGCCCCGCACGCATCGACAAGGCCTTCACCTGGGAAAACCCAATGTCGGCCCATGGCCTCATGCACATGGTGATCTCCAACGCGCATGCGGGCGATCCCTACAAAATCGACACGCTGTTCATGTACATGGCCAACATGTCGTGGAACTCCTCCATGAACACCAAGGGTGTAATGGAGATGCTGACCGACAAGGATGAAAACGGTGATTACAAGATCCCGCATATCATCTACTCGGATGCCTATTCGTCGGAGATGGTGGCCTTTGCCGATCTGATCCTGCCCGACACCACCTATCTGGAGCGCCACGACTGCATTTCGCTGCTGGACCGCCCGATCTGCGAGGCGGATGCAGCGGCAGATGCCATCCGCTGGCCGGTGATTGAGCCGGACCGGAATGTCCGCGGCTTCCAGACGGTGCTGATCCAGCTCGCCAACCGGATGAAGCTGCCGAACTTCACCAACGAGGACCGGACGCCCAAGTGGAAGGATTACGCCGACTACATCGTCAACCACGAGCGCAAGCCGGGTATCGGCCCGCTGGCAGGCTTCCGCGGTGAAAACGGCGACAAGGAAGGCCGCGGCGCAGTGAACCCTGAGCAGCTGGACAAATACATCGAAAACGGCGGTTTCTACGTCGCCCACATCCCGGAAGGTGCCGACTACTACAAACCCTGGAACACCGCCTATCAGGACTGGGCGGTGGGCATGGGCATCTATGACAGCCCGCAGCCCTATCTGTTCCAGCTTTATGTGGAGCCGATGCGCAAGTTCCAGCTGGCTGCAGAGGGCCATGGCGAACGCCAGCCCCCCGAGCATCTGCGCCAGCGGGTGAAGGACGTCATGGACCCACTGCCGATCTGGTACGAGACCGACCAGCAAGGCAACGAGGGTTTTACAGTCAACGCGCTAACCCAGCGCCCGATGGCGATGTACCACTCCTGGGGCACCCAAAACGCCTGGCTGCGGCAGCTGCATGGACGCAATCCGCTATATGTCCCAACCAAGCTGATGCGCGAGCATGGGCTGCAGGACGGCGACTGGGCCAAGGTCACCTCGCCGCACGGGGAAATCACCGTGCCGGTGATGGAGATGGCGGCACTCAATGACAACACCGTCTGGACCTGGAACGCCATCGGCAAGCGCAAAGGCGCATGGGCACTGGAACAGGATGCGCCGGAGGCCACCAAGGGCTTCCTGCTCAATCACCTGATCCACGAGTTGCTGCCCGCCAAGGGCGACGGCATGCGGTGGGCGAACTCAGACCCGATCACCGGCCAGGCGGCCTGGTTCGACCTCAAAGTCAAAATCGAAAAGGCCGCGACGCCTTCTGACCTGCAGGAAAGCCAGCCGGCCTTCCCGGCGCAAGAGTCCCCGGTCGGCACCGGCCCGAAAGAACTGAAGTGGAAAGTAGGCAAATGACCGAGCTCCCCAACTCCACAGAGCGCAAGATGGGCCTGGTCATCGACCTGGACACCTGCGTCGGCTGCCATGCCTGCGTGATTTCCTGCAAGGGCTGGAACACGGAAAACTACGGCGCGCCGCTCAGCGATCAGAATCCCTATGGCGGCGATCCTTCAGGCACCTTCCTGAACCGGGTGCACTCCTATGAGGTGCAGCCCGCGGACGGCCATGCGCAGCTGATTCATTTCCCCAAGTCCTGCCTGCACTGCGAGGACGCGCCCTGCGTCACCGTCTGCCCCACCGGCGCCAGCTACAAGCGCGCCGAGGACGGCATCGTACTGGTGAACGAGGACCACTGCATCGGCTGCGGCCTCTGCGCCTGGTCCTGCCCGTATGGCGCGCGGGAACTGGACTTGGCCGAGGGCGTGATGAAGAAATGCACCCTCTGCGTTGACAGGATCTATAACGAGAACCTGCCGGAGGTGGACCGCATCCCCTCCTGCGTGCGCACCTGCCCCGCAGGCGCGCGGCATTTCGGCGATCTAGGCGACCCGGACAGTGATGTCTCTAAACTGGTGGCAGAGCGCGGCGGCATGGACCTGATGCCGGAAATGGGCACCAAACCGGTAAATAAATACCTGCCGCCCCGCCCCAAGGACCAGATAGAGGAGCAGATCGACATTCTCGCCCCGCTGCTTGCGCCGGTTGCTGAGGAGCCGCAGGGCTTCATGGGCTGGCTGGACAAGGCCCTCGACAAACTCCCCGGAGGAGCGAACTGATGCATCCTGCACCCTCTGTTATCATCTTCACAACACTGTCAGGGCTTGGCTTCGGCCTCTTGTTCTTCCTAGGCCTCGGCCAGCCTGCCGTAACCGGGACAGTAGCCTTCGTTTTCTACGCTATCGCTTTTGGCCTAGCCTGCGGCGGCCTGTTGGCCTCGACTTTCCACCTGGGCCACCCGGAGCGCGCCTGGCGTGCCCTCACCCAGTGGAAAACCAGCTGGCTCAGCCGTGAAGGCGTCTGCGCGGTCGGAGCTCTGATCGTCATGGGCTTTTATGCGCTTGGCGCGGTCTTCATGGACAGCCAGTGGACTCTGCTGGGCTGGATCGGTGCGGCATTGAGCCTGGCCACCGTCTTCACCACCTCAATGATCTACACCCAATTGAAAACCATCCCGCGCTGGAACATGGAATTGACGCCTGCAATGTTTCTGTCTTTCAGCCTGGCAGGCGGCGCGCTGCTGGCCGGAGCGGAGTCGGTGGCGCCCTGGCTGCTGGCCATCGCAGGCGCGGTGCAGCTGGCCTATTGGACCAAGGGCGATAAGGCGCTTGAAAACTCTGGCACCAGTCTGGGCACCGCCACCGGCCTTGGCGACCGCGGCGCGGTCCGCGCCTTTGAACCGCCGCACACCGGCTCCAACTATCTCTTGCGCGAGTTTGTGCATGTGGTCGGCCGCAAGCACGCGCAGAAGCTGCGGATGATTGCCTTTATCCTCGGCTTTGCCCTGCCGCTGCTGCTGATCTTGACCCCGGTTCAGGGCATCGTGATCAAGCATGTGTTTGCCGCCCTCGCGGTGCTGTCACATCTCGCAGGCGTCGCCACCTCACGCTGGCTTTTCTTTGCCCAGGCCGAACATGTGGTTGGCCTCTACTACGGCAAACGCTGATATCTACCGGGGCGCCGATGGGGCGCCTCAATTTTTTGAAGTATTTTTTACCGTAGGTGTCACAAACGCCCTGGCTGCCTCGTCCTGTTCCTGAAGCGATTAGAAAGGAACAGAACTATGACCCAACGCCTAGACTACTTCGCCATTGCTCCCGAACTGTTCCAGCCGATGCTGGAGCAGGAGAAGCTGTTCAAGGACAGCACGCTGGAGCACAGCCTGGTGGAACTGGTGAAACTGCGGGCCTCGCAGATCAACGGCTGCGCCTTCTGCATCCACATGCACAGCCACGACCTGCGCGCACATAGTGAAAGCGAGGACCGGATGCAACTGCTGAATGCCTGGCGGGAATCCTCTCTCTACTCGAAGCGGGAACGTGCCGCGCTGGCTTGGTGCGAAGCGCTGACGCGGGTGGAAACAACCGGTGCGCCGGATGCGGATTACGAGGAGGCAACCAAGCTGTTCTCTCCACGTGAGCAAGTGGTGCTGACACTGTTGATCAGCGCCATCAACGCCTGGAACCGCATTGCAATCGGCTTCCGCACCCCGCATCCTGCCGCTGAGGAGGCCAACGCCGCGTGACAGCTCAGGATAAGAATGAAGGAACCGAGGCGTTCCTGACAGCGCGGCCGCGATTGTTTGCGGCCGCCTACCGGATGCTGGGCACGGTCAGCGACGCCGAAGACATCCTGCAGGATGCGTTCCTGCGCTGGCAGACTGCACCCCGGAAGGACGTGCAGGACCCTACAGGCTACCTGATGCGGATCACCACCCGGCTGTGCCTGGACCAGCTGAAATCGGCCCGGGTGCGGCGCGAGACGTATCCCGGCGAATGGCTGCCGGAGCCTCTGCTGACCGAGGACGTGGCTGATCAGTTGGATCATGACGTCTCGATTGCCCTTCTGCTGGCACTGGAAACCCTTACACCGCTGGAACGTGCTGCCTTCCTGCTGCATGACATCTTTGACAGCTCATACGGTGACATTGCCACCGCCCTCAACCGCACCCCTGACTCTTGCCGGCAGCTCGCTGCGCGGGCGCGGCGCAAAGTGCAGAAGCTGCGGCCAGAGCGCCCCGCGGACCCGGATCAGGGGCGGAAATTGACCGAGGCCTTCTTTCGCGCGTCCAGAACCGGTGACACAGCAACGCTAACCCAGCTTCTGGCGCAGGATGTGCAGCTGATCTCTGACGGCGGCGGCAAGGCGATGGCCGCCCTCAATCCGATTTACGGCCGGGATAATGTGCTGCGGCTCATGGAAGGTATCGCACGCAAGTTTGCCAACACGCTTCCGAAACGCTGGCGTTTTTGCCGCCTGAACGGCCTCCCGGCAGTGCTGAACCAAGCGGAGGACGGTATCCTGCAGGCGACGTCTCTGGAAATCACGAATGGCAGGATCACAAAGATCTATGTGACCCGCAATCCAGACAAAACCCGGCATCTGGCTGGTGCTCTGGACTAAAGGGGTCAACCCCTCTTGTCCTAGTAGAGCAATTCAACCCGGAGCGTTTCAAACCAGAAAGAAGCAAAAAGGGCGGCACTCCAGTGGAGGCCGCCCTGACGGGTTCGATCTTTGGAGAGGAGTTACAGCAAGCCAGCGTGCAGCATGGCTGCATCAATCGCTGCTTTGGTGCTGTCTTCCAGCGTGGTCAGCGGCGAGCGCACCTCTTCGCTGCACATGCCAAGCTTGGAAAGGCCGTATTTCGCCCCTGCAAGGCCTGGCTCGATGAAGATCGCCTCGTGCAGCGGCATCAGCCTGTCCTGATACTCCAGCGCCGTGGCATAGTCGCCTGCCAGGGTAGCGGCTTGGAACTCAGCACACAATTTCGGCGCAACGTTTGCGGTCACCGAGATACAACCAATGCCGCCGTGCGCGTTGAAGCCCAGCGCGGTGGCGTCTTCACCGGACAGCTGCACGAAGTCCTTACCACAGGCGGCGCGCTGCTGGCTGACTCGGGCCAGGTCGCCAGTGGCGTCCTTCACCCCGATGATGCGCGGCAGCTTGGCCAGCTCGCCCATGGTCGCAGGCGTCATGTCGACAACCGAACGGCCGGGGATGTTGTAAATGATGATCGGCAGCTCGGCGCAGTCATGGGCGGCCTGGAAGTGCTGCACCATGCCACGCTGGGTCGGTTTGTTGTAATACGGGGTCACAACCAGCGCCGCATCGGCACCAACCTTCTTGGCAAACTCGACAAAGCGAATCATCTCGACAGTGTTGTTGGAACCTGCACCCGCGATCACCGGCACCCGGCCGGCTGCGGCCTTGACCGTCTCCGCGATGACCAATTCATGCTCTTCGTGGGTCAGGGTCGGGCTTTCACCAGTGGTACCGACAGGCACCAGGCCGGTAGAGCCTTCGGCAATTTGCCATTCCACCAGACGTTTGAGCGCATCCAGATCCAGCTCGCCGTTCGAAAACGGGGTAACGAGTGCTGGCATAGAGCCTTTGAACATGGGCACGCTCCCTTCGCTGCAGGTGCAGGCGGCAATCCGCCGCCGTCAAGATACGGAATGCCGGTGATTTGAGTTGATACCGGCACGCCAATGAGTAACGTTCAAGCCTCTATCCCCGGACCGTTGGAAAATGCAAGAGATGACACGCATCCTGGCCCTTATTCTGCTGATTGCGGCTGCCCTGCCTGGGGCATCTGCCCAGGCGCGCGACCTGGGCAAGGCGCTGGACCTGATGCGGTCGGAGAAGTGGGCAGACGCAGCCCGCGAGGCAGGCAAGCCGAAAAGCGTGGCACACGATATCATTGAATGGCACCGGCTTCGGGCTGGGCTGGGTTCCGTCAGCGATGTGATGGCGTTTCTTCAGCGGCGCCCGGACTGGCCTGGACTGGACTACCTGCGCCGCCAGAACGAGGACGCCATTGCCGCCACCGGGCGTGAAACTATTTTGGCCTTCTATGCCAAGCAGCGTCCGCAAACCGCCGAAGGTGCGCTGAGCTTGGGTAAGGCCCTTATAACAGACGGCCGCCACGGCGACGGTGAGGCGGAAATTGTGCTGGCTTGGCGTACCATGGCAATGGGCAGCGCTATTCAGGATCTCTATCTGCGGGACTTCAGCAAGTTGCTGAAGCCGCACCATGCCGCCCGGCTGGACCGGCTCTTGTGGGAGGATCATCTGGTCAGTTCCAAGCGGATGCTGCCGCTGGTGCCCGAGGGTGAGCGCAAACTGGCCGAAGCCCGCATTGCCTTGCAGGAGCGTGCCGCCGGCGTGGATGCAAAAATCGAAGCCATTCCCACCAGCCTGACGGGTTCAGCTGGACTTGCTTATGACCGTTTTGCTTGGCGCGACCGCAAGCGGCTGCAGGACAGCGCGATAGAAATGCTGTTAGATCGCAGTACCAGTGCCGAAAACCTGGGAGAGCCGGAAAAATGGCTGCGCCGCCGCCGCGATCTGGCCCGCCAGGTGATGCGCGACGGCGAACATGAGCGCGCCTACCAGTTGGCGGCCTATCATTTCTCCACGCCCGATGACGGTTACGGCTATTCCGACTGTGAATGGCTGGCCGGCTACATCGCATTGCAGAAGCTGCGCGACCCGGAACTTGCCGCTGTGCATTTCCAGCGTTTCCTGGCCTCCGTCGAAACCCCGATCTCGATCGGCCGCGGCGGCTACTGGCTGGGCCGGGCCTATGCGGCAATGGGAGAGGCCGACAAAGCACACGAGGCTTATGCGAGGGGTGCAGAATATCAGACGTCTTTCTACGGACTGCTGGCCGCCGAAAAACTGGGACGCCCCTTTGATCCTGCCCTGGTGACACCCGCCCCCATGCCGGACTGGCGCGAGGCGGCATTCATGCAGTCCTCGGTGGCAGAGGCCGGGTTGCAACTGCTGAAAGCTGGCGATCTGGCGCTGGCCGAGCGCTTTCTTACTCATCTGGTCGAAACCCTGCCACCGGTACAGGCGCGCCAGCTGGGACAGATGGCAGTGGACATGGGCCAGCCGCATCTGGCTGTGATGATCTCCAAACGCGCAGCCCGTGGCGGGGTAGAGCTGGAAGGCGCCTACTACCCGCTGCACCCCGTTGCCAAGCGGCAGCTTCCAATGGCCGAAGAAATGACCTTGGCTATTGCGCGGCGGGAAAGCGAATTCGACCCGGCGGTCATAAGCCATGCCGGTGCGCGCGGACTGATGCAGGTAATGCCGGCAACGGCCAAGCTGGTGGCGACCGAGCTGGGCATCCTGGCAAACCACAAGACGTCCCGCCTGACAGCGGAATGGGACTACAACGCCAAGCTGGGGGCCAATTACCTGGCAGGCCTAGCCGGCAAGTTCCGCGGCAACGTGGTGATGATGGCGGCCGGCTACAATGCCGGCCCGCACCGCCCCATTGCCTGGATGGAACGCTATGGCGATCCCCGGGACGGTGACCCCGATATCGTTGACTGGATCGAACACATCCCCTTCAACGAGACCCGGAACTACGTGATGCGTGTGACCGAAAGCCTGCCTGTCTACCGCGCGCGGCTGGGCAAGAAGCCGCTGCCGGTGCCGTTTTCAAAGGAGCTGAAGGGGTCAACCCTTCACGCGTTCGCGCCATAGGGTGAACAGGCCCGCGGCGATGATGATGCCCGCACCGATGGCGACATTGGTGCGGATCACCTCGCCGAACACCGCCATGCCCAGCATCGCCGCCCAGATCAGGTGGAAATAGGCGAAAGGCTGAACTGCGCTGGCCTCGGCCATTTCATAACACTTGATCAGCAGCCAGTGGCCGGTCACGCCCGAAACGCACAGCAGCGCCATCCAGAACCAGTCGCCCTGGCTCATCGGCTCCCAGAACCAGATGCCGATTGCGGTCATGAAGACCATGCCGGCAACCCCGGTCCAAAAGAAACTGGTGGCGGTGCTGTCCTTGCGCGCAGCGTAGCGCGTCACCAGCCCGTAAACGGCAAACATCAGCGCCGAGATGAACGGTATCACCGCGGCCGGGTTGAACACGCCCATGCCCGGCTGCAGGATAACCAGCACCCCGATCAGACCGACGCCGATCGCCGCCCAGCGCCGCCAGCCGACGCTCTCGCCTAGAACCGGGCCGCTCAGCGCTGCCACCAGCAGCGGATAGCAGATGAACACTGCCTGGCTCTCGATCAGGCCGAGCACGGTAAAGCCATAGACCGCCACGCAGATTTCCCCGACCAGCAAGACGCCGCGGAAGATCTGCAGCCACAGCTGATCCGTACGGGCTGCCTCCTTGATCCCGCCTTTGGCCCGTGCCGCAAGGAACACGACAAATGCGGCAAAGAACCAGTAGCGGACCATTACGACCATGTAGGTGTTGTAGGTGCCCGCCAGGTGGCGCGAGATACCGTCCTGCAGGGCAAAGACGATGGTGGCGCCGATCATCAGCAGAATACCCAGCGGCACGTTGTTCTGTTGCACCCGAGGCTGAGGCAGGCTTTTGGGCTGTGGAACCATGCTCATCGCAGTACCGCCTTTGTCATATGCCGCTTGCGCCCGTAGCCGGGGATGCGGGTCACTTCAAATCCTGCCGCTTCCAGCCCGCGGCGGACAAAACCTGCCGCCGTGTAGGTCGCCGCCGAGCCGCCGGGCGCGGTATGCGCCGCAACCTCCGCCATCAGCGACTCTTCCCACAGTTCGGGATTCTTGGCCGGAGAAAACCCGTCCAGAAACCAGGCATCCGCCTGCCCTGTCCACTCCGGCAGCGACATCCGCGCGTCGCCCTGGATCACCTCCAGTTGCAGACTGCCCAGATCACAAGCCCCGGTGCCCTGCCACTTGGCCAGAAACCGCTGCGCCCAGGGGGCGACCGCAGGAAACGCCTCCAGAGCCTTGGCCATGTCGGCGGGCACCATCGGAAAGGCTTCGAAACTGGTAAAGCGCAATGGTTCTTCCTGCCCTGCCGCTTCCCAGGCACGCCAGGCCGCCAGCATATTGAGACCGGTGCCGAAGCCGAGCTCGGCGATATGAAAGCCCAGCGCAAACCGCGATGGCAGATCGTTACCGGCCAGGAACACATGCTCCGTCTCCGCCAGCCCGTCCTGGATCGAAAAATAGGGATCATCAAACTGATCCGACACTGGAACAGTGCCATCGCGCCAGCTGAGGCGGGCCTGCTGGTCTGCCATGCTATAATCCCCTAAGTGAGTGTTTGGAACGGCGCGACACTGGCGAAAGGATACCGAAATGGCAATGGCAGATGTAACGGTGCGAGGGGCGGGTATTTTCGGCCTGTCGATCGCCTGGCTCTGCGCCCGCCGCGGCGCGCATGTGCAGGTGGTGGACCCATTCGGCGCAGGTGCCGGCTCCAGCGGCGGCCTGGTCGGCGCCCTGGCTCCGCATGTGCCGGAGAACTGGAATCCCAAGAAACAATTCCAGCTAGAAAGCCTGCTGATGGCAGAAGGCTTCTGGCAGGAAGTTGAGGCCACCGGCGGTGTTTCTCCCGGCTATGGCCGCACCGGGCGCTTGCAACCCATCAACGACGAGCGCTCCCTGGAGCTCGCCCGCAGCCGCGAAATCTCAGCCCGCGAACTGTGGAGGGACGAGGCCGAATGGACTGTCTGCAAGGCAGACAGCCTGGGGCCCTGGGTACCACCCAGCGCTACCGGCTATGTCATCCATGACACCCTCAGCGCCCGCATGCACCCTCGCCGCGCCTGCGCTTCGCTGGTTTCTGCGCTCGCAGTGATGGGAGTTGAAGTGCAGGAGGAAGCAGCAGATCAGGGCAAGGTGGTACATGCCAAGGGCTACGCGGGCCTCTTGGAGCTGAACGAAAACTTCGGCAAAACTGTCGGCGGCGGCGTCAAGGGCCAGGCGGCACTTCTGCGCTTCCACGAAGGCGAAGTGCCGCAGCTTTATGCGGACAGCCTGCACATCATCCCGCATGCAGACGGCACCCTGGCGATCGGCTCCACCAGCGAGCGGGAATTTGACGACGGAAAAGCTACCGACGCTCAACTGGACGACGTGATTGAGCGCGCCCGCGCAGCGGTGCCGGTGCTGCACGGGGCTGAGGTGATCGAACGCTGGGCAGGTGTCCGCCCCCGTGCCAAGTCACGTGCCCCGATGCTCGGAGCCTGGCCTGGGCGGAACGGCCATTACATCACCAATGGAGGTTTCAAGATCGGTTTTGGTATGGCTCCCAAGGCCGCCCATGTGATGGCGGACTTGCTGCTGGAGGAAAAAGACAGCATCCCAGTGGGATTCCGGGTGGAAAACAACCTCTAACACCCGTTTTGATGAGCAAACCTGTTCCTTGAAAGGTTTTCAGCGGGTTCCCGGCGCCGCGCTGGCGGCGCCGCATCCAAGCCGCCAATCGGCCCCAAGGGAAGCTTCAATCGCGGGAGCATGCAACCTGCCTGCCCCCTTCACTTTCAACGAGACGCTTCGGCCCGCAGCTTCTGCATAAGCTTGGTTAGTGTGGCTTCATACTGCTCACTTGTCAGCCGCCCCTGTTCGTCGAATTGCTTTCCAGACGCCGCTAGGTGCACCTCTGGTCCGGTAATCAGCCTCGGCTGAAACGGCACCAGAAAACCGCGCAGGATCATCTGCGCCCGCTCGCCCCCGGCCCGGCCTGCCGCCGCCGACATCACTGCCACAGGTTTGTCCGTCCAAGGGCTGCCCTCGGTGCGGCTGACCCAGTCGAGGGCATTCTTCAGCACTCCCGACGGCCCCTTGTTGTATTCAGGTGTCGAAATCGCCACCGCATCCGCAGCCGCGATTTGATTCGCAAGTGCCTGCACCGCAGGCGGGATCCCCTCTGCCGCTTCCGCATCACCATCATAGAGCGGCAGATTCAGATCGGCTTCCACGACAGTAGCCGGGCCGAACACCCGTGCGGCTTCGGCCAGAAGCTTGCGGTTGGTGGCCTCTCGCCGCAGCGAGCCGGAAATGGTCAGCAGGACAGGGTCGGCCATGGAGAGTTCCTTCTGTTAGCGTCTCGTGTTGCCCCATCATGTAAGAGGGCGCCTACAGCATGAAACAGCCATACCCGCGGAAGCAATGTGCAGCGTTGCGTAAAGCCGCTACACCGGAACGAAAACAGCCCATCCCTTGCGGGACGGGCTGCAATTCGTGCCGCCAGGGCCAGGTCAGGCGGCTTGCGGGATCACCACCACCTCGACGCGGCGGTTGCGGGCCTTGCCTTCCGGTGTCAGGTTCGAGGCCACCGGCTGTTCCTCGCCGCGGCCGATGATGCGCATGCGGTGATAAGGCACACCGCCAGCTGCAATTTCACTGGCGACTGCATTTGCCCGGCGCTCAGAAAGGCCCTGGTTGTAACCTGCATCACCATCGCTGTCGGTATGGCCGATAACCTGGATGGTGCTGTTGGGGTATCGCACGAGGCTGTTCGCCACGCGGCGCAAATCGCCCTGCACGGCCGGCGAAACCGCGGCACTGTCAGTGGCAAATGTCAGATCGTTCGGGAATGACAAGATCAGCCGATCGCCAGTATTGACGATGGTGATATCATCGTTCGACAGGTTCTGGCGCAGCTCGCGCTCCTGCGCATCGAGCTGATTGCCAATCACGCTGCCGGCGGTCGCACCAACCAGCGCACCGGTCACCGCACCTAGGCCGCGATCGGAATCATTGGCAATCGCACCAACGCCAGCGCCGATGATACCGCCAAGAACCGCACCCTTTTGAGTGTTGCTGCCCGGAGTGCCGACAGTTGCGGGATCGGTACAAGCGCCAAGTGTCAGGGTTGCGGCGACAATACCAGCCGTGGTGAGTTTCATCTGCATCATAAAATTGCCTTCTGCTTTCTAAGCTCCGGGCAGCGCCCGGCAGTCTGCTCGAATATCGGGATGTCGCGCCACGTTCTCAAGGCAAAGCGTTTTCATTTAGGCGGATTACCGCGCAAAAAACGAAAAACACATGCATTTTCAGGGCGCAAAAGCAAAGTTCCAGCCCTCCTGTTCCATCCACAGTTTACGCAAGGCAGCAGCCTCGGCGGCGAAATCCACTTCCCGCAATTCCGCGGCCAGCATCCGGTCAGTACGGAAATGCCTGAAACCGCCACGCAGCTCGCACCAGGCAGCCAGCATGGTGCACTCGATGTGATAAATCAGGGCAAGCGGCCGCAAGGTGCGGCGGCTTTCACCCCTTTCAGGGCTAAGATACGTCAGATGCAGTTTGCGGCTTTCCCGCACTGCCTGGCGCAGCAGGGCCTTGGAGACGCAACCCTGCTGCGGGTCATCCAGCGGTGCACCCCAAGGGGCAACCTGCAGCCAGTCGGCGGTCGCATGCACATCCTTGATCTTGTGGCTCACCCGCTCCGCTGCTTTCTGCAAGGCTCCATCGCCCGTGCGCATCAGCATCGCCAATCCCACATGCAGCGCCTCCAGCTCCTCCTCATCGAAATTGAGTGGCGGCAGATCATAGCCCTTGCGCAGCATGTAGCCGATCCCTGCTTCCCCCTCCACCGGAGTGCGCATTGCCTGGAGGGCAACGATGTCCCGGTAGATGGTGCGTTTGGACACTTCCAGCTGTGCCGCAAGATCCTCTGCCCGCACCGGTGCTGAGGCGGAACGCAGGATTTGGATGATCTCGAACAAACGGCCGGTGCGGGGCATTGGCGGGGCTCCAGTGACATTCTGCTGACACACTAACACACACCACTGACAACAGCATGTCAGCAGGGGTCTGATTTTCTGGCCACCGGAAAAGGAGGAACCCTATGCTGAGCTACGATTGGATTGTGATGATTACCCTGGGTCTAGACCGCTGGGACAGCAGGCAACGTGCTTTTACTCCGCATGAGATTGAGCGTGAGGAAGCGCGAAAGCGCCACGAAGCCCGACAGGCCTTTAAGACCGCAGCACCTAGCCTGCTGCAGCGCCAATTCAGCCGGCAGCGCGCATATCACCTGCCGCAGCCTCCTCATCCCGCGCAGCCTCAAAGGCGAGCATCGCGCGTTTGACCGGAAGCCCCCAGTGATAGCCGCCCAGTGCGCCGGATTTCCGCAAGGCGCGGTGACAGGGGATCAGCCAGCTGACAGGGTTGCGTCCGACTGCTGTGCCAACTGCGCGCACGGCCTTGGGGGCGCCGATGGCATGGGCCAGTTCTGAATAAGTGGTAACATGGCCTGACGGGATGCGCAGCAGCGCTTCCCATACCTTGATCTGCAAAGGTGCACCGATCATGTGCAGCGCAGTTTCCCCCTTTTGGGCAAAGGCGGCCTCCGCCAAAGGGCGCAGGGCAGACGGGTCCTCAATGAACTCAGCCTGAGGCCAGCGGGCGCGCATATCGGCCATGGCAGGTTCGGCGCCAGTCTCGGCAGCAAATGCCAGTCCGCAAATACCCTTTTCCGTGCCCATCACTAGAGCAAGCCCAAAGGGGCTGTCAAACCAGCCCCAGAAAATCTGCAGGCCGTCCCCTTTGCGGGCATATTCGCCAGGGCTCATCGCCTCCCAGCGCAGAAACATGTCGTGCAGCCGCCCTGATCCCGACAACCCCACCGCATGCGAGGCCTCCAGAGTGGTGAACCGGTCCCGCAGCAGTGCCTTTGCGTGCCCCAGGCGGAGGTACTGCTGGTAGCGCTTGGGAGACACACCAACCCAGGCCGAAAACAAACGCTGGAAATGCGCCGGGCTCATATCCATGCGGGCCGCCAGCTGCTCCAGCGTCAGATCCTCGCCGCCATCGTCGATCAGCTCAATCGCCCGCCGCATGACGCCATAATGATAGGTATTTTCCCGCGTCTCGATATTCATCGGTCCAGCCTGTTTCGTGCTTACGTTTCCAACCTACTCCGGCCCGCCTCAGCTATCGACCCGGAACTTGCTGGTTTCTCTCCCGACCTAACGCCACTGGCAGGAAAGGCGCAATTTCAATTGCTCTTTGACACCCGCTCTGTACATATGGCGCGCGATGGCAAAGCAACTCGATTATCATACGCTGCGCGAGATCTTCACGCGCTTTCAGGCAGCCGAGCCCGAACCCAAGGGTGAACTGGAACACGTCAACGCCTACACGCTGGTCGTTGCGGTTGCACTGTCGGCACAGGCAACCGATGCAGGGGTCAACAAGGCGACCCGTGAGCTGTTCAAGATTGCCGACACCCCGCAAAAGATGCTGGATCTGGGCGAGGAACGCCTGATCGAGCATATCAAAACAATTGGCCTCTACCGCAACAAGGCCAAGAATGTGATCAAGCTGTCCAGGATCCTGGTCGAGGACTACGGCGGCGAAGTCCCGAATTCCCGCGCTGCGTTGCAATCCTTGCCCGGCGTGGGGCGTAAAACGGCCAATGTTGTATTGAACATGTGGTGGAAACAGCCTGCGCAGGCGGTGGACACCCACATCTTCCGAGTCGGCAACCGCTCAGGCATTGCGCCGGGCAAGGATGTGGATGCCGTGGAACGCGCGGTGGAGGATAACATCCCCGCGGATTTCCAGCAGCATGCCCATCACTGGCTGATCCTGCACGGCCGCTATCACTGCAAGGCGCGAAAACCGATGTGCGGAACCTGCATCATCCGCGATCTCTGCATGTTTGAAGACAAGAACCTGTAAACTTTTTGAGCGGCATAGTCGCCTGAAATGACACCGCTTTGGAATTCCCCGAGGAGGGACCATGACCAAGACCTACCAGCTCGTCGGCATTGGCAATGCCGTGGTGGATGTGATTGCGCAATGCGAGGACAGCTTCCTGGCTGAACAAGGCATTGAAAAAGGCATCATGCAGCTGATCGAGCGCGACCGCTGCGAAGAGCTTTATGCGGCAATGGGCAACCGGGTTCTAACCCCTGGCGGCTCGGTCGCCAATACCATCGCTGGCGCCGGCGCGCTGGGGCTGCAGTCAGCCTTCATCGGCCGCGTCCGTGACGACGCGCTTGGAAAATTCTACGCCGATGCAATGAACAACGAGGGCGTCAGCTTTGTGAATGCGCCGGTAGCGGACGGCGAGATGCCGACCTCGCGGTCGATGATCTTTGTCTCGCCGGACGGTGAGCGTTCAATGAACACCTACCTTGGCATTTCGTCGGAACTGAGTTCCGACGACGTGCCCCAGGACGTGGCCGGCAACGCCCAGATCATGTTCCTGGAAGGCTATCTGTTCGACAAGGACAAGGGCAAGACCGCCTTTCTGGAAGCGGCCCGCGACTGCCGTGAGGGCGGCGGCAAAGTTGGCATTTCGATCTCCGACCCGTTCTGCGTCGAGCGCCACCGGGCCGACTTCCTGAACCTGATCAGCAACGAGCTGGATTTCGTGATCGGAAACCAGGACGAAATCTGCGCCCTGTTCGAAACCAGCGACCTGGAAGAAGCAATGGCCAGGACCGCCGCGATCTGCGCGCTGGTGGTTTGCACCCGTTCTGGCGACGGTGTGACTGTGTTGAATGACGGCGTGCGTGTCGACGTGCCGGTCGAAACGATCACACCGGTTGACGCGACTGGTGCAGGCGACCAGTTCGCTGCCGGTTTCCTGTTCGGTCTCGCCACCGGCCGCAGCATGGAAGTCTGCGCTCGAATGGGCTGCATCTGTGCGGGCGAAGTCATCCGCCATATCGGCCCGCGCCCTGAAACCAACGTGCGGCACCTGCTGGAAGAAGCCGGGCTGGTTTAATCCCGCCGGACACTCCCGCCCGCCGGAACTGCACCTCGCGGTGCATTTTCGGCCCTTGGGCGTAGCGCGGCGCGGCTTTGCCGCCCCGCGCAGCCTGCCTGCGGCAGGCACACGGGCCTACCGGTTCCAGCCTCAGCTGTCAGCCGACAGCTGCGCCTTGCTCAAAAGCACTTTGAAGGTCTCAACGTCCTGCCCGCTCATTTCGCTCAGCAACCGTGTCTGGGTCTCAACATGGGCTGTGACGGCCCGGTCGATCAGGGCAAAGCCTTCTTCTGTCAGCCCAACCAGAAAACTGCGGCTGTCCTCCGGGTTCACCTCGCGCTTGACCAGCCCGTCTGCCTCCAGCCGGTCGATGCGGTTGGTCATAGTGCCGGACGCCACCATTGTCGCCTTCAGCAGATCGCCTGGTGACAGCGTGTAAGGCGCACCCGACCGGCGCAAGGTGGCCAGCACGTCGAACTTGGCCGCATTCAGCCCGAACTCCGCGAAGGTTTTATGCATCTCACGCTGATAGGCCAGATACAGCCGCGCGACCCGGCCAATGATGCCCATAGCCGTCACATCCAGGTCCGGCCGCTCCTGCCCCCATTGCTGGGTAATAAAATCTACATGGTCCATGCCACCGGTTTAGGTATTTACATCTTGACGTCAAGATAAAATCCATTATCTCGATATCAAGATAAGGAGAAACACATGCCGATCCGGACCCTTCTGCTGACAGCGCTGGCCCCTGCCATCTGGGGCAGCAGCTACATTGTGACGACAACTTTTCTGCCCGGCCACTCACCGCTGGTGGTGGCGCTTCTCAGGGCGCTGCCCGCGGGCCTGCTGCTGCTGCTGCTGGTGCGCCAGTTGCCACCGCTCAGCTGGCTGCCGCGGCTGATGGTGCTTGGAGCGCTGAATTTCTCGCTGTTCTGGGTGCTGTTGTTCCTCTCCGCCTACCGTCTGCCCGGCGGGGTCGCCGCGACGCTGGGCGCCGTGCAGCCGCTGATCGTGGTGTTCCTGTCCGCCTTGCTGCTGCAGACGCAGATCCGCCCTGCTGCCGTTGCCGCCGCGCTTCTAAGCATGGCAGGTGTTGCCTTGCTGGTGCTGACCCCGGCCGCCAAGCTGGACACGCTGGGTGTCCTGGCCGGTCTCGGCGGCGCCTTGTCGATGGCCGCCGGCGTTGTTCTGACCCGGAAGTGGCAGCCGCCGGTGCCGCCGCTCACCTTCACCGCCTGGCAGCTGACCGCGGGCGGGCTGCTGCTGGTGCCTCTTGCGCTGTGGATGGTGCCGGAGATGCCGGTCTTCACGGCTGTCAATATCATGGGCCTTGCCTACATGAGCCTCATCGGCGGTGCGCTGACTTATATCCTGTGGTTCCGCGGCCTCGCCCGGATCGACCCGTCGCAAGTCTCGCTGCTCGGCGTCCTGAGCCCGCTGTCTGCCGTGATCCTGGGCTGGCTTCTGCTGGGGGAAACCCTGACGCCCAACCAGATGCTGGGCGCCACACTGGCCCTGTTCAGCCTCTGGCTCGGCCAGGTGCGGCTGCGGTCCCGGCCCTCCGCAACGGCAGCTGAATAACCAGTATCACCGCGGCACGGCCGGTTCACAGGCCTTGCCGCGGTGGCAACCCAGAACCTGCCGCCGCACGTTGGAGGTGTCGTCAAACGCAAACCCGCCGCAGGCGTTGGCCCGGACCACCAGCTCCTGCCCGCGCTGCTCGGCAAAGACTACATAGCCTGCACCGGACTTCATGCCGCCGCACCAGGGTCCGAGGCACTCCACCTCAATAACCGCAGGCACACTAACCCGGGTTGAGAAATACTTTCCGTCCAGCAGCTTGCCTGAGAGCTGTGCCGGGATGCGGGTCAGCGGCGGGGTGTCATTGGGATTGCCCGAATGGGACTTAGGCAGCTGGCTTTCGTCAAACCGCAGTTCACCCGCAATGACATTAAAGACGCTGTCCGAATTCGCGGCATGCAAATAGGCGTCCGCAGGGCCCCAGGGCAGGCAGCTGAGGGCAGCAGCGGGGCCGACGGCAACAGCCAGAATACACGCGGTCAGGGCAGCACCGGTTCCGGCAGGTCGAAAACAGGCTCGCATATCCATCTCACAGATACTCCCGGAACTCTGCCACCACCCGCGCATAGACCTCGCGCTTGAACGGCACGATCTTCTCCACAAGGCTCTCCACCGGCTGCCAGCACCAGGCCGAGAACTCCGGATCATCCGTCTCGATATTGACCTGATCATCCGTGCCGAGAAATCGCATCAGATACCATTTCTGCTCCTGCCCGCGGTATTTACCGCCCCAGAAGCTGGGCACCACATCATGCGGCAGGTCATAGGGCAGCCAGCCGTTGCTTTCGGCGATGATCTCTACCAGATCAGGCGCCACACCGGTTTCTTCCTCCAGCTCGCGCAGCGCCGCAATCCGCGGGTCCTCGCCCGCGTCAATCCCGCCCTGCGGCATCTGCCAGGCATCCTTGTAGCGGTCCTTGCGCTGGCCGACGAACACCGCGCCCTCGGCATTGATCAGCATCACTCCGACGTTGGGGCGGTAGGGCAGCTTGGCAATCTCTTCCGGCGTCATCAGGCTCTCCTCAACATGGGTTTTCTCAACCTTAGACCGCTTGCCGCCGGGGCACGCAAGGGGGTGACGCGGCGTTTGGCCGTGACAAGGCGGCCCGCGCCCTTGATCCTAGGGCCAATTGCCAGGGAGAGTTTCAAGATGACTGCGTACCCCAACCTGCTTGCCCCGCTGGATCTGGGCTTTACCACGCTGAAGAACCGGGTGCTGATGGGCTCGATGCACACGGGGCTGGAGGAAACCGGCGACTGGAACCGCGTTGCTGAATTCTATGCCGCGCGCGCCCGCGGCGGCGTGGCGCTGATGGTGACTGGCGGGATCGGCCCGAACCTGGAGGGCTCAGTGCTGCCGGGCGCCTCGATGATGACCTCACCCAAAGACGTCGAAAACCACCGCGTGGTGACCGACCGTGTGCATGAGGCCGGCGGCCGGATCGCCATGCAGATCCTGCACGCAGGGCGCTATGCCTACGGCCCCAAATGCGTGGCCCCCAGCCCGGTGAAATCGCCGATCTCCCCCTTCCCCCCGCATGAACTGGAAGAGGACGGCATCGAAAAGCAGATTGCCGACATCGTGAACGCCGCCCGGCTGGCACAGGAGGCAGGCTATGACGGCGTCGAGATCATGGGCAGCGAGGGTTACTTCCTCAACCAGTTCCTAGTCACCCACACCAACAAGCGCTCCGACCGCTGGGGCGGTTCCTATGAAAACCGGATGCGGCTGCCGATTGAGGTGGTGCGCCGCACGCGCGAGGCCGTGGGCCGCGATTTCATCATCATCTACCGCCTGTCGATGATCGACCTGGTGCCCAATGGCTCCACCCACGAGGAGGTGGTGCAGCTGGCGCAGGAGATAGAGAAGGCCGGCGCCACAATTCTCAACACCGGCATCGGCTGGCACGAGGCACGCATTCCCACCATCGCTACCTCGGTTCCCCGCGCGGCTTTTGCTTGGGTGACCAAGAAGCTGATGGGCAAGGTCGGCATCCCGGTGATCACCTCCAACCGTATCAACACGCCTGAAGTGGCCGAGCAGGTGCTCTCCGACGGCTGCGCCGACATGGTGTCGATGGCCCGGCCGATGCTGGCAGACGCGGATTTCGTCGCCAAGGCCGAAGCAGGACAGGCGGACCAAATTGCCCCCTGCATCGCCTGCAACCAGGCTTGTCTCGACCATACCTTCAGCGGCAAGCTCACCACCTGTCTGGTCAACCCGCGCGCCTGCCACGAAACCGAACTGGTGATCGAACCTGCCTCAACTTCCAAGACTGTCGCCATCGTCGGCGCCGGTCCGGCGGGCCTTGCCACTGCCCTCACGGCTGCCCAGCGTGGCCACCAAGTGACGCTGTTTGACCGTGCCGATGAAATTGGCGGCCAGCTCAACATGGCCAAACAGGTGCCGGGCAAAGAGGAATTCTGGGGGCTGGTCGACTGGTACAGGACCATGGTTGCAGACGCCGGTGTAACCCTGGAGCTGGGTCGCGAAGTTGCAGCAGAGGATTTGACCGCCTTCGACGAGGTGGTGATTGCCACCGGCGTCACCCCGCGCGATCCCGCCATTCCCGGCCAGGACCAGGACAATGTGCTCAGCTACATCGACGTGCTGCGCCACAAGAAACCGGTGGGTCAGCGGGTCGCCGTGGTCGGTGCCGGCGGCATCGGCTTTGACGTCTCCGAATACCTGCTGGAAGAGGGCCACAGCCCCACCACCGATCTGCCCGCCTGGATGAAGGAATGGGGCGTCGCCGACCCGGCAGAGCACCGCGCGGGCCTTGCCCCCGAAGGCCCGCAGCCCGCCGCCCCTGCCCGGCAGGTTACCCTGCTGCAGCGCAAGGCCGAACGCCACGGCAAGCGGCTGGGCAAGACCACCGGCTGGATCCACCGGGCAACGCTCAAGATGAAGGAGGTGGAATTCGTCGGTGGCGTCAATTACGAGTGCATCGACGCGGAAGGCCTGCATGTGAGCTTTGGTGAGGCCCGCGAAAACCCGCGGTTGATCCCGGCGGACACCATCGTGCTCTGCGCGGGCCAGGTCTCTGAGCGGTCGCTGGCAGATCAGCTTGCGGAACGCGGTATCACCGCCCATGTGATCGGCGGTGCAGATGTGGCCGCGGAACTGGATGCCAAGCGTGCCATCAATCAGGGCACCCGGCTGGCCGCCAGCCTTTGAGAAGACATAGGCCTCCCGCCTGCGGCAGCCGGACTAGTCAGGCCCAGCCCGCTGTTGGACCCGGCGCACTTTCAAGGCGCCGAAGCCGGGCTGCAGTGTCCCCGCGCGCCCTTCAGGCGCCGGGCCCGCAAAGCGCTCGGCCGTGGGCCGCAATACTGTCTGCCGGGGCCTCATGCCGCGCCATCATGCCATAATCCCGGATCACCCCAGCAACCCTCAGCCTGTAGTCGGCAAAGATTCCTGCCCGGCCCTTACCTTGTGCCACGCGGTGCTCCGCCAGATGACGCCAGCGCTGCACCGCCGCCTCATCCTGCCAAAAGGACAACGACAACAGCTTGTCCGGTGCGCTCAGGCTTTGAAACCGCTCAACGGAGATAAACCCCTCCATCTCCTCAAGCAGCCCCCGCAGCTCCGCTGCAATTTCCAGATAGGCATCCTTCCGCCCTGCGGCGATCTCCACCTCAAAAATAACGGCAATCATCTGCGCTCCCCTCCTCCGTTCCCATGCGGCGACGAAGCCAGCTTGAGCCATGTCCGGTCCTCGCGCAGCAGGAACCGCTCCTTCTGGGCGAACTCGTAATTTTCGCGCCCCAAGGGGTCTGCCGCCAGCCGCGTCCGGTAGGCCTCATACGCCGCCAGGCTGTCCACGTTGTAGATTCCGTAGGCCAGGGTCGAGGAGCCTTCATGCGGCGCATAGTAGCCGATCAGTTCAGCCCCGCAACGTGGGATCGCCTGGCCCCAATTGCGGGCGTATTGTTCGAACTGCGCCTTTTTGGCGGGATCAATGTGATAACGGATAATGCAGGTCAGCATGAGAGGCCCTTCGTTGGTTCAAGGCCTCCTGCCTAGCTTGCGCCAGCCAGCAAATGCTTCGCCGCAGACCGAACTGTCACTCGACGTTGATGGTGATTACTTCAGACACCACAGGCGATTCGTGCGGCACATGGCTGGCGTCGCCCAGCACCAGCTGAAGGGTGTGGCGGCCCGGAGGCAGCTCAATTGATGTCTCGGTTTGCCCGCCGCCAAAATGCACATGGTGCTCATCCGCAGGCAATCCGTACAGCAGCTCATCCGCGCCGTCTTCACCCTCGCCGATTGCTGGGCGGTCAATCAGCAGATGGTGATGGCCGGTGTGCTCCTTCTCCGTACCCGCCGGGGCAACCCCCATCGCCGAAAGGCCAAAGACCACAGTCACCGGAGACGTGACAGTATCGCCATCCTTCAGGTTGACAAAATAGACCTTGGCATCCGGGTGCGACGGCGTGCGCTCCTGAGCCCCAAGCGGAGCAGCCAGGCACAGGGCGGCGGCAGTGGCGGCAAGCAAAACTTTCATAGCGGGTCCTCCAGCAATTTGTTCAACAAACAAAGTAAAGCTAGGCGTCCGGCAAGCAGCAACAAACCCTTCGGCCGCAGCAAACGCACAATTTTGCGTCATCTTCACAGAAGCCCACTGTGCCGGCCCCCATTCCTCTTGCCCGCGCTATCCGAGGGCGGCAGTGTCACACCTGAACCGCAAGACGAGGGCATACGTGGTATTTGCAGTTATCCTGATGGGCCTGACCCCCAGCTTCCTGATGGTGGCTCTTGGCGGGCTGGTTCGCAGGCGGCTGTCACCGCAAGCTTGGCAAGGCCTGGACAAGTTGAACTTCGAGGTACTGTTTCCAGCGCTGCTGTTCTTTGCCGCCAGTGGCCGCCCCATTGCCATTGCAGACCTCGGCCGGATCGGGCCCGCAGTCTGGAGCATCCTCGCTCTGGCACTCGCCTTTGGTCTTCTGGCGCGCAGGCCCGGGCCGGAAAAATTCCTCGACTTTGCAGGCGCCTGGCAAACTGCCTGGCGTTTCAATACGGCCATTGCCTTTGTCGCCCTGCCTTCGATCGGCACGGAACTGACCGGCCAGATGGCGGTTGCCATCGGCATGGCCGTGCCAGTGGCCAATGTAATGGCTGTCTGCGCGCTGTCACGCGGCGGCAGCCTTTCGTTGCGCGAGACGGCAGTGAAAATCGCACTCAATCCCTTTCTGCTGGCCTCCGTTGCAGGTGTTTCTGTGGGACTTTCGGGTTACAAGATTCCTGCACCGATCCTGGCCCCAGCCGAGATGCTGGCCCATGCAGCGATCCCGATTGCGCTTCTGTCCATCGGCGCCACCATGAATTGGCGGGCGCTGGCGCGGCTCGACCTGTTCAACGGCTATCTCTGCCTGGTGCGTCTGGTGCTGGTGCCCGCCATTGTCCTGGCGGCTTGCCTGCTGCTGGGCAGCGATCCCGGCTTTGCCGCCGTGCTGGTGCTGTTTGCTGCCCTGCCCACCGCATCAGCGGCGCATGTGCTGGCCTCGGCCTTTGGTGCTGACCGCACACTGGCTGCCACACTTATTGCGCAATCCACCTTGCTCAGTGCGGTGACCCTGCCGCTATGGATTCTGACGATCAGGCTTGCCCTTTAAGGTTTCATTAACCCTCAGCCTTCGCCGCCCGCCGGCCAAGGGCAGCCGTTTCCACAGCGCAAACGATCCCGGCGAAACCTCGCAATTATCCCACCTCCGCCCCGATCTTGCCCGATTTCCCCGTCAGCTTCGGGGCAACACGGCTTTACGAGGATGGGTGAATATGGACCGACTGATGGAAATGGAGGCCTTTGCCAATGTGGTGGACCAAGGCGGCTTCACCGATGCGGCACGGAAAATGGGGATTTCCAAATCGGCCGTCTCCAAACATGTCTCCAGCCTGGAAGCCCGTCTCGGCGCGCGCCTGCTGAACCGCACCACGCGCCGGGTGTCGCCGACCGAGATCGGCCTTGCCTATTATGACCGCGCCCGCCGGGTTCTCAACGATGCAGGCGAGGCGGACGCGCTGGTCACCTCGATGCAATCGGCCCCCTCCGGTTTGCTGCGGATTTCCGTTGCCACCGACTTCGGCGTCAACCACCTGTCGCCGGTGCTGTCGGATTTCCTGCGCGACTTCCCGGATATCACTGTCAACATGGTTCTAAACAACCGCTATGTGGAGCTGATCTCCGAAGGCTTCGACATGGCCGTGCGGATCGGCGAGCTGGAGGACAGCTCTCTGCGAGCCCGCAAGCTGACAGAGACCACCAAGCGGATGATTGCCTCGCCGGAATACCTGGAAAAATACGGCCGCCCGCAGAAGATCGACGAGCTGAACAACCACAAACTACTGCACTACTCCAGCCAGTCCAGCGGCAATGTCTGGAAAATCACCGCACCTTCCGGCGAAAAACGCCAGGTACGCACTTCCGGCTGGCTGTCGGTGAATGATGGGCAATCGCTGCTGAATGCCGCCATCTCCGGCCTCGGCATCGCCTATCTGCCCAGCTACCTTTACTCCGAGGCGCTGGAAGAAGGGCTGGTTGAGGACGTGATGCCCAGCCTGCCGGTTGAGACCCAGGGTATCTACGCGGTCTACCCGCCCGGTAAATTCACCCAGCCCAAGGTGCGGGCCTTCATCGATTTCCTGGTGGCAGCCTTTGCCGACCGCGACCCGTCCGAATGGAAAACCTGAACCGGTTCTAAGGAAAACCGGAACAAGACATCCCTCGAAGACCTGCCCCCGCGCCACTCGCGGGGGCTTTTTTAAGACCTGCACCTCAGGTCGGCCTGGCAGGATCAATCAGGCAGGCTCCCGCCCTTCCCGGATCAATCAAAGATTGATCTGCTCCCGTTGGGTCCAGCGCCGCTGCGCGTCGCACGCCGGACTCCAGCACGGCGCCGGACCGAAGGCTTGCTGAGGCATCTCTGATGTCGTGGCCAAGGCCCGGGAATCTCCGGACTGCAGCCCGTCGGCCCGTTCAGCCTTTGTAATGCGGCGCCTCCGCATCCAGGCGGCGCCGGATGGCATGCCATTCCAATTCTCCCTCGTAACCGTACCAGTCGCTGGCCGCCATGTCACTCAGGTGGCGCTTCTGCTCGCTTTCCGGAATGGTGCGGATCTCAACCCCGGGGCAGGCTGCCGCCTGCTGCACCTCCAGCTGAACCGCACAGGCCTGATCCAGGTAAAAGGACCGGAAAAACGCCTCCCCTGCCGTCCCCCCGAACACAAAGGCACCGTGCCATGCCTCGACCACGGCCTTCTTGCCGCGGCCCGCATCCAGCAGCCCGGCCAGGAAATCATCAGTGCATTCGAATTCATAGTCGGTGTATCCCAGCACATCGCCGCCACCGATCATCAGATAGGCCTGGCTGTAAGGGCCGACGCCATCCCTCTGCGCCGACACACCCATAATCGCCTTGGTGTGGATGTGCATGATGCAGTTCCTTTCCGGCTCTGCCTCAAAAAACAGCTTGCCGATCTCTGTGGCCGAGGGGTTCGGCTCGCCATTTTCAGGATTATGGTTTTTCCGGTCAAAGCCGACCTTGATCAGATTGGAGGCGGTCACCTCCTCATGCATCCAGCCGTAATGGTGGGTGATCAGCGCGTCCTCGCCGGGAACCCGGATCGCGTGCCACTGATTGGTCTGATCCGTCAGCCGGTATTTCACCAGCGCATTGTAAATCGCAGCCAGCTCGCAACGGGCCTCCCATTCGGCATCCGAGCAATTGGCCGGACGGCCCTGCAACGGGGTCGGGGTCATGACGGTCATTGGCGTTTCCTTTCCTGTGACTGCAAGAACCCTAGCGGCCTGGACCTCGTCAAAATTGCATGGAAACGCCCGGTACTTGCATATAACTTCCTGATATGCCGAAGGTGAGCTTCATCCTGTTTCCTGAATTTCAGATGCTGGCCTATGTGCTGGCTTCCGAAACTCTGCGCATTGCCAACAAGAATGCCGGCCGCCGACTATACACATGGGAGACGCTCAGCGCCACTCAGACACCGGTGCCAGCCTCCAGCGGACGGCTGGCCGCGCCGGACCGCAGTGGATGGGACCTCGGCGATACGCCCGATCTTGTGCTGCTTTGCGCCGGCTACGATCCGTTGCGCCACCTGCCGCAGGGGCTGCGTGCCTATCTGGCACGGGCCGCGCGCGCCGGCGCCGTGCTGGGCGGCATCGATACCGGCACCGTTGTACTGGCCCAGCTGGGCTATCTGGACGGCCATGAGGCGGTGCTGCACCACGAGGCCGAAGCGGGGTTCCGCGAGCGCTGGCCCGAAATCGAGGTCAGCGACCGTATTTACTGCTACGGCCGCCGCAGGCTGAGCGCCGTGGGCGGAACCGCTACCGGCGACGCAATGCTTGCCTGGATCTCGGCCACCGCCCCGGAAGGGCTGGCGGCGGCGACAGCCGAAGACATGGCCCATGGCTCTATCCGCCCCCCGGATGTGCGCCAGCGGCTGCAGCCTTCAGCCGACCCGGTTCTGGGGCAGATGCATCAGATAATGCTGGAAAGTCTGCAAGCTCCTTTGGCATTGACTGAGATTGCAGGGCGGCTCGGGCTCAGCCTGAAAGCGATGCGCCTGCGCTGCAAACGCGGGCTGGGCATGACACCGCAACAGGCCTATCTTCAGATTCGCCTGCAGCGGGGGCGCGAGCTGCTTCTAAGCACCGCAATGCCAGTCACAGAAGTGGCTCTGGCGACGGGGTTTGTCTCGCTGCCGGGGTTCTCGCGCCAGTTCAAGGCCATGTACCAGCGCAGCCCGCGCGGTATGCGCCGCTGCTGAGGCCCACCTGGACAATCCTCATTGCAACCGTTCTGCCAGCCGCCGGTGCAGAAAATCTGCGCCAAGCCTGCCCCCTCCAAGAAGGCTTGCAATCACTAAGACACCTGCGGGGGCGGGAGTGAATAGCAGCGTTCAGGGTACCGGCGCTCAATTGGCGAGAAGGACAGCCTCCACCCGCCGGTTGGCCTCTCGGCCCTCCGGGACCAGATTGCTGGCGATGGGGGCCAGATATCCGGCACCAGCCACGTCAATGCGCGTTCCATCAGCCTCATAGGCCTCAACCAGCCGCTCTTTCACAGACTGCGCCCGGCGTTCGGAAATGCCGGTGTTTTGCGCCAGCGAGCCCACCGAGTCAGTATGGCCCACCAGCAGCAGCCGATGCTGCGGATTCGCGGCCAGATAGCCAGCCAATTCCTTCAGGCTGCCATACTGCCCCTCGCGCAGACGGGTAGAACCGCTCTCGAATACCAGATCGGTCAGCACCGCATGGCCGCGCACTTCCAGCACCTTGGCCAATTCTACCGGCCGCACCGGATCCGGCTCCGCCGGCGCTTGGACCACGGGTTTCGACAGGACTGGCACTGCGTCCGGCGGCCGCACACTGATCATTTGAACAAAGGCCGCACCGCCTGCCCGCGACACGAGAACAGAAACAGCTTCTCTTCCCTTGGCGGCCGACAGGAAGTGAAAACGGGAAATATCCACCATCATATCCGGCGTTGGCACCACTTCGATCCCGAACCGGAAGCCAAAACCGCCGCAATCACGCGCCGCGCAGTCTAGCCGCACTTCATAACCCTGCTCCACCAGCTGCTCCCGCAGCGGCGCCAGGATCTGCAGCACCGTGCCGCTGCCTTCCACGCGCCAGGTCCGGCGGGTAATCTGCCCCTCGAACCGCTCCGAAGGCACCTTGTCCGCGTCTTCCGGGCCAATGGGCAGCTGATAGACGCCAAGCGCAGTCGCCCGTTCGGAAATGGCAGTTGCATCAGCGGGCAAGGCAAGTTCCGCCGCATACAGCATTCCGGGCAGGAACGCTGCTGCCACCGCTGCAATCAGACGTCTTAACGGCACTGGCTGTGATATTCCGGATTGGGCACCATCGCGGTTGCGCTGGCCACCCGGTTCGACATGTTGAAGAAGCCTGCGACATTGGCGATATCCCAGATATCCCGGTCGCTAAATCCCGCATCCCGCAGGGTCTGGCGGTCCGCCTCCTCGATCTCCGCGCTCGCCGTCGTCATCCTGGCCGCAAAATCCAGCATCGCCCGCTGGCGCGCATCCAGCGGCGCCACCCGGTAGTTCATCACCAGCATCTCGCCCAGCTGCGGATCGCCGGACAACTGCCGCACGGCAGCGCCATGGGCCACTAGGCAATAGAAGCAGCGGTTGATCGCAGAGACCACCACCGCAATCATCTCCCGCTCCAGCTTGCTCAGGCCGCTGTCCGCCAGCATCAAATCGTTGTACATGGCGGTGAAGGCGTTGAGCTTGGCGATATCAAAGGCATTTGCCTTCAGCACATTCGGCACAAAGCCCAGTTTTTCGACGCAGATATCGAAATATTTCTGCGTCTCCGGCGGCAGCGGGTCCATTATCGGCAGGTCGAGGGCTGTGGGCTGGGTCTGGTCACTCATCGCGGTCAATCGCCTTGTTGCAAAATCCGGTAGTGGTACTGTCCAACACAGTCCATGCCGAGGGAAGCGTAAAGCCCGTTTGCACCCTCGTTACGTTTCGTACAGAGCACCGCCAGTTCGCTGGCGCCGTTTTCAAGAGCCCAGAAGGCGGCCTGACGCATCATCCAGGCGCCCATGCCGGCGCGGCGTTGATGCGGCAGGATTTCCAGCGCGTGAACCATCGCCACCCCGTTGTGAATGGCAACGAACCCTGCGCCCGCCGGTTTGTCCTTGTGGCGCCCCAGCAGCCCGGTTTTCGGACCTTGCACCCGCTGCATCACCGCCAGCCGCTCCGGCCCGATGCCCCCTTGCACCCAGATCTCGCGCTGGATCGCCAGCGGTTCCCAGACGCAAAAGGCGGTAACACGGGGCACCGGGATATCTGTCAGCCGCTCCGCCGGGCAGGCCCACAGGTTAACCGGATCCTTCACCGCATAGCCGCGCGCCTCCAGCTGCGCGTCCAGCTCTGTCTCACCGTCGCGGATCATGAACAGGCAGTCCTGACCCATAGCGCGCATCGCGTCCTCAGCCGCTGCAATCTCCACGTCAGACGCTGCACCGTTCACCGTCGCTGCCGACACACGGCTGCCGCCACCCTGCCCTTCGCGCAGGGTGACAGGCCCAAGTTCGCGCAGCGATGCCGGCGGCCATGTCGCCTCGGTCACGCCATAGTAACGGGGTTCGGTGGTCACTGCTCCAGCTCCTTTGCCAGTTCGGTCATCGCCGCATCGACACGTGCACCGTCAGTGCCGCGGATCACGACATTGGCGCCGAACGCGCCGTCCTTCTGGAACGGGTAGCAGCCCACCGACAGATCACCATAGGCCTCTGCCAGAGCGCGCAGCGGAGCCGCGATTTCGCCCTCTCCCCGCAGCACCCGCAAGGTCTGCGACAGCATCGGGCGGCCGCCGGTCAGGGTCGGCATCACGCTTGCCACCATTGCCTGAAAGATCATCGGCACACCGGCCATCACATGCACATTGCCGATGGTGAACCCGGGCGCCGCCGAGACAGGGTTGTCAATCAGCACCGCACCGTCCGGAATGCGGGCCATCCGCAGCCGCGCCGCGTTCATCTCCAGCCCTTGGGTATCGTAATGCGCCTGCAGGATCGCGCGGGCATCGTCGCGCACATCCAGATGCGCTTCAAACGCCTTGGCAATGCAATCGGCGGTAATGTCATCATGGGTCGGCCCGATACCGCCGCTGGTGAACACATGGTCAAAAGCGCGTGACAGCGCCCGGACCGCGGCAATGATCGCCGCCTCATCGTCGCTCACCACCCGCACTTCCTTCAGATCGATGCCATGTTTGGTCAGCTCTCCCGCCAGGTAATGCATATTGGCATCGCGGGTGCGGCCGGACAGGATCTCATCGCCGATAACCAGCATGGCGGCAGTTGGGTTCGGCGTTGCAGGCATGAGCATCTCCCTTGGCTGAGTGCAAAAATACTCCGCCAGCAGAGCGGCACAAGGGCCAAAGCGACTAGGAAAGCCTCGCAACCGCAGCGTCGAACAGCGCCGCATCCTCCATGGCACGGGCCAGAATCATCGCGCCTTCCAGCGTGGCAATCATATGTGCCGCAGCCCGGTCCGCTGCATCCCGCTGCAACCCTTGTCGCTGGTAGACCTGCCGCAGCCATTCCAGGTTGCGGGCGAAAAATGCCCGGGTCGCGCTTGCGACCGGCCGCGGCAAATCGGCAATCTCGGCCCCGAAAACGCCGCACAGGCACATCAGCCCGTCCTGTTTCAGAGCCGTGCCATACGCTGCAACATAGCGCTTGAGCAACTCCGCAGGTTCCGCCCCCTGGGGATCACCCAAGGCTATGAAAAAATTGTCAGAATAGCGTTCAGCCAGAGCCTCCCCCAAGGCTTCCTTGGTTGGAAAATGATAGTGGACAGAGGCTGATTTGATACCGATTTCCGCAGCGATTTCACGGAAGCTGAAGGCGTTGTAGCCACCTGTGCGCGCGGCCTTCTCCGCAATGTCCAGGATGCGTTCCGCTGTGTCCGGCTTTGCCATGCTCAACCCCTCGCCCATCTACCTACCTACAGATAGGTCTTGACGGAATAGACCACAATCCACATTTATCTACCTACTGATAGATAGGAGAATCACAATGAGCACTGAGACCGCATTGATCATCGGCGGATCGTCGGGAATGGGTCTGGAAACTGCCCGCCAGCTGGTAGAGGCGGGACATCATGTCACCCTCTTGGGTTCGTCTGCTGCCAAGTTAGAAGCTGCCAAAGCAGAACTTGGCTCCCTCGCAGAAGTCCGGAAAGTTGATCTGATGGACTTCGCAGCCGTTCAGACGCTGGCAGACGAGCTTAAGGCCGGCAGCAACCATATCAGCAAACTGGTCAACGCCGCCGGTGTCTTTGCCCCAAAACCATTTTTGGAGCATGGCCCCGAAGATTATGACCGTTACATGGGCCTGAACCGCGCCACCTTCTTTCTGACACAAGCCGCCGCAGCCAACATGTCACGCAACGGCGGCGGCGCCATTGTCAACATCGGCTCGATGTGGGCAAAACAAGCGATCAAGGCGACCCCCAGCTCAGCCTACTCCATGGCCAAGGCGGGCTTGCACGCCCTGACTCAGCACCTGGCGATGGAGCTGGCAGACCATGGCATCCGGGTGAACGCGGTGGCCCCCGCGGTGGTGGTCACTCCGATCTACGGCGCATTCATACCCCCCGCACAGATCGAGGACGCACTGACCAGCGGCTTTGACACCTTCCACCCGATTGGACGCGTTGGCCGCCCGGCTGACATAGCCGCAACCGTGGTGCACCTGCTGTCAAATCAGACTGCATGGGTGACCGGCGCCATCTGGGATGTCGACGGCGGCGTCATGGCCGGCCGCAACTAGGGCTTTGCCGCCGGGCGGGGCTGGGATAGTCATCTGGCATGAACTTTGCCCAGCCCCTGATCCCCGCCACCCTGATCCGCCGCTACAAACGCTTCCTCGCCGATTGCCGGCTGGTGGACGGGCAGGAAATCACCGCCCATTGCGCCAACCCCGGCAGCATGATGGGGCTGGCGGATCCGGGCATGAAGGTCTGGCTGGAGCCCAACGACGATCCGAAGAAGAAGCTGAAATACGGCTGGCGGCTGGTGGAACACGCAGACGGCCATTTCACCGGCGTCGACACCTCGGTTCCCAACCGCGCCCTGCGGGCCGCGCTGGAGGCTGGGGAGGTTGCGGAGCTCGCCGCTTACAAGACTGTCCGCCCCGAGGTGAAATACGGCGCAAACAGCCGCATCGATTTCCTGCTGCAACAGGACGGCCTGCCCGACTGCTATGTCGAGGTGAAAAGCGTGACCTTGTCGCGCCAGCCCGGCCTTGCTGAGTTTCCCGATAGCGTAACCGCCCGCGGCACCAAGCATCTGGGGGAGCTGGCAAACATTGTGGAACAGGGCCACCGGGCAGTTATGCTCTACCTGGTGCAGCGCACCGACTGCGAACGCTTCCAGCTGGCCGCCGATATCGACCCTGCCTACGCAGATGCCTTTGCCAGTGCCTATGCCGCCGGGGTGGAGAAGCTGGTTCTGGGTACCCGGATTACCCCGCAGGGTGTTGAGGTCGCCGGACCGCTCTCAAGAGAGTAACGGCCCGGACCGGGCGGCCGCTCAGGCTGCCTGATCCACTTGCTTCGCGTTCCCGCCTTCCTGTTCCGCTTCGGCCTGAACGATGGTCCTTGTCGGAAACGGAATGTCTACTCCAGCCGCATCCAGTGCTTCCTTCACCTTGCGTTTCATGTCGGCCTGGTACTGGAAGTATTCCTCTGCATCGACCCAGACCCGCACCAGAAAGTCGACCGAACTGCTGTTCAGTGCATTCACCTGGATGAAGGGCTCAGGATCGCTGTGCGACCGGCTGTCACCCATGATGGCATCCCTGATTGCCTTTTCGGCGGTTGCCAGGTTCGCCCCGTAGCCAACCCCAAAAACCCATTCAGCCCGGCGTGTGTCGAAGGACGAGTAATTGGTGATCGTGTTACCCCAGACTTCCGAATTGGGAATGATCACCTTGAGGTTGGACAGGCTGGCAATCACGGTGTTGTTCAGAGTGATTTCATGCACCGTGCCCATTTCGCCGTCCACTTCGATGAAATCACCCAGTTTGAACGGGCGGAAAAGGATGATCATGACGCCGGCCGCCACATTGGACAGTGCGCCCTGCATGGCCAGACCGATTGCAAGGCCAGCCGCACCGATCGCTGCAACGATGGACGTGGTCTTGACGCCGAAGGTGTTCAGAACAAACAGCACGGCAAAGGCAAGGATGACGTAGCGGGCCAGGTTGCCCAGGAAATGGAACAAAGTCACATCCAGCTTGGCATTGCTGTCACCCAGCTGCACGATCCGCCGCTTGACCCAGCCCGCAACGATGAAGCCGGCCAGCAAAATGACCACTGCTGCCACCACACTACCCAAAGCCTGCGCCAGAAATTCCAGCGTGACCAGATCCGCCAGCGACTTCCCGTCGTAAATTTCAGTTTGCATAAGGCTATTGACGCTGTCCATTCTGCTGCATTCCCCTCGTTGTCCAAGTAAAGGTTCAACTGAGAAAACGCATAGCTGCTGAAAAAGTTCCCGCACCCCCGGTCTGGCCCTTTCGCCCGGAACCCCTTACATAGCTACGCAACAAACGTGATGGAGCTCTGCGCGATGAGATCGAAAGACGGCCGCACCACCAAGGACGGCATCCGCATTCATGAACCCGGCGACTATGCCGGCATGCACAAAGCGGGGGCGCTTGCCGCGCGCATTCTGGACGATATCGCAGCCCATGTGTTCCCCGGCCAGAGCACCGGCGAAATCGACCGTCTCATTACCCAAATGGTCGAAGACGCAGGCGCCAAGTCCGCTACCATCGGCTACAAGGGCTATCAGCACGCCAGCTGCATCTCGGTGAACCATGTGGTCTGCCACGGCATCCCCGGCGACAAGAAGCTGAAGGACGGCGATATCCTGAACATCGACGTGACCGTGATCGTCGACGGCTGGTTCGGCGACACCTCGCGGATGTTCGTTGCAGGCAAGCTCAGCCGTAAGGCAGAGCGGCTGATTCAGGTCACCCATGATTCGCTGATGAAAGGGATAGAGGCGGTGAAACCGGGTAACACCTTCGGCGACATCGGCCATGCGATCCAGACCTATGCAGAGGCGCAGCGTATGAGCGTGGTGCGCGACTTCTGCGGCCATGGCCTGGGCACCGTGTTCCACGCGCCGCCCAATGTGCTGCACTACGGCCGCCCCGGCACCGGACCGGTGCTGGAGGAAGGCATGTTCTTCACCATCGAGCCAATGATCAACCTGGGCCGCCCGGAAACCAAGATCCTGGCGGATGAATGGACTGCAGTAACCCGCGACAAGTCTCTGTCGGCGCAGTTCGAGCATTCGATCGGCGTAACCGCAGACGGAGCCGAAATTTTCACCCTGTCGCCGGCCGGAAAATTTCACCCGACCTACGGCTGACCTGCCAAGACGCACCGGGGGCCGCCCCCGGTGCTCCGGAATACCTTCAGCCAGGTGAAGGACGGATACGGTCAAGACTTTGCGTCGTCCTGCCCCTCAGCTTCCTGAAACCGCCAGAGCGCCAGCAATAGCGTACCATCGCCAAACGGTGTCACCGCATCCTGAATGAACAGCGGTGCCCGCAGCGGTTTTGACGCAGGCAGTTTCTGCGTTTCCGCTTCTTTTGAATACCGCAGGAACGGTAGGCGCAAGGTCTGTTCCATGCGCGGAACAGTACCACAACGGCCTCAGATCGACAAAAGCGCAGGCACCTCTGCCATGTCGCGGAACACCTCTGCACCCAATGCTGCCAGTTTCCTGCCACTGTCCTGCGGCGCATATCCAAGACAGCGCATGCCTGCACGCACGGCTGCGGTCACACCGTTGCAGCTGTCCTCGATCACCAGGCAGTCGCGCGCTTGCACTCCGAAATGGCTGGCTGCCGCCAGAAACAGCCCCGGTTCGGGCTTGGCGACCCTCAAAGCATGCGCCGAGAATATTGCGTGCGGATGGAAGCGCCCCCAAAGACCGTTCTGGCCCAAGGTAACGCGCATTTTCTCCTCGCTGCCGTTGGAAGCCACACAGACTGGTATCTCCTGCGCATCCAGCCGCGCCAGCAATTCTGGAACGCCTGGCGTCAGCGGCACGCCCTGCCTCAGACGGGCAATGGTTTCCGCGTAGACTTCATCAATCCACCTGTCTGGCAGATCTGCACCCAGTCCGCGGGCCTTCTCCATAACTCCGGCCATGGTGCAGCCAACGAAGTGCGCCATCGACTGTTCCATCGTCAGTGCCAGCCCGTGGCACGCCAAATTGTCGATCAGCGCCTGGTTCGACGCCGGCTCGCTGTCCACCAGCACTCCGTCGCAATCAAAAATCACCAGTTTTGGGGTTGGAAATGTCTTGGGCATTTGTGCCGCCAATCGAGGGATGCATCCGGGTTACCCCGCAAGAGTTAGACAGCTTTCTCTGCCACCGCAATTACGCAGCGGCCAAGCACCTGCTCTCAAATGCAAAAATGCAGGGGATCCCCCCTGCATTATCCAATCAAAAATCTGGCAAGGCTCAGAACTTGCAGCGCTTCTTCTTTGCCAAAGCAACCAGAACCTCGTGGCGCTTGTTGGCCGCTTCCAGCGCCTCGTTGGCGTTGGCGTAGTTGCCGATCACCGCCGGCCAGAACAGGATCGCCGCGGCCACATTCGTGCCAGAGGCGGTCTTGCCTTTCTTGGCTTCAGCGCGAATCTCATCCAATTGACCCAACTGGGTTTTAATTTCCTCGCAAGTCAGCGAAGCGTCATCAACGTTGTTGGTGGTCACGACTTCCGGCGAAACACAACCGGACAGAAACAGAGAGCCTGCTGCCAGCAGGCCAAGAAACTTTGCAGTTTTCATATTGGGTCCTTTGAA
The DNA here is from genome assembly GCF_000813785.1 of Leisingera sp. ANG-DT. Classification (NCBI taxonomy): domain Bacteria; kingdom Pseudomonadati; phylum Pseudomonadota; class Alphaproteobacteria; order Rhodobacterales; family Roseobacteraceae; genus Leisingera; species Leisingera sp. ANG-DT. The sequence goes on from NZ_JWLE01000011.1 coordinate 297,875, forward strand.
ACCGCCGGAATGGGCGGATATTTGTCTAAATCACAGGCTGGCTACGCTCCTAAAGTTGAGTTTGCAAATAGAAATTCAAACATTCGAAGAGCGGAGCGGAACTTACGCTGGACTGTTCTCCTGACGCCACAACAAGGTGACGTGGGTATCGCCATACTTCCGGCTGCCTTCCAGCTCAAACCCGTTTGGTGCGCTCATAGGTGCGCTTTCCTCCCAGACCACCAGCGCATCTTCCGCCAACCAGCCGCCAGCCACGGCAGCAGCCAGCGCCTTCTCTCCCAGCGCCTTTCCATAAGGCGGGTCGAGGAAGATCAGATCAAAAGGCGCATCCGGGTTCTGTCCCAGCTTCAGCGCGTCACGGCGCGCAAGGGTGCAGCGGTCTTCGGCCTTGCAGATCGTCATGTTCTTTTTAATCAGGCCGCCGGACACACGCCCATCATCGACAAACAAAACCTCCGCCGCACCGCGCGACAGCGCCTCCAGCCCCAGCGCGCCGGTGCCTGCAAACAGGTCAAGCACACGGGCACCGGGAATGGCGCCCGTGTGGGTCAGTACACTGAACAGGCTTTCCCGCACCCGGTCGGTGGTTGGGCGCAGATGGGCACCTGCATCCCCCTTTCCCACCGCGGCCAGTGCCCGGCCGCGGAAGTCTCCGGCGATGATCCTCACGCTTTCAGCAGCGGTTTCAGATCGGCAGCAGGGTCGGCGGCAACTGCCTTGTCCGCTGTCTTGCCTGCATCAATGAGCCGCTTGGCCACCATATAGGCGCGCGGGTCGTTCATCGCGTCCACCGCCACCAGCTGGTCCCCCTTGTAGTACCAGAAGGAAACCTGACTGCCCTCACCCTGGCGGGTGACCACATTGTCATAGCCGGTGTTGAGGCCCGCAATCTGCAGTTTGACGTCGTACTGATCCGACCAGAACCAAGGGGTCGCGATGTAGTCCTTGTCCGCGCCCAGCATGTTCTGCGCCACAACTTCGGCTTGGTCGATGGCATTGGGCACGCTTTCCAGGCGGATGCGGTTGCCCTGGAACGGGAAGGAGGCGCAATCGCCTGCCGCCCAGACCGACGCATCGGAGGTCCGGCCCTTGGCATCCACCTTAATGCCGTTGTCCAGCTCCAGCCCGGCCATCTCCGCCAGTTGCGACGACGGGGTGATGCCCACGCCTACCACGACGAAATCCACGTCCAGCACCTCTCCGCCGCTCAGCACAGCGCGGGTGACCTTGCCGTCTTCGCCTTCCAGACGCTCCAGCCCAACGCCCTCGCGGATGTCCACGCCGTGGCCGCTGTGCAGATTGCGGAAGAAATCAGAGGTTTCCGGCGCCGCTACCCGCTGAAGGATACGATCAGCCATTTCCACCAGCTTCACCTGCACACCGCGCTTGGCGCAGACTGCAGCAGCCTCCAGCCCGATGTAGCCGCCGCCGACAATCAGCGCCCGCTTGCCCTCGGTCACGTTGGGCGCCATAGCGTCCACGTCGGTCAGCCCTCGCACCACATAAACGCCGTCCAGATCACCGCCAATGGCGGCAGGCAGGCGGCGCGGGTCGGACCCAGTGGTCAGCGCCAGCTGGTCGTAGCTGATCACCTCATCCTCCAGCGACACCGTTTTGGCGGCCGGATCAATCGCGGTGACGCGCTGTCCCAGCTTCAGGGTGATGTTGTTTTCGGAGTAAAAACTCTCGGGCCGCAAGAACAGCCGTTCCAGCTCCATTTCCCCCAGCAGATAGGCCTTTGACAGCGGCGGCCGCTGATAGGGCAGCGCTGCTTCTGCGCCGATCAGGGTGATCTCCCCGTCAAACCCGTCCTTGCGCAGCTTTGCCACCAGCGAGGACCCCGCCTGCCCTGCTCCAATCACGACGATGTGGGACATATCCCCTTGCCTCCCGCAATAGTTCCCGTCACGCTTTCACCGGACCCTATATACCCGGGGCCCCAAAACGCAATCAGGAGAAAGAGGAACGTGCAATGATTTCTGTTGGAGACCAACTGCCGGACGCGACACTGACACGGATTGGGGACAACGGCCCAGAACAAGTGCAACTGTCGGACAAGCTGAAAGGGCGCAAAGTGGTGATCTTCGCGGTTCCGGGTGCCTTTACCAGCACCTGCCATTCCGCGCATGTGCCCAGCTTTATCCGCACCAAGGACCAATTCGTCGCCAAAGGTGTCGATGAAATCATCTGTCTGGCCGGCAACGACCCTTTCGTGATGTCGATCTGGGGTGACAACACCGGTGCAACCGAGGCGGGGATCACCATGCTGTCGGATGCAGAGTGCACTTTCACCTCGGCGATCGAGATGCGGCTGGATGTGCCCTCCGCCGGGCTGATCGGCCGCTCGCTGCGCTATGCCATGCTGGTGGAAGACGGCGAGGTGAAGATCCTCAACAAGGAAGAGAACCCGGGCCAGTGTGAGCTGTCGGCCGGCGAGGGCCTGCTGGAAGCGATGGGCTGATTCTGGAACTGCAGTGGCCGCCAAGGCAGGCGGCCACCCTTCAACCTCTTAATAATTCGTAAAAAATTGGGTCAGAGTTTCTGTCCGAATGTTTCGCGCGCGAAACATTTAGACAACATTGCTGACCTATTCAGGTCAAGCTGAAAGACACAGTCCGCCAAGGCTGCAGGACAAGGAAAAAGCAATAACTTTCAAAATTTTAGAACTTTCGAGCGGCCGTCTCTCGCTAGAATTCAGCGCGTCTGACCTGACGGCTGTCAGAGAAGCTATCGAAAGCATCTACGGTGTACCGGAGATAACCGCGTATCCGGCCTGCGCGAGTGTAAAGTTTGCAGGCTGCATGTTCGTCTTTCAGAATGAGTGGAATGACCCTTGCCTCATTTCTCAGTCAGAGGAAGGCAATCGGATTCTGAAAGACCTTTTTGAATCCCTAAGGGCGGAAACCGGCTAGAGCCCGCCCGAATTTGCCTCTTGTCACTCCTGCGGTTCGCCAAACAGCCCGTCCATTTTACGCGCCAGCTTGGCGTCCTGGGCGCTGATCCCATCGACATCATGGGTGGTCAGAACCACCGTCACCCGGTTGTAGACATTGCTCCATTCCGGGTGGTGGTTCCACTTCTCGGCCCAGATCGCGGCGCGGGTCATCCAGCCGAAGGCATCAGCGAAATTGTTGAACTTGAAGGTCTTGGTGATGGCATCACGCCCATCCACCATCTCCCAGCCGGTGGCGAACAGCGGCTCCAGCAGCGGGCCGCGGGTGGCGTCGGACAGTTTCTCCGTCATTCTTGCTCCTCCACATGGGCTTTGCGGAACGGGCCGTAATCGGTCAGGATTTCAATCTCTTCCTCGGTGGCAGCCCGCTCAGCCTCGAGGTAGCGTCCGACGGCCCCGGCAAACCCGGGATCGCCGATCCAGTGCAAGCTGTGTGTCTGGCATGGCATGTAGCCACGCGCAAGCTTGTGTTCACCCTGTGCGCCGGCTTCCGCCCGGTCAAGCCCCAGGGCAATCGCCAGCTCTATAGCCTGATAATAGCACAGCTCGAAATGCAGGCAGGGGTGCTGTTCGACACAGCCCCAGTACCGGCCGTAAAGTGTTTCACGGCCAATGAAATTCAGCGCGCCCGCCACATAGCGCCCGTTGCGTTCCGCCAGAATCAGCGCCATGTCGTCCGCCATCGTGCGGTGCGCGATATCAAAGAACTGCCGGGTCAGATAAGGCGACCCCCACTTGCGCGCGCCAGTGTCCTGATAGAATTCCCAGAAGGCATCCCAATGCTCCGGGCGCAGGTCATCGCCCTGAACGACACGGATATCGCCGCCAAAGCATTGCGCCTGCATCCGTTCCTTGCGGATGTTCTTGCGCTTGCGCGATGACAGCGCCCGCATGAAAGCCTCGAAATCGGCGTAACCATCGTTCTGCCAGTGGAACTGCTGCGTTGTGCGCAGCATCAGCCCCATCTCCTCACCCAGCCGCGCCTCGTCCTGGGTGCAAAACGTCACATGCAGGGATGACAGATTGTTGTCCGCCGCCAGCTGCACAGCACCCTGCAACAACGCCGAGTGGCCAATGCCGTCAAAACCCGGGCGAACCAGAAACCGGCGCCCGGTGGCCGGGGTAAAGGGCACTGCAATCTGCAGCTTGGGGTAATAATGCCCGCCCGCCTGCTCATAGGCGTGCGCCCAATTGTGGTCGAAGATGTATTCGCCCTGGCTGTGCCCCTTGGCATAAAGCGGCGCGCAGGCGATCAGGCGCCCCTCCTGATAGGCGGTCAGATACTGCGGCTGCCAGCCGGTACCCGGCCCGACAGAACCGCTGTCCTCCAGCGCGCTCAGGAACCTGTGGGTGGTGAAAGGATCGAGCGCACGGCCGCCTGCCGCAGCCTCCGGGCAGGCGCAGGCGTCCCACTCGCCTGCCGTGATCTGCGACAGCGACGCCAGCACCCGGATTTCGATTCGCGCCTGAGACATGCAATTCCTCCGCACCGCTTCAAAGATGTGGGGTGCGGTCCAGAGCGATCAAGATGTTAGCGGCGAAAGGTACTGCTCAAATGTGACATTGTCAGCGATCGCCCGCGCAGCTTCTTCCTGGGCAAGCGATTTGATTGTCCAGCACAGCACCGGGACGCCTGCCTCTTTCAAACGGGCAACAGCAGGGTTGCCCAGATTGTGCGCCCCGTGGCTGATGAAGCTGGCGGCCACCCTGTCAAAATCTGCGATCTTCCGCAGGTGTTTGCGCTCTTCCGGCGTCAGCTCCGGCCAATTTTTAGGTTTAAAGGCGCCCGTTACCAGGCCAAGCGCCAAGTCGCTGCGGTGCTTGGCGAATTCCGCAACGGCATCCGGATTGAAGGACATCACCGCAACATCGCCTGAGTATCCTTCCAGGCACTGCGCAGCCGCTGCTTCGAGCCTGCCGCATCCGGTGCCATCTGGCCGCCGGCTCCAAACCTGATCCTTGATCTCAACCAGCAGAGGCACCTTCCCCCCCACCAGCTCCAATACTTCCGCAAAGTCCGGAATGCCCTCCCCGTCGCCGCCTTTCAGCGGGATGGCGCGCAGTTCTTCGCGGGTCCGGTCCCTGACCAGACCGGAGCCTTCGGCCAGCCGGTCCAGGTCATAATCGTGAAACACCATGGCGCAGCCATCCTTCGACAGCTGCAAATCAATCTCGATCCCGTAGCCTGCCGCAATTGCTGCGCGGATGGCAGCGCGGCTGTTCTCCGGGCGCCCGTCCTCAACATCATGCAATGCGCGGTGGGCCAGAGGGACAGTCAGAAAGGCGGCAGGCAGGGACGGCGTCATTTGATCTGGAACACACCGTCGATTTCAACTGCGACGCCCAGCGGCAGCGAGGGCGAGCTGACTGCGGAACGCGCGTGGCGGCCAATGTCGCCCAGCGCTTCAACCAGGAAGTCGGAGGCGCCGTTCACCACCTGCGGCTGCTGGATAAAATCCGCGGTCGAGTTGACAAAGGCGCCCAGTTTCACAACGCGGACCAGACGCTCCAGATCGCCGCCGCAGGCTGCCTTGAGCTGAGCCAGCAGCGCAATCGCGCAGCGCTTGGCCGCTGCCTGGCCTGCGTCGACATCCATGTCCGCACCCAAGGTGCCGGTGATCAAGCCGTTTTCATCCGCCGAAATCTGGCCGGAAATATAGACCATGTCGCCTGCAACGACATAAGGCACATAGTTGGCCGCAGGTGCCGGCGCGTCAGGCAGGGTCACACCCAGCTCTTTCAGTTTTGCTTCGATGCTCATGGCGCATTCCTTCCGAGTCTTTGCTGGCCGGGACGCTACCCGCAGCAGCAGGTTTCGGAAAGAGAAAATGCGAAACCCCGGCGCGGGAATCCGCCCTCCGCAGTCAGCTTTCGCGGAAAGCCTTGTTGAAGTAGTCCGCCAGCGGCTTGACCAGATAGGCCAGCGGCGAACGGTCGGCGGTACGGATGTAGCTTTCCACCGGCATTCCTGGGATCAGCACCGTGCCCGCCGGCAGGCGGCCCTGCTCGCCCGGGTTCAGCTCGATCTCCGCCCGGTAATAGGATATGCCGCTGCCCTGGTCCTCAAACGCATCAGCCGAGACCTGGGTGACATGGCCGAAAAGTTCCGGCGTCGAGCGCTGATCCAGAGCCGAGAACCGCAGGGTGACCTCCTGACCGGTATAAAGCTGGTCAATGTCGGTCGGCGCCACTTGTGCCGCGATCACCAGCGGCCGGTCCTGCGGCACCAGATACAACACCGGGTCGGCCGGCCGGATCACCGAGCGCGGGGTCTGCACCTGCAGCCCGTAGACAATGCCCGAGACCGGCGCGGTGATATCCAGCCGCGCCAGCCGCCCCTGCACGGACCGGCGGGTCTCAGCCAGCTCCAGCTCTTGATAGCGCAGATCGCGCAGGCGGGTAATCGCCTCTTCTCGCTGGCCGCTGCCCAGTTTCAGGATTTCGATATCAATCTCGGTGATGCGGCCCTCAGCCTGCGCCTCCGACGCCACCAGCTCACCCAGCTGGCCGTCCAGGCTGGCCTGGGTGCGCCGCAAATTCAGCACCGTTGCCGCCTGCGCCAGGCCGCGGTCCAGCAGCGACTGCTGGTTGCCCAGTTCCTCACCGATCAAGTCCAGTTGCACCGACATGGATTTCTGCTGCGCCTGAATACCGCGAATCTGCTCCTCGATTTGCGCCCGGCGCTTCTCGAGCTGTTCGATCTCGCGCGCGGTGGAATCTCTCCGGGCCAAGAACAGGCGCCGCTGGCCCTCGACCAGATCCATGACATCCGGCTGGGCTTCCGCGGCCTGCAGCAATTCCGGGTCAAAGGTGACATCAGCCGCCTCGTCCCGTTCCGCCTCCAGCCGGCCGCGCCGCGCCATCAGCTCGAACAGCTGGCCTTCGGTGATCACCAACTGGGAGTTCAGCTCATTGGCGTCAAGCCGGATCAGCGTCGCGCCCTCAGCCACGGTGTCGCCTTCATCGACCAGAATCTCTGCAACGATGCCGCCGTCCAGATGCTGCACCACCTGCCGGTTGCGGTCGACCTCAATACGGCCCGTGGCCACCACCGCACCGGAAATCGAGGACAGCACCGACCAGGAGCCGAAGCCCCCCACCAGCACTGCAAGAGCAATCAGGCCAATAATCAGCGGGCGGCGCGCGGGCCAGTTGTTCTCCACACTCATCGCACACCTCCCGCGCCGGTCGCCTGGCGGATGTTCTGATGGTTGGCAACCATTTCCTGCAGCACCTTGTCCTTGGGGCCAAAGGCGGTCTGGGTGCCCTTGTCAATCACCAGCAGCGTGTCGCATTCCTGGATCGCCGCCGGGCGGTGCGCCATGATCAGCACCGAGCGGCCCTCAGCCTTGATCTGCTTGATCGCCTGGTTCAGTGCCATCGAGCCTTCATTATCGAGGTTCGAGTTCGGCTCATCCAGGATCACGATCACCGGATCGTCGAACAGTGCCCGGGCCAGCCCGACCCGCTGCATCTGCCCGCCCGACAGCCGTCCGCCGGTGGCGTTGACGCGCGTGTCATAGCCGTCGGGCAGTTTCAGGATCATCTCATGCGCTGCAGCCTTACGGGCGGCCTCAACCACCTTTTCGGCGTCGGGCTGCTGATTAAGGCGGGCGATGTTCTGGGCAATGGTGCCATCAAACACCTGCACCCGCTGCGGCAAGTAACCTATGTGGCCGCCCAGCACATCCGGTGCGTACTGATCCAGTGACGCACCGTCGAGCCGGACGGAACCGGCCGCAGGCCGCCAAACACCTGTCAGCGCCCGCGCGAGGGTTGACTTGCCGGATCCCGAAGGCCCGATCACGCCGATTGCCTGTCCCGGCTGCACCTTGAAGTTCACATTGCGCAAGAGCGGCGTATTGCTGCCAGGCGGCACCACCGCCAGCCCCTGGACCTCCAGCAGCGCCTTCGGCTTGGGCAGGGCGGTGCGTGTCTCTTCCTCCGGAACCTTGTCCAGCAGCTCCGCCAGATTGTGCCAGCCCTTCATCGCCCGCTGCACCAGCGCCCACTGCCCCAGCCCCAGTTCGATCGGCGCCAGGGCGCGGCCCATCAGGATGGAACCTGCGATCATCGCGCCTGGCGTCACCTCGTTTTGCAGCACCAGATATGCGCCCAAACCCAGCATCGCCGATTGCAGGAAAAGACGCAGCGTCTTGGTCAGCGTGGTGAACCCGCCGCCGGTGTCATTGGCCGTGACACTGTCGGTCAAGGCCGCGTCCCGGGCCTGTTTCCAGCGCTCGAAAGATGCCCCGCGCATGCCCATTGACTGGATCATTTCCGCTTCGTTGCGGATTTCCTCGGACATCAGATTGGCCTTGTGGCCGGTCATGCTTGCCTTCTGCTGCGGCAACCGGGTGAACATCTGGTTCAAGAACGCAATCAGCACCAATACCGCACCGCCGCCAAGGGCCAGCAGGCCCAGCCAGGGGTGGAACAGCGCAATGCCCGCCAGAAACACTGGCGTCCAGGGCAAGTCGAAAGCCGCAGTCAGCACCGGCGAGGCGATCAGCCGCTGCACCGACTCCAGGTCTGAGAGACCGGTCTGCGCTACCGGGTCCTGTGCCACCGCAGAACGGCGGATCATCGCATCGAACACCCTCTTATCCAGCGCCGCCTGCAGCCGGGCCCCAACCCGCGCCATGATCCGGCCGCGGGCATAGTCCAAGAGCCCCATCATCCCGTAAAGGAACACCACCAGCAGCGACAGCGCCAAAAGGGTCGCCTCTGACCGGCTGCCCAGCACCCGGTCGTAGACCTGCATCATGTATAAGGGACCGGTCAGCATTAGCAGGTTCACGAAAAAGCTGAAGATCCCGGTGAACCAGTACAGGCCGCAGCTCTGCCGCCGCACCTGACGCAGTTCATCATACCCGTTTTTGTAAAGGCTTTTATTCATGGTCAGACTGCAATAGTGGTTCGTTGGCTTCAGGTCAGGGCTGGAATTGTACCAGTTGTGGCACAAGCCGGTAAAAAAATGTAATCAGACTGGAAATTGGCAAGAGAACACTTATTTGCCCCCCGACGCGCCCATTCCAGTACCAATTGGACACTTATCCGAATGCCCTTGATGTTGCGACCGCTTAAATTTGTACCTGCGCTGATTTTGGCCGCTTTTGCCGCTGGCTGCGCCACTCAGGACCCGGTTGCGCGCGCCTCCGGCGAGGTGTTCGACCCCTATGAGCGGACCAACCGCACCATTCACGCCTTCAACCGCGGCGTTGACCGGCTGGCCTTCCGCCCCGCCTCCAAAGGCTACGTGGCAATCGTTCCGGCACCGATGGTGACCAGTTTCTCCTATTTTGCTGAGAACCTGTCGATGCCCGGCCAGATGGTCAATGCACTGCTGCAGGGCGACCTGAAGACGGCCGGCAATGCGTTTTCGCGCTTCGTGATCAACTCGACCGTGGGATTTGCGGGCCTCGCAGACCCCGCAACTGAGTTCAAAGTGCCGCAGGTCGATACCGACTTCGGCGAGACATTGCATAAATGGGGCGTCGGCGAAGGCGCCTATGTCGAACTGCCGCTGCTCGGCCCTTCCACCAGCCGTGACGCGGTGGGGGTTGCCGTCGACTTCTTCACCAACCCGCTGGGATATGCCGAGCAGAATACTGCCGACAACATCACCATCTACGCCGAGATCGTGCGCCGCATGGGTGATCGTGGCAACTATTCCGACACGATCGACTCGATTCTCTACGAGAGCGCCGACAGCTATGCGCAGTCGCGGCTGATCTACCTGCAGAACCGCCGGTTCGAGCTGGGGGATGGCGAAGAGATCCAGGAAATCGACCCGTTCGAACTGAACACTGAAGGATTTTGAATATGGACCGCCGCAATTTCGTGACTGGCCTGTGCGCCGGCGCCGCTGCTTTGGTTGCAGCTCCGCAAACCCTTTGGGCGCTGACCGAAAACAGCGCCAGCAAGCTGATCAACAGCCTGGTTGCCGACATCAACCGTGTGATCGACTCTGGCAAGGGTGAAAGCGCCATGTTCCGCGAGTTCGAGCGGATCTTCCAGCGCTACAGCGACACCTCGTATATCGCGGCCTATGCGCTCGGGGTGGATGGGCGCCGCGCCTCGGCCAGCCAGAAGAAGGCCTTCTCCAAGGCATTTCAGGGCTACATCTCGCGCAAGTACGGCAAACGCTTTCGCGAGTTCATCGGCGGCAAGCTGGAGGTGAAGGGCGTCAAGAAAGTCAAGAAATGGTATGAGGTGAGCACTATTGCCTACCTCAAGGGCCAGTCGCCGTTTGAAGTGACCTTCCTGGTGTCGGACCGCTCCGGCCGCGACCTGTTTTTCAACATGTTCATCGAAGGCGTGAACCTGCTGCTGACCGAGCGCACCGAAATCGGCGCGATCCTGGACAGCAAGAAAGGTGACATCGACGCGCTGATTGCCGAGCTGGACCGGCTGAGCTGATCCGGTTTTTCCTGACGGACACGAGCAAGGCTCCCTGCGGGGAGCCTTTTTCTTTGCCTGCTTCAGGCCACCCGCTTGCGGGGCAGAAGCCTCCCGCCCGTCGCCGCAGCATCCTGGATGCCGTGCGCCCGTTGGGCGTGGCGCCCCAGGCCCTGTGGGACAGGCGCGCGCCGCACCTTCAAGGTGCGGCGCCGGGCCCAACTGGCGATGCCTCCGCATGGAGGCCAGAGACGGGCGGGAGCACCGCCTATCCGTATTTTCAGTTGCCCAGAATATCCCGCAGGATGTTGTCCACCGCGCGGCCCAGTTCCTGGCCCAGTTTTGGCCCCTGACGGCGGCGCTCGCGGCGGGTTGGCTGCGGCGGCGGTGCGATCGGTGCCGGTTCCAGCATCGGCAGTGGCTTCGGTTCCAGCCCCTCATGAACCCGCACCATGGTCTCGCGCCAGATCTCGGCGGGCAGACCGCCGCCGGTCACACCGGACAGGGGCGTATTGTCGTCATATCCCATCCAGACGCCGGCCACGTAGTCAGCCGTGAAGCCGATAAACCAGGCATCCTTGGCGGCTGATGTGGTGCCGGATTTGCCCGCCGCCTGCCAGCCCGGGATCTGCGCCCGCTGGCCGGTGCCGCCGGCAATCACCTTTTCCATCATCCAGACCAGCTGCTGCGCGGCCTCCGGGCGGATCACCCGCTCGCCCATGCCGCCGCTGGCCCCCATCAGCGCCTCATTGTCCTCCACCAGCTTCAGCTCCGTTACACCATAAGGTGTCACTGAGGAGCCGCCGTTGAGGATACCCGCATAAGCGCCGGTCATTTCCAGCAGAGTGCTTTCCGACGCCCCCAGCGCCAGCGCAGGGCCCGCGGCCAGATCGCTGTCGATGCCAAAGTCCTTGGCCACAAGGCTCACCTTGTCGCGGCCCACGGCCTCGGACACTTTCACCGCCGGCACGTTCAGCGAGTCGCGCAGCGCCCGCGCCAATGTCACTTCACCATAGAACTTGCGGGTGTAGTTATCCGGGCACCACTGGCCGGATCCTGGAATGTTCAGGCAGTATTTTGCATCCAGCACCCGGTCATAGGGCGAATAACCCAGCTCCAGCGCGGTGGCATAGACAAAGGGTTTGAACGCAGAACCGGTCTGCCGCTTGGCCTGGGTCGCCCGGTTGAAAACGCCCGAGACCTTGGTCTTGCGCCCGCCCACCATGGCGCGCACTGCGCCGTCGGCGCTCATCACCACAATGGCGGCCTGCGCCTTGGAGCCCTGACGCACCTTGTTTTCGAAGATGTATTTCAGCGCTTCCTCAGCCGCGCGCTGCAAGCGCTGGTCCATTGTGGAGCGGATCACCACGTCCTCTGTGGTCTGGTCGCCCAGGAAGTCTGGAATGCTGTCCATCACCCAATCGGCGAAATAGCCGCCGGCCCGCGCTGCCGCAGCCTCGCTCAGCTCTGCCGGGCTGTTCTGGTACTTCTGCATCTCCGCCGTGGTCAGGTAGCCCTGCTCCTGCATCAGCCGCAGCACGGTAGCCGCCCGGTCCTGCGAGCGCTGCAGGTTGTTTGTGGGGGCCAGCGTCGACGGCGCGGTCAGCAACCCTGCCAGCATTGCACCCTCCGCCGGGTTCAGCTGGTTTGCGGATTTACCAAAATAGCGCTGCGCCGCGGCCTCTGCGCCATAGGCGCCGCCGCCCATATAGGCGCGGTTCATGTAGATCGAAAGGATCTCGTCCTTGGTGTACTTGGCCTCCATCGCCAGGGCAAAGATCGCCTCGGTCCCTTTGCGCCAGAGCGATCCCTTGCGGCAGTCGGCCTCATAGGCGCTTTCACTCTTCCATTCGGTGGGATCATAGACCTTGCCCAAGCACAGGAGTTTCGCCGCCTGCTGGGTGATGGTGGAGCCGCCATGGCCCGACAGCGGCCCGCGCCCTTCGCTCAGGTTGATGCGCACGGCGCTGGCTATACCGCGCGGCGACAGGCCAAGGTGGCGGTAAAACCGCTTGTCTTCTGTCGCAACGATGGCGTTTTTCAGATGCGGCGACACCGTGTCCGCGGTCACCACGCCGCCGAACTGGTCGCCGCGCCAGGCAAAGACCTCACCCTCGCGGTCCAGAATGGTGACGGAGCCACGGGCGCGCCCGTCCAGGTAGGCAGAAACCTCCGGCAGTTTTGCATATTGGAACGCCACCGCCAGGCCGACCAGCCCGCAGACCACCATGCCAACCCGCCAGGTGAACCCCCAAGCCAGCCGGAACACAAAGGCAAACGGCGCCAGCAGCCAGCCGATGAGGCCGCGTTTCTTGCGTACCGGCCTGGCGCGGGACTTCTTGCGGCCAAACAGCCGTGCCAGCAGTCCAGGCTTTTTGGCCTTGGGCGCCGGCTTCCTGCGCGCAGGCTTCTTAGCGGGTGGTTTGCCCTTGCCGCCCGCGGAATAGCGTTTCTCCGCCACCAGAGGCTTGCGCCCGGATCCTTGTGCCATCGTCTGTTCCTGCCCGGTTTGCCCGTTGTCCGGCGACAATACCCTGCCGGCGCCGGATTGTAGAGGGGGCAGAATCCGGACCTTTCCCCTTTTCCAGATGGCCGGTTTTTAAGCGAAGCGATCAAAAGGCGCAAAATTATTGTGCGCTCGCAGAAAGACGCGCGGAAACTTGCTGCCCTTGGCTTTGCACGACTCGGGGCGGCGGCTTTGCTGCAGGTGCACAATGCATCGGCATGGGGCCGGGGCAGCGCGAAACAAAGGGATGCAAAGATGAAAATGATCGTTGCCGCCATCAAGCCCTTCAAGCTGGACGAGGTCCGCGAGGCGCTGACCGGTCTTGGCGTGAGCGGGCTGATGGTCACCGAAATCAAGGGCTTTGGCGCCCAGGCGGGCCACACCGAGATTTACCGCGGCGCCGAGTACGAAGTGAATTTCGTGCCCAAGTTGAAGCTGGAATTGGTTGTGCCTGCCGATCAGGCCGAACAGGCCGTCAGCGCAATTTCCGAGACCGCCCGCACCGGCAAGATCGGCGACGGCAAGATTTTTGTTTTGGATGTGGAACAGGCCCTGCGGGTGCGCACCGGCGAAACCAATCTCGAGGCGCTGTAAGCGCGCCCGGCATGGAGGAAAGACTTATGAAGACCCTGAAACTCCCCCTTGCGGCTCTGGCGCTGAGCGCGCTGCCGGGCCTGGCGCTGGCCCAGGACGGCCCGGCCCCGGGCGTGAACCCCGCAACCGACACCGTGTTCATCCTGAACTCGCTGCTGTTCCTGATCGGCGGCTGCCTGGTGTTCTGGATGGCAGCGGGTTTTGCCATGCTCGAGGCGGGCCTGGTCCGCTCCAAAAACGTTACTATGCAGCTGACCAAGAACATGGCGCTGTTCTCATTGGCTGCCGTGTTCTACTGGCTGATCGGCTACAACCTGATGTATCCGCTGGGTAACTGGGCCGTCGACGGCGTCCTGTCCGGCGTCTTTGGCCCCGGCGTGCTGGAGGCGGTTGGGATCACCGCGGAAGGCGCGGATGATTATTCCTATGCCGCCACCGGCTCGGACTTCTTCTTTCAGCTGATGTTCTGCGCCGCCACTGCCTCGATCGTGTCGGGTACACTGGCCGAGCGCATCAAGCTGTGGCCCTTCCTGATCTTCACTATCATTCTGACTGCCGTGATCTACCCGTTCCAGGCCAGCTGGAAATGGGGCGGCGGCTTCCTCGAGGAGATGGGCTTCCTGGACTTCGCCGGCTCCACCGTGGTGCACTCCGTGGGCGGCTGGGCCGCACTGACCGGCGCGCTGATCCTCGGGCCCCGCATTGGCAAGTATAAGGACGGCAAGACCATTCCGATGCCCGGCTCCAACCTGGCGCTGGCAACCCTCGGCACCTTCATCCTGTGGATGGGCTGGTTCGGCTTCAACGGCGGCTCGCAGCTGGCGATGGGCTCGATCGGCGACGTGGCTGACATCAGCCGCATCTTCTCCAACACCAATGCTGCCGCGGCTGGCGGCGCGGTGGCAGCTCTGATCCTGACGCAGCTCCTGTTCAAGAAACCGGACCTGACCATGATCCTGAACGGCGCGCTGGCCGGCCTGGTGGCTATCACTGCCGAGCCGCTGACCCCGGGCTTGGGCCTGGCCACCCTGATCGGTGCCATCGGCGGTGTGATCGTGGTCTTCGCCGTGCCGTTCCTGGACAAGCTGCAGATCGACGACGTGGTTGGCGCCATCCCGGTGCACCTGCTCTGCGGCATCTGGGGCACTGTGGCCGTGGTGCTGTCGAACCCTGAAGCCAGCCTGCTGACTCAGCTGACCGGCATCGCCGTGGTGGGTGTGTTCACCGTTGCAGCCTCTGCCGTGGTCTGGATCATCCTGCGTGCCACCACTGGCATCCGGGTGGAGGAAGAGGATGAGGTCAACGGGCTCGACATGGCGGAGCTAGGCATGGAGGCGTACCCGGAGTTCTCGCCGAGCTAAGTCCAGCCCTGCTGACAAAATTACGCGGCGCCTGTTTCAGGCGCCGCGTTTGTGTTTCGGCGGAGGGCTCCCGCCAGTTGCAGGATCATCAAGAAATGACCCTTCGCTTTTGGGCCGGGCGCCGCTGGCGCGGGGCGGAACGGGGTCAGCCCTGCGGGACAACAATCACTTTGGGCGCCTTCTGGTCGCGGTAGTCGCGGCGGTCTTCGGCGCGGTCAAGATGATCCTCCACCACGTCCCAGACACCCGTGTCGACGGCTTCATCCCGGCGGTTCTCGCGGCGGTCGGCACGGTTTTCCACCCGGTCGATAACTTCGCCGTTTGCAGCAAAAGCCGGGGCGGCCAGCGGCAGAGCAACGGCCGCGGACAGGATCACGGCGAGGGCGGATTTTGCGAGGGTCATTTCGGTCTCCTAGGCTGTGTTGCGTATGACTTCCGCAAGCACAAACGCGAAGCCTTGGTGCTTCCGTCGCCCAACTGCAAATGACCTAACGTCAAGCGTCGTCCTGTCTTCGCATAGCCGCCAATCACAGCCCCTGCGCGCAAAATTTTTCTGAAAAGTCTTAGGCGCCACTCCAAGAAAAACGCGCCCCGCAAAAGGGCGCGTTTCTTAAATTTCAAAGTGCCTCTGGCTCAGACGCCGGCGTCAACAATCGCCTTGGCCAGCACCGGTACGGTCTGCGCGTTAAGGCCCGCGATATTCAGGCGGCTGTCGCCAACCATGTAAATGCCGTTGTCGACCCGCATTTTCTCGACCAGCTCCGGCGTGGTTCCCAAGAGCGAGAACATGCCGCGGTGCTGGGCGATGAAGCTGAACCGGTCGGAGCCGGTCAGGCGCTGCAGTTCATCCGCGAGGCTCTGGCGCAGGCCCAGCATGCCAAGACGCACCTCTTCCAGCTCGGCCGCCCAGTCGGCGCGCAGAGCATCGTCGTTGAGGATCATGGTCACCAGACGCGCGCCGTGATCCGGCGGGAAGGAGTAGTTCTGCCGGTTCAAAAACGCCAGGGTGCCCTGGTTCAGCGCTTGTGCGCCCGCGTCGTTGGAGACAGCCATCAG
Source organism: Leisingera sp. ANG-DT (assembly GCF_000813785.1). Classification (NCBI taxonomy): domain Bacteria; kingdom Pseudomonadati; phylum Pseudomonadota; class Alphaproteobacteria; order Rhodobacterales; family Roseobacteraceae; genus Leisingera; species Leisingera sp. ANG-DT. The sequence continues at coordinate 313,746 of NZ_JWLE01000011.1, forward strand.
CAGGCCGGTGCGCTCGCGGTAGATGCCGAAGTTCTTGGAGCAGCTGGCGGCAATCAGCGTCTCTGGGCAGCTGGAGGCCACAAGGCGCACGCCCAGCGCGTCCTCTTCCAGGCCGTCGCCAAAGCCCTGATAGGCAATGTCGATCATCGGGATCAGGCCGCGCTCGTTCAGCAGCGCAATGACCTCTTTCCACTGCACCTCGTTGAGGTTGGCGCCGGTCGGGTTGTGACAGCAGCCGTGCAGCAGCACCACGTCGCCCTTCTGCGCGCCTTTCAGGTCTTCCATCATGCCGTCAAAGTTCACACCGCGAGTGTCGCGGTCGAAATAGCGGTAAACGACGGTTTCGATGCCGACATAGTTCAGGATCGACACGTGGTTCGGCCAGGTCGGATCCGACACAAAGACGCGCGCCTTGGGGTTGGCCATCTTGATCAGCTCAAACGCCTGGCGCACCGCGCCGGTGCCGCCGGGCGTGGCCGCTGCCGCGATGTTCTCACGCGCAACCGCATCGCCCAGGATCAGCTTGATCATCGCATCCGAGTAAGCCGGATCGCCGGCCAGACCGACATAGGACTTGCTGGTCTGCTCTTCCCACAGCTTGTGCTCCGCCGCCTTGATCGCGCGCATCACCGGGGTGACGCCCTCGGCGTTCTTGTAGACGCCGACGCCAAGGTCGATCTTGTCCGCACGCGGGTCGTCGCGGTACATCTGCATCAGCGCCAGGATCTTGTCGGCGGGCTGGGGTTTCAGGGTTTCGAACATTGCTCAGTTCTCTCCGGTAGCAACGGGAAGGGTCGGGAAGGCACCCCATTCCACCCAAGACCCGTCATAGAGCGAATGATCGGTCTTGCCGATGCGCTCCAGAGCGAGGCTGAGGATGGCAGCGGTAACGCCCGATCCGCAGGAAGTAATCGCAGGTTTGTTCAGGTCGACGCCAGCGGCCTCAAAGGCAGCGCGGATGCCATCGGCGTCTTTCATGGTGCCATCGGCCTTCAGCACCTGGCCAAAGGGCACATTGCGCGAGCCGGGAATGTGGCCCGCGCGCAGACCCTCGCGCGGCTCCGGCGCATCGCCGCGATAGCGCTCGGCGGAGCGGGCGTCGATGATTTCATGATCGCCCAGCTTGGCGGCGGCAGAGACCTGGGTCACATCGCGCACCATATGGTTCTGCACCCGCACGGTCATATGGCGGTCGCGGATCACCGGCGGCAGGTCCTCCACCGGATGGCCCTCGGCCTGCCATTTCGGAAAGCCGCCGTCCAGCACCGCAACATTGGTCTGCCCCATCAGCCGGAACAGCCACCAGACGCGGGCTGCCGAGAACAGGCCGGCGCCGTCGTAGACCACCACCTGGTGGCCGTCGCCGACGCCCATGGCGCGCAGCTTGGACATGAATTTTTCCACCGGCGGCACCATATGCGGCAGGTCGGAGCGGTTGTCGGAAATCTCGTCAATATCAAAGAACCGCGCGCCGGGGATATGGGCGGCGTCATACTCCGCCTTGGCGTCCCGCCCCTGCTGCGGCAGATACCAGGACGCGTCCAAAACCCGCAGATCCGGGTCCTTCAGATGGGCGGCAAGCCAGTCCGTGGAAACCAGCGTCTTCGGATCGTCCTGCATCAAAGCGTCTCCCTATCTGCATTTAGCGCCATGGGTACATCCCGTGGCAGGGCGGTGCAAGCTGTCCTGTCCCCCTCACAAGCCTTTACGGGCCTTATGCGTGTGTTTTACGGAGCAGAAACATCTTGCCTGCATTATTGCGGCAGGTGTCGGAAAAGGTAATCACATGCCCGGTTTGCGCAGCTTTTTTGCATTCATCCTTCTGGCCGCCTGGCTGTCCCTGCCGTTTCCTGCGCAGGCCAGCTGTGCGGCCTTTGGAAGTACATGCATAAAAGACAATAACTTAGAGGCGAGCATCAGGCTTGGCGCAAGGCAGTCGGACTTGCAGGAACTGGTACAGTTTCAGCAATTGACCAGCCTGTCGCTGATAGCAGAACCAGGATTTGAAGACCCCGTAGACCTGTCACCGCTGGCTCAGCTTCCCAATCTGGAGAAACTGGCGCTAGTGGGGCTGGGCGTTTCCGGCCTGGAGCCTTTGACGCGGCTGCCGGAACTGCGGCGGCTGAGCCTTGATTCTGTCCGGACCCGCGATTTCACTCCGCTGGCGCAATTGACCCGGCTTGAGCATCTTTCCGTCTGGGGCATCAGGGAGCTGACAGATCTCTCCTTTTTGCGCGGTTACAACCGTCTGCAAAGCCTCAATATTGCCGATTCAGGCGTCACGGACCTGGAACCGCTGGCGGGAATGGCCACGCTGGAAAATCTGCTGGCCTTCAACACCGGCATCTCCGATTTGGCACCGCTGGCCGCGGCGAACCTGCGCGTGGTCTGGATCTCCGGTTGCCCGGTCCAAAGCCTGGCACCGCTGGCGGCCTCCAGCAGTCTGGAAATGCTGCGCGCAGACGGAAGCCGCCTGCAAAGCCTGGAAGGGCTGCAGAATAAACCCGCCCTTCATACCGTGGTCCTGACAGGCAGCAGCGTTGCCGACCTGTCGCCCTTGGCAAGCGCAGGCAGACTGGCAGAACTGAACCTGGCACACACGCGTGTCCAAGACCTCGCGCCCCTGTCAAACCTTTCCGCGCTTCAAACTGTGGTATTGGACGGCACCACTGTCAGCAGTCTTAAGCCGCTTGCAGGGCCAAGCCTCCGTGAGCTTTCAGCAATTGGCACTGCGGTGATCAGTCTGGCGCCTGTCCGGCAGATGCCAGGTCTGAAGGAACTTGGAATATCCGGCACAGCCGTCCGGGATCTGCAACCGCTCGAAGGCCTGAAAAATCTGTCTATCCTGCGGGCCATCGGCTTGCCTCAGGAAACTCTCCTGCCGTTGCTCAGAACCGAAAACCTCAAGATCCTCTACGCCGGCCCGGAAGGCGGGCCGCACAGGCGCCTGCTGGGGCGGAAGCAGATTGCCAGATACGTTACCGGCGCAAGCCAGAAAGACTGATAGGCCGAAACCTACCGCGCGTCCTTCAGCAGGCGCTGTTTCTGGCGGCCCCAATCCCGTTTGGCCTGGGTTTCGCGCTTGTCGTGCAGTTTTTTGCCCTTGGCGATGCCCAGCTTGATCTTGGCGCGGCCCTTGTGGTTGAAATAGATCACCAGCGGCACCAGGGTCATGCCCTTGCGCTGGGTGAGGTTCCACAGGTCCGACAATTCCTTGCGCGACACCAGCAGCTTGCGGCGGCGGCGTTCCTCATGCTTGAACACCTTGGCCTGCGCATACGGCGGAATGTAGGAGTTCACCAGCCACAGCTCGCCCTCCTCCACCGCGGCGTAGCTGTCCGCGATATTGGTGCCGTTGCCGCGCAGCGCCTTGACCTCGGACCCCTCCAGCACGATGCCGCATTCGATATCGTCCTCGATTGCATAATCGAAACGTGCCCGCCGGTTCTCGGCGATCACCTTGTAGTTCGGGTCTGATGTCTGCTTCTTCTTGGCCATGGGCGGCAGATGTAAGGCCGCACCGCGGCGGGCGCAAGATACGGTTACGCTTTGCGGCTGCGCAGCAGCGTGAAAACACCACTGACGACGATCACCGCGCTGCCAATGAGGGTCAGCGTGTCGGGGCGCTCGCCGAACACCAGCACCCCCAGCACCATGGCAAAGACCAGCCTTGTGTAGCGGAACGGCGCAATGACCGAAATTTCCCCTGCCCGCATCGCGCCCGACAAAGCATTATAGGCAATCACTCCGATCACCGTGGCCGCAGCGATGTCCAGCCAATTACGCGGGGCAGGCCAGACCGCACCGCCAGTCCAGCCCAGCGCAATGATCCCGGCAACCACCAGCATGGCAAAGCCCAGGAACCCCAACTGGTTGTTGCTCATATCCTTGGGCGCCGCGCGGGTGGCCAGATCGCGGCCCGCGAACCCCAGCGTGCCTGCCACCGCAAACAGCGAGGCCGGTTCGAAACCGCTCAGCCCCGGCCGCAGGATCATGAGCACCCCGGCAAACCCCAGCCCGATCGCCAGCCAGCGCCGCCAGCCGACGGTCTCGCCAAAGAACACAACCGCCCCTGCAGCCACCACCAGCGGTGTCGCCTGCAAAATGGCCGAGGCCGAGGACAAAGGCGTCAGCGCAATTGCCAGGGTGAAGCACAGCCGCCCGACAACTTCCGCCAAGGAGCGCCACAGCATCGGGCGCGTGCCAAAGCCCGGGTGCCAGGGGGCGTGACCCTGCGAACGCGCCATCGCGGCAAAGACCGCCATGCCGCCCAGCCCGAACAGGATCAGGATCTGCCCCACCGGCAGCGCAAGAGCCGCGGATTTGATGAACATGTCCTCCAGCGCAAAGGCGGCCATGGCCAGCACCATCAGAAGGCTTCCGCGCAGCGTGTCCATTCCCGGCTCCAAATCCTGAAAACTCAATCACTTGCGCAAGTGGTAGGCAGCCCCGAAAAAATACACAAGTGAAGCAGATCAATCCCGCTGCGTCAGAACCGCCTGCCGGTAGTGATGCATGTTGAGAAACGCCGCGCCGGTTTCAAGGCTGCGGTAGCCATGCGGCTGGTCGGCGGCAAAGCGCAGCCCCTGCCCCGGCTCCAGCGCCACCCATTCGCCATCCCGCAGCACCTCCATGGAGCCGTGCAGCACATAAACCTCCTCGGTCACACCGGTGTCATGGGGCTGCGACTGGTGGCTCTGCCCCGGCTGCAGCGTCACCTGAAAGGTCTCCGCCCCCAGCAGCGGATCAAACGGAAAGACGATTTTCACCCCGATGCTGCCGGGAAACTGCACCGTTTCATAAACCCCGGTGGCGGCGCTCACTGGCCGTGCGGCCTCTCCCAAAAGGGCGGTCAGCGGCAGGTGGAACCCCTTGGCGATCTTCCAAAGGGTGGCAATTGTCGGGCTTGATTCGCCGCGCTCGATCTGTCCCAGCATCGCCTTGCTGACACCTGTGGCCTCCGCCGCCTTGCTGAGGCTTAGCCCCGCTGCCGCACGGATTTCACGCAGGTTCAGGGTGATGCCGTCATCGCTCATTGTCTCTGCCCGTCAAAAAAGTCTTGTGCGTTATAACGCACGGACTGTATTGTGCGCTATAACGCACGCCACCCTACCCTGCCCGGCCGCCAAGGAAAAGCCGCATGCTCAAAGATCTGAAGCTTTCGCATCTCGTTTCTGGCGCTGTTGCCGTGCTGGTCGGCTACACCGGATCAGTCGCCATTATCTTTCAGGCAATTGAGGCCGTGGGCGCCACACAGGCACAGGCCAACAGCTGGATGCTGGTGCTGGGGCTCGGCATGGGGATCACCTGCCTGATCCTTTCTCTGATGTACCGGATGCCGGTCCTGACGGCCTGGTCGACACCGGGCGCGGCGCTGCTGGCGGTCAGCCTCAATGGCGTGCCGCTGGCAGAGGCGGTGGGCGCCTTCCTCCTCTGCGCGGCGCTCCTGACGCTCACGGGTATTACCGGCTGGTTCGCCGCCCTCTCCCGTCTGATCCCGGAAAGCCTGGCCAGCGCGATGCTGGCGGGCATCCTGTTCCAGTTCGGTCTCTCTGCCTTCACCTCGCTGCAGACCGACACAGCGCTGGTGGCGGTGATGGGCCTGACCTTTCTGGCCGGGCGCAAGCTGTTCCCCCGCTACACCATTCCCGCGGTGCTGGCCGCAGGTGTGGCATGGTGCGCGAGTACAGGTGCCTTCGGCAGCCTGGAGGCGCTGGACCTGACACTGGCCCGCCCCGAGTTCGTGATGCCCGCCTTCTCGCTGCCGGTGCTGATCGGCATCGGCCTGCCGCTCTACATCGTCACCATGTCCTCGCAAAACATGCCCGGCGTAGTGGCGCTGAAGGCCTGCGGCTATGAGCCGCCGGTTTCCGCCAGCCTGACCATCACCGGCCTGGCCTCGCTGATCCTCGCCCCCTTCGGCGGCTTTGCCTTCAACCTTGCCGCCATTACCGCCGCCATCTGCGCCGGCCCGGAAGCGGACGAGAACCCCGACACCCGCTATCTGGCAGGTGTGATGACGGGTCTGGTCTACATCCTGGTGGGGCTTGGCGGCGCCACCGTCATCAGTCTGTTCCTGATCGCCCCCAAGGCACTGGTTGCCACCGTCGCAGGGCTTGCGCTGCTGGCCACCATCGGCAACAGCCTCTCCGCCGCGTTGGCAGGACCGCAAGGGCGCGAGGCTGCGCTGATCACCTTCATGACCACCGTCTCCGGCATCAGCTTTTATGGAATCGGTGCGCCGTTCTGGGCGCTGGTGCTGGGCCTTCTGGTGAATCACTGGCTGAAAAGCCCGGAACCGGCCCCCACCCGCGCCTGAGAACCACCGCCAGAGACATTTCGCCACTGAATTCCGGCGCAAACTGCGCCAAAATTACCGAACAGCCCCCCGGCCGGTTGCCTTTATTGCGCAAATCGTGTCCCTGAGGGCAAAGACTAAGGGAACCAGCCTGATGCCAAAGTACCGATCCAGAACCTCCACCCATGGCCGCAACATGGCGGGCGCCCGCGGACTGTGGCGCGCCACCGGCATGAAAGACGATGATTTCGGCAAGCCGATCATCGCCATCGTCAACTCCTTCACCCAGTTCGTGCCCGGCCACGTCCACCTCAAGGACCTGGGCCAGATGGTCGCCCGCGAGGTCGAGGCGGCAGGCGGCGTCGCCAAGGAATTCAACACCATCGCGGTGGATGACGGCATCGCCATGGGCCATGACGGGATGCTCTATTCGCTGCCCTCGCGCGAGGTGATTGCCGACAGCGTCGAATACATGGTCAACGCGCACTGTGCGGATGCCATGGTTTGCATCTCCAACTGCGACAAGATCACGCCCGGCATGCTGATGGCCGCCATGCGCCTCAACATCCCGGCGATCTTTGTCTCCGGCGGCCCGATGGAAGCGGGCAAGATCGACATCGCCGATCTGGACATGAAAAAGATCGACCTGGTGGATGCCATGGTCGCGGCGGCGGATGACAAGTTCACCGACGACCAGGTGAAGCATATCGAGGAAAACGCCTGCCCGACCTGCGGGTCGTGCTCGGGCATGTTCACCGCCAACTCGATGAACTGCCTGGCCGAGGCCCTGGGCCTGGCGCTGCCGGGCAACGGCTCGACGCTGGCGACGCACGCCGACCGCAAGGGCCTCTTCCTGGAGGCCGGGCGCAAGATCGTCGAGATCACCAAACGCCACTATCAGGACGAGGAAAAGGGCCTGCTGCCGCGCGAGATCGCAACTTTCGAGGCCTTTGAGAACGCGATGAGCCTCGATATCGCCATGGGCGGCTCCACCAACACCGTGCTGCACCTCTTGGCCATCGCCAACGAGGGCAAGGTGGATTTCAACATGTCACACATGGACCAGTTGAGCCGCAAAGTGCCCTGCCTGTGCAAGGTCGCGCCGAACATCCACAACGTCCACATGGAGGACGTGCACCGCGCCGGCGGCATCTTCTCGATCCTGGGCGAGCTGAGCCGCGCAGGCCTTCTGCACAACGATTGCCACACCGTGCATTCCTCATCCATGGGCGAGGCGATTGCCAAATGGGACATCAAGGTCGCCAACAACCCGGAGGCCGAGGAGCTGTTCAAGGCCGCCCCTGGCGGCGTCCGCACCACCCAGGCCTTTTCCCAGGCCAACCGCTACAAGGAACTGGACACCGACCGTGAAAACGGCGTGATCCGCGCCAAGGAGCACGCCTTCAGCCAGGACGGCGGCCTTGCGGTGCTCTTCGGCAACATCGCTCTGGACGGCTGCATCGTGAAGACCGCGGGCGTGGATGAAAACATCCTGAAATTCACCGGCTCGGCCTATGTCTGCGAAAGCCAGGACGCGGCGGTGAACGACATCCTGACCGGCAAGGTCAAGGAAGGCGACGTGGTGGTGATCCGCTACGAGGGCCCGCGCGGCGGCCCGGGGATGCAGGAAATGCTTTACCCGACCTCCTACCTCAAGTCGAAGGGCCTCGGCAAAGCCTGCGCGCTTCTGACCGACGGCCGCTTCTCCGGCGGCACCTCCGGCCTGTCGATTGGCCATGTCTCGCCCGAGGCAGCCGAGGGCGGCACCATCGGCCTGGTGCGCCAGGGCGACAGGATCGAGATCGACATCCCCAACCGCTCGATCCATCTGGCTGTCTCCGACGAGGACCTGGCCGCGCGCCGCGAGGAACAGGACACCAAGGGCTGGAAACCCGCCGAACCGCGCAAGCGCAAGGTCTCCAAGGCGCTGAAGGCATACGCGCTGCTGGCAACCTCCGCCGCCAAAGGCGCGGTGCGTGCGCTGCCCGACGAGGACTGATACCGCTCAGACTTGGAGCACACAGAACCCGCCGCCTCTACGCGGCGGGTTTTCTTTTGGCTCCCGCGCCTGAAGCCGGGTCAAGGGCCGCGCGAACGCGCGGCGGCGCAGCCGCTTGCCCTTGAGGCGGTTTCAGGTGCTTTACCATGGGGAAAGCGCGTTCAGGGCAGTCCTGTCCCTGAACCGCTTCTCAGAAAATTTTCTGCATCCGCCAATCTCTCCCGCCCCCGCTGCGGCCCTCTGGCTCACGCCAGTGCACCGAGCGGCGTTGGGCGTTGCGCCGTGCGGGCGCACGGCGCGCCTCCGGCGGGGGGTATTTTGAACCAGAAAGAAGCGGGACCACCGCGCTTTGAACGCAACCGCGCCGCGCCAGCGGCGCCCGGCCCAAGTCTTATGCTGCTGCATCTATGATGCGGCGGCATGGCGCGGGAGCCCCTCGCTTCGGCACTCAAGAAATCTAGGCGAAGGACAGTTTCTCTGCTGTCTCGCCGCATGTCACAAAGCCAAAAATGAGCACTGCATTTCCTTCGGCTTTCCCAGCCAATCCAATCTGCGCAAGCCGTTTTTGAAATTCGGCATCAGCCAGGCAGCTGCCACGCAATTCCACCCATTCCAGATCCGCAAAACCGCCGTCGCAGAAATGGTAAAACCACTCGCGTTCCCAACCACTCACGTTTCCGCTAGCAATACAACGGGACCGGAAGTCAGGCCTTTCATCCGCGCCCAGAGACAGAACCAGGGCCCTGAGCTCCATCCATTTGGTATGGTTGCAAACCGCATAGAAACCCTCATAGGCCCGCGCCACGGTCACTCCCCCAGCTTGGCGTGCACCTCGTCCAGGTCGATCTCGCCCACCGGCATCTTGTTGGCCGGGTTTTCGAAATCGTATTTGAACAGCTCGAAATCGCGCTTGTAGATCTCGTAAACCAGGTGCATCGACAGGTCGTCGAAGTAATCCTCCACCGGATGGGCGCGCTTGGGGCCGTGGCCCTCGCTTTCGTTGAAGCGCGGGATTGCGGTCAGGTCCACGGGATGCGGCGTCTCGATGGCGTCCAGCACCCCCTGCATCCCGTCATTGAACGCCTCGGTCCAGAAGATCTGGTTGTAGCGCCCGCCGTTCAGGATGAAGGTCGACACATGCCCCGACATTGCCGACCAGTGGATGTCCGGGTCCATCGGGCGGCGCCAGCGGATGGTGTCGCGGGCAAACAGCAGAAACCGGCGGAAGCTGGCGATCTGGTCGAACTCCTGCTTGCCGTCGTCGCCACCGACCTCGATCCCGTATTCATAGGCCAGCTTGGGCACCAGGTTGCCGCGGTAGCGCTTGCCGTTGCGCTGGATGCCGCAGATCTTGTCGAAGAACGATGACAGGATCCGGGTATAGGGGTTGCGCACACAGGTGAAAGCATAGGACCGCTGCCCCTGCACATTTCGCGTGATCGGCCCCTGGCTGTGCTCCAGCGCCCATTTGTGCAGACCGTCCTTGGCGTCGTGAATGTCACCGTCAAAGAACCGTCCGTGGTCCGAGTAATAGAGGATCTGCCCAATCGTAGAGCAGGCGCATTTCGGCACCACCCGGTAGACCACACTCTCACTTTCCGTCATCCAGGTGCCGGGAAACCCCATTTTCCGCCCTCTTGTCCGTCTTTGCCTGTTCCTAGCAGTAATCGCATATGTTTACCGAAACGGGAACTATCTGGTTTATTCGTGCGTACAGCGCGCTTATCAAGGTAAACAATCAGGCAGAACAAGGCAGTCCGTCCCCCCAATGGCAAAAATCGCATATATTCTGCTCTGCCATAAAGACCCCGAGGCGATCATCCAGCAGGCTGAGCGGCTGACGGCGGCCGGCGACTGCATGGCGATCCACTTTGACGGGCGGGCAGCGCCGGAGGATTACCAGCTGATCCGGTCAGAACTGGCCGACAACCCCAACGTCACCTTTGCCAAGAGGCGCATCAAATGCGGCTGGGGCGAGTGGTCGCTGGTCGAGGCGACACTGCATGCGCTGCGCAGCGCCGTGGAGGAGTTTCCGCGCGCCACCCATTTCTACATGCTATCGGGCGATTGCATGGCGGTGAAAACGGCGGAATACGCCCACCAGTTCCTGGATGCGCACGACAAGGATTTCATCGAGAGCTTCGACTTCTTCGAAAGCGACTGGATCAAGACCGGCATGAAGGAGGAGCGGCTGATCTACCGGCACTTCTTCAACGAGCGCAAGCACAAGCAGCTGTTTTACTGGAGCCACGGCCTGCAGAAGCGGCTGGGGCTGCAGCGGGAGATTCCCGCCGATATTCAGGTGCAGATCGGCAGCCAGTGGTGGTGCCTGCGCCGCCGCACGGTCGAATGGATCCTGGGTTTCATCCGCAAGCGCCGCGACGTGATGCGCTTTTTCCGCACCACATGGATTCCGGACGAGACCTTCTTTCAAACCCTGGTGCGCCACTTGATCCCGGAAGCGGAGATCGAAACCCGCACCCTCACCTTCCTGATGTTCACCGACTACGGGATGCCGGTGAACTTCTACAATGATCACTATGACCTGCTGCTCAGCCAGGACTTTCTGTTTGCCCGCAAAATCAGCCCCGAGGCCAAGGAGCTGAAGTCGCGGCTCGGGCGGCTCTATGCGGCGCAGGGGGTGGACTTCCAGATCTCCAACGAGGGCAGAAGCCTCTACAAGTTCCTGGCCCAGCGCGGGCGCGACGGTCGCCGCTTTGCGCCCAGGTTCTGGGAAACCGAAAGCACCCTGGGCCGTGAACGCGAGCTGCTGATCGTGGTCTGCAAGAAATGGCATGTAGCCAAGCGGCTGCTGGAACAGATCCGGCAGGTCACCAACATCCCGGCAATCGAATACCTGTTCAACGAGGAAGACACCCCGCTGCCCGACCTCGGCGGCATTCAGGCGGCGCTGATGAAACGCACCCGTCACCGCCGGGCGCTGATGCGGATGCTGTTTGAATACTATGAATCCGATCAGCTGATCATCTGCCTGGATCCCGGCGCCATCGACCTGATGAACGATTTCCATTCAGACCGGTCATCGACCCGCTTTCTGCACATCGAATGCGATTTCAGCGACGACTACCTGATCGGCCATGCCCGCCGGGTCGGACTGGCAGGCGAACGCACGCCGCAGCTGACGCTCGAACGGCTGCTGCCAACGATCCGCAACGACATCCTGCATGAAAACGACCGCATCCGCGATGCGGGCTTCGGCCAGCTCTACGAAATACGGGAGAGCAGCAGCGTGGAGGAAAACGCGGACCAGCTCAGCGGCTTTCTGAACCTGTCCGGCGATCAGTCCCGGCAAATTGCCGGGACCAGTTATCTTTTTGCAGACTGAGCGGGACGCGGCCCTGCGCTGCCGGGCCAGAGGGCCAGGTCTCAGTCTTCCAGCGCGTTGATCATGTCGACGCGGGTGCCGTGGCGGCCGCCTTCGAATTCCGTGCCCAGGAAGGCATCGACGATTTCCAGCGCCAGCCCTTCACCAACCACGCGGGCGCCGATCGACAGCATGTTGGCATTGTTATGGGCACGGATCATCTTGGCTGAAAACGTGTCGGAGCAGACACCGCAGCGGATGCCCTTCACCTTGTTCGCCGCCATCATGATGCCCTGGCCGGTGCCGCACAGGACAATGCCCAGAGTGCAGTCGCCAGAGGCCACCAGCTGTGCCGCGGCGGCGCCGTGCTTGGGATAATGGGTGCTCTCAGGGGTTTGCGGGCCGATGTCCTCGACCTCCCAGCCCTGCGCTTCGATATGGGCGGCAACGGCCTTGCGCAGCTCGATGGCGGCGTGGTCGCTGGAAAGGGCAATGCGTTTGCTGGCAGTCATGGTCTGATGGTCCTGTGTCGCAACGGGGGTATGAGGCTTGGCCCCGTGTTGACCAAGGGACGGGCGCGGCGTCAATCCCTTTATCGCCGCAGGCCCGGACCAGAAGGGAGCGGAGGGCCCGCGGGAGGCCCTCCGACAGATCAGATTTCCACTTCGACCCGGCCAATCGGGTTGGAGCAGCAGGCCAGGATATACCCTGCCTCCACGTCCTCTTCCGAGATGCCGCCGTTGTGGACCATATGCACGTCGCCTGCGGTCTTCTTGACCTTGCAGGTGCCGCAAATGCCGAAGGTGCATCCCGACGGGATGTTGAGGCCCGACGCCTTGGCCACTGCCAGCACGGTGTCGGTCTCGGTGCAGGTTGCGGTGACGCCCGACGCTGCAAAAGTGATCTCGGCGGCGGCGGTTTCTGCCGGAACAACATCGTCCAGTTCCGGCGCATCTGCCTCTGTCTCCACCGGCGCGCCAAAGCTTTCCTGGTTGTAGTTCTCCATGTCGAAGCCCAGACCGTTCAGCATGTCGCGCACCGCCTGCATGAAGGGCTCCGGCCCGCAGCAATAGACCTCGCGCTCCAGGTAGTCACCGGCGATCAGGCCCAGCATGATCTGGTTCAGCTGCCCGCGGTAGCCGGTCCAGACCTGATAGGGGTCGTCCTCCTCCACAACGAAGTGCAGCTTGATGCCCGGCACCCGCGCCGCCATGCCCTCAAGCTGGCGCCGGGCGATGATCTCGCTGGGGCGCTTGGCGCAGTTGATGAAACAGACGTCCGGCGATTGGCCGCGGTCGAACAGGTACTGGGTCATCGACAGGCTGGGTGTGATCCCGGAGCCTGCGGAGATGAACAGGAACTTGCCGTTCGGGCGCTTGGGCAGGGTGAACACGCCCGCCGGGCCGGAGGCCTTGAGGAACATGCCCGGTTTCAGGCTGTCCAGCATCCAGCGGGTGCCGATGCTGTCTCCTTGCGCCTTCACCGTCACTGAGATCGACAAGGGCCGCGACGGCGAGGAGCTGATCGTATAGGTCCGCCAGACTGTCTCCCCCGGCACCGGCAGCTCCAGGGTCAGGAACTGGCCCGGCTGGTATTTGAACCACGCGCCCGAAGGCGCGCGGAAGCTGAAGGTGGCGGTGTTCGGCGCTTCCGGCACGACAGAGACGCATTCCAGCATCTCGTCGTCCTTCCACGCCAGGGTTTCGTCCAGCGTCTCGAAGTTGGCCTGCAGTCCCATACGCTTACTCCGCCGCGATCAGGTGGCGGCCGGTCAGCGCGCGGGTCAGATGGTCGGCGTACCAGTTGGAGAACTGGATGACGCCGCTCTCCTGCACTTCCGAATAGGGACCGGGCTCATAAGCGGGCGAGTTGATGCCGCGCTGGTTGTCCTCTACCACGATGCGGTCCTCGTCGTTGGTGGCGACCCAGACCTCGGTCAGCCGCTTCAGGTCATAGTCCTGACCTTCCACCGCGTCCTTGTGCACCAGCCACTTGGTGGTGACTTCTGTCTCGGTCGGGCTGATCGGGGTCACCCGGAACACGATGGAATGATCTGGCAGGAAGTGGTTCCAGGTGGTCGGGTAGTGGAACTTCAAGAGCGTGCCGGCATCGGCAAAGGGCACCCGGCCGAGTTTCTTGGCCACTGCCGCCTTGCCGTCCATGGTATAGCTCTCGGCGCCCTCGTTCAGTGGCATCCGCGCCACCCGGTACTGGCCGCGCGCATCGATCTGGAACTGCGCCGGCACGCCCGCCGCTTCGATCCGGTCGAAATGCTTTTGCAGATGCGGCGGGGTCTCACCGCCCTCGACGCCGGTCACCGACGGATCTTCCGGGAAGGTCCGGCACAGTGACGGGTGGTTGCCGCCGCAGTGATAGCACTCGCGGTTGTTCTCCCAGACCAGCTTCCAGTTGCCGTTCTCGATGATCGAGCTTTCATAGGCGACCTTAGCGTTACCCAGGTCATGCGGCTCCAGATAGGGGCGCGCAACTGCGGCAAAAGCGTCGAAGTCCGGCGCCTCATCCGCCAGGCAGATGTAGATCAGGCCGGCCAGGTCACGGCAATGCACCGGCTTCAGCCCGTGCTTGGAGGCATCGAAGTCCGGCCCCATGTCGCGTGCCCACAACAGCGAGCCGTCCAGCTCGTAGGTCCACTGGTGGTAGGGGCAGACCAGCTTGGGCGAGTTGCCCTTCTTGGCCTTGCACACAACAGAACCGCGGTGGCGGCAGGCGTTGTGGAAGGCACACACCTCGCCATCGGTGCCGCGCACGATGATGACGTTGTAGGCGCCGACCTGATGGGTCACGAAGTTGCCCGCCTTCGGGATCTCGCAGGCGGGAATGGCAAACAGCCATTCGCGGTAGAAGATCTGGCGCATGTCCAGATCCAGCACGCCCGGGTCGGTGTAAAACGCCTGCTCCAGGGAATAGTTTTTCTGACGGGCGACCAGTTTGGCCAGAATTTCGCTGTCGTGAAGCATCTGCTTCTCTCCTTTGCCGCATCCCCGCGGCAGGTTGGCTTGGCTGCGGGCATGGATAGAGAGATTGCAGGCCACGCGCCTGCAACCGCCCCGCCGCCGCCCGCGGTTGACGTTTTCGGGGCAAGGCTGGTTTCCGGACTGTCCCGGGGCCATTCGGCGGCGGGGCCTGGCACCTTCCCGAAGCCGTTGCTTCAGTGGTTATTGCCATGCCTTGCCCGGGGTCACCGTTGCGGGGGCAGTGCCGGAATTTCACCAGCTTCCCAATTCTCCGCCCCTAGGGGCGGCACCTTGCTGAAGCGGAAAATGCCCGAATCCCGCGCCGCCGGCGGAGACAAATCCGACCCGCCAAAACCGGAAAAAGACATGCATGTTTGCCGCTTTCGGCGGGACAGGGATGTCCAGAATCTCAAACCGGCATCCGCCGGTCCGTTTGCGGCAAGCGCTTATCTTTCATGCGGTTAGGCGCTGCCAGCCGCTGCAGATCGATTCGCACGCAGAGAATCTTACGCTGGCCCCTTGGAACACGAATTGCATTTAACTATATGACGTATAGTTAAATGCAATGCAGGAGAATCCGATGACCACCGGCCACGTCTTCATCGCCACCAGCCTCGACGGCTTCGTGGCCCGGCAGGACCATTCGCTGGACTGGCTGCTCAAACAGCCCGACGCCGAAGATGACGATGGCGGTTTTGCCGCCTTCATGGACAGTGTCGACGGGCTGGTCATGGGGACGGGCTCATTCCGCACCGTGCTGGGGTTCGGCCAATGGCCCTACACCGAACCGGTTGTGGTCCTCAGCAACAGCCTGAGTGAACAGGACATTCCCGAAGAGCTGAAGGACAAGGTGCGCCTCAGCACCGCCGCGCCCGCAGACCTTATGCAGGAACTGCAAGAGGAGGGCTGGACCCGCGCCTATGTCGACGGCGGCCGGATGGTGCAGTCCTTCCTGCGCCAGGGGCTGATCGCCGATCTGACCATCACAACGGTTCCGATCCTGATCGGCAGCGGCATCCCGCTGTTCGGCAGCCTGGACCAGGACATAGACCTCCAGGTGGCAAGCTCCCGCATCCTGCCCACCGGCATGGTCCAGACCACGTTCCAGGTGGCCTGACCAATGCCCCCGCGCATGGGTCGCCCGCCCAGAGGAAGCCGCACCCTCAGCAAGGATGATGTGCTGCAGAAAGCCTTGGAGCTGCTTGACGAAGGTGGCAGCAAGGCCCTCACGTTCAAGGCACTGGCTGCGGCGCTTGGCGTCACCCCTATGGCCGTTGCCCATCACGCCGGAACCAGGGACGAGATGATCGCATCCCTCGTCGCCATTGCGTTTGAAGGTGCGGATGCACCGTCAGAAGCGGCAACGCCCAAATTGCGGCTGCGTGACCTGATGACCCGCTATTGCACCCAGGTGACCCGGCACCCGGAACTTGCGAAATGCATCCTGGAGGACCCGTCCCTGATCGGTCCTGCCCTGACCGGGCTGACCCGGCTGATCGAGGCGGAAATCACCGCCGCAGGCGTATCCGGCTCAGAGGCCCGCACCCTTCTCTGCCTGCTGGTGGATTACACACACGGCTTCGCCTTTGCCGCCGCCGCGGCACCACGCGGAGCGCTGTCACCTGACGGCTTCACCCCCGCGCTGGACTGGGTGCTGGACCGGATCGAATAAACAAACGCGGGCCGCTTCAGGCCCGCGCATCCGTTTGTGTCTTTCAGAGCCGCCCATCCGGCGGCCCCTCCCGTCACTTCGATTTCCAGGTATCCAGCCAGCGCCGGAACCGGCCCTTGCGCTCAGCAATGGCATCGCCTGCCGCATAGAGGCTGTCCTCGGCGCTTTCGATCATCGGGTCGATCCGCGCCTGCCGGAACCGGCGCCAACGCACATATATGGCCCACAACAGCGCCGCGAGCAGCACCAGGAAGATGATCGAGAACCAGTTGGTTGGCTTGTCCTCCGGCCCCGCCACCGGCTTGATCGTCACCGCATTGGGGAAGATCGACAGGAACTCGTTGCGCCAGCCGTAATGCATCACCGCCACCCATTCCGGGTTCGCCTTGGTCGAGATGCTGTCATTTGCATCCGTATAGAGGTTCGCGGTGTCGAACTTGAAATAGGGCGGCCAGTTCCAGCCGGTGTCCTCGTTCCGGTAGACCATATTGCGGCCGTTGGCGCGCACTGCCTGGATGAACTGCACATCGCGGTTGATCAGCTGCGCCGACTGGTCGTCGGGCTTGGACCAGAAAACCCGCGTCCAGTCGTTCAGCTCCTGCCGTTCCTCGTAGGTGTTGACGATCCGCACCACGTCATACTGCGGCAGCGTGTAATGCAGAAAGGCGCCGAACAGCACCCAGAAGGTAATCAGGAAAGCCCATTTGATGAAACGCATGGGGGTGGACCTCACATAAAGTTAATGACGTAGATCAGGAGCGCCAGCGCCCCCAGCGGAATGATATAGACCAGAAGGATCAGCTTGCGCCGGAACGAGTTGTCGTATTGTTTCAGCCCCCGCTGGATGAAGGCCGCGCGGTCGCCGGTCAACCCCTTCTCTTTCCAGCGCCGCTTAAGCTTCAGCCGCCGCATCTCGCGCGAATAGAGCGACACCGCGGCGTAGACCACGGTCAGCACCACCAAGAGGATCAGGATCAGGCGGATAAAGCCGAACATCACTGTTGCTCCTGGGTTTTCACATCCAACACAGGTTCGCGCCCCGTCCCGAGGGTGGGCGTTTCACGCCCGCCGTCGTGCTGAAAGCACGCCTCCGGCATGACGGGGGCGGGTCGGGCGCGAACCGGATCGCAAGCGATCCGGGAAGAACTAAGTTGCTCCAATAGGACCATCCTATCGCCCCCTCACCCGGTTCACAGCCCCCCAGGGGCCGACCCGGTCAACCATCCCCTTGCGCTGCACCCGCGGCAGCTTGGGCATCCGCCCCTCCATATCCGGCTCATGCCCGAACAGCGCCTCCCGCGCGCCAGCCTTGTCCACCGCATACTCCCGCGCCAGGAACTCCGCCGCATAGGCTTTCTTGGTCTCTGGCCAGCCACGGTACTGGCGGTAGAATTCCTCCTTGTGGCAGATGAACATCTGGCGGAAGTCATGCGGGCACAGCTCTGCCAGCAGCATGTTGACCAGATCGCGGCAGGGCGTGTCCGACGCCCTGAGGCTATAGAAATAGGCCGGATGGTCCGAGGTGATCTTTGGCCACTTGCCGCCGCCCTCGGCCCAGCGCACCAGCGCCGCCAGCCCCTCAAACTCTTCCGGCAGCTCCTCCGCATGCCGCGCCGCCAGCCGCCGCAGATCCGACCGTGACAGGCCGGTCAGATCCCGCCCCTTCTCTGTCAAAACCGAAACCGCCAGGAACCCCATCTTCTGCCGCAGGATCGCCGCGCCATCGACACCGCGCGCCCGGATCACCGGCTCTGCCAGCCCGTTCAGCTCCAGAAACTTGGCAATGGCATTACGCTGGCTCAGGTCAAAAACGCGATCCAGCGGCACGCCCTCGGGCTTTGCCCCGCTGGCAATCACCGCCGGGTGCTGCACGTCCTGAAACAGGTACAGCCCGCCGAAATGCGCGGTCCAGAAGTTGCCCTGCTCAAAGACCTCATGCTCCAGATGCACCGGATTGCGGGTCACATCGCCGGTCTGCTCTGCCGTTGCGATCATCTTAGCAATCAGACCGTCATCAAACCAGGCATCCTCCCCGGTCTTGAACCGCTCCACCAGCTCCGCCAGACGGTCCGCATGGCGCAGCGTACCCTTGGTAGTATCCGCCTCGATCCGCACCTGCCGGATGTCGAACAGCTTGGCCGGAGAGGACACCTCAAACACCGAATTCACCAGTTCGCCCGCAACCGCATCCGTCGCCGTCAGCGCAAACAGCTGGCGTTCATTCACCTCGATGAACCGGCGCAGGATGTCCCGGCTGGTGGAGAATTTCACGTGAAGCAGCGGGCAGCGCTTCTGCTCGGTCGACAGCAGAATGAACTGCCGGTTCACGCCCGCATGGTTCAGATAGTGATCATCCCCCAGCTCATCGCCTATTTCGGGCGAAAAGCCCGAGATATCGACGTGGAAATCCGTGAGGGCGGTGGTCTTGCCGGTCAAATGCTTCAGCGCGCGATTGTACCGCTCCACCAGCGCGGGCGAGGCCACATGGAAGAGATTGCCGAACATCAGGCCATGCTGGATGAGGCGTTTCATGTTGCTTCACTTTCCAACCAGATGTTCATTTCAAGTAGCGCTCTCAAGTTTTCACTTAGTTGCGTCAAACCTAGAAAATCGAAGCGCAATTTCTGATCTGGGCCCAGATCATCATACAGGCCCATCACATCCTTTACGAACGCAAGACAGGCAATATAGGCATCCATTTTACCAGACTTCGAGAACGGCGTTTGAGAAGCAAAGTACCCATCTAGTGTTTCGTGACAGTGTTGAGAGGACGAAACTGCCTGTTTTATCGCTTCATCGACACTTTGAGGATCCTTCAAATTGAAAACGCTAGTTCCAAGATTCAGCATATGAGGACGCGTGGTGCTTGGAACCCATGGTTCGCCCCACTCCCTTTCATTTCCCACCAAGTCTGCAAGGGCTCTTAGCATTTGATCAAATTGATCCTTCGCGCGTTTTTCAGCTCTATCCTTCTGTTCAATTTCGTAGATAGAAGCCTGTTTCTCCAAGATGTTGACCTGCTTTTGGTGAGCTTCTCGTGTCAGCTTCAGCTCATCTCTTGTAGCTGACAGCTCTTTCCGTTGTTCTGCCAATTCCTGACTCTGCAACCATACGGTTACGATAATCCAGAGAAAGGCGAGAACACCGGCAACCCCAGCAAAGGTGTCGCCAATTTCATTCGGGGGCGAAGTGATAAGAGCATAGGCTCGAAGCTGCCATCCGCCATCGGCTGTGTGTTGTGGCAAGATAGCCAGAGCAGCGACGATTGCCAGAAAGGCTTTAGTAAGAGCTCTTCCCACTTCCATAGGCCGGTCGCTTTTCAAACCGGTTCGAATAGAACGCCAGTGGTTCGTAGCCCAGTCAATCAAACTAGGCCCTCCTGATTACTATGGAAAGCGTTCCCGCCCGAGACGCTTGCGGCTCGGGCAGCGCCCGTCCGCCCCCCCGGGCGGGCGCTCCGCTTCCGCCCCGCGCCGCCCCCGCCNNTGTTGTGCGAGACAGTCATCATAGCCCCCTTTGAGAGTTTTGCCGGCGCAGCCTTGCGACAATCAAGGCAATCGAAAAAACAGCGGCTGTAAGCGGCATCAGAAAGGACATTGAGAGCCGCTCCATAAAGAAGGCCGCGCCAAGAATACCGGAAAGGGTGACTACGCCCTGCCCCATTTCGCCAACGTGGAAAGCTGCAACGATCAGATAAATCACCATTGGCACCAGAAGAACGGGAAGGAAGGTCACGGAGAGCGCCGACTTCAACGGCACCTCATTCTTCCCAAGCCTGTGTCCCATCACGATCCCGGCAATAACAGCGTAGATCGCAGTGAAGCCCGAAACCACAAGGGCAACATATCCAAAGACGATCCCCAACGGTCACTTCCCCTCCAGATACCGCCGCTTGGCCTCTTCCTGCCGCCCGAAATCGCGCACCATGTTCTCTATCGCCACCTCATCCGACTTGTCGGCATAGCGGAACTCGCTGTCGGCGTAGCGGTTGATCTCCTGCACCACCATGTCGACCGTGATGGGCACCCGCAGCTCCGCAATCATCGCCGATTTGGTCTCGTAATCCTTGAACAGGAACAGCTCCGGGTTCTCCATCCATTCGTCCGGCAGCTCGAAATCCATCGCCCGCACTTTGACCGCATCGGTGATGTTCTTGATGGCTCGGCCGGTGAACCGCTCATCCGCGGCTTGGATCGCCTTGAGGTACGTCCCCAGCTTGGCCAAATCATCTAGTTCCCCGATCTGGTCGTGCACCCGGCCAAAGACCTCCATCAGCCCCGGCTCCTGCGGGCGGTTGTGCGCCTCAAACGAGCGCGCGACCGCCTTCTTGATCTCCTGCGCGCCATAGAGGTCGTGCTCGCCCAGCGGGATCGCATGGTTCTTGCCCATCAAGAGCGTCAGGATGTCGATGTAATCCTCCCGCGTCTGCGGCCCGTCCACCAGAAACCGCGCGCCCGCCCGCTGGCGCAGCGCGTCGTCCACATTCTCCGGGTAGTTGGAGAACATGCCAAAGGTGCAGTTGCCCCGCACCACGGTGTTGGCGCCGGCAAAGGCCTCCATGAACACCGCCGTCACCTCCTGCTGGCCCGCGCTGGACTGCCGGTCGCCGCGCTTGCCCGCGATTTGGTCGATGTCGTCGATGGTGCCAAAGCCGATCACGCCCGGGTCGATCACGTTCTGGATGAACGACTTGGCGTTCTGCCCCGACTTGCCCTGATAGCTGTCGATATTGTCGATGCCGAAGTTCTGGTAGCGGAAGGCGTAGCCCGCATTCTGGCAATAATCATGGATCAGCCCCGCCATCATCTGAATGAGGGTGGTCTTACCCGTCCCCGGCTTGCCATCACCCATGAAGGTGAAGATGAAGCCGCCCATCTCGGCAAACGGGTTCAGGCGGCGGTCGAAGTCATAGGCCATCAGCATCTTGGACAGCCTCAAGGCCTGGTACTTGGCGATATGGTTGCCTACCACCTCATGCGGCTTCTTGAATGCCATGGTGAGCGTTGTGGACTTCGCCTTGGCTGCGGGCTCAAAGCCGCTGATGGTCAGATCATCCGCCTCCACCCGCCAGGCGGCCGCGGTGAACTCCTCCAGCCGCGGCGCGTTCTGAGCGCGCAAGGAAGCCTTCTCCATCAGCTGCTCGGCATAGGCGGCGGAGGCCGCAATCAGATGCGCATCATCCGGCGCATGCAGCGCCAGCTTCTGGTCCAGCTCCCACAGCGCCCCGTGCAGCGCCAGCGGCGCGTTATCCGTCAGCAGTTCCTCCGCCTCGCCCACCTCGGCCTGCACCTCGGACCCGTGCGGTGCCAGCAGAAAGGCCGCTGCATTGGCAAACACATGCGCGGCAATCAGCGCCTCGGCGGCCAGCAGCTCGGTGAACTCCCCCTTGCGCGCCGCGTCCAAAGACCCGGCCAGATTGGCCCGTTTCAGATCCCCCAGGCCGGACACATCCGCATAAGCCTCCCCCATCGCCAAGGAGACC
>NZ_JWLE01000012.1:0-48904 GCF_000813785.1 Leisingera sp. ANG-DT
CTTCGGCTTCGGCTTCGGCGATGATTTCTGCGGCTTCTTCTGCTTCGGCCTCTTCCGCGGCGTCCTCGATTTCGGCAGCGGCGGCCTGGGCTTCTTCTGCAACCGCCTCGGCGGCGGCTTCGGAGGCTTCGGCGGCGATCACGTCTGCGGCAGCTTCTTCGGTTTCGGCCACGGATTCTTCGGTTTCAGCCACGGCTTCCGCTTCGGCGGCCGGAACTTCAGCTTCCGCCGGGGCGGGCGCGGGCTGTTCGGCAACCGGTTCTGCGGCAGGCGCCGGCGCCGGGGCAGGTGCAGCGGTGGGAGCCGGTGCGGCAGCTTCGGCAGCGGCGGCGCCAAGCGCCGGGGTGGCGGCACGCAGGTGGATGCCGCCCTCGCTGGTGCGGGCCTCGACCTGGCGGGCGATCTCGCGCTGGGCAATGCGGGCCAGCATATCGGCATCGGGCTGCGGCGGTTCGGCGCCAAAGTAGCGGTCATCCGCGGCAAGGTCGCGGAAATACTCGGCAATGGCCTTCATTGTGCCGAAGGAATCCTCGAACCCTTCCAATGTGCAGGAAAAGGTTCCATAGGATACGGTCAAGACTTTGTTGTTATGTACCATCAGCTCGCTCGTCTTCGTCACATAGGTTGTCATTCACCATAAAGGCTGGAAGGACCAATTTTGCTCGAATCCGTGCAATTGATCGTATCATTTTGTGTTCACAATGTGTCTTGTTTCCAAAATAGGCGGGAATGGACCGCATGAATACTAAGATTGTAGACGTTCCGGAACCAATCACGCTGGTGGGCGGCGGGGAAGTGGCCTCCGGTGATCTGGAGGCGGCGCTGGCGCTGGCGCCGGTGCTGGTGGCGGCGGATGGCGGCGCTGCGGCGGCGCTGGCGGCGGGGCAGGTGCCACGGGCGGTGATCGGGGACTTTGACTCGCTGAGCGATGACGTGCGGGGGCAGCTGCCGCCGGACAGCCTGCACCCGGTGGCGGAGCAGGACAGCACCGATTTTGACAAGGCGCTGAGGATGATAGCGGCGCCGGCGGTGCTGGCGGTGGGGTTCCTGGGCGCGCGGGTGGATCACCAGCTGGCGGCGTTCAGCACCCTGGTGCAGGGGCATGACGTGCCGGTTGTGCTGGTGGGGGAGACGGAGGTGATCTTTCACCTGACCCGGGCGGTGGAACTGCCCGCGGAGGCGGGTGAAGTGATTTCGCTGTTTCCGATGCAGGAGGTGCAGGGGCACTCCGAGGGGCTGGAGTGGCCCATTGACGGGCTGACGATGTCGCCGATGGGGCGGATCGGCACCTCGAACCGGGCGACGGGTCCGGTGCGGCTGGAGGCGGAAGGGCCGGGGCTGCTGGCGATTGTGCCGCGGCGGCTGCTTGCGGATGTGCTGGGGGCGGTCCGGCTGGACCGCTAGGCGGGGTTGATGCGCTCTTCGGTTTCTGACGCCTTGCGCTCGCGCATCACCGCGTAAAGCCCTGCGCTGATGGTCAGGAGGATGCCGAAAGCCGCGAGGGTGTTCGGGAGTTCCGAGAAGATCAGCCAGCCGAAGAACACGGCCACCGGGATTTCCAGGTATTGCATCGAGGCGAGGGTGGAGGTGGGGGCAAAGCGCAGGCTCCAGGTCATCATCAGATGCGCCACGGTACCAAGCGCGCCGGCCGCGGCCAGCAGGCTCCAGGTGTCCTGCGGCGGCAGGGCGGTGGACAGCGCCGCCATGCCGGCGGCATCGCCGATCAGGAACACCGGTGCCAGCAGCGCGGTGCCCATGACGCCGGCCACGGCCTGAACCGCGATCGGGTCGGTTTCCTTGGCGATCTTGCGGGTGATCAGCATGAACAGCGCAAAGATCACCGCAACCAGCAGCGGCCAGAGCGCGTTCCAGCCGACCGCGGCAAAGCTGGGCTGGATGACCAGCAATGTGCCGGCAAAGCCGACGACGCAGGCGCCGAGGCGGCGCAGGCCGACCTGTTCGTGCAGGACGTATTTGCCCAGCAGCAGCATCAGGAAGGGCATCACGAAGGCTATGGCCACCGCGTCGGCCAAGGGCAGGTAGCGGAAGGCGGTGAACATCGCGCCGATGCCGCCCATCTGCAACAGCGTGCGCAGGAACAAGAGCGGTGCCACCCGGCGCGACAGGCTGAGCGGCAACCGCAGGGCCAGGGCCAGCGGCAGCAGGATTGCGGCCTGGGCGGCAAAGCGGATGAAGACGATCTGCGCGACCGGCACCCGGTCCGTCAGCAGTTTGGCGATGGCGTCGCCCAGCGGGATCACCATGCAGAAGCCCAGCATCAGGGCGATGCCGAGGAGGGGCCGGTCCTGTGTCATGGCGGCAGGCTAGGCGGGGTGGGGGAAACTTACAAGGTGCGGTTGAAGGCGGGACGGATTGCGGAGATAGACCCCGGGCCGCTTGCGGCCCGGTTCGCGCCCGTCCCCGCCCCCAGGGCGGGCGCGAAACGCCCACCCTCGGTGCCGGGCGCTAACCTGTGTTTGGTTGCTCCGGCAGCGGCAGACTGAGACATGAAACTCAGCAGTTCGGCACGTTGACCGCGAGGCCGCCGAGCGAGGTTTCCTTGTACTTGTCGTGCATGTCGGCGCCGGTTTGGCGCATGGTCTCAATGCAGGCGTCCAGCGGCACGAAGTGCTGGCCGTCGCCGCGCAGGGCGAGGGACGCGGCGGAGACCGCCTTGATTGCCGCGAGGCCGTTGCGCTCGATGCAGGGGACCTGCACCAGGCCCTTCACCGGGTCGCAGGTCATGCCCAGATGATGCTCCAGTGCGATCTCGGCGGCGTTTTCCACCTGTTCCGGTGTGCCGCCCATGACGGCGCAGAGGCCAGCGGCGGACATTGCCGACGCGGAGCCGACCTCAGCCTGGCAGCCTGCCTCGGCGCCGGAGATCGACGCGTTGTATTTCACCAGGCCGGCAATCGCGGCGGCGGTCAGCAGGAAATCCTCAACATGGGCCTCTGATGCGCCCGGCACATGGTCGAGATAGTAGCGGATCACCGCCGGCAGGGTGCCTGCGGCGCCGTTGGTCGGCGCGGTCACAACCTGGCCGCCAGCCGCGTTTTCCTCGTTCACCGCCATCGCATAGACGCTCATCCAGTCGTTGATGGTGTGCGGCGCGGTCAGGTTCATGCCGCGTTCGGCCATCAGTGCGTCATAGATGCCCTTGGCACGGCGGCGGACCTTGAGGCCGCCGGGCAGGATGCCGTCGCGCTCCAGCCCGCGGTTGATGCAGTCGTTCATCACCTGCCAGATGCGGGCGGTGCCCTTGGCGAGGCTGTCGGAGCAGCCGCGGGAGATCTCGTTGGCGCGCTTCATCTCGGCAATCGACTTGCCGCTGGCCTTGGCCATCTCCAGCATCTCTGCCGCGGATTTGAACGGGAAGGGGACCGGGTCGCCTTCGTCGGTGGCCTTGCCCGCGGCCAGTTCCTCCTCGGTGACGACAAAGCCGCCGCCGATCGAGTAGAACACCTGCTTGAGGATCACGTCGCCCTGGGCATCCGTTGCCATCAGGATCATGCCGTTGGCGTGGCCCGGCAGCGCGTGATCATAGTCAAAGATCATGTCCGCCTTGGGGTCGAAGTGCAGTTCTCCCAGCCCCTCGGGGTGCATGGTATGGGTCTTGTCCAGCTCCGCCAGGAAGGCCTCGGCCTTGGCGTCGTCATAGTCGTGGGCGACAAAGCCGCCGAGGCCGAGGATGGTGGCGCGGTCGGTGGCGTGGCCGACGCCGGTGAAGGCAAGCGAGCCGTGCAGCGAGGCGCGCAGGCCGTGGAATTCGAACGGCGAGGCGCGCATCATGTCGAGGAAGCGCGCGGCGGCGACCATCGGACCCATGGTGTGGGAGGACGACGGGCCGATGCCCACTTTGAACATGTCGAAAACGGAGAGGAACATTAGGTGGCTGATCCTTCTGGGGGATTGGCGTAGGCCGGGGATGTGAACGGGGTGGCGCCGAGGCCCTCGGCCTCGCGTGCCACGGTAACGGCGGGGCGGTGCTCCAGCGCGGCGCAGATCTGCTGCAGGCTGGGGTAATGGGCCAGGGTGAACCAGGTTTTGTCGGCCTGCGCAGGATAAAGCGCCATCCAGCGGATCTGGCAGGCAAGGTAATAGTCCAGCACCGACGGCTGCGGCGCGCCGAGCCAGGAAGGGCGGTCTGCGGCGGCCTGGTTGAGGCTGGTCAGATGCACATGCAGGCGCTGGCGCAGGACCTTTTGCAGCTGCTGCTGATCTGCCTCGGCATCGCCGATGTATTTGTCCGGGTAGAACAGCATCCGCAGGTCGGCGTGCAGCGTGTTGGAGGCGAAAAACAGCCATTTCAGGAACGCGGCGCGCTCCGCGCTGCCGGGCTGCGGTGCCATCGCGGCGTGGCGCTCGGAGAGCCACAGCAGGATCGCGGCGGTTTCAAACAGCGGCCCGTCCGGGGTTTCCAGCACCGGGATCAGACCGCCCGGGTTCAGCGCCCGGTATTCGGGGCTGTTCTGCGCCTCTGCCCGGCGGTCGACCAGGACCGTTTCATAGGGCAGGCCAAGCTCCTCCAGCACCAGCCGGATGACCAGTGAGGCGTTGTCAGGGGCGTAGTGCAGGCGGTATTCGGGTTTCATAGCGCAACATTATAACTCGGACCGGCAGAATATGTGTCCGTTTCCGGCGTTTCCAATAGGAAACCCGCCTTTGTGATATATGTTTGGTCAAGAGGCCCCGAAGCGGCGGAAGGACGCCGAGCGGGTCATGCGTTGCGCAGCTCTGTTTTGAGCCCGAAGCGGACGCCGAAGGGGCGCGCGTTGTGATTGCCCGCCAAGTTCAAATTGCCTCAAAATGCTGCTTGATTTAGTCTCGCTGTAATGAGCCGAGAATTGAGCGAAATCGATTTGGCCGGGATGCCAGCCCCGTTGGCATTTGCAGTCAAAGAAATCAGTTTCCCGATGGTAGTTGAAGGAAGCGGATCACCTGTTCTGTTTGTTCATGGAGCATGGGCCGATCATCGTATCTGGTGCGGTCTTTGGAAACCCGTTTCCCGCCGAGCTAAGTTCATGGCTTACACTCAGCGGCATTTTGGGGACTGGCACTGGCCAAACGACAAACCTTTCGCGCGCCGTGTCCATACAGAAGACCTGATCGACATATTGGAAAAATTGGAGGAGCCGGTCCATCTCGCTGGGTGGTCTTATGCAGGTGGAATTCTGTTACGCACGGCGGCGACAATACCCAAACAAGTGCTTTCGCTAAGTATCTTTGAGCCATCGTTTGAGTGCGAACCGCCAAAAGAAAATGGCCCACTAACGCATGCTCGCGAAATTGCGTGGGACCGATTAGAGCCAGCCTATGAATTGGCGGAGAAGGGCGATCTTGAGACAGGTATGCGGGTAGGTCTTGAGGCTGTCTATAGCATGCCAGCAGGTGGTTTTCTTGAGTTGCATCCAGACTTTCAAAAGGTTCATTTGGAAAATTGCCATACGATGATGCCTGATCTTAATGCAGAGCCTGCCAAACCACTGTCACCTGAGGAATTTGCTCAAATTAAATGCCCGACCTTAATCTTGTACGGAGAAAACTCACTTGATCAGTACCGTTTAATGGCTGAGCACACGAGCAACAGCATCGACAACGCAATACTAAGAAAAGTACCGGGCGTAAGTCATGGCGGCCCTGTTCAAAGGCCAGACCTGTTGGCTGATGCGATGTTAGAGTTCATTCTGGGGAATGCTTCTTTGCGCTCTGTTTAACTGTAAGGTTCAGTAACTTGAAAGTCCGCTTCGTCCGCTCAGCGTGCGTTCTGAATTGCCGCACAAAACAGCCGGTTCAAGACAGCAGTTGCTGCGCCTTGCGCGGAGGGCAGCTGCCCGTTCAGACCCGCCGGGCGGTGCAGACGAAATGGGTGAGGGAGAAGAAGAACCGCCCCTCCGCCGCCAGTTCCTCCTGTTCCTGCGCCCAGGCGGCGGCGTCGTCCTCATCGGTGGCTTCAGTCTGAACGGCATAGGCGCGGATCAGGCGGATCATCATGGCGGCCAAGCCGTCCGGGCGCAGGCTGGTGTCGCAGATGGTCACGGGGTGCATCGTTTCGAGCGTGAAGCCGCTGTCGCGCAGTTCTTCCGGCAGGCGGGCGGGCACGGTGCGGTCGGCCAGATGGTTGTCCCAGATATCCAGGAACCGCTGCATCCGGGCGCGGTTGTCGCTGTGCCAGGCGAAGGTGTCAAAGTGGATGTCGCCGATCACCAGGCGGCCGTTCGGTTTCAGCACATGGTGCACCGCGCGCAGCACCGGGCGGCGGCTGGTGATGTATTCGAACACCTGCACCGAGACCGCCTTGTCAAAGCTTTCCGGCTCAAACGGCAGGGTCGCGGCATCGCTTTCGGTGAGGGTGGTGTTTTCCCGTTCCTGCAGTCGCTGGCGGGCGGCGGCGAGCATGTCGGGGCTGGCGTCCAGCCCGGTCACATGGCCCGCGGGGCCGACCGCGCGGGCGAGTTCCTCTGTCAGCAGCCCGTTGCCGCAGCCGAGGTCCAGGATGCGGTCGCCCGGTGCCGGTGCCAGCGCGTCGAAGCTGGCGCGCCGCCGCCGGGAAATGTCGGCACCCTGGTAGGCATCCTCCAGCACGCGGGTGGTTTCCTTGTCGAATTGCAGCATTCCTGTCCCTCCGTCCGCATCCGCCCGCATAAGAGGACTAGGGCGAACGGGCGGGATTTCCAGCCGGTCGGAAGGCGGGGCGCAAAAGCCCCCTCGCGCGGAAGCGGCTAACCGCCTATAACAGCGGGGAAAGCGTTTGCATGGAGATCCGCGATGACCGGAGAGCTGTCCCCCATCGACAAGGCGAAATTCGTTGCGGCCAAGCGGGCGGCGGAGATGGTCGAAGATGGTATGCGGGTGGGGCTTGGCACCGGGTCAACTGCGGCTTGGCTGGTGCGCTGCCTGGGCGATCTGGTGCAGAAGGAGGGTTTGCGGATCACCGCGGTGCCGACCTCCAGCCGCACCGCGGCGCTGGCGCGGGACGTGGGCATCCCTGTGGTCTCTTTGGATGAGGCCAAGTGGCTGGATGTGACCATTGATGGCGCCGATGAGTTTGATCCGGACCTGAACCTGATCAAGGGCGGCGGCGGCGCGCATCTGCAGGAGAAGATTGTCGCCACGGCCTCTGACCAGATGGTGGTGATTGCCGATGCCAGCAAGATGGTGGAGACCCTGGGCGCCTTCCCGCTGCCGGTGGAGGTGCTTCCGTTCGGCTGGCAGAGCAGCCAGGCGCTGATCGAAGAGACGCTGGTGTCGATGGATGTGATGGGGCGCAGCTCCACCCTGCGGATGAACGGCGGGGCGCCATTTGTGACGGATGAGGGCAATTACCTGCTGGACCTGCATCTGAAACGGATCGGCAATGCCCGTCAGCTGGCGCTGGTCTTGAACCAGATCCCCGGGGTGATCGAGAACGGGCTGTTCATTGACATCTGCGACACGGTGGTGATCGGCTATGGCGACGGCCGTGTTGAGGTGCGCGACATCAACGAAGGCACCGTCGAGAAGGACAAGCTGGATTTTGTCGAAACCGACAACCTGTTCACCGATTTGATGGATTGAGTGCGGCTGCGTTCCGCGTTTTGCAAACCGGATTCCTGCGAGGAATCCGGCCCGGTTTCCGGCGCGGAAACCGGGGGCAGGGCTTCTAAAAGCTGGCGGCGGAGACGGGTCTGAAATCCTCGCAGGATTTCAGGACGGAATTCGCGCCGAATTCCGTTTTCTTCGGATGCACTGCCCATGGGGGGGCGGAAAACCGGAATTCCGCCTCACAACCCTGTGCAAATTCAATGCAAAAGGTTGAATGCGGCGCGGGAACGCCCACTTGGGCATATGGCGTTTGGTGGTCCGTTATGGGATACACCTGATCAAGAAATGCAAAGGGCGGAACTTCATGAGCTTTGATTACGATCTGTTTGTCATCGGCGGCGGCTCCGGCGGGGTGCGGGCGGCACGGGTGGCGGCGCAGGAAGGCGCCAAGGTGGCGCTGGCGGAAGAGGACCGCTATGGCGGCACCTGCGTGATCCGCGGCTGCGTGCCGAAGAAGCTGATGGTGTTCGCGTCTGAATACTCCAGCATGTTCGAGGACGCGCAGGCCTATGGCTGGGACATCAAGGCCGGTGCCTTTGACTGGGATGCCTTCAAGGGCAAGCTGCATGGCGAGCTGGACCGGCTGGAAGGCATCTACCGCAATATCCTGAAGAACAACGGCGTCGAGAGCTTTGACAGCCGTGCCAAGCTGGCCGATGCCCACACGGTGGAGCTGGCCGACGGCACCCGCAAGACCGCCAAGCACATCCTGATTGCCACCGGCGGCTGGCCGACGGTGCCGGAGTTCCCGGGCTCGGAACTGGCGATCACCTCGAACGAGATGTTCCATCTGGACAAGCTGCCGGAAAGCCTGCTGATTGTCGGCGGCGGCTATATCGCCAGCGAGTTTGCGGGCATCATGAACGGGTTGGGCGTTAAGACCACGCAATTCTACCGCGGCGCGCAGATCCTGCGCGGTTTCGACGACGAGGCGCGCGGGCTGATCAGCGAGGAGATGTGCCAGGCCGGCATCGACGTGCATCTGGGCACCAACGTGCTGGAGATGCGCAAGGAAGGCGATAAGATCTGGGTGAAATCCACCAACGGCCAGGAGCGGCTGTTCGACAAGGTGATGTATGCCACCGGCCGCCATCCCAATGCCGATAACCTCGGGCTGGAAGAGATCGGTGTGCAGCGCGGCCGCAAGGGCGAGATCATCGTCGATGAATACAGCCAGACCTCAGTGCCGTCGGTCTATGCGATCGGCGATGTGACCGACCGGGTGGCGCTGACGCCGGTGGCGATCCGCGAGGCGATGGCCTTTGTCGAGACCGTGTTCAAGGGCAATCCGGCCAGCCCCGACCACGCGCTGATCCCGACCGCGATCTTCACCCAGCCGGAGATGGGCACCATTGGCCTCAGCGAGGAAGAAGCGCGCGAGCAGGAGCCGGTTGAGGTTTATGCGACCTCGTTCAAACCGATGCAGCAGGCCTTTGCCGGCCGGGCGCAGCGGGTGCTGATGAAACTGATCGTTTCGAAGGCCACCCGCAAGGTGCTGGGCTGCCATATCGTCGCACCCGGTGCGGGCGAGATGATCCAGCTGGCCGGAATCGCGGTAAAAATGGGGGCAACCAAAGAAGATTTCGACCGCACGGTTGCGGTGCACCCCACAATGTCGGAAGAGTTGGTAACTTTGAAAACTCCGGTGCGCTCGACCTGAGCGGGCAAACCGGCAAGAATGAGAACTCATGCCGCCCAATTCGGTATCTTGCGGGCGGCAGCAAACGGATAGGAGACAAATGGCGGGCAATAGCGGTGGCCCATGGGGGGGCGGTGGCTCCTCCGGCGGCGGAGGAGGCAACCGGGGCAACAACGGCGGCAATAACGGCGGCGGCCGTAAGCCGGAAGATCCCCAGATCCCCGAAATCGATGAGCTGGTGAAGAAAGGCCAGGAGCAGCTGCGCGTGCTGATGGGCGGGCGCGGCGGATCCGGCGGCGGCCGCGGCGGACGCAGCGGCGGCGGAGGCGGCGGCGCGCCGCTGTTCACCAAGGGCACCCTGGGGCTGGCGGTCATTGCCGGCGCGGTGCTGTGGGGCTTTGCCAGCATCTATACCGTCAAGCCGGAAGAACAGTCGGTGGAGCTGTTCCTGGGCGAGTATTCCTCGACCGGGCAGCCGGGCCTGAACTTTGCGCCCTGGCCGCTGGTCACCAAGGAAGTGATCCCCGTGCGGGTGGAGCAGACCGAGAACATCGGCTCCGGCGCGCGCGGCTCTGACGCCGGGCTGATGCTGACCGGGGATGAGAACATCATCGACGTGGATTTCCAGGTGGTGTGGAACATCTCTGACCCGGCGCGGTTCCTGTTCAACCTGCGCGACCCTAGGTCAACCATCAACGCGGTGTCGGAATCGGCGATGCGCGAGATCATCGCCCAGTCTGAGCTTGCGCCGATCCTGAACCGTGACCGTGGTGCGATCACCGCCCGTCTGGAAGAGCTGATCCAATCGACGCTGGACAGTTACGACAGCGGCGTGAACATCGTGCGTGTGAACTTTGACGGCGCCGACCCGCCAGAGCCGGTGAAGGACGCCTTCCGCGAAGTGCAGTCCGCAGGCCAGGAACGCGACCGGCTGGAAAAGCAGGCCGATGCCTATGCCAACCGCAAGCTGGCAGGCGCCCGCGGCCAGGCCGCACAGACGCTGGAAGAGGCCGAGGCCTACCGTGCGCAGGTTGTGAACGAGGCGCAGGGTGAGGCGAGCCGCTTTACCGCGGTTCTGGAGGAATACCAGAAAGCGCCGGAAGTGACCCGCAAGCGCCTGTACCTGGAAACCATGGAAGAGGTGCTGGGCCGGGTCGACAAGATCATCCTGGATGACACTGCAGGCGGCGAAGGCCAGGGCGTCGTGCCCTATCTGCCGCTCAATGAACTGCGCAAATCGCAGGAGGGCAACTGATGCGGAAATCTACTCTTCTTCTGCCCGTCCTGGTGGTCGCGGCGATTGCTGTGCTGTCCTCGATCTTCATCGTGGACGAGCGGGAAAAGGCGCTGGTTCTTCGCTTTGGCCGGGTGGTGGACATCAAGGAAGCCCCGGGCCTGGCGTTCAAGCTGCCGGTCATCGACAATGTGGTGCGCTATGACGACCGCATCCTGAGCCTGGAAGTCGGTCCGCTGGAAGTCACCCCGCTGGATGACCGCCGCCTGATCGTGGATGCGTTCTCGCGCTACCGGATTGCCAATGTGGATACCTTCCGTCAGGCCGTCGGCGGCGGCGGCATTGGTGCCGCGGAACTGCGTTTGGACAAGATCATGCGGGCACAGACCCGTGAGGTGCTGGGTTCCGTCAGCTCCAACGACATCCTGTCCTCGGACCGTTTCGCGCTGATGCTGCGGATCCGCAATGGCGCCATCACCCAGGCGCGCCAGCTGGGTCTTGAGGTGATCGACGTGCGGCTGAAGCGCACCGACCTGCCGCAGGCCAACCTGGAAGCCACCTTTGCCCGGATGCGCGCTGAGCGGGAACGGGAAGCGGCGGACGAGATTGCCCGCGGTGAAGAGGCGGCGCAGCGCGTGCGCGCGCAGGCCGACCGGACCGAGGTTGAGCTGGTGTCGGAAGCCGAGCGCGAAGCCGAGGTGATCCGCGGTGAAGCGGACGCCGAACGCAACGCGATCTTTGCTTCGGCCTATGGCCGCGACGCGGAGTTCTTCGAGTTCTACCGCTCGCTGAACGCCTATGCGAATTCGCTGCTGGCGGGCAATTCCTCGCTGGTGCTGTCGCCTGACAACGAGTTCTTCAATTACCTGAAGTCCTCGGGCGGCAAGGCTGTCCAGTAATGGGGTTCATCCTCCTGGCCCTCGGGCTGGTACTGATTGCAGAGGGGCTGGTGTACGCACTGGCCCCTTCGCTTGTGGAGCGGCTCTTGGAAATGCTGCGGGTGCTGAGTGAAGATCAGCGCCGCAATGCAGGTCTGGCGGCGCTGGCGCTGGGTCTCATTCTGGTCTGGCTGGCGTTCCGTCTGGGGATTTAAAGCGGCGCTTTCCCCCCAATTTTTCAGCGAAACCGTAATCTTTCCCTGCTAGGATAGCCTCAGCAGGGCCTCCCCCGCTGTTACAGGGCAAAAACCGGATCACAGCGGCTTTATTCCGTGCAACATTTGTTGCGGGACAGGGGAGAGTTCCTACATTGGGTCCATAAGACTTTGCCCGGCATATGCGGCGTTTGCGCCTGTCCGGGCAGGGGAGAAGAATTGAAAATGACAAGGAGTAGATCCGTGCAGCCACAGGCAATTGCAATTTCCGGCCGGACAGGCGGCAGCGGCGCGATGATCCGGCTGGCCTGGCTTCTGGTGCTGAGCATGGCAGTCCTGCTGATGCAGGCGGTCACCGCAATGGCCCGCCCCGAGAGCCTGGCGCCGCTGGCCGACAAGGTCAGCCCCGCGGTCGTCAACATCACCACCAGCACCGTTGTCGAGGGCCGCACCGGCCCGCAGGGCATCGTGCCGGAAGGCTCGCCGTTTGAGGATTTCTTCCGTGAGTTCCAGGACCGCAACGGCAATGGCACCCGGCCGCGCCGCTCCTCGGCGCTGGGCTCCGGCTTTGTGATTTCCGAGGACGGCTATATCGTCACCAACAACCACGTGATCGACGGGGCCGACGAGATTGAGATCGAGTTCTTCCCCGGCGAAGGCCAGCCCAAGGAGCTGCTGCCGGCCAAGGTGATCGGCACCGATCCCAACACCGATATCGCGCTGTTGAAGGTGGAGGCGCCGTCGGCGCTGAAATACGTCAAGTTCGGCGACAGCGACACTGCCCGTGTCGGCGACTGGGTGGTCGCGATGGGCAACCCGCTGGGGCAGGGGTTCTCTGTTTCCGCAGGCATCGTGTCGGCCCGCAACCGCGAGCTGTCGGGCTCTTATGACGACTACATCCAGACCGATGCGGCCATCAACCGCGGCAATTCCGGCGGGCCGCTGTTCAACATGGACGGTGATGTGGTCGGCGTGAACACCGCGATCCTGTCGCCCAACGGCGGCTCCATCGGCATCGGGTTCTCGATGGCCTCCAACGTTGTGGTCAAGGTTGTGGCGCAGCTGAAGGAATTCGGCGAGACGCGGCGCGGCTGGCTGGGTGTGAAGATCCAGGATGTGGATTCGGATCTGGCAGAGGCGATGGGCTTGGAAAAAGCCCGCGGCGCGCTGGTCACCGATGTGCCGGAAGGCCCCGCCAAGGACGGTGGCGTGCTGGCCGGTGACGTGATCGTCAGCTTTGATGGCGCCGATGTGAAGGACACCCGCGGCCTGGTGCGTCAGGTCGGCAATGCCGAGGTTGGCAAGACTGTGCGCGTGGTGGTCTACCGCGAGGGCAAGACCGAGACGCTGCGGATTACCCTGGGCCGCCGTGAAGACGCCGAGCGCGGCCCCTCCAGCGAGAGCGGCAGCGGCGATGCGCCGGGCAGCAGCGAGAAGGAGCTGCTGGGCCTGTCGGTCGGCGTGCTGACCGACCAGATGCGTGCTGAGCTGAATGTGGCTGAGGATGTCGAGGGCCTGGCCGTCCTGTCGGTGGATGAGACTTCGGAAGCCTGGGAGAAGGGCTTGCGTGCGGGTGATGTGATCACCGAGGCGGGCCAGCAGAAGGTGGCCTCGATCAGCGATCTGGAAGCGCGTGTCAGCGAAGCCAAGGAGGCGGGGCGCAAGTCGCTGCTGCTGCTGGTGCGCCGCGGCGGCGAGCCGCGCTTTGTGGCGCTGAACCTGTCGGAGTGATCCGGGGTTAGAAACCGCTGAGAAATCAGGGAAGGCCGGGCAAATGCCCGGCCTTTTTCGTTGGCTCAGGGACGGGCCAGCTGCATGAAAAGGAGGCTGCGGCTGTCCTTTGCCGTGCACCAGCTGCCGGGCTGTTCGGCAAAGATCTGGCGGAAATCTTCCAGGTTGCGCTTTTCATCCGAGATCAGCACCCAGCCGCCCGGACGCACATGCGGCAGGCAGCGGGTCAGCAGTTCCCGCCGCTGCGGCGCGGCCAGCATATGCAGGGTGCGGTCAAACAGCAGGACACCATAGTCCTTGTCCGGCGCCCATGTGGTGAGATCAGCGGCGATGCCGGTCACGTCGAGGTTTTCCCGCTGCGCTGCGGCCAGCATGTCCCGGATGCCATGCGGGGAAATGTCGATGCCGGTGACACGGTGGCCCAGCCGGGCAATGAACAGCGCATCCCGGCCCTGGCCGCAGCCTGCATCCAGAACGTCCTGGGCCTGTGTGCCCAGCTCCTCAAAAAAGGCGGTGAAGGCGGGGGACGGTGCCCCAAGCGCATCCGGGGTGTCACGGTAGAGTTTGTCGTAGTCATAAGCCATGTGAGGCACCGTAGCGGCCGGGTCTGGCAATGGCTAAGTGAATAATTCTTGAACAAGAGAGATGGCAGCGGGCAGCCGCTTCCCAGCGCGGGAAACGGCCCGGAAAACTCGTGTTTTCCGAGCCGGAATTCTCGCAGAATTCCGGGGCAGGCGGCACAACTGATGCGCAAAAAGGGGAAGAGCCATGCGCTGGCGGGCACATGGCTCTTGTTGGACAGGCGGCCATTGGGATGGAACGGATAATGGCCGTCTATGAAGCCGTTATGGCGCGGTACGGGGCCGTGTTCTGTGACCGGGATTACAGAGGGCGGATTTTGTTGCAGAAATCTGCATCCGGCGGCGGGGTCAGATTGAATCCGGCTCCGCCAGCACGGCCAGTTCGCTGCGGTCGAGGATCTGCACGCCGCCGCGGCTGATGCCAACGAGGCCGCTGCGCTTCCAGGCGGCGAGCGTCTTGGAGACCGCTTCGCGGGTGGCGCCGACAAATTCGGCCAGCTCCGCCTGCGACAGAGCCACGCGGCCGTCGCTGGTCTCGGGTGCGAGGTACAAGAGCTTGCGCGCGAGCCGCACCGGCATCGGCAGGAACACCTGTTCATTGAGCTGGGTGTTCATCCAGCGCATCCGCTGGCCCGCCAGCCGCAACAGGTCGGCGGCCAGGTCCGGGTACTGGCGGATCTGCGCCAGCACGTCGCCGCTGCGCAGGCGCAGGACCCGGCTGGGTTCGGCGGCGATGGCGGTGGCGGTGCGCTCGCCCGGGTCAAACAGGGTGATCTCGCCGAACACCGCACCGGGGCGCATCATGTCGAGCGACAGCTTGCGGCCGGAGGCGGAGAGCACCGAGAACTCCAGAGCGCCTTCGGCAATCGCATAAAGCGCATCACCGGCGTCGCCCTGCTCGAACAGCACCTCGCCCTGGCGCAGGCGCACCTCGGTGGCCTGGCTCTCCAGCATCCGGCGCAGCGGGCCGGAGGCACCGGAGAGAAAGCCGGTGTCCGGCAGGCGGGTGGTCAGCATGGTGTTTGTCTCATGTTATGTCTTTGGCCCGGTGGGCGGACCTTAGCAGAGGCTTTGCCAGCTGGGAACCGGGGAGCTGAACCGCGCGGTTCAGCCCGCGACGGCGATCAGGCCCAGCTTGCGGGCGGAGGCCAGCGTCAGGGTGCCGCTGTCCAGCCCCAGCGGCGCCTGGAAGCGCTGCACGGCCTTGCGGGTGGCGGCGTCCATCTGGCCATGCACGGGGCCGCGGTAGAGGCCGCGCGCCGTCAGGGCCCGCTGGATGGTGCGGATGAAGTCCGGGGTCATCATTTCGGGGCAGGGGATTTCGATCCACTGCTCCTGCCGCGGCTGCACGATTTCCTGCCGGGTCTCGGTGCGGAAGGTGGCGGGGCGGATCACCTGGCCGCTGGCGTCCAGCTGCGCCGGTTCGGCCAGCACCTGGCTGGTGACGGTTTCAATGACGGCGGGGGAGGTGTGGGTGCTCCAGCAGGTGCCGGGGGGCGCGCCGGGCGGCGCGTAGCGGCCGGCGCGGGAGGTTTCGTTGCCGGGGTGCGGCTGGACGCAGGCGGTCAGGGCCGCAAGCATGGCCAGCAGCAGGGCAGGCGCCAGGCGCCGGCTGGGGAGAAAGATCGGTGGCGTCATGCCCGGGTGCCTCATGCCGGCGCCTCTGTCTGTCCCCGGGGGGCTGGCGCCGTTGCTTTGGCGGCAGCCTAGCCGAGTTCGCCGCCATCCGCAAAGGCCGGATCGCCTGTCCGGCCCTGATCTGCCAGCAGGAGGTCGAGCATCGGCGAGATGTCCTCCACATCTTCGGCGATCACATGGGTGACGGAATGCGCCCGCTGCAGCCGCCCGGTGACCCGCAGCATCCGCCCGGAGATCACCGCGCGGCGGAAGGCTTCGTAAATCTTGCGCCAGACGATCACGTTGACGATGCCGGTCTCATCCTCGAGCGTGACGAAGATGACCCCCTTGGCGGTGCCGGGGCGCTGGCGCAGGATCACCAGGCCCGCGACGGTGATGCGGGCGTTTTCCGGCGGCTCCTGCAGCCGGGCGGCGGGCAGGCAATGGGGCGGGCGCGGCCAGCGGGGCTGGCCGGTTCGCGGTCCGGTTTGCAGGCCGGTTTGCAAATCGGAGCGGGCCGGCACGGGAGGGCGCGCGGGGGCTGGCATGAGGAAATCCCCCCTGGGGTTGAGAATATTTGAGTGTGAACAAATATAGAACATTAGGCGGTAAAGTCCAGCAGCGGCAGGGCGGCGTCGCAATTGGGGGTGGCACCGGCGCGGGCGCTTGGCTACACAGTCGCGCAAGTACCGGAAAAGGGAAGAGAGCTGACGAATGGCAAAGATCACTTATATCGAGCACAACGGCACCCAGCACGTGGTGGATGTGGCCAACGGGCTGACCGTGATGGAAGGCGCGCGCGACAACAACATTCCGGGCATCGAGGCCGATTGCGGCGGCGCCTGCGCATGCTCCACCTGCCATGTCTACATCGCGCCGGACTGGGTCGAGAAGCTGCCCGCCAAGGATGACATGGAAGAGGACATGCTGGACTTCGCCTATGAGCCCGATCCGGCCCGCTCGCGCCTGACCTGCCAGATCAAGGTGAGTGACGATCTGGACGGCCTCGTGGTGCACATGCCCGAAAAGCAGATCTGATGGCTGCGGGGGCGGCAGCGCGGCGTCTGCGGATGCGCGCCCGGCCCCGTTCCGCCCGCCGCGTATTGCGGGCGTTGTGTTTGGGGCTGGCCCTGGCCGGCCCTTTGGCGCAGGAGGCCGGCGCCGGGGTGATCGGCGCGGGATACGGCGATCCCACCACCCGTTACGGCCATGCAGTGCTGGGCGATGATGTGGAATACGGGTCGCTGGTGCTGACGGTTGCAAGCACGGGGGGAAGCGGGGCTTCCCTGGCGGCGGACTACAAGACCTCCGAAATCCTGATCCGCCTGCCGCAGGACCATGTGTTCGAGGACATTGCTCCGCGGCTGGCGGATGTGGACGGCGACGGCAGCCCCGAGGTGCTGGTGGTCGAGACTGATGTGGCCGCGGGCGCCCAGCTGGCGGTCTATGACGCGGACGGCGAAAAGATCACCGAAACCCCGCATATCGGCACCCGCAACCGCTGGCTGGCGCCCATCGGTGCGGCGGATCTGGATGGCGACGGGCATGTGGAAATCGCCTATATCGACCGGCCGCATCTGGCGAAAACCCTGCGCATCTGGCGCTTCCGGGACGGCGCATTGCATGAGGTGGCAAGCAAGGCGGGCCTGACCAATCACCGCATTGGCGAGGATTTCATCACCTCCGGTATCCGCGACTGCGGGCAGGGCGCGGAACTGGTGATGGTGAGCGGCGACTGGCGCCGGATCATTGCCGCGCGGCTGCAGGATGGTGAAATCACTGCCCGGGAGATCGGTCCCTTTGATCCTGACACCAGGCTGGCGGATGCACTGGCCTGCCGCTGAGCGCAGCAGGGGCAAACTGTCCGCGCCGCGCCTTGCGCGGCGCGCGGCCCAACGGTGCGGCCCATCCCCGGATGGGCTGAAACAGGCGGGAGAGCTGCGCTGACTGTTGCCCAAGGGCCTGCGGCGGGCGGATGCTTCAACGCGCTGCCGCGCGGGTGTTTCCGAAATATTCATTCCCTTCAGCTAGCCTGCGGCAAACGGGAAATGCCCGGCGGCGCCGGCTGGGGCATGTTTTCACAGGAGACACGCGCGTGAGTTTTACACCCTATGTGTTCGGCACCGGTATCGCCGGCTGGACCTTCCTGCAGCGGACCCAGGCCCAGCAGCAGGAAGTGTTTGAAAAATCGCCCATTCTGGACCGCCGGGTGCAGGATTTCACGCAGCGCATCACCAGCATCCAGAACTCGGACCAGCTGCTGGACGACTACAATCTCCTGCAGGTGACACTGGGTGCTTTTGGCCTGGATGAGGACATCGGCAACCGGGCTTTCATCCAGAAGGTGCTGGATTCGGACCTGAGTGATTCCAAGTCCTTCGTGAACCGCCTCAATGACAGCCGCTACCTGGCGCTGGCGCAGACCTTTGGCTTCAACAGCCCGGACGGCCCGCAGCTGCCCAGTGCCAAGGGCGGCAGCGAATTTGCCGGCATCACCACCGCCGATGACCTCCTGTCCAATCAGACGCTGCTGAAAAAGGCGCTGGACAACGTGGGCCTGAAGGGGATGGAGAACAACCAGTTCTTCCTGCAGAAGGTGCTGGAGTCGGACCTGAGCGATCCGGACTCCTTTGCCAACAAGCTGACCGATACCCGCTTTGCCGATTTCGCCAAGCAGTTCGAGTTCGGCAAGCCGCCGGAATATGACAACAGCATCCAGGCGCTGGTGTCGGAGTTCAACCAGCATACCGAAGGGCTGGCCAGCGCCGATGACCTCTTGGAGGATGAAGACCTGCTGCAGGCGGTGATCGAGACCTTCGACCTGGAGCGCACCAACAAGGATTTCCTGCGGCGGGTGCTGAATTCGGACACCACCGATCCGGATTCCTTTGTGAACCAGCTGGAGGACACGCGCTATCTGAACGTCTCCCGCGCGTTCGGCTTCGGCTATCCGGACATCAACGCGATGACCGACCCGGATGAACTGCTGCAGAACCCGGAGCTGCTGGCGGATGCGCTGGACCAGTTCAACGTCAGCGACCGGGGCGAGACCTTCCTGCGCCAAGTGCTGGAATCGGACCTGAGCGACCCGAATTCCTTTGTGAACCAGCCGGACAACATTGCCTATTACGACTTTGCCGATGCCTTCCAGAACACCTGGCCGGAGCATGTCAGCAAAATGCAGGTGTTTTCTGACGAGATCACCGACAAGCTGGACAGCCTGTCCTCCGCCACCGAGCTGGTGTTCGACCTGAGCCTGTTCGAGGCTTCGCTGGACATCTTCGGGCTAAGCCACCGGGACAGCGATTTCAACGTGATGATCAAGACGCTGGATTCGGATCTGTCCTCGGAGATTTCCTATGCCAATCTGCACCATGACAACAACATGAAAGCAATGGCTTACGCCTTCTCCTTCAACAAGGGCACAGAGGCGCAGGAATACCCGGACGGCTTTGCAGATGAGATTGCCGATCTCTACACCACCCGGCAATTCGAGATTGCCATCGGCGAATCCGATCCCAACATGCGGCTGGCGCTGGCGTTTGAGCGCGAACTGCAGGCGGTGGTGGATGAGGGCGGCAGCGAGAACGCCCATTGGTACAACATCATGGGATCGCCGCCGCTGCGCACCGTGTTTGAGACGGCGCTGGTGCTGCCCTCCGGTTTTGGCCAGCTGGATATCGAGCGGCAGCTGGGTGAGATGAAGGACCGCACACAGGCGGCCTTCGGGGTCACCCATCCCGCGGATCTGCTGGAGCCGGACATGCTCGACCAGTTCCGCAGGCGGTTCCTGCTGATGACGGATATCGGCGGGTTCTAGGGCAGCAAGCGCCTGAGCTTGGGCTGCAGGCGCATGATCTGCAAGTTTCCAAAGCGGCCATTGCGGCTTGACACGGTTGCCCGGCAAGGGCGGCCTGTATCCGCGGCAACGATTGAAAGCTTGCCCGGTGCCTTCAGGCTGGCGGAACAAGGCTGATCGCAGTTTCCCATGCATTGGCATGCAGCCAGGCGGAGTTTTGGCAGCAGGTTTGGCGCTTCCCGTCCAGGCAGACCGGCCTGCGGCTCAGGCGCGGGCGGGGTGGGCCGGCACGGGTTTCTCCATGGTCACCGAGGTTGGCCTGTCAAACCCGGGATGCGCGGTTTCGCCGGTTTTGCGGAAGCCCATGCGGGCAAAGGCCGCGTGGTTTTTTGTCAGCTCGACCCGGGTCTGCAACCGCAGTACCGGCAAGCCAAGTGCCGCAGCGCGGGTTGCGGCCAGCTCCACCAGCGTGCGGGCGAGCCCGGTACCGCGATGGGTTTCGTCCACCGCCAGCTTGCCCAGATAGAGGCAATCGGGTCTGGGCGTCAGGAAGATGCAGGCCGCGGGCGGGGTGCCGATACCCCAGATTTCACCATCGCGGCATTGGTCCTGCAGGGCGGCCAGCGTCAAGCGGTGCATGGAGGACGGCGGGTCGATGCGCCCCTCCATAAAGGCAAAGCTGCGCTGGATCAGGTCCAGCACATCCCTCAGGCTGGGATCATCGGGAGAGAGCCGCCGGGGCGCGGTCATTGTGCCGGTCTTTGGGCAGGCATTCGGAACCGGTGCAGGCGGCAAATGGCGGGCAGGTGCTGCATGTGTTTTCCTCCCTGCGCGGCAGGATAGCCTTCTGAGGCGGAGCCGGCAAACGGCGGAGACTGATCCGCGCCACAGCCTTTCAGGGCGCCTCTGGCCGGGCGCGGCAGCGCCCGGCCACGCCCAACTGTGAGGATCAATCTGTGATTGGTCCGGAGCAGGCGGGAGGGCCTGCCTGTCCGGGTGCGCTGCAGCGGTTACTTCAGCGCGCGCCAGCCGATGTCGCGGCGGAAGAAGCCCTGGGGCCAGTCCACTCCGTCCACCATCGCATAGGCACGGTCGCGGGCCTCCTGCAGGGTGTTGCCGCGGGCGGTCACGTTCAGCACCCGGCCGCCAACCGCCAGCACCTTACCGTCCTGCGCCTTGGTGCCCGCGTGGAACACCATGTTGCTGCTGTCCTCGGGCAGCGCGTCCAGGCCCTTGATCTCGGAAAACTTCTCGTAAGACCCCGGGTAGCCCTCAGCGGCCATCACCACGGTGATCGCATGGTCATCGGCCCAGTTCACCTGCGCTTCGCCTAGGCGGCCCTCAGCCGCGGCGTGCATCAGGTCCAGCGCCTGGGCGCCGAGGCGCATCATCAGCACCTGGCATTCCGGATCACCGAAGCGGACGTTGTATTCCACCAGCCGCGGCTGCCCGTCCTTGATCATCAGGCCCGCATAGAGCACGCCCTGATAGGGCATGCCGCGCTCTGCCATCACTCGCATTGTGGGCTTCACGATCTCTTCCATCGCGCGGGCCTCGACCTCAGCCGACAGGACCGGTGCGGGGGAGTAGGCGCCCATGCCGCCGGTGTTGAGGCCGGTGTCGCCCTCGCCGACGCGCTTGTGGTCCTGGGCGGAGCCGATCGCCAGCACGTCCTCGCCGTCGACCAGCACAAACAGGGAGGCCTCTTCGCCTTCCATGAATTCTTCGATCACCACCTCGGCGCCGGCCCCGCCGAAGACGCCGCCGAACATATCGTCGATGGCCGCCATGGCCTCGTCCTCAGTCATGGCGATGATCACGCCCTTGCCTGCGGCCAGGCCGTCCGCTTTGACCACGGTGGGCACGCCGTTGGCACGCACATGCGCCTTGGCGGCCTCGGCATCGGTGAAATGGCCGTAGCCTGCGGTGGGGGCATTTGCCGCGTCGCAGATTTCCTTGGTGAAGCTCTTGGAGGCTTCCAGTCGCGCGGCCGCCTCGGAAGGACCGAACACCAGGATGCCAGCCTCGCGCAGCCGGTCGGCGACGCCCGCAGCCAGTGGGGCCTCGGGGCCGACAATCACGAAGTCGATGGCGTTTTCCTCGGCAAAACTCACAACCGCTCCGCCGTCCTCGATGTCAAAGGCCGCGCAATCGGCGATCTGGGCGATGCCTGCGTTGCCCGGCGCCACGATCAGCTTGTCGCATTTGGGGTTCTGCATCACGGCCCAGGCCAGTGCATGTTCACGCCCGCCGCTGCCGAGGATAAGGATGTTCATTGGCGCATTCTCCGATCTGCCTGAGCCCTGTGGCGCCGCGGGCCGCATCCCGGGGCTTGCCTTGCTTGCCGCGCGTTCTATGCTGCGCGCGACTTCAAAACAAGACCGGCCAAAGGCCGCAGGAGAGCAGC
Organism: Leisingera sp. ANG-DT; assembly: GCF_000813785.1. NCBI lineage: Bacteria > Pseudomonadati > Pseudomonadota > Alphaproteobacteria > Rhodobacterales > Roseobacteraceae > Leisingera > Leisingera sp. ANG-DT. Next base: position 21,686 of record NZ_JWLE01000012.1, read on the forward strand.
CCCCGATGTCCGACCTGTTTGACGACCCGCAGCCGGGACAGAACGCCCCGGAATTCACCGTTTCGGAGATTTCCGGCGAGGTGAAGCGCACGCTGGAGGGCACCTTTGGCCGTATTCGGGTGAAGGGCGAGGTGGGCCGTGTGTTCAAGGCGCGCTCCGGGCATCTTTATTATGACATCAAGGACGACCGTTCGGTGCTGGCCTGCACCACCTGGAAGGGGCAGATCAGCGGCTTGTCGGTGGTGCCGGAGGAAGGGCTGGAGGTGGTGGTCACCGGCCGCCTGACCGCCTTTGGCGCGCAGTCCAAATACAACATGAACGTCGATGAGGTCGCGGTTGCGGGGCAGGGCGCGCTGATGGCGCTGCTGGAGAAGCGCAAGAAGCAGCTGGAGGCGGAGGGCCTGTTTGCACCGGAACGCAAGAAGCCGCTGCCCTATCTGCCGCAGATCATCGGGGTGGTGACCTCGCCCTCAGGCGCGGTGATCCGCGACATCCTGCACCGGCTGCGCGACCGCTTCCCGCGCAAGGTGCTGGTCTGGCCGGTTGCAGTGCAGGGGAAAACTTGCGCGCCCGAAGTGGCCCGCGCCATCGAAGGCTTCAACCGCCTGACGCCGGGCGGCGCGCTGCCGCGGCCCGATCTGATCATCGTCGCCCGCGGAGGCGGTTCGATCGAGGATCTTTGGGGCTTCAATGAAGAGATCGTGGCGCGCGCGGCTGCCGCCTCTCAGATCCCGCTGATCTCTGCCGTCGGGCATGAGACGGACACGACGCTGATTGATTTCGTCTCCGACCGCCGGGCGCCGACCCCGACCGCGGCGGCGGAACTGGCGGTGCCGGTGCGGCTGGAGCTGATGGCGTGGAGCGAGAACCAGGGCGCGCGGCTGACCCGCGCCGCCGGGCAGGCGGTGCAACTCAGGCGGCAGCGGCTGAACGATCTGGCCCGGGCGCTGCCCAAACCCGATACGCTCTTGGAAACCCCGCGGCAGCGGCTGGACCGGATTTCCGACCGGCTGCCCGGCGCACTGATCTCCGGCGTGCAGCGGCGCCGTCTGCACTTGAGCGAAACCGCGGCGTCTTTGCGCCCGGCCACCTTGCGCCAGCTGGTTGAAGGGCGGCGCGACCGGCTGCAGAACCTCGCCTCGCGCCTCAGCCTGCGGCCGATCCAGCGTGAAGTAACGGCGCAGAAGGATGCACTGGGGCGGCTGGCGCAGCGGCTGGATGCGGCGCAGGCCGCGCGCATCGACCGCCAGCGACAGGCCTTGAGTGCCACCGGGAGGCAGCTTGAGATCCTCAGCTACAAGGCAACACTGGAGCGCGGCTATGCGGTGGTGCGCTCGGGCGATGAAATCCTGACAACCAAGGCCGCTGCCGCCAGGGCAGACGCGCTGCAGATCGAATTTGCCGATGGCACGCTGGATCTGGAGGGCGGAGCAGCACAGGCGCCGAAAAAGGGCACGCCAAAACCGCCCGGGGGCGGCCAGGGCTCGCTGTTCTAGGGGCCGGCCTCCGGCTTCTTTCTGGTTCCAAATACCCGCTGCACCGCGGCTTGCCTCAGGCGCCGACGTCGGGGCCGTAGCACAGCATCTTCTCGCCGATATCCTCGGCCTCATAAAGTTCTGTTGAGGCCGGGTCGTCCTCGAACCGCGCCGTCAGCCCGCGCGGTGTCAACTCAAAGGTCCAGCACTGCGGATCGTCGCGGTTCTCGTAGACAAAGCAGATCTGACCTGCTTCCTCGTACCAGCTGCCTTCCTGGCATTTGCCGTCCAGAAAGGACCAGATCACCCTGCGGCCCGGCAGATAGCGCTCGACCCCGTACATGGCGCCGCCAAAGCCGTAGAACAGCGTGCGGCCCTGGGTGTAGCGGTCAAACTCGCCCGCACTCAGCGGCTCCCCCGCCGCCAGCGGGGCGGGCAGGGCAGCGAGCAGGAGAATCATCACGAAGCGCATGAGGGTATTGTGCCTCAGGAGCAGCGGATGCTCCAAGCCTTGCGTTTTCTGAACAGGCTCCCGCGGGGTCACCTTTGACCGAAGGCAGCTTGCGCGGACAGAGTGGCGGAAAATCAAAGGGGAAGCAGGGCATGACGGCGGAAATGGTGCTTTGGGCGGGGGCTGCAGCCTGTGCGCTGATCTACCTGCTGTTGGCTGCGCAGCCGCCGGGGGTGCTGCGCAGCCTGTTGAAAACCGCCTCTGTTGCCTTGCTGGCGCTGGCGGCGCTGCTGCTGGGTGCACCCTGGCTGCTGGCCGTGGCGCTGGGTCTCTGCGCGCTGGGCGATCTGTTCCTGTCGCGCGACGGGGAGGGGGCGTTCATGGCCGGTGTCGGCGCCTTTGCCGCCGGCCACCTGGCCTATGCGGTGCTGTTCCTGACCCGGGGGGATAGTGATCCGGTGCAGCTTTTGCAGATGCCGGGGATTGCCATCGCAGCGGCTCTCCTGGTGCTGGGACTGGTCATGGCGCGCATCCTGGCACCCCGGGCAGGCGCGTTGAAGGGGCCTGTGCTGGCCTATATCCCGATCATCCTTGGCATGGGGGCGGCGGCGCTGACGCTGCCGTTTGGTTCGTGGGTCTTTGCCGCGGCCTGCGCCTTCATGCTGTCGGACATGGTGCTGGCGGCGGAGACCTTCGTGCTGCCGGACGATCATGCGCTGCGCCGGATCACGCCCATTGCGGTCTGGCCGCTTTATTGGGGGGCGCAAGCGGGCTTTCTGGCGGCATTTTCCTGAGTTTCGCGGCGCCTAGCGCTTTGCACTCCGGCCCAATCCGCATTAGGTGGGGTGCAGACCCTTTTGCGGAGACCAAGATGGCGTTTTTCTCAAAGCTCAAGGAGCGGCTGTTCAAATCCTCCTCCAAGCTCGAGCAGGGGCTCGATGCGATTGTCGAGGAGGGCGCGGACAGCAGCGCGGCTGAGGCTGTGGAGGCCCTGGCAGAGTCCCCTGCGGTAACCCCGGAACAGCCCGCGCCTGCGCCGGTTCCGCAGCCGGAACCTGTTGCCGAGCCGGAGCCTGCGCCCGAACCCGCGCCGGCACCGCAGCCCGTTGCGGAACCCAAGCCCGCACCGGCACCGCAGCCTGCGCCGGAGCCTGAGAAGAAATCGCCGGGCCTGCTGGGCCGCCTGATAGGGCGCACCACGGCGGCTGAACCGCGCCGGGCGCTGGATGACGACATGCTGGAGCAGCTGGAAGAGCTGCTGATTGCCGCCGACATGGGGGTGGACACCGCACTGCGGGTGACTGCCAACCTGGCTGAGGGGCGGATGGGCAAGAAGGTCTCCAGCCGCGAGATCAAGGAACTGCTGGCGCAGGAAGTGGCGCGTATTATGGAACCGGTGGCGAAGCCCTTGCCGATCTACGCAAAGCGCCCGCAGGTGGTGCTGGTTGTGGGCGTGAACGGCTCCGGCAAGACCACCACCATCGGCAAGCTGGCCAGCCAGTTCAAGGGCGCAGGCAAGAAGGTGGTGATTGCCGCGGGTGACACCTTCCGCGCCGCCGCTGTCGAACAGCTGCAGGTCTGGGGCGACCGGGCAGGCGTGCCGGTGCTGACAGCGCCCGAAGGATCCGACCCGGCCTCCTTGGCGTTTGATGCCATGACCAAGGCCCAGGAAGACGGTGCTGACCTCCTGATGATCGACACCGCCGGGCGGCTGCAGAACCGGGCAGACCTGATGGAGGAGCTGGCCAAGATCGTCCGCGTCATCCGCAAGAAGGACGAGACCGCGCCGCACAACACGCTTCTGGTGCTGGATGCCACCACCGGCCAGAACGCGCTGAGCCAGGTCGGCACCTTCCAGCAGCTGGCGGATGTGTCGGGCCTGGTGATGACCAAGCTGGACGGCACTGCCAAGGGCGGCGTTCTTGTGGCGCTGGCGGACAAGTTCGGCCTGCCGATCCACGCCATCGGTGTGGGTGAGCAGATCGACGACCTGGCGCCGTTTGATCCCGAGGAATTTGCCGCGGCGCTGACGGGACTGGAGAAATCCTGATCCGTCATTCTTCTGACTGAAAATATCCCGGGGGTCCGGGGGCTGGCCCCCGGTGCCCTCACCCGGCGCAAAGGCATTTGATTTGAGCGATTGGCTGATCTCCCTGGAAGGCACCGAGGCCGGGCATCAGGCAGCGCTGTTTCTGGCCATCTGGGCGGCCTTCCTGCACGCGGTTTTCGGCGCGCTGCAGAAGGGGCGCCATGATCCCTGGCTGTCGCGCGGGGCGATCGACTTTTCCTACTGTGTGATGGCGGCGCCTTTTGCGCTGTTTGTGGTGCCCTGGCCGGAGCCGCATATGTGGCTGATCTTCTTCGTCGCCTGGGTGATCCATGTTTTCTACAAGCTGTTCCAGGCACTGGCCTATACCAAGGGCAGCTACACGGTGGTTTACCCGGTGGTGCGCGGCACCGGGCCGCTGTTCACGGTGATCGGCTCTTTCTTCCTGTTCGGCGAGGTGTTCACCCCGGTGCAATGGCTGGGGGTGGCGGTGCTGCTGGCGGGGATCTTCGGCCTTGCAGGGTACAACTACCGCTACCTGACGGTTAACCGGGACACCTTGGGAATTGCTCTGGGGCTGGCGGTGGTGACCGGGTTGTTTGTGGCCGCCTACACCACATATGACGCCTATGGCATCCGGGCGACGGCGGATCCGTTCACCTTCCTGGCGTGGTTTTTCATGATCGACGGGCTGGTGTTCCCGGTGATCGCCTTTGCCCACTGGCGGACCATGCCTGCGCCGCCCGAACCGGGGCCGCTGATGGTGCGGGGCTTCTTTGGCGGGCTGGTGGCGTTTGCGTCCTTTGGCGCCATCATGCTGGCGACCCGGCTCGACAAGGTGGGGGAGGCGGCGGTGCTGCGCGAGACCTCCACCGTGTTTGCCGCCCTCATCGGCTGGCTGGTGCTGAAGGAAACGGTGGGGCCGCGGCGGATTGCCTTGATGGCTTTGATCGCCCTGGGCGCCGTGATAGTGGAAATGGGCGGCTGAGACCGCAGGCAGAACTGACAGGAGGCCCCATGGCCGCAAAGAAGATCAACCCGACCCTGAAGATGCTGCTGGAACTGGGCCCCGTTGTCCTGTTTTTCATCGGCTATCTGAAGCTGAAGGATGAGGTGTTTCTGATCGGCGGCAGCGAGTACAAGGGCTTCATCGTCATCACCGCGGCGTTCATCCCGCTGATGGTGGCGTCCACACTGGCGTTGTGGAAGCTAACCGGCCATCTGTCGCGGATGCAGTTTGCCACGCTCATCCTGGTGGTGCTGTTCGGCGGCATGTCGGTGTGGTTCAACGACGACCGTTTCATCAAGATGAAGCCGACGATGCTGTATCTGCTGTTCGGCGGGCTGCTGGGCATCGGCCTCCTGCGCGGCCAAAGCTGGCTCAAGGTGGTGATGGAGGAGCTGATGCCCTTGAAGCAGGAGGGCTGGATGATCCTGACGCGGCGGCTTTGCGCGTTCTTCTTTGGCCTCGCGGTGGCAAATGAGCTGATCTGGCGGACCCAGAGCACCGACACCTGGGTTTATTTCAAGACCTTCGGGCTGCCGGTGGCGATGTTTGCCTTTTTCATGTTCCAGGGGCGGCTGCTGCAGACATACGGGATCGAGGAAGAAGCCGGTCCGGCCGAGTAACCGGGGACAGCGGCGGGCTCCCGCGTCTTCGCGCGTCATCAAAGATGAAGCTTGAAGCCTTGGGCCGGGCGGTGCGCTGCGGCTGCGCGGCTTAGCGGCCCTGGCCGAAAATCACCTGCTGCGCCTTGCTGTCGGACCTGTCCGCCCGCAGGTCCGCATGCAGCGCCCGGCCGGCCACCACACCGGGGCGGGACCACATCAGATCAAGCCAGCGGGCAAGATGCGGCTTGTCCTCGAGTGTCTGCTGCTGGCCCTCCCAGAGCGAGGCCCAGGGCCAGACCGCCATGTCGGCAATTGTATAGTCCGCGCCCGCCGCATACTCATTCTCCGCCAGCCGCCGGTCAAGCACGCCGTAGAGGCGGGCGACTTCAGAACGGTAGCGGTCCTTGGCATAGGGCAGATCCTCGGGGGCGTATTTCAGAAAATGATGCGCCTGTCCCGCCATTGGTCCGACGCCGCCCATCTGCCACATCAGCCATTGATCCACAGTCAGGCGGGCACGCTCGTCCGCGCCGTAGAACTGCCCGGTCTTGCGGGCGAGGTATTGCAGGATGGCACCGCTTTCGAACAGCGAGACCGGCGCGCCGTCCGGCCCGTCCGGGTCGATGATCGCAGGCATCCGGTTGTTGGGAGAGATCTTCAGGAACTCCGGCGCGAATTGGTCTCCCTTGCCGATGTCGATCAGGGTGACCTCGTAGGGCAGGCCCATTTCCTCCAGCGCGATGGAGATTTTCCAGCCGTTCGGCGTGGGCCAGTAATAGAGCTGGATCGGGTCCTGCATCGCGTGCCTCCGTCAGTGTGCCCGGCCACAGGAGCACGGGGCGCGGGGGGCGGGCAAGGGGCAGGGCGGCTCACATCCCTGTGAAAGCCGGACATGCTGCCGCTTGACCGAATCCCGCAAGATGCGTAAAGCCCAAGCATCACATCGTGGCGATTTGTTACCGGATTGCGGGCCACGTTAAACAATCCCGCTAAAGAGGTCAGGACGTGAAGGACCCCCTTTCGCTTGGCCGATTGGGGGTTTTTTGTGCGCTATGGGCGCGAGGAGACAGAAGAGATGAGCGACAACTGGAACAAGCGCACCAAGCTGGTGCATGGCGGCACCCGCCGCAGCCAGTACAACGAGGTGAGCGAGGCGATTTTCCTGACGCAAGGGTTCGTCTACGACAGCGCCGAGCAGGCCGAGGCGCGGTTCATCGAGACCGGCCCGGACGAGTTCATCTATGCCCGTTACGGCAACCCGACCGTCGACATGTTCGAGAAGCGCATCGCGGCGCTGGAAGGGGCAGAGGATGCCTTTGCCACCGCATCGGGCATGGCGGCGGTGAACGGCGCGCTGACCTCGCTGGTGAAGGCGGGGGATCACATCGTGTCGGCCAAGGCGCTGTTCGGCTCCTGCAACTATATCCTGGCCGATGTGCTGGGCCGTTTCGGAGTTGAGGTGACGTTCATCGACGGCACCGACCTGGAGGCCTGGAAGGCGGCGGTGCGCCCGGACACCAAGGCGGTGTTTTTCGAGAGCATGTCGAACCCGACGCTGGAGGTGATCGACATCGCGGGCGTTGCGGAGATTGCGCATTCGGTTGGCGCCACCGTGGTGGTGGACAACGTGTTCTCGACCCCGGTGTTTTCCGACGCCATTGCGCAGGGCGCCGATGTGGTGATCTACTCCGCGACTAAGCATATCGACGGCCAGGGCCGGGCGCTGGGCGGGGTGGTGCTGGGCACCAAGGACTACATCCGCGGCACGCTGGAACCCTATATGAAGCACACCGGCGGTTCGCTCAGCCCGTTCAATGCCTGGGTGATGCTGAAGGGGCTGGAGACCCTGTCGCTGCGTGTGAACGCCCAGGCGGAGACCGCGCTGAAAATCGCGGAAGCGCTGAGCGGCCACCCGGCGCTGGAGCGCACCATTTACCCGGGGCTGAAGGACCACGCGCAAAACGCGCTGGTGCAGACCCAGCTGGGCGGCAAGGGCGGCACCGTCCTGTCGCTGGACCTGAAGGGTGGCAAGGAGGCTGCGTTCAAGTTCCTGAACGCGATGACCATCCCGGTGATCTCCAACAACCTGGGCGACGCGAAATCCATCGCCACCCATCCGGCGACCACCACCCACCAGCGTCTGACGGATGAGCTGAAGGACGAGCTGGGCATTACCCCGGGCTTGGTGCGTTTCTCGGTGGGCCTTGAGGATGCGGATGACCTGATCGCCGACCTGAAGGCAGCGCTGGAGGCCTCGCAAGCTTGATACCAAAGACCCGGCGGGATTTCATCTTTCTTGAAATACTCTCGGGGGTGAATTGAGCCGCAGGCTCAAGAGGGGGCAGACAGCCCCCTCTCTTTTTTGCCTGGTCACATCTCCCAGGGGAAGCTGTCGAGCCGTAGCGGCCCGTCCGCGGTGACCAGCACCTGGGTTTCCAGCTTGATCGACTCGGAGCCTCTTTCGCCGATCAGGCTTTCGATGCAGATCACCATATTCTCCTCGAAGCATCCGCCATGGGCACCGGCGAAGTCCACATGCAGCGGCACCACCGGCCATTCATCGGCCATGCCGACGCCATGCGCCGCCAGCGAGTAGCGGTAGGGCTGATAGGGTTCGGGGATCTGCCAGCTCTTGCCGTTGAATTCGGCAAAGCTGAGGCCGGGCTGCAAGAGCGCCATGTTGTGTTCAATCTGCGCCCGCGCCGCCGCATACAGCCGCTTTTGCGTGTCGCTCATCGGCACATAGCCGCAGGTCCAGCTGCGTGAGAGGTCGGCGCAATAGCCGTAGGGGCCGATCATGTCGGTGTCGAAGGAGATCATTTCACCCGCGCGGCATTCGCGGGCGGAGCATTCCTTGTACCAGGGGTTGGTGTTGGGGCCGCAGGTAAGCAGTTTGGTTTCCAGCCATTCGCCGCCGGAGCGGGCGTTTTCGAAATGCAGATGCGCCCAGAGCTCCTGCTCGGTCACGCCGGGTACTGAGTGGTCATAAATCCGGGCCATGCCTGCCTCGCAGACGCGGATGGTCCAGCGCATCAGTTCTATTTCATCCGCGGATTTGATGGCGCGGGCGGTTTCCGTGATTTGGCCGCCGTCGATGATCTGGAGGCCGTGTTCTGACAGGGCGTGCACACCCTCGGGCTCCATCCGGTCAACGCCGAGGCGCAGGTTGCCGCCGCCGTATTGCTTGACCAGATCCGAGATCTCCGCTGCCCAGGGCGTCAGCCGGTCCGTGGCCTTGTCGCCTGCGCACATGAACATCCAGCCGATGGCATTGCGGACTTCATCAATGCCGGGCAGCCCGTCGTTCAGATGCTCGCAGCCCTTGAATTCGAACATGATGCCGGGGCCGCCGTTCAGGATCAGCGCGTAGCGGATCGGGTTGTGGGCGGTCCAGATCGACATATTGGAGCAGTCAAAGGCATAGCGGATGTTGACCGGGTCATAGAGCAGAAGGCCCGCCACGTCCTGACGGGCCAATTCATCGCGCAGCCGCTGCAGGCGGTAGGCGCGGGCACGGTCCAGAACGTCCTGGCCCAGCGGTGATTTCAGCGGCATGTCCGAACCTTCTGCATTCAGGAAGGTACGTTTGCGCTCGTCCTTGAAAACGGCCATTTCGGTCATGACGCGCGGCCGTAGAAGCCGATGTTTTCCTCGTCCGAAAACCGCACGCCCGGGTTTTCGTAGAAGGTGAAGACTGCGATCACCCGGGTCTTGTCTCCTTTCACCGTGCCGACCCGGTGGGGGGAGTTCTTGCCGCGGAAGATATTGAGGGTGCCGGGATCAAGGGTAATCACGCGCATATTGGGGTCTTGGCCCGCCAGCAGCCGCTCAACACCTTCGTAGTTCGGGTCATCGTCCGTGCGCAGTTCGGGGCTGTAGATGAACTCGCCGCCCTCGTCAGGCGCCTGCAGCAGCATGGTTGTGGTGAACTCGGAGCGGTCGAAATGCCAGTTCAGCGCCTGGTCGGCGCCATATGACATGATGTTCAGCCGCGCCAGCGGGTCGTCCATGGTGTAGAGCGCGGGCTTGTCCATGGTGGCGGCGAGGAATTCCGCAAACGGCGGCCAGTCATAAAGGCGCAGCACGGGCGAGCCCGGGAACTGGTCGGCGCAGAGGGTGAAGTTCGAGGTCTCGACCTTTTGTAGCGCAGGGTGGTCCGGGGCCAGGCCGTCGACGGCGTCCTTGAAATAGATGTTGTGCCAGCGCTTGTGGTGGAAGCTTTCGGTCTCGAACTTGCCCTTCAGCGCATCAGCGGCGCCCTGGGCCACCTCCGGCTTCATCAGCCCCTCCAGGCTGAACATGCCGTCCGCCGCCAGCTCGGCGCGGCAGCGGTCCACCAGGGCCTGCCATTCCGGGGTGCCGGGGCGGTCGAGCGGGTAACGGTCGAGATCGAGAATATCGCGCATGGGGTGTTCCTTGGGGTCTTTCGTGTTTTCCCAAGCCTGCGCGCCGGGCGGGGATCTGACCACTACAAAATATCTTGGCGAGCATAAGATTTTCTTGCACTGTGGGGCCATGAAACTGCCGCCCTTGAACGCTTTGCGCGCCTTTGAATGCGCCGCCCGGACCGGGAGCTTTTCGGCTGCCGGGGCGGAGCTGGGCGTCAGTTCTGCCGCGGTGTCGATGCAGGTGAAGAACCTGGAGGACTGGCTGGGGCTGAAGCTGTTCACCCGCCGCGCCAACCAGGTGCGGCTGACCGATGCCGGGCGGGATTATTACCAGAAGGCGGCGATGTCGCTGGCGGAGATTGCCAGTTTCACAGAGGCGCTGACCGAAGGCGGCACCCGCCGGCCGCTGGTGATCTCGGCCACACCCGCATTGGCGCAGCTGTGGCTGCCGGAACGGTTGAAGAGTTTTGCGGAGGTGCGGCCGGATGTGCCGGTGCAGCTCAGGATCGAGGATGACCGGATCGACCTGGAAGCGGAGGGCATTGATGCGCGGCTGACTTATGGCGGCGAACATCCGGAGCACCGGACGCAGCCCCTGTTCACGGACCGGCTGGTGCCGGTTGGCAGGGACCAGCACATGGACATCCGGACGGCGCCGCTGGTGGAGGTCAGCTGGGGCGAGACCATTTCCTCGGTGCCGGGCTGGCGGCAGTATTTTGTGCAGCACGCAATTGAGCGGGCGGAATTGGCCTCGGCGGTTATCGGGCAGTCGGTGCCCTCTGTGGTGGCGCTGGTGCAGGCGGGACTGGGGATTGCGCTGCTGCCGGAACAGGTTGTGGGCGGCGAAGTCCGTGCGGGCAGGCTGCACCGCCTGGACGGCCCGGCGCTGGAGATGCCGCGGCCCTATGTGCTGGTGACGGCGCATTACAAGTCGCGCTCGCGCCGCTTGCGGACCCTTGCAGAGGTGCTGGGGGTCCGATAAGGCGCCGGTTCTGCCGCAAATGGCGGATCCGTTTTGAAAATTGCCGCGTAACAGTATATGAGGGTGGCCTGCCGCACCCTATATGGGGCCCGTATCACTGGGGGAAACGCCGATGAACATTCACAACCGCGACGCTGCCGAGGCGCCGGACCGCGAGGCAGCTGCCGCCGCGCTGGATGTGCTGCGGGCCTGGGCCGGCACCGTGACCGAGACCGAAATTGCCGAGCTGGACCCGGCGGTGGCACGCCTGCTGCCGGGCCGCGAAGTGGGCAACTACCCGGAACTGTCACGGACCTACCCCGAGGATTTCAAATCCGACGACGCCTACCGCGCGACGCTGCCCGATCTGCAGAACGGGCCGACCAGCCTGATCCGCGGCGCCAAGGAGCAGATCCAGCATGTGGGGATTTCGAACTTCCGCCTGCCGATCCGGTTTCATACCCGCGACGATGGCGACCTGACGCTGGAAACCAGCGTGACCGGCACCGTCAGCTTGGACGCGGGCAAGAAGGGCATCAACATGTCCCGGATCATGCGCACCTTCTACAAGCACGCGGAGCGCACCTTCAGCTTTGAAGTGATGGCGAATGCGCTGGATGATTACCTGAGCGACTTGGACAGCCCGGATGCGCGCATCCAGATGCGGTTCTCTTTTCCGGCGCGGGTGAACAGCCTGCGCTCGGGCCTCAGCGGCTATCAGTATTACGACTTTGCGCTGGAGCTGGTGGACCATGACGGGGTGCGCGAGAAGATCATGCATCTGGACTATGTCTATTCCTCGACCTGCCCGTGCTCCTTGGAGCTGTCGGAGCACGCCCGCCAGGCGCGCGGCCAGTTGGCGACACCGCATTCGCAGCGCTCGGTGGCACGGATTTCGGTGCAGTCGGTGCCCGGCAGCGAGTGCCTGTGGTTCGAAGACCTGATCGAACTGTGCCGCAAGGCGGTGCCGACCGAGACCCAGGTGATGGTGAAACGCGAGGACGAGCAGGCCTTTGCCGAGCTCAATGCCGCCAATCCGATCTTTGTCGAAGATGCGGCGCGGCTGTTCTGCGAGGCGTTGCAAAGTGATGACCGGATCGGCGATTTCCGGGTGGTCGCGAGCCATCAGGAAAGCCTGCACAGCCATGATGCGGTCAGCGTGCTGACTCAAGGGCCGCTGTTTAAGGCGATGAGCCTGGACCCGAAACTGTTCTCCACCCTGATTCACCAGGGATAACGGGGACCGGCCTGCCTGATTTTCAGGCGGGTTTCCGCTGGGTCAACCAAAATGGCCCGAGGTAATTTCTGCGTTGCCGCATTTTTTATGCCGCAGTGCAGAAGTTCATGCTAGCGTCAAATCGAATCCCCCCGGCCGTCCTGCCGGGGGCGAGGGGAGCTTGCGCGCTGGTGTCTGCAACTGACGGCCCGTTTTCCGCTGCAACAGGCCCGGGATGCACCCGGCGCCTGCTCCCTGTTTTCTTTGCCCGGACATCGCTGTGCTGTCCCGGAGCAAGTGCAGTGCAGGACTTTAGGAGTAACAAATGACGAGCTTTCACAAGATCCCCGGCCTGACGGTCAAGACGCATGAATGGGCGGGCTATGCAGCCGGGCTGCAGATGAAACTGTGGCGCCAGGCAGCAGAGGCCGCGCTGCAGGCGCCGCTGGCACAGATGCAGCTGGCCCATTCGATGATGGAAGCCCAGCGGCGCCTGCTGCAGGCAGGCGTGCCGGCAATGGCAGGGGATGCTGGTGAGGCCCCCAAAGCGGCACCAGAGGCGAAGGCCGCACCGGCGGCACCGAAAGCAGAGGCTGCACCGGCGGCGCCGAAAGCAGAGGCTGCACCGGCGGCACCAGAAGCGAAGGCCGCAACGGCGGCGCCGACTGAGGCAGAGGCCAAAACCAAAAAGCCCGCGGCCCGCAAGCCTGCGGCGCGCAAGACCGCTGGCCGCAAGGCAGCGGTCCGCAAGGCGCCTGCGCGCAAAACCGCTGCTGCCAAACCGGCAGCTGCCAAGCCGGCAGTGACTTCGGCAGCCAAGACCGAAGCCGCCCCTCTGGCAGCTGCCAAGGCGGTGCCGGTCAAGCCGGAACCTGTAAAGGCAGAGCCGGCTAAGCCGGAGCCAAACAAGGAAACTGCAAAGGCGGCTCAGGCGGCGGCGCCCACTGCGGTTAAGCCTGAAAATCAGAACAGTTCAACGGCCGGGGAGAAGGCAGAGGATAAACCTGCAATGTTCCGCAGTTCCTCTGCCCGCCGCGGCGGGGCTCAGCCTGCAGCAAGCAGCGTAAAGGCCCCGGCAGCCGCTGCCGCTGCGCCCAAGCCCCCCGCGGCAGAACCTGCTGCTGCCGCCAATGCACAAGCGCCGGAAGGCGAGCCGTCCAAGCGTCCGCGCAAGCCTTCCACCCCGCCGCAGATGCCGCAGCGCAACGCTGCCGGCACCAGTGGCAGCGGCGACTGACGCCGCCCACTTGACACCGGCCGCGCGGGGAGCCAACGCTGCGCCGCATGTTGGATCTCCGCCCGGTTGGGTATGTCATCGGCCTGCTGGTCGTCATTCTGGGAGCCATGATGGTATTCCCGCTGCTGGTCGACCTGCTGGACGGCCGGGGCGAATGGCATGTGTTCCTTGAAAGCGCCATCTTCACCATTCTGGTGGGCGGGCTGTTGTCCCTGAGCTGTGCCAACGGGGTGAAGGAGGGGCTGAGCATCCGCCAGACCTTCCTTCTGACCACGCTGGTGTGGGTGGCGCTGCCGCTGTTCGGGGCGGTGCCCCTGATGCTGGGAGCGACCGAATTGCGCTTTGTCGATGCGTTTTTCGAGGCAATGTCCGGCCTGACCACCACCGGGTCCACCGTGATCTCCGGGCTGGATGATCTGCCGCGCGGTCTTCTGTTGTGGCGCGGCATCCTGCAGTGGCTGGGCGGCATCGGCATCATCGTTGTGGCAATGGTGTTCCTGCCCGAACTGCGGGTTGGCGGCATGCAGATCTTTAAATCCGAAAGCTTTGACACCTTTGGGAAAATCCTGCCGCGGGCGCAGGCGATCGCCAAGCAGATCTCATTGATCTACGTGTCGCTGACGATGGCCTGCATGCTGGTCTACATGATGATGGGCATGGGGCCGTTCGATGCGCTGGTGCATTCGATGACCACCATCGCCACCGGCGGGTTTGCCAATTACGATGCCTCTTTCGGGGCCTTTGCCGGACCGGTGGAATACGCAGCCTCTGTCTTTATGATTTTGGCGGCGCTGCCGTTTGTGCGCTATGTGCAGCTGATTAACGGGCACGGCACCCCGCTGCTGCGCGACAGCCAGATCCGGGGCTTCATGATGACGCTGGGGCTGCTGGTCGCGGTGGCGGCAGGGGTGCTGTACTACGCCCGCCCGCATGGCGGTGAAGAGGCGCTGCGCTCGGCCCTGTTCAACATCACCTCGATCATGTCCGGCACCGGCTATGCCAGCGCGGATTACATGCAATGGGGCAGCTTCCTGGTGATGATCTTCTTCTTCACCGGGCTGATCGGCGGCTGTGCGGGTTCTACCGCCTGTTCGGTCAAGATTTTCCGCTACCAGCTGCTGTTTGCCTCGATCAAGGTGCAGATCCAGCGCATCCGCTCGCCGCACGGGGTGTTCCTGACCCGCTATGAGGGGCGCCCGGTGGATGCCGATGTGCTGAGCTCGGTGATTTCCTTCTTCATGTTCTTCGTGGTGACGCTGGGCATTATTGCCTGGATGCTGGCGCTGACCGGGCTGGATTTCGTGACCGCGGTGTCCGGCGCTGCAACGGCGGTGGCCAATATCGGACCCGGTCTGGGGGACACGATTGGGCCTGCGGGCAACTTCTCGACCCTGAACGATCCGGCCAAGTGGATCCTGAGCGTGGCAATGCTGATCGGGCGGCTGGAACTCATGGCGGTTTACGCAATCCTGACAGTGCGGTTCTGGCGCGCCTGACACAGAGCAGCCGGATAACCCGGGACGGGATGCAGCGGGTTTGGCAGAAATTGCGCAGTCAAAGCCTTGTGGCGCTTTGCCGCGCTGAAATCCGGGGGCGGGCCGCAGCTTCCTTGCCAGGATGGCCTGCATGCTCTTGCCCTTGGGGGACCGCTCGCATATGAGGCACGGGACCGAAACCCGCAAGCGCAGGGAGACCCGTTCCATATGCCCGTACTTGTGATGAAATTCGGCGGCACGTCTGTCGCCAACCTGGACCGCATCCGCCGCGCCGCTAAACGCGTCGGCGTTGAGGTGGCCAAGGGTTATGACGTGATCGTCATCGTGTCGGCAATGTCCGGCAAGACCAATGAGCTGGTGGGCTGGGTCGGTGAGACCTCGCCGCTGTACGACGCGCGGGAATATGATGCCGTTGTGTCCTCTGGCGAGAACGTGACCGCGGGCCTGATGGCGCTGACGCTGCAGGAAATGGATATCCCGGCGCGCAGCTGGCAGGGCTGGCAGGTGCCGCTGATGACCACCTCTGCGCACAGCCAGGCCCGGATCGAGGAGATCCCGCCGGAAAACATCAATGCCAAGTTTGCCGAAGGCATGAAGGTGGCGGTAGTGGCGGGCTTCCAGGGCATCAGCCCCGAAGGCCGCATCACCACCCTGGGCCGCGGCGGGTCCGACACCACGGCAGTGGCCTTTGCCGCCGCGTTTGAGGCGGAGCGCTGCGATATCTACACCGATGTGGATGGCGTCTATACCACCGACCCGCGGATCTGCGGCAAGGCGCGCAAGCTGGACAAGATTGCGTTTGAGGAAATGCTGGAACTGGCCTCGCTGGGGGCCAAGGTGCTGCAAACACGCTCGGTTGAACTGGCAATGCGCTATAAGGTGAAGCTGCGCGTGCTGTCTAGCTTTGAAGAACAGTCCGACGAGGCCGGAACCCTGGTCTGCGACGAGGAGGAAATCATGGAATCCAATGTTGTAAACGGCGTTGCCTACTCCCGCGATGAGGCCAAGCTGACCGTGCAGTCGGTGGCCGACCGTCCGGGCATCGCGGCGACGATCTTCACCACCCTCAGTGACGCGGGCGTGAACGTCGACATGATCGTGCAGGACGTCTCGGAAGACGGCCGCACCGACATGACTTTCTCCTGCCCGACTGATCAGGTTGCGCGTGCCGAAAAGGCGCTGCTGGCGATCAAGGAACAGGGCGAGCTGAACTATGCCGAGCTGCTGGCCGATCAGGATGTGGCCAAGGTGTCGGTGGTTGGCATCGGTATGCGCTCGCAGTCCGGCGTCGCTGCCAAGATGTTCAAGGTGCTGTCGGACGAGGGCATCAACATCAAGGTGATCACCACCTCCGAGATCAAAATCTCGGTGCTGATCGACCGCAAGTACATGGAGCTGGCGGTACAGGCGCTGCATGATGCGTTCGAACTGGAAAAAGCCCGCTAAGCGCTTATTCCGAAAAAGATTTTTGATATCTGCAGAGGCGCCGTTCAGGCGCCTTTGTTGTGTGATCCCCGTGGCGGGCGGCGTTCTGCCTGCAGCTGCGGCAGGCTGCACCGATTGCAGGCAATGCTGCAAAAACTCTTGGACTTTTTCCGCCGGGGTGGGACAAGTGGGTGGAGGAGAGAGCACTGGCGTACTACTCTGGGCGGTGTCCGTTTCCAGGGAGCAATCTGGGCGGCAGTGTGCAGGGAAATGACCTCGGGAGAGGGTGAGAATGGCCGATACCACGGAATCTGAAAGCAGGAAGCTTCTGGTTCGCTTGCGCGAGGCGATGGCGGGTGATGATGCCGGCCAGGCGCGGCTCGACAAGATCACCCATCTGATCGCCGACAGCATGGGGACCGAGGTGTGCTCGGTTTATCTGTTCCGCGATGATGAGACGCTGGAGCTGTGCGCAACCGAAGGCCTGAACCGCGAATCTGTGCACCAGACCCGGATGCGGATCGGTGAAGGCCTGGTGGGCCGCGTCGCCAGATACGGCAAGGTGGTGAACACGCCGGATGCGCCCAATGCCAAGGGCTTCCGCTACATGCCGGAAACCGGGGAGGAGCGGTTCTCCTCCTTCCTGGGGGTTCCGGTGCAGCGGCTGGGCGAGATGCTGGGCGTTCTGGTGGTGCAGTCCAAGGAAGCGCGCGAGTTTTCCGCCGACGCTGTCTATGCGCTGGAAGTGGTGGCGATGGTGATTGCCGAGATGACCGAACTGGGCGCCTTTGTCGGCGAGGGGGCGGCGCTGTCGCCGCTGCACCAGCAGGCGGTTCTGATCCACGGCACGTCAGCCCAGGAGGGCGCGGCGGAGGGCCACGTGTGGCTGCATGAGCCGCGGGTGATCGTGACCAATCCGATTGCCGATGATCCCCAGCGCGAACTCGAGCGGCTGAACGATGCGGTGGAGGAGCTGCGGGTCGGTGTCGACAAAATGCTGGAAGTCTCCCGCAACGGCGACAAGGAACAGCTGCAAGTCCTTGAGGCATACCGGATGTTTGCCAATTCCAAGGGCTGGATGCGGCGGATGGAAGAGGACATCGCCCGCGGCCTGAGCGCCGAGGCGGCGGTGGAGAAGGAGCAATCTCAGGCCCGCACCCGGATGAGCCAGGTGCAGGACGCGTATTTGCGCGAACGCCTGAGCGATCTGGATGATCTTTCGAACCGGCTGCTGCGGATCCTGACCGGGCAGGGCGCCAACACGGGTGCTGAGCTGCCGGAGAACCCGATCCTGATTGCCCGCAACATCGGCCCCGGCGACCTGCTGGAATACGGCCGCAGCTTGCGCGGGATCGTGCTGGAGGAAGGCTCTGTCGGCTCTCATGCTGCGATCGTGGCGCGGGCGCTGGCGATTCCGCTGGTCGTGAATGCCAAGCGGGTCACAACCGAGGCGCTGAACGGCGACCACATCATGGTAGACGGCGATCAGGGCGTGGTGCATCTGCGCCCGGACGACACCGTTGTCGGCGCCTTCCGCGACAAGATCGCGATGCACACCAAGGCGCAGGAGCGTTATGCCTCGATCCGCGACAAGCCCGCGGTGACCACCGACGGGCAGCGCATCAATATGGTGATGAACGCGGGCCTTATGGCGGACCTGCCGTCGCTGGACGGTTCCGGTGCCGAGGGCGTGGGGCTGTTCCGGACCGAGCTGCAGTTCCTGGTCCGCAACCAGATGCCGAAACGGTCGGAGCTGGTGGCGCTTTATAAGCGGGTGCTGGATGCCGCCCACGGCAAGCCGGTGGTGTTCCGCACGCTGGATATCGGCTCCGACAAGGTGCTGCCCTACATGAAGCCCACCGATGAGCCGAACCCGGCGCTGGGCTGGCGGGCGATCCGAGTGGGCTTGGACAAGCCGGGCGTGATGCGGATGCAGCTGCAGGCGCTGCTGCGCTCTGCCGAGGGGCGGCCGCTGTCGATCATGTTTCCCTTCGTTGCCCAGTTCGAGGAATACCGCGCCGCCCGGGCGGAAGTGGAAAAGACCATCGAGCGCGAGCGCATCCTGGGCCATGTGCTGCCCGCTGACCTGAAGATCGGCGCGATGCTGGAGACACCCTCGCTGGCCTATGCGCCGCAGAAGTTTTTTGACGAGGTGGCCTTTATCTCGATCGGCGGCAATGACCTCAAGCAGTTCTTCTTTGCGGCCGACCGCGAGAATGAGCGGGTGCGGCGGCGCTATGATACGCTGAACGTGAGCTTCCTGAGCTTCATCGAACGGATCGTGGAGCGCTGCGCGATCTCCGGCACGCCGCTAAGCTTCTGCGGCGAGGATGCGGGCCGCCCGGTCGAGGCGGTTTGCCTCGCGGCAATGGGCATCCGCACGCTGTCGATGCGCCCGGCTTCCATCGGGCCGGTGAAGTCGCTGCTGCTGCGGGTGGATCTGGGCGAACTGCGCAAGATCATCTCCGACGCCCGCCACCGCGGCGATCAGGCGGTGCGCCCGGCGGTGATGGAATACTTGCGAGGGCTGTGATCCGCGTTTTCAGGCGGGCGGTTATACCCCGGTTCTGTGACCGGGGCGGTGCCGCCTTGCTCATGCAATTACTTCAAGCTTAAAACTTTATGCTTGAAGTTTTTCAGGACCTGCTTATCCTGAACCTCAGAGACGTGCGCTGAGCGGGAAGGGATGATCATGAAAGTCGTCTGTCTGGGAGGAGGGCCTGCGGGCCTGTACTTTGCCATCTCGATGAAGCTGCGGCAGCCGGAGGCCGAGGTCACGGTGGTCGAGCGCAACAAGCCGGATGATACCTTTGGCTGGGGCGTGGTGCTGTCGGATGACGCGCTGGAGAATCTGAGCGCCAATGACCCGCAGAGTGCAGAAGCGATCCGAGAAAATTTTGCCTATTGGGATGACATCGCCGTGGTGCATGATGGCACCCGCACTGTGTCGGGCGGGCATGGATTTGCCGGGATCGGGCGTAAGCAGATGCTGCTGCTGCTGCAGGACCGGGCAAGGGAGCTAGGGGTGGACCTGCAGTTCGAAACCGTTGCTAAGTCCGCGTCGGAGTACCAGAAAGAATACGATCTGGTGGTCGGCTGCGACGGGCTGAATTCCAGTGTTCGCAATGAGTTCGCGGAACATTTTAAACCGGAAATCGACGTGCGGCCCTGCAAGTTCATCTGGCTGGGCACGCATCAGATATTTGATGATGCTTTCACCTTCATCTTCGAGAAGACCAAGCACGGCTGGATGTGGATCCACGCCTATCAGTTCGACGCCGACACCGCGACGGTGATCGTCGAATGCTCTGCCGAGACCTGGAAGGCCTGGGGTTTCGAGGGCATGAGCAAGGAGGAGATCATCCGCACCTGCGAGGAGATCTTTGCCGATCATCTGGATGGCCATGCGCTGATGTCGAATGCGGGGCACCTGCGCGGGGCGGCAGTGTGGATCAATTTCCCGCGGGTGCTGTGCGAGAAGTGGCACCATGAGAATGTGGTGCTGCTGGGCGATGCCTCCGCCACTGCGCATTTCTCCATCGGGTCGGGGTCGCGGCTGGCGTTTGACAGTGCCATTGCGCTGGCAGAGCTGGTCAGCACAGAGCCGACGCTGGAACTTGCGTTTGAACGCTACCAGGAGGAGCGGCGGCTGGATGTGCTGCGGCTGCAATCGGCGGCGCGCAACTCGCTGGAGTGGTTCGAGGAGGTCGAGCGTTACCTGGATATGGATCCGGTGCAGTTCAACTACTCGCTGCTGACACGCTCGCAGCGGATTTCCCACGAGAACCTGCGCCTGCGCGATGCCGAGTGGCTGCAAAGCGCCGAAAAGTGGTTTCAGGACAAGGCCGGCGCGCCCGCGGATGCGCCGGTGCGGCCGCCGATGTTTGCTCCGTTCCGCTTGCGCGGAATGGAGCTGAAGAACCGCATCGTGGTCTCCCCCATGGCGCAATACAAGGCGGTGGAGGGCTGCCCGACTGACTGGCATCTGATCCACTATGGCGAGCGTGCCAAGGGCGGGGCCGGGCTGGTCTATACCGAGATGACCTGTGTGTCTGCAGAGGGCCGGATCTCGCTGGGCTGTCCGGGCCTGTATGCGCCGGAGCATGAGGCGGCGTGGAAGCGGCTGACGGATTTCGTGCATGGCGAAACCAGCGCCAAAATCTGCTGCCAGATCGGCCATTCGGGGCGCAAGGGCTCAACCCAGTTGGGCTGGGAAGTCATGGATGCGCCCTTGCCAGACGGGAACTGGGAGACGGTCTCGGCCTCCGCGATCCCTTGGTCGGCAAACAACCCGGCGCCGCGGGAAATCACGCGGGCGGAAATGGATCAAATTCGCGATGAATTTGTTGCATCAGCGCGGATGGCGGAGCGCGCCGGGTTTGACATGATCGAACTTCACGCGGCGCATGGCTACCTGATTTCGTCCTTCATCTCGCCAAAATCGAACATTCGGGGCGATGAGTACGGCGGCAGCCTGGAAAACCGCCTGCGCTATCCGCTGGAGGTGTTCCGGGCCATGCGCTCGGTCTGGTCCGAAGGCAAACCGATGTCGGTCCGGATCTCTGCCAATGACTGGGTTGGCAACGAAGGTGTCACGCCGGAGGAGGCGGTGGAAATCGCCAGGGCCTTCACCGCTGCCGGGGCCGATATAATCGATGTCTCCGCCGGGCAGACCTCAACGGACGCGCAGCCGGTCTACGGCCGCATGTTCCAGACGCCGTTCTCCGACCGCATCCGCAACGAGGCCGGGATTGCCACCATGGCAGTGGGCAACATCTATGAGTCGGATCATGCGAATTCGATCCTGATGGCTGGGCGGGCCGATCTGGTCTGCGTGGGCCGGCCGCATCTGGCCGATCCCTATTGGACGCTGCATGAGGCCGCGCGGATCGGCGACCGCCACGGCGATTGGCCGCTGCCCTATCACGCGGGCCGCGATCAGGCCTGGCGTCTGGCGGACCGTGAGGCGGAGGTGATCCGGGCATGACACGCAGGGTTCTGGTCACTGGCGGCGGTACGGGGATTGGCAAGGCGATTGCCCATGTTTTTGCCGCAGACGGCTGCCATGTCACCATCGCCGGGCGCCGCCGGGAGCCGCTGGAAGTAGCGGCTGAGGGGCAGGGGCTGGAGATCCGCGTGGCGGATGTGACGGATGAGGCACAAGTGGAGGCTTTGTTCGCCACGCCCTACGATGTGGTTGTTGCCAATGCCGGAACCGGCGTTGCGGCGCGGATCGAGGATGTTGAGCTTGAGGAGTGGCAGCGCACCCTGACAGTCAACATGACCGGCACCTTCCTGACCTTCCGGGCGGCCTTGCGGGCAGGCATGGAACCGGGCGGGCGGCTGATTGCCATCGCCTCCACTGCGTCTTTGCAGGGAGGGGCGCAGATCCCGGCTTATGCGGCCTCCAAGCACGGGGTGCTGGGGCTGGTGCGCTCGGTTGCGCAGAGCGTGGCCAAGCGTGGCATTACCTGCAATGCGATCTGCCCCGGATTTGTGGATACCGAGATGGCGGAGAGCGCCATCACTGGGCTGATGGCCCGGCATGGCATACCGCGCGAGAAGGCGCTGAAGATGGTGGTTGGCGGCAACCCGATGCAGCGGCTGATCGCGCCGGAGGAAGTGGCGGCCACCGCGGTGTTTCTGGCATCCGAAGGCGCGGCCTCGGTCAATGGGCACGCAATGAGCGTGTCGGGAGGGGAAATTTGAGCACAACATCAAAAGACCGGCTGCGGCTGTGGCTGAAAGTGCTGAAGGCCACCAAGGCAGTGGAGAGCGAAGTGCGCGAGAACCTGCGGCGGGAGTTTGCAACCACGCTGCCGCGGTTTGACGTGATGGCGGCGCTGATGCAGCACGAAAAAGGTCTCAAGATGAGCGAGTTGTCGGGGGTTCTGAAAGTCTCCAACGGCAATGTGACCGGCATTGTCGAGCGGCTGGTCGAGGACGGCCATGTGCAGCGCGAAAAGGTCGAGGGCGACCGGCGCGCCAACCTGGTGCGGCTGACAGATGCTGGCCGGGTGGAGTTTTCCCGCCAGGCGGAAGCGCATGAGGGCTGGATCAACGCGGCCTTTGACGGGCTGACCGCGGATGAGGCGCAAGGGATAGCCGAGAGCCTGGACGCGGTGGCGCGGCGGCTGGATGAGGGGAGCAAGGCATGAAGGTGAACCGGGACCCCAGGCATTTCCTGTGCCGGATCGAGGATGGCATTGCGACCGTCTCTTTGGACCGGCCGGAGCGGAAAAACCCGCTGACTTTCGACAGCTATGCAGAGCTGCGCGACTGGTTCCGCGATCTGCACTATGACGACAGCATCAAGGCGGTGATCTTTGCCTCCAACGGCGGCAACTTCTGCTCCGGCGGCGATGTGCATGACATCATCGGGCCGCTGACGAAGATGAGCATGAAGGAGCTGCTGGCCTTCACCCGGATGACCGGCGATCTGGTCAAGGCGATGGTGAATTGCGGCAAGCCGGTGATTGCGGCGATTGACGGCATCTGCGTCGGCGCAGGCGCGATCATCGCCATGGCCTCCGACATCCGGATTGCCACGCCGGAGGCCAAGACCGCGTTTCTATTCACCCGGGTAGGGCTGGCGGGCTGCGACATGGGCGCCTGTGCAATCCTGCCGCGGATCATCGGCCAAGGCCGGGCGGCGGAGCTCTTGTACACGGGCCGGTCGATGAGCGCCGAAGAGGGCCACGCATGGGGCTTTCACAACAAGCTGGTTGCGGCGGACGAGCTGGAAGCGGAGGCGCAAAGCTGGGCCGCGCGGATCGCTTCGGGTCCGAACTTTGGCCACATGATGACTAAGACCATGCTGGCGCAGGAATGGTCGATGTCGATCGAGCAGGCGATCGAGGCCGAGGCGCAGGCGCAGGCGATCTGCATGCAGACCGCGGATTTCGAACGCGCCTACCATGCCTTTGTGAACAAGGAAAAACCGCTGTTCGAGGGCGATTGAGCCGCGGGACGGGCGCTTGGGGCGAGGGAGGATGCCTCCGGCGGTAGTATTTTGGGTAAGATGAAACTGGGAGGGCCGCGCGATGGCGGACAGGACGTTTCTGAACTGGCCGTTTTTCGAGGACCGGCACCGGAAGCTAACCGAAGAACTGGAAGCCTGGGCCGGGGCGCAGCTGGCGGGCATTGATCATTCCAATACGGATGCCGCCTGCTGGGCGCTGGTCTCAGCCCTGGGCGAGGGCGGCTGGACACAGCATTCCGGTGCGATGGCGGGTGAGCAGCTGGATGTGCGCAGCCTGTGCCTGATCCGCGAGACACTGGCGCGCCATGACGGGCTTGCGGATTTTGCCTTTGCCATGCAGGGGCTGGGCACCGGGGCGATATCGCTGTTCGGCACCGAAGCGCAGCAGCAGGAATGGCTGCCGCTGACGCGCGCGGGTAAGGCGATTTCAGCCTTTGCCCTGACTGAGCCGCAGTCGGGGTCGGATGTGGCGAACTCCACCATGACCGCGGCGCTGGACGGCGACCATTACGTTTTGAATGGCGAGAAGACCTGGATCTCCAACGGCGGCATTGCTGATGTCTACACGCTGTTTGCCCGCACTGGCGAGGGACCGGGGGCAAAGGGGCTGAGCGCCTTTGCGGTGCCTGCGGGCCTGCCGGGGTTTGAGGTTGTGGAGCGGCTGGAGACCATCGCGCCGCATCCGCTGGCGACCCTGCGGTTCACAGATTGCCGCATCCCGAAATCGGCGCTGCTGGGTCAGCCGGGCGCGGGCTTCAAAATTGCGATGTCGGTGCTGGATGTGTTCCGCTCCACCGTGGCTGCCGCGGCGCTGGGCTTTGCCCGCCGGGCGCTGGACGAGTCACTGGCGCGGGTCACCGCGCGGCAGGTGCAGGGGGCGCCGCTGTTCGATCTGCAGATGGTGCAGGGCCATATCGCCGATATGGCGCTGGATGTGGATGCATCGGCACTGCTGGTCTACCGCGCCGCCTGGGCTAAGGATTCAGGGGCTGCGCGGGTCACCCGCGAGGCTGCGATGGCCAAGCTGTTCTCCACCGACCAGGCGCAACAGGTCATCGACAAGGCGGTGCAGCTGCATGGCGGCGACGGCGTGCGCCGGGGTCAGAAGGTGGAGGAGCTTTACCGTGATATCCGGGCCTTGCGCATTTACGAGGGCGCTTCGGACGTGCAGCGGGTGGTGATCGCGCGTCAGGCGCTCGGTGCCTTTCAGGGAGGGAATTGAGATGCTGGGACCAACCGCGCATATAGACACATTCGCCCGGGACAACCTTCCGCCCAAGGAGCAGTGGCCGGAGTTCCTGCTGAAGGGGTTCCAGTACCCTGAGTACCTGAACGCCGCGGTCGAGCTGACCGATGCGATGGTGGAGAAGGGGTTCGGCGACCACACCGCGCTGATCGGCAACGGGCGCTACCGCACCTACAAGGAGCTGGCGGACTGGACCAACCGGCTGGCGCATGTGCTGACCGAGGACCTGGGCGTGAAGCCCGGCAACAGGGTGCTGATCCGCTCTGCCAACAACCCGGCGATGGTGGCCTGCTGGCTGGCGGCAACCAAGGCAGGCGCAGTGGTGGTCAACACCATGCCGCTGCTGCGCAAGGGGGAGCTGGCCAAGATCGTGGACAAGGCCGAGATTTCCCATGCGCTGTGCGACACAAGGCTGAAGGATGAGCTGGTCGCCTGCGCCAAGGAGTCGAAGTTCCTGAAGACAGTTGTTGGGTTTGACGGCACCTCCAACCATGATGCGGAGCTGGACCGGTTGGCGCTGGAAAAGCCGGTTGCATACCGGGCGGTGAAGACGGGCCGCGATGATGTGGCGCTACTGGGGTTCACCTCTGGCACCACCGGATCGCCCAAAGCGACGATGCACTTCCACCGCGATTTGCTGATTATTGCCGACGGCTATGCGCGCGAAGTGCTGGATGTGCAACCGGAGGACGTATTTGTCGGTTCGCCGCCGCTGGCCTTTACCTTCGGTCTGGGCGGGCTGGCGATCTTCCCGCTGCGGTTTGGGGCGGCAGCGACGCTTTTGGAAAACGCGACACCACCAAACCTCATTGAGATCATCGAGAAGTATAAGGCAACCGTCTGCTTCACTGCCCCCACGGCCTATCGCGTGATGCTGCGGGCAATGGAGGAGGGGGCAGATCTGTCCTCGCTCCGGGCGGCAGTTTCAGCGGGAGAGACCCTGCCTGCGCCGGTCTATCAGGAATGGATGGACAAGACCGGCAAACCGATGCTGGACGGGATCGGCGCGACGGAGCTTTTGCATATCTTCATCACCAACCGGTTCAGCGATCACCGGCCCGCCTGCACCGGCAAGCCGGTGGGCGGCTATCAGGTGAAGGTGCTGGACGGTGATGGCTTTGAGGCGCCCCGCGGCGAGGCCGGGCGGCTGGCGGTCAAAGGTCCGACTGGCTGCCGTTATCTGGCGGATGAGCGGCAAGGCGAATATGTGCGGGACGGCTGGAACATCACTGGCGACAGCTTCATCCGGGACGAAGACGGCTACCTGCATTTTGCAGCCCGCAATGACGACATGATCGTCTCCTCCGGCTACAACATAGCAGGGCCGGAAGTGGAGGCCGCGCTGCTGGCACATGAGGCGGTGGCGGAATGCGCGGTGGTCGGGGTTCCGGACGAGGCGCGCGGCGAGATCGTGCAGGCGCATGTGGTGCTGGCCGAAGGGCAGGCGGCGTCAGAGGAATTGGCCAAGCTGCTGCAGAACCATGTGAAGGCAACAATTGCGCCCTACAAGTATCCGCGGTCCGTGGTGTTCGCCCAGGCGCTGCCGAAAACCGAGACCGGCAAGATCCAGCGGTTCAGGTTGAAGGGCTGATTGTTCCGGCTGCCCGCGCGGGATCAGGCTGGCGGCTGCATGGCCGCCAGACCTTGGAGACATGCGTTCTGGCCTGCGCTACGCGCTGCAGCGCTGTATCTAAGCCTTTGACATGACATGGATTAACTGCTGGGATAAGGTGGAGGCGAGTACCGGAATCGAACCGGTGTACACGGATTTGCAATCCGCTGCGTCACCACTCCGCCAACTCGCCATCCGTGGTGTAAGCCGTGATTAATCACATGCCCGGCGCCGGTGCAAGAGGCCAATTGCCTTTGCTTGAGCCAAAAATTGCTTTTCTTTCCGGAAGGCTAGAATTTCACTCAGACGCGCTTGGGTCAAGGCTTGCGCGGCGGATGGCTGCAGCAATCAGGGCCGGGGCTCCGGGCAGGGCGCCGGCCACCGGCAGCACCGTGCCGCCAAAGCCTGCGGCGTCCAGGGCTTCGGGAAGATCCTCTTTCACGTGATCGCCTGCCTGCGCAAAAAACGGCAGGCAGATGGACCGCACGGGCAGGGAGGCGGCAGCAGATGCTAGCCGCGGGTCCTGCTCAATGTAGCCCTGCGACACGGAGCAGCCCGGCAGCAGCGGGCTGAGCCGGGCGGCGAAATCCTCGGCGGCCTCTGCGGCGCGCGGGCCGCGGGCAGAGCCGTGGGCGGCCAGCAGCAGAGAGGTTTCCTGCAAGTTCCAGCTGCTGACTGCTGCCGTTTGGCGCACTGCGGCGGCAGCGAGGGCGGGCAGGCTGTCGTCAAGGCCAAAGGGGGTGGCCAGCTGGAAATTCCAGCCCTGCAGACGCCCCGGCAGCACCTTGCTGGTGAAATACCCGCGCGACATGAAAAACGGATAGACCACTGCGCCGTCCTCTATCACCTGCTCCAGCCGGCCGGGAACTGCGAGGGTGGCAGAGCGGACATCCCAGTCCGGAAGATGCGCGGCAACACCCCTGGCAGTGGCTGCCAGATCCGCCTCTGCCGGGCCCGGGGCAGAGGGCTGACCGTGAGCAGTGAGTACGGCGGTTTGCGGATCTTGGGTCACGGCGGTTTTCCGGTGTTATGCACGGGCGGCGGGGTGGCTGGGTTTTGCTTTTATTTGGGG
>NZ_JWLE01000013.1:0-149499 GCF_000813785.1 Leisingera sp. ANG-DT
CCGGCTGCGCGCAGCCGGTGCGGTGATCACCGGCAAGACCAATACACCGGAGTTCACCCTGTCGGGCCAAACCGCCAACCTGGTCTCCGGCACCACCCGCAATCCGCTGAACCCGCAAAAATCCGTTGCGGGAAGCTCCGGCGGCGCGGCAGCGGTACTGGCGGCAAACATGGCGGCGCTGGCCGACGGCTCCGACCTGGGCGGCAGCACCCGCACCCCTGCCGCCTGGTGCGGTGTGGTGGGGATGCGCCCTTCCTCCGGCCTGATCCCCTATGATCCGAACCCGGCACCTTTTGACGGGCTGTCGGTGCCGGGGCCGATGGCGCGGACGGTGCGGGACCTGGTGCTGATGCTGGAGGTGATGCAGGGCAATGCGGCTTGCCAGCCGCTGGGGTACTGGCAGGCGCTGCCGCGGCTGGCGGAGCTGGAAGAGGCCCCTGCACCGCGCTCTGGCCGGGTGGCGCTGTCACTGTCCCCGTTTGGCTCCAGCGTGGAGCCATCCGTACAGGCGGCGATTGCCCCGGTGGAGGCGCTGTGCCGCGAGCTGGGCTGGCAGGTCGCGGAAGACACGCCGCCTCTGGAGCCGCTGCTGGCGCATCAGGACATCATCCGGGGCCAATGCGCGCTGCAGCTCCGGTCTGCATTGCAGCCGGATATGGCGCTGGCGGGCGAAAGCTACCGCACCGCTTGCGCCCAGGCCGAGGGGCGCAGCCTAGCGGAGCTGATCGCCTATCAGACCACCCGCGCCAAGGTCTGGGCAAATGTCTGCGCCTTTTTCGAGCGTTACGACTTTGCCCTCTGGCCCACTGCGACGGGGATGCCGTTTTCCGCTGACCTGCGCGACGGGGAGATCACTGAGGACTGGCGCACGGTGACGCTGACACCGCCGATGGAGCTGCCCTCAGCCTCCATCCCCTTTGGCAATTCCGCTGACGGGATGCCGGTTGGGCTGCATATCACCGGGCCGAAAGGGTCGGATGCGCGGCTGCTGCAGTTTGCCCGCAGCATCGAGCGGGCGATCCAGGGCTGACGTGCCTCAGCGCATCCAGAAGCCTTCGGACTTGATCCGGTTGCGGATCGCCTGCTCGCGCCGCGGCAGGTTTTTGCGGTCAAACAGCGCCCGCACCTTCTCGCCGCGGCCCTGATAGACCATGCGCTTGATCGGCTCGTAGCCTTTCAGCACCTTTTTGATCCTGTTTGGTGCGGCAACCTCCTGCAGCACTTCCACCACGCGGTCGCTTTCGCGCGCGTAAAGCAGCGGGAACAGCCGGTAGTGGCAGCTGACCTCGCCGTCGAGATAGCCTGCGGGCAGCGCATCGCGGCCGCCGCCGAAGGAGTGGATCACCAGCGGCAGCACGATCTGGTCCAGCCAGGGGTCCAGGCTTTGGCCCGCCAGTTCCTGCGGCGGGTCGTTCCGAACAGATTGCGCATAAACCAGAAAGCGTTTGCCAAAGGCCCGCGGGCAGGCGCCATAGAAAAAGCCCGCGTTGAAATAGAGGTAACGCTTCCAGTACTCATCCGGCTGGCTGAGATCGAGGCTGGATAGAAAATCAAGGCCGAAGCGGTCATAGAGCGCCTGCCAGATGCCCGCGTAGCCCGGACCGTACAGCGTCGGTTTCGGCCAGGTGCCCTCAACCCGCAGCGAGGCGCTGGGGCGGGAGAAGTCAAACGGCACCTCTGCCAGCTCGCCGGTGATCAGCGTGTCGGTGTCAAAGAACACAAACGGCTCCCCCTCGGGCAGCGCTTGCAGCGCCTCGATCTTGTTGCCATAGGGGTAGGCCGCGCCGAACAGCTTGCTTTCGAACGGCAGGATCTCTGCGCCCAGATCCGCAAGGGCCTGCAGGACATCCTGATTGCGGATGCCGGGATCTTTGTCCCACAGCGGCCCCGGCTGCGGCACGGCCACGAACAGGCGGCCGGCAAAGCCCGGGGAACAGTGGCGCAGCGAGGCAGCAAACAGCAGCGCCTCATACTGCAGCCGGCCCGCTTGGCCGACGATCATCACATTGAAGGGGGCATTTGCCATTGTTTTCCCCGTTTTCCGTCTCTGCCGGGCGGTTAGGACTGCGCGTTAAGGCAGCAAAGAGAATTGCCTGCTAAGCTAGCTATAAGCCGGCAGGAAGCCGCGCAACCGGCCTTAGGAATTTCAGGGCGCCTTGTGACGCAAAAGGCGCCCGAGAATGGAGAGAGACGATGTTTGACGTAATCCTGGCCATCATTGCCGCCTCGGCCCGGCCCGGGGTGGACAGCGGCGCGCCGGCAGCTGCCGCAGCGGCACCCGCCGCGGAAGCGGTGCAGACCGCCCTGACCGCGGAACCGCAAGAGGCGACTGGCAGCTTTACGACCGCGCTTGAGGTCAAGCCGATCCTGGCGGCGACGCAGGCCAACTGGATCCATGTGCGCGAGTTTGATGGGCAGGATCTGCTCTATGTGACCCACCTGTGGTCCTGGCGCTGTGGCCTGGCGCAGATCAAGCTGGGGGTGAACGGCCAGGCGCCGGAAATCTGGCCGCTGCCGGACTGCCATCTGGACGAAGGCTTTCCCAACATGATCAAAGAAGAGGACGGCCTGCCCTACCGCAGCTACCCGCTGGGCTCGATCCAGCAAATCGCCGTCGAGGTGACCTATGATGATCTGACCTCCGAAAGCCTGACCTTCGGCCGCAACGGCCAGCCGGTGCAGTAATACGGAGCAGACGCGGCCTGCAGTCCGCGAAGCAAACGGGCTGTTACGGGGAAATGAGAGACACGCCGGGGATACGCTGGATGGAATAGAGATCCTCCTCATAGGCCTCGCTCATTTCCGCGACCAGCCCTGTAGTCCAGCCGGGGAAATCCAGCTCCTCCTCGAGCGCGTCCTCCCGTGCGAATTTTTCGAGAAAGGCTGCGCACACCCGGCGTTTGTGGATCTCTGTCATATCCGGGTGTGCGTCCAGATAGGCGCGCAACCGCTCAACCCCTGCGGGCTGCATGAGCGACGCCAGCAGGTCGAACCCGCCCTTGACCGGCGCTGACATTTCCAGCCCCGCGAGGTCACGCAAAACCTGGCCCCAGATCAGTGGCAAATCCTCGTAGCACCAGACCGTGATTGGCATCTGCGGCACCGCCTGCCGCATCCGCTGCAGCAGGCCGGACCAGCGCAGCTGCAACGGATCGCATCCCTGGAGAGCTTCGCGCACGGTGCCGCGGGCGGATTTTGCAAACAGCGCAGGCAGAAAGGCCGCCGGGTTGCGCAGCGCCATGAAGATTTCCAGCTGATCATAGGGAAACAGCTGCTGCAGCCCCTGCAGCCGCTGCTCTGCGTCCGGATAAAAACTGCTGCCCCGCAGCGCATGCCGCGGCGAACCGAAGAAATGCGGGTTCGAAAACACCACCCGGCTGGCCGGGCTGTCATCCAGAATGGCATCCCACAGGACATCAGGCGCCTCTGCTGCGGCGGTGCCGCTTTTCATGGCGGCCAGGCAATCCTTCAGCAAACTGCGGTATTTTCCGGGACCGGGTACAGCGACGCCTTGCCGTGACAGCGCGCCTGTGTTCTTCAACAGCGCCTTCAGCAGCAGGTCCTCCTCAGTGGCATGCGCGCCGCAGTGAATGATGACCTGCATGAGCGGACCCGTGTTTGCCTGTTGCCTGTGTCCAGACCTACTGCGGCGCGGCCGCCAGGTCAAACCAGAGGCCAGGCACCTGCCCGGTCTGCAACGGATATTCATCAGGTTTTCCCCACATGAGAGAAGGCCTGTCCGCTTGTTGAAAAAGACCTCTTGCGACCGACCCGCGAACGATGCTAAGCGCGGTTTCACAGCTCAGCGCCCCTATAGCTCAGCTGGTAGAGCAACTGATTTGTAATCAGTAGGTCCGCGGTTCGAGTCCGTGTGGGGGCACCATTTTCCCGGATATCAGTTATTCAGAAGCAACCAGGTTGCGGTCTGCACAGGCGGATGAAAATACCTGCGGCAAAACTGCTCTGTATTTCGCTGCGGCGGGAAAAGACTTCAATTGCCTGCGCAGATGCGGGCGGCTTGCCGGCACTGTATACCCAAGGCGTTTCTACAAAATGCTGGCTTCGATCGCCAGGCCTCAGATGCGGAACGTGCTCCCGGCTCTCGCGCCGAGCTGCAGTTTTTGCTGAGCACTGGTCGCCAGCTTCAATGGCCAAAGTGTAACCTGGCACTCGAAAAAGTGAACTGGAGCTAGACTCCAATTGATGCTGGGAAATTCAAAATGATACCCGATCCGCGCTAGTATGGTGGGTCCGCATTTCAAATAATTTCTTGAAAATTTCGCAAAAATGACATAAGCTGATACTGCCATGCAACAGTGAGTGGTTAAATTATCCTAACATGGTAAACCGTGGACTTGATGCGTTCATCCGGGATCACGGAGAGCGTTGAATAGCAATTTGCTATTCTTCTCATTTGCTAATGGAGCAAAACTAGGGGGTTTATTTACTAGGGGGGGTATCAAATGATTGTTAGGCCAGAATTGCGCTGCGAAACACAAAGCAGCGCAAGCGTCCGTTCTGCACCTAAAAGCCTGCTTTCTTCTCGTGGAGAGCGTGCGGCCATCCGCAAGGACGCCGCCACCGGGCATGTGGGCAATTCTCCGAAGGCAGACCTGAAATTCCAGCTTGCAAAGACGAAAACCGGCTTGTGGCAAGTTCTGGATGCCAAGTTTGCTTGCGGCGGAGTGTTTCAGGACCGCGTGTCTGCCACGCGGTTTATCCGCCAGGAACTTGCCGGCTGCAGGGCGCCCCTTGTGTACGTGCTGATTGGGTCCTCAGAATAGGCGCCCCTCCTGCACGGCCCCGAACCGGGCTGCCACACAACTTCAAATACAGTTAATTTCCCCGGCCAGACCTGTTTCTGGGGTGTGCTGCGTTAGATATGGAGAATACCATGGAACACGTGCAGCAATTCGGATCGGAAAATGTCCAATTTTCCGAAACCGGACTATTTGCGAGATATGAATCCAATGTGCAATCCTATGCCAGGTCAATGCCTGCAGTTTTTGCAAAAGCCGTCGGCTGTGAAATCTGGAGCGAGGCGGGAGACCGCTATCTCGACTTTCTATCAGGTGCAGGATCACTGAATTACGGGCACAACAACCCCGTTCTGAAAACGGCACTGACCGAATATGTGAATTCGGATGGCATCGTTCACAGCCTTGACCTGCACACAGAGGCCAAGGCGTTCTTTCTGGCGGAACTTGCGGACACCATCTTGCGGCCCCGCGGGCTGGATTATGTTGCTCAGTTCACCGGGCCGACCGGCACAAACGCGGTGGAAGCGGCGTTGAAACTGGCCAGAAAAGTGACCGGCCGGACCACTGTTGTGCACTTTACCAACAGTTTCCACGGTGTTTCGCTCGGCTCGCTTTCCATGACCGGCAATCAGACCCTGCGCAAGGCGGCCGGCGTACCGCTGCAGGGGGCGGTTTGCATGCCATTCGACGGCTATCTCGGGGACGGCGTGGATACGATCGCCATTCTGGACCGGATGCTTTGCGACAACTCCAGCGGCATCGACCTGCCAGCGGCGGTGCTTGTTGAAACCGTTCAAGGGGAAGGCGGCCTCAACCCCGCAAGCCGGGAGTGGCTGCGCAAGCTTGAGGCGCTGTGCAACCGCCTGGAGATCCTGCTTATTGTCGACGACATTCAGGCCGGCTGCGGACGCACCGGCACGTTCTTCAGCTTTGAGGCGGCGGGCATTGTTCCGGATATCGTCACGCTGTCGAAATCCCTCTCCGGCTATGGGCTGCCGCTGGCGATAGTCCTGCTGAAACGGGAACTGGATCAATGGGAGCCCGGTGAGCACAACGGAACCTTCCGCGGCAATAACCATGCCTTCGTGACCGCCGCTGCAACGCTGCGCCACTATTGGCGGACAAAGGACTTCTCCCGGGATGTCATGCGGAAGGCTGAATATCTCGAGGGACGCCTGCAGGGCATCGTCGCCCGGTTCCCCGGGCATCTGGAGAGGGTCAAGGGGCGCGGGTTCATGCGGGGCATCAGCTTTGCGAACGCAGGCAAGGCCGGTCAGGTGCGCGACCGCTGCTTCGCCCTTGGGCTGATCTGCGAGCGCTGCGGACCGGATGACGAAGTCGTCAAATGCATGTCGCCTCTGACGATCACCGACGGGGAACTGGCCGAGGGACTGGACATCCTGGAGCGCGCCACCGCTGATATTCTGGGTGCGCGAGGCAGATCCGGCCCGAAAATCCGCATCGCGAAGTCCTGACCCGGCAACTGTGCATCAGCTTTCCTAACCGCTGGACAGCGCTGTTGAGGGACGTTTGCATGAGAATTCCGGCTCAAAGTCTGCCGTTCTGCGACCCTTGAGCCGGAAAGGTTGGGAAGGGGGGCACAGTTTTCCTTCCCAACCGGACTGCGGGCACCGCATTTGCGAGCCTGCAGCCGCATCCATCCACGCAATCCCCGCCAGGGCGACGGAAAGCACAGAGCACAGCACCACCACGCAACGACGCCTGAACAGCCCGCGCTGCACGGCGTTCCGGCCAATGGAGCTCAAAAGTGCTTACGTGTCATTCAGCAGTGAACTCTGTCCGCTGGCAGCCCGGTGAACGGCTGCACCACCTGTTCGAAAGACGCTGCGATGAATTCGAGGCCGCCGGCGACAGTGACCACCTTGCAGTCATTTCCAGGGACGCAACGCTGACCTTCCGGGATTTGGACAACCATGCCAACCAGCTGGCCCGCTACCTGCTGTCAAACGGGCTGGGACCGGGCAACCGCATTGGCCTGATGTTCGACAAATCCGCGGCATCCTATACCGCCCTTCTGGCGGTGCAGAAGATACACGCCGCATATGTGCCGCTGGATGAAGGTTTCCCCCGCGAGCGCATAGCCTTCATTCTGGAAGACGCGGGCGTCGACGCGGTTCTTTCGCTTGAGCGGTATGCCGGCTGCTTTAGCGGAATTGATCTTCCCGCACATTTTCTGGACTTCGCTGCGCCGCAAATCGAAGCCTGCAGCACTGCCCGGCTGAGCCCCGCTGAACTGACAGGCAAAGGCGACGAGGTTGCCTATCTCATCTACACGTCAGGCACGACAGGGAAGCCGAAGGGTGTCGTGATTGAACAGGCGAGTATCTGCAATTTTGTGCGGGTCGCAGCCGAGACCTATGGCTACCGGCCCGACGACCGGGTGTATCAGGGCATGACGATTGCGTTCGACTTTTCCGTCGAAGAGCTTTGGGTGCCGCTATTGGCCGGGGCGGCACTTGTTCCCACCAAGCAGGGAGTGAGTCTGGTCGGAGAAGAACTGGCAGATTTTCTACGCCGGCGCCAGGTCACTGCGATGTGCTGCGTGCCGACGCTGCTGGCGACATTGGAAGAAGAATTGCCAGACCTGCGGCTGCTGCTTGTTTCGGGAGAGGCATGTCCGCAAGGCCTGATCTCGCGCTGGCACCGGGATGGCCGCACGATCCTGAATGCCTATGGCCCAACGGAAGCGACCGTTACATGCACCATAACTGAACTGCACCCGGACAAGCCGGTCACCATCGGCGGCCCGCTGCCCAGTTATTCGATTGCCATCCTCGACCCGGACGAGGACACCGAGCTGGCAGATGGCGAGCTGGGGGAAATAGCCGTCGCAGGCGTTGGCTTGGCCGCCGGCTATCTCAACCGTCCTAATCTGACAGCCAGGAAATTTGTTCCCGATTGCCTGAACGGCCCCAACAATCCCTCCCGCCGGCTTTACCGCACGGGCGATCTGGGCCGTATCAACGCCGATGGCGAAATCGAATTCCACGGCCGGATAGACACCCAGGTCAAACTGCGGGGGTACCGTATCGAGCTGACGGAAATCGAGTCGGTGCTGCTTGAACTTCCTGAAATCTCTCAAGCCGTCGTCGACACCTGGGAAACCGAACCCGGAACGCGGGAGCTGGTTGCCTATTACGCACTCAATCAAGGTGTTGCAGCGCTGGACAAGGAAGCCGTCGCCCGGAAGCTGAAGGGGAGGCTGCCGGCCTATATGATCCCTTCATTTCTGGAGGAGCTGAAACACATTCCAATGACCGTCAACAACAAGGCGGACCGGAAGCAGCTGCCGGCCCCGGCCGGGCCGCGCTTCATTGTCAGCAGCAAGAATGCGGTTGCCCTGCAGGGCGAAGTGGAGGAATTGCTCGCCGGGCAGCTTTACCCGATCCTGGATGTTGAACTGATTTCGGCGGACGACCATTTTTTTGATGATCTTGGGGCCCACTCCCTGCTGATGGCGCGCTATTGCGCGGCACTGCGCAAATGCCCCGAGCTGCCGAGCATCTCGATGCGCGATATCTACCTTAACCCGACAATCCGTAAGCTGGGCGATTTTGCAAAGGCCGCAGCACCTGCCCCGCAGGTCCGCAAACCGCCGCAGGCGCCCAAACCCGCACACATCGCAAGCGACCGCGCGTACCTTCTTTGCGGAGCTGCGCAAGCCGCCTGGATGATGGCCTATGGGCTGGCGGGCTTGTGGCTGATTGTCAAATCCATTGAATGGGCGCTGTCGGGCAGCCCCACCGCCGTAGAGGCGGGCGGGCGCATGATGCTCGCCGGTTTTGGTCTGTTTGTGCTGTTCAGCCTGATTCCGATTGCCGCGAAATGGACGCTGATCGGCCGTTGGAAGCCTGGGCGTTTTCCGATTTGGAGCATGGTGTATTTCCGGTTCTGGCTGGTCAAGGGACTGGTGCGCAGCGCTCCGCCGGCCCTGCTCGCCGGCACGCCGGTCTACAATGTCTATTTGCGCGCCCTTGGTGCCAGGATCGGACGCGGCACTGTTATCCACTCCGCCACGCCGGTCTGTACCGATCTGCTGTCAATCGGCAGCAACACAATCCTGCGCCGCGAAACGGTTGCACTTGGTTACCAGGCCGAAGCCGGCTTCATCGAGACCGGGCCAGTCACAATCGGAGATGATGTGTTCATCGGCGAGGCCAGCATTCTTGAAATCGGCTCGTCAATGGAAGACGGAACCCAGCTTGGCCACGCGTCGAGCCTGGAAAGGGATCAAGTTGCACTTTCCGGCAAGCGCTATCACGGCACCCCTGCTGTCGAAACAAAGGACGACTATTGCAGGATCGAACCGCGCCGCTGCAGCGAACTGCGCCGTTGGGCCTATACGCTCGGCGGATTGGTCTTCGGCTTCCTGATGTTGGGGCTGATGTCCAGCCTCTTGGGCGCGGTCATTCTGGGCGGCTATGTGAATGAAATCGCCGCGATCACTGACCTGCGGGAAATGGCAATCCTCGCCGTGCAAGTCACGTTTGTCCTCTACCTCGTGGCCTTTCCAGCCGGACTGCTGTTTATCGGCATCATGCCCCGCATTGCACATAAATTCGTGGAGCCCGGCCGGGTCTACACGTTGTATGGTTTTCACTACTTCATGCACGGCCTTGTTGCCCGCTGGTCGAATTCACGCTTCTACAATCTGATTTTCGGCGACAGCTCGGCAATTGTCTATTATCTGCAGTATGTGGGTTTTAGCCTGAACAAGGTGATACAGACCGGCTCCAACTTCGGGGTCAACCAACGCCACACCAACCCGTTTCTCTGCGACATTGGCACCGGCACGATGGTTTCCGATGGGCTGTCTATGATCAACACTGAGTATTCGGCATCCTCTTTCCGCGTGCTGCCCGTGAAGATCGGTGCGCAGAATTATCTGGGCAACAACATCCACTACCCGGCTGGCGGCCGCACCGGTGAAAACTGCCTGATCGGGACTAAGGCGATGATACCTGTCGACGGGCCGGTTTTGGAGAATACAGGCCTATTGGGTTCGCCTCCCTTTGAGATTCCCAGGGCCGTGCAGCGTGACACAGAGATGGCGAGCAAACTAGAAGCAGCTGCCCGCGCCGGCCGGCTGAGGGTGAAAAACATCCACAATCTGAATACGGCGCTGATCTATCAGGCAGCTATGCTTGTGCTTGTCTGTATCATGCTGTTCTCGGCTCAAATCGCCTGGCAGAGCTATCTGGTGGTTGGTTTTCCGGCCTTAGCAGTCGTGGCGATCGGCATGAGTTTCTTCACAATCGGCTATTTTGTCTTTTGTGAACGGGCCAGCCTCTCCTTCGGCAGGCTGAAACCGCGCCAGGCAATTGTGCTTGATGACTACTTCTGGTCGCACGAACGGCATTGGAAAATGACTGACCATCCTGTCATCAACCTGTTCGCGGGAACACCTATGCGCGGGATTATCGGCCGTCTTCTGGGCATGCGGATCGGGCGCAAAATGTTTGATGATGGTGCCCAGTTCGTGGAACGCACCCTGATCAGCATCGGTGACAACGCAACTTTCAACTATAGGGCGACGCTGCAGTGCCACTCCCTGGAGGAAGGCGTGTTCAAATCGGACTGCATCTCAGTGGGCAGCGGGGCCACGGTCAGCGTTGGCGGCTTTGTCCACTACGGAGCTTGTGTTGGAGACAATGCGGTTCTTGGTGCCAACTGCTTCCTTATGAAGGGTGAAGAAGTCGGTGCCGGCGATGTCTGGTGCGGCAACCCGGCCTGCCCTCCGCCGCACACCGAAACCGAAGGCGCACTGAACTTCGGCCACCGCGACGCAGAGGTGCGAATAAAC
This sequence comes from Leisingera sp. ANG-DT, assembly GCF_000813785.1. Classification (NCBI taxonomy): domain Bacteria; kingdom Pseudomonadati; phylum Pseudomonadota; class Alphaproteobacteria; order Rhodobacterales; family Roseobacteraceae; genus Leisingera; species Leisingera sp. ANG-DT. The sequence goes on from NZ_JWLE01000013.1 coordinate 10,585, forward strand.
GCTTGCCAGCAGCCGATCTGTGCCGAATGATTCAACCGGGCATTGCTTGCCCGCCGTGTTGCAGACGGCAATTGAGTGCGTCATGTTCGACCGGCAGGGATGCCCTGCTGTAGGCAGTATCTTGAGCACGGACCGGGCAGGACCTCAGGAGGACCGCAAGGAAATGAAATCCATTGTTGTGACATGCGCGGTGTGCGCCTTGGCGCTTGCGGTGCCTGCGGCTGGCTGGGCCGAAGAAAACCGTCTGGTTCTTCTGGATGGAGCAGACGGGGCAGATGACGAAAGCTATGATCCAGCCGCACCCTTTCTGGCTGAACTGACATTGGAATATCTCCACAACGACAGTGATGATCCGGACGATCAGGAAGACGAATACACAGCTACGCTGGATCTCGAGTTTTATTTGAACGAGAACGTCTTGCTGGTTGGCACCTTGCTTGGCACATCGGTGAAAGGTGAGGGAACATTCCCGAACGACTACGATTTCTATTTTGAAGAATTGTACCTGAATGCAGAGATTGACAGCGTTGGTGTCTTCGGCGGCAAGTTCAACCCGGTGTTCGGAATAGGTTTTGATGACGTGGCCGGAGAGCTCTACGGTGCGGGCTTTCACGACGATTATGAACTGACTGAGCGGCTTGGAGCAGGTGTCTACTACTCCTTCGAGGATGCTTTGGGCGGTGAACACATCCTAGGCGCCAGCGCCTTTCAGCTGGATACCAGTTTCCTCGCCAAGAGCTTTTTGCGCGGTGAGCGGCTTGCGTCCCGTACAGACGGCGGGCTGAGCAACACTGGCGGCCTGAATTCCTACAACATCTGGCTGGAAGGCGAAGATGCCTTTGGCATCGAGGATTCCCGCTACAACATCACTTACCGCTCGCAAGAGGGCGGGCTTCCGGGAGAGGCAACGGAAACCGGCTTTGCCGCTGGCGCCAGCAAGCTGTTCGAGCTTGCCAACGGCAATGAGCTGGAAGTGTTCGCCGAACTGGTCAGCCTGGACAACTCGCAAGACGACGGCGTGACCTTTGATCAGGAAACCTTGATGGCGAACGCCGCATATTATTTCGGCGCCGACTGGGTCGCCACACTTGGCGGCGGCGTGCAGGACATCGGCAACAGCAGCGACACATCCGAAATTGCCAATGGCAGCAACCGCTTTGCCACCGCGTCTGTGGGCAAGACTTTTTTTGACAGCCTGTATGTGGAGCTGGCATACAAACGCGAAAAGACGAGCGGCAGCTACGAAAACTCCGCTGGCGTTTTGTTTTCCTATAGCGTTGATTTTTAAGTAAGGCTGGAAAACTGCGCGAATTTTGGCGGTTTCAATTGTCCCCCGTCAGCCAGCCGGAAACCTGCGACGCCCTGCCTGATGCCTGGTTGTGCAGTTTGGCAAAGATCTCAAGCGGCTCCGAAATCATGCCAAGCGGCAGTTTAACCAGATACCGGCTTGGAAGACTGGCTCCCTCAGGAAAAACTGCACAACCAAATCAGGCGTTCCAGCATCAATCAGGACACTTTGAAAATATTGCCATTGGTGATTTGGCGCACTGCCCGGTCCATACGGAATTGATTGCCCCGATCGGTGTGCTCATCCGCCAGCAGATCCTCGTATCTATCGGCCACGGCACGCAAGTGTTCCAGAGCGTCATTCTTGCGGTCCTTCAGTGCCATCAGGTAGCCGCGCGACAACTCCAGGAAATACTCGTACTTGCGCTCAATACCCGGGAAGGCAACAGCGTCGTGATATGCCAAGCATTCTTCGTAGCTGCCTTGGGTGAAAGGATCATAGTCAGCTACTTCCTGCGGTACGTCCTTGATGCTGGTATAAATTGATGACGTGAAGACCTGGCCCTCCCAGCGGTAGTAATCCCTGAGGTAGCCCATCGTGACCTTGATCCAGGGCAGCCGGTCAAAGAAGAAGTCCTGATTGATCAATACAGAGTTCCCACCGATCATCGAGGGGTAAAACTGTTTCGAGACATGGGCGTTCAAGCGCATGGTTTTGCAGACATCTATGAACGCTATCTCGATAGGAGCGCCCTCCCACACTTCTTCGTTCAAGTCACCGATGTGAAGCGAGATCAGGTCTCTGTAGGGGTCTACGTTCTTTTCCAAAATGGGAACAAAGCTCTCCCCGAGAACGTAGGGTGTGCCATGGAAGACCCTGTTTTTGTCGATCTTGTCGCTGGCAGGCGCAGGCAGGAACCCCAGTTCGTAACCGTGCAGAGGCCTGGCATCGGGAAAACCCGAGAAATCCATTCTGGCAAAGTCCGGGTTGGATTGGAGACCAGAAGCACTGGCAACCAGGGAAGATCCAAAGAAGCTGCCGCCGTCGATGATGGCCCCATCACCGCGGTACAGCTTGCTGGTCAGAGCAGCCAGCATTGCCCGTTCCATATATGACAGCATGCCCGGTGCGCCGCTCTGGCGTTGGCTAAGCACTAGGTTGGGAAGGTCAAGTTTTTCTACAAACGAGCTGCCGACGACCCCCGCCGCAATCACTGAATACATATCAAATCACCCTTTTCTGTTCTGGCGCGCCACAAACAACCGGTAGCAGTTCAAGCCAGCCGAGGAGAGGCTTAGGTCTGATGCCTACAGCGGCAGTTACGAGCAAGGAGGCGGCCGGGAGAAGCAATCCGCCCGGCCGCCGTCTATGCTTATAAGAAGTCAGCTGCCGGAAAGGCCCAGAAGGGTCCCTTGGGGGTCAGCCGCTGTGTCTCCTTACCGCTGTTTACTTCCAAAGCGATACACAAGGGATTTTAGATGTGTCGCAGCGCGTAGCGTACTTCTGAGCGATCTCGCGCACTTCTTCCATCAGGTTTTCTTTCAGCCTGACGGGCTCAAGGCCAAGATACATGAAGCCTTCGTTGTTCACTTTCAGCTCATTCTCGGCCATTTCGTTCCGCGGGTTTTCGAGATAGGAAATTTCAGCTCCCATCATGGTGCGAAGCATTTGAGCCAGGTCGCGAACACGGTGTGTCTCCGTCATCTGGTTCAGGATCCGGACACGTTCGCCTTCCTGCGGCGGGCTTTCCAGTACCAGTTCAATACAGCGGCAGGTGTCCTGGATATGGATGAAGGCGCGCGTCTGACCGCCTGTCCCGTGCACAGTGACTGGATAATTGACCGCCGCTTGCATGATGAAGCGGTTCAGAACCGTGCCGTAGTCTCCGTCGTAGTCGAAACGGTTGATCAGCCGTTCGTCCAGCTTGGTCTCCGGCGTTTGCGTTCCCCACACGATACCCTGGTGCAGGTCGGTGACCCTGACACCGTCATTCTTGTTGTAGAAGGCGAACAGGAGCTGATCCTGGCATTTGGTCATGTGGTAAATCGACCCCGGGTTCGGCGGGTACAGGATGTCCTGTTCGATGTCGCCCGAAGGAGTTTCGATTTTCACATTCAAATAACCCTCCGGGATCTCAATCCCGGCGGTGCCATATCCATAGACCCCCATGGTCCCGAGATGGATCAGATGGGCATCCGAACCAGCCTCGACCAGAGCCGCCAGAACATCGTTGGTCGCATTGAGGTTGTTTGAGACTGTATAACGTTTGTGCGCCGCGCTTTTCATGGAGTAAGGCGCAGCCCGCTGTTCCGCAAAGTGGATTACGGCATCCGGCCGCTCTTCACGGATCAGAGTGAGCAGCCGTTCATAATCCTGCCCCACCGTCAGGTTTTCAAAGCGGATCGTTTTGCCGGTCAGCTCCTTCCAGACACGCAAGCGCTCGCCGATCGGCCGGATGGGGGTGAGGCTTTCAACCTCAAGCTCTACGTCGATTTTCCGGCGGGAAAGGTTGTCAACGATAACAACGTCATGCCCACGGTTTGAAAGATAGAGACTGGTCGGCCAACCGCAGAACCCGTCTCCTCCAAGAATGAGAACTTTCATCCAAAATTCGCCTTATGATTGTTTTGAGTGGAGATTAATACCGCTTAGATTTTTTTCGCAAGCGGAAATGCGCATTTGAAACTGGAGCACTTTTTACTGCTGGAGCTGCCTGAATGAACTCTCCGGCAGGGCGGCCGCCTTGCCGTGGTCTTCCTCCAAGTCAGCACCAGACGTCTGCCCGCACTCAGCTGACAGCGGTGTTGATATTGCCTTGGCAAGCGCCAATGCGTGCGAGGCCTCTGTCCGCTCCTGTAACAGAGCGTCGCGCAATTGCAGCGCATTTGCGCGCGCCTTCGCGGGATCAGCCAGGACTTTCCGAAGGACGGCGGCCCATTGATCAGCAGGCGCATCCGCGGGCAGGCAATGGGACAGCCCGGGACGCAGCACTTCCCGTGTCCCGCCGGCATCCGCCCCCACAAGCGGAATACCCGTCATGCCAGCCTCCAGCAGTTGCACTGGCACCCCATCCCACGCGGAGGTATAGAGCCACACGTCGGCTTCCCCCAGCGGCAGGCTGGCAAAATGCTCATATTCCCCTTCCAGGCATACATTGGCAGGGCGATCCGGAAGCGGCGGCCCTCCTTCCAGCACACTGGAACCCCACATCCGGAAGTCCGCTTCCGGCAGGCTGCGGGCAATCTCATATACCAACCCGGCTCTCTTTTGCGGATCCATCCGCCCGCCCCAAAAGATCTGGGGACGCCGGCCCGTGCCGGATGGCGGCGCTGGCGCGGCCGGGATCGAGCTGTCTGCCGGACTCGGCAGAACATGCACCCGCTCAGCCAACTGGCGCGGCAGCATAAAGCGTTCACAAAGTTCGCTGGCCAGGAACTGGCTGTCCGTGAGAATTCCCGCCAGTTTCTGGAAATGCGGATAGACACGCCTAAGCGGGTAACCCGTCCAATATCCATAAGGGGTTTGCTCGTTGCAGAACAGGCAGGCAAACAGGCGTGCCGAAGACGCGAGCGCTGTTCCAAAAGGGGTCATCGCATCCCAAAGAAGCCGGGAATTCATATTGAAGACACATTCCGGATGCAGAGCCCGCAAAAACTCCACCAGAACCCGCAGCCGTGCCTCCTTTTCCAGACCGGACGTCAGTGCTGCGAAGTCCACCACGCGAACACCCGGCGGCAGTTTGCCTTCTGGCATGGCTCCGGATTGATCCGTCAGGATAACCAGCACTTCGTTCGCATCACCGTCTGCCAGCACTCGGGCAATATGGCCTTCGAAGCGCGGCGCAGCACCGAAACGCGGACGGTTCACGCAAATCACATGGCGCGCGCGCCGGTGGCCTGCAGCGCCATTCAAGCGCCACATCGCCGCCGTGCGTTCCGATACTGCATCCGTGTGGAACGGCGGAATCTTAACCTGCAGAGCCTGCATCCACCCTTGTTCAACCAAGGGTTCGTGCTGAGCGGCACGCGCCACCTGTGCACCCAGCTCTCCAAACTCCAGCCGCTGGCGGAGCCCGCCGTACCGGGACCTCCACAATTTAAATGCATCCCCTGCGGAACAGCCGAGCATCTCGGCAATTGTGCCGAACGCAGTTACCGGGCGGGGCACATATCCCTCATGCTCGCCTTTTTCCAGCCAGTGCAAAAACGGGTTCATCCCGCTGCGGGCCACATCCGGATAGCTTTTCAGGTAGGCTTTGGTGGAAAACCAAGGAGCCGGATTACGGCCTTCTTTCCAGCCGGCTCGGACATAATGCGCTACCGGGTCAAAGTTTTCGAGAGCGGCAATGTCCGGGTAAGAAGCAAGGTAGAAAGCGTAGTCAAACTTGGCCCGTATAACCTTGTAAGCCCGCCGGTCGCGCCAAGAAATTCTCCCCTTGTGCGCCCGGGCACGTTCCACCCGCGCTGCAAATGCAGCGCCGTAATGCGGAACCTGCTCAAGCTGCTGACCTGGGGGCACGTGCGGGCTTTCCGGAGGAAGTGCAACCTGACCGCAAGCGCCAAGGTCTGCAACCCGGTCCACGGCCATTGGCTCCAACTGCCGGACAACTGCCTTGCGCGCACGGCTCTCAGTAACCAGAGACGCGTCGCGCCGCCGCTTGAAGATAATTGTGTCAGGCGCGTTCAGGTGCAGCCAGCCGCCCGCCATTGTTTCGATAGAAAACTGCCAGTCCTGAAACGACAGCCCCGCCGGAATATCACGTGCAGAATATTGAAACTCCAAATGTGCCTCGCGCGGAGCAAGGCACAGGCTGTCGTAGTAATTCATGCAATAGAAGTGATACGGCGAGAACAAAGGGTCTGTCTGGTCTGGCTTCAAGAACACCGAATGCGCCCCGTCAAAGAGCCAGTTGAGTTCAGGGTGCACGATCACCCGGTGCCCTGCCCGCTCCGCTTGGCGCAAGCGGTCCATCCCGTTGCTGAGCCAGTTTTCCGAAAAAAGGTCATCAGCATCCAGGAAGGCAATGCTACGCCCCTTTGCCAAACGCACGGCGGCATTGCGCACCCTTCCCAGGTCACCCTCTTCGAAACTGATTTTCCGCCAATTCAGAAGTTGAGGCTGCGAGAACCACTGGCAGGTTTCTTCAGTCGCATTGTCCAGCGCGACAAGGCGCTCAACTGAATATCCCTTGGCTTCGGCAGCACGGATCGCATCATCAGCTGCCCTGATCGTTGGCCCGCAGACCAGCGTTTCATCGTGCGCCGTGAGAATTACAGACAAATCAAAACTGATGCCCGGCACTGCTCTGCTTCACCCCTGAACGGATTTTTTGTTTTCAACGCCCGTCCACAGGACCGAAGCACCGCTGCAGCCCCTGGTATTAGAAGCACGCCATCAATAATTTCGCCTTTTATCGCGCAGCGATTGCGGGTACGCAACCCTCAGACGAAAGGATTTTTCATGAAGAACAGCTCTGCATTTATCCTGATTGGCGGCTATGGTTTCGTGGGCCGCAACATCCTGGATGTTGTCCAGAACGGCCCTGAATTCGCCGGGCTGTCCCCCGCTGTGATCGACAACATGTCCAATGCGGCACCGGGCCATGAAACAATCGACGTTCCAGCCTATTGCGGCGGCTATGAGGAGCCAGGTGCCAAAGATTTCCTGGCTGATCTGGACAAGCAAGAGTTCAACGGCCGCATCTTTGTGTTCCTCGCTGGGGAGACCCGGGTCGCCGAATCCAAGGACAGACCCCTTGATTTCATTGAGGCAAATATCAGCCAGCCGGCCGGTTTCGTTCTGGATGCCGTGAAACCCGGCGACCACTTCATCTTGATCTCAACGGCTGGTGCTCTCTTCGACGGCACCTTCGAGGTCCGCAACACCTCCGCATATTGTCCCAAGAATTTCTACGGCGCCACAAAGGCAGCTGAAGAAATGATTCTGGAAAAGCTGGTCGAGCTGCGCGGCGGCACATTCTCGGTTATCCGGATGACTAACGTTTATGGCTGCTATTCCGAAAACAAAAAAAGCGCCATCCACGCCTTCACCCGCGCAGCACTGGAAGAAACGGATGTGTTTATTAACGGCGACGGCGAGCAGCGGCGCGATTTCATCTATGCCGGGGATGTCGGCCGTGGCATTGCTACCCAGGCGCTGAGGGTTCAAAACGGCGCAGAAACGTCCCGCGTGAACACGCTGGGCGCCGGAGTTTCAACTTCGTTGATGGATGTTGTCAGTGCGATTGAGGCTGCAACCGGCAAGACGCTGAGCTACACGAAAATTCCAGCCGAAGAACTTCTGAAAACCGAACCCCGGGATGTCATCGCGTCACGCGAAGATACTGCGGTGCTGCTCGGGGGGGAGTTCACCCCATTGGTCGAAGGAATTCGAAGCACACACGCCTATTATGCGCGCCGGAGCGCTGGGGCTGACATCTGATGAAAACGGCCCTTTATGTCGCCTATCATAAACCGGCACCGCGCCTTCAGAGCACCTGCGTGCTCCCTGTTCAGGCAGGCAGGGCGCTGACCCGGTCTCCGATCCCCGGAATGATCGGCGACGAAACCGGCATTAACATCTCGGAAAAAAACGAAACCTGGTGCGAACTAACCGTACTCTACTGGGCTTGGAAGAACCATACGGGAAATGACCTGACCGGACTTATGCACTATCGTCGGCTGCTGGATTTTTCGGGCCGCGTTTCATCCGGTCCGGTGGAGACATTTCCGAACGAATTCGACACGCGTGCCTGGTGCCGTGAGGCCGAAGAGTGGATCATGCAGGAAGGTGCGAATTGGGACATCGTGCTGCCGCGGCCGCACCGGATGGGCAAAACAGTAGAAGAAAACTACCGGTCCGGCCACAATGCGCAGGACTGGGAAGAGATGTGCCGCATAATCCGGCGCGACCACCCGGAATATTCCGCCAGCCTGGATGCCGTGGCTTCCGGCTACGAGGTGCGGCTGGGCAATCTGGCCCTCATGGCCAAGCCTGTACTCGACAGGTATTGCAGCTGGCTGTTCGACATTCTTTTCAAAGTTGAGGCCGCTCCTGTAAACCGTGACACCTACAGCCCTTACCAGGCTCGATATCCCGGGTTCCTGTCGGAACGGCTGCTAACCGTTTTTGTCCACCACGAAGCCAAGACAAACCCATCGGCACGCATCAAGGAGGTGTCGGTCCTGAACCTCAGCCGCGCGGCGGTGTCCCCGTTCTTGGTATCTGCAGACTGCCAGGAGCAAAGCGCCGTTAATATTGCCTGTTCGGCAGACCGGGCTTACCTTCCCCACGCAGCTGCAATGCTGCGCTCGGTACTGGATCATGCAGACCCGTCGCGGCCGCTGAATTTCTTCTTCCTGCATTCGAATATCGACAATTGCGACCTGTCACTCTTGCAGGCAATGATGGATGAGCGGCCAGGCACCAGCTTTCACCCGATCAATGCCAATGGCATTTTCGAATCCAGTTACCGGTCTGCATCACGCGCACCTTCCAATGCCACTTACAACAGGTTCCTGCTCCCGTCTCTGTTTCCTGAGCTCAATCGTCTGCTTTACCTGGATGCGGACCTCATCGTCAGGGCTGACATCGGCAAACTGTTTGATGCAGATATGGGTTCAGCAGAAATCGCTGCTGTTCCCGACTGGATTATGACGCGTACCTTGTCCGGCCCGACCAGAACAATCGATCCCGAAGTCCCGGATCTGACCAAGTACCAGCGGGAAACTCTTGGACTAACAGAAGCTGAGATCGGGCGGTATTTTAATGCAGGGGTTCTGCTGTTCGATTTCGCTGCAATGAAGAACCCCGAAGCGATAGGCGGCAAGCTCCGCCGGATGGCCAGCGAGCGCCGGTATCTATTCAGGGATCAGGACATCCTGAATGTGTATTTCAAGGACAAGGTTTGCCTTCTTGATGCACGGTGGAACGTCTTCAACGCGCCGGAGCAGGCCTATGCCCGAGTACCGAGAAACAACCATGTGCAAGCAATGGCGGCCCGCCGCAGCCCTTGGATCACTCATTACGCCGACCGGGACTTCAAACCCTGGCTGGGCCATGCGGTCCCCGAAGCGCAGCACTACTGGCAGGCGCTGATCCGCACGCCATTCTATGGCGAGGTGGTAAGCGGACTGGCAAGGAAGGGCAGCCGCCGCAAGCGCAGGCTGGCCCCCTTGCTCGTGAGCGCTGGCCGCAAAACCGCAGAACGTATTCCCTTTTTGAAAGTTCCAATGCTGAAGCTCTACCATGCCTGTTCGGGCATCCGTCTCTGAGGGACGGTCAGAGGCAGCAGACGACAGCATCGAAACACATGGAGATTTCATGCAGATCGACAATTTTAAGACCAAGAGCTTCCCTGCGATTTCGTCACTCGGCCTGAGCAGTTCGAACCACAAGCTCCGCGTTTGCATTGTTACCGAAGAAATCATCGGACCGGTCCGTAATGGCGGTATTGCCTCTACCTATTACCACCTGTCCAAGGGGCTGGCTGCGCATGGGCATGAGGTGCATGTTCTGTTCCTGAAAGGACCCGTGGTTCAGGATGAAACACCTGAACACTGGGTAGAGCATTTCGCCGCTTTCGGGGTCACTCTGCACTACCTCGATATTCCAAGCGATTCAGCCTGGAGCAGTGCTCCGAACTGGCAGCCCCGGTACGCCGCTGCCTATCAATGGCTGAGAGATCAGGAACGGTTTGATGTGGTTCATACATCGGAATGGCGCGGGGGCATGTTCTATGCGCTGATGGCCAAGCGCTTGGGCCTTGCCTTTCAGGATACGCTTTTCCTGGTAAAAACCTCTTCGCCGCACATCTGGAACCGCCACTACCAGATGCAGCCGATTGAGCGGCGCGATCTGGTCCTTGCCGCCTATGCGGAACAAAAGTGTGTAGAACTGGCCGACGCAGTCATTGGGGGCTCCGCCCATCTGATCACCTTCATGGAGCAAATCGGCTACCGGATACCGGATGCCAATGTTTTCGTGCAGCCCAACATCGTGGATTTTTCCAAGGTGCCAGTCACCGATCAGCGCCCGCCGCGCCAGCCGGGTGACGTTGTAAAATCACGTGAACTGATCTTTTTCGGCCGCTTGGAAGGCCGCAAAGGTGTCGAACTGATGTGCAACGCGCTCGATATTCTGCGCGAGCGCCAGATCTCTCCGTCCAGCTTGACGTTCATGGGGAAATGGGGTGGCGCCCTGGCCACTCAGGGCGGTATGAAGGTGCAGGATTATATCGAGGAAAAGGCGCGGGATTGGGATTTCCCGGTTTCCTACATCACCGATAAGAACCAGCCTGAAGCGCTCAGCCACATGTGTTCGCGCGATATGATCGCAGTGATGCCGTCGCTGATCGAAAACTCCACTATGGCAGTCTATGAAACGCTGGAATGCAACATTCCATTCATTGCGACCGATGTTGGGGGCACCGCTGAACTGATTGACCAAAGGGACCACGCCAGTTGCTTGGTTGAGCCTATTTCCACAGCGCTCGCGGACCGGTTGGAACAGGTGTTGGAACACGGCCAGCGTATCGCAAGGCCGGGGTTCTCCAATGATGAGAACCTGCAGGTCTGGTATGGCTTCCACGCCTATCTCGGTGAACAGATCGAACAGCTCGGCGCACGGCAAGCTATTTCAGCCATTACAGCTGAAATTGACGCGCCCGGCCAGCCCGTCGACACGATCCGTTATGCTGTGCTGTTGCGCAACGGCGATGACGTGGAAGCCCTGACACAAGCCTTGCTGAGTGAACGCCCTGACAGCGTGGCCCTCGCCTACAACGACGCGAAACTGCAAAGTGCCGTTGCCAGGGCGAAGACTACCCTGCAGGATGCCGGACTCGACGTAATCGAGCTTTCCTGTATCGGTCAGGCAGCTGGCAGCACGCTGCATGCGCTGGCGAACCTTCCAGGGGCAGACGCTATCGTAATCGCGCATGGAGCCTCTGTGAGGCCGGCTCCGGGCTTCCTTGCTGCTGCCCGCACGGCGCTGGAACACCGGCCGGACAGCCTGTTCACCAGCTTCTTCAGTGCCGCAGGAGATCTCCGGGGACTGCCAGCAGGCAGCGATGTGGCCTCGCAGCTGCTGTCCCCGCGCGCCTACGGGCCAGAGGTTTTCGCCATGCTGCGCACCACCTATGACAAGGTCGGTCAATTCGAGCCCTACGACGTCCAACGGGGGATCCTGCACGAGTTTGTCACCCGAGCTGCTGTGCAGTTCAATGACGATCTTCTGGTCTGCCCCGAAGAGCTGCTTGATTGGCCGCATGCGCTGGAAGATGCGCAGGCGATGGCAGACGATACTGTGTATGCCTACCTCAAATCCAAACCACTGCTTGATGAGTCAGGGTTGGCCCAGCGGAAATTTCTGCTGAGCGCTCTGCATATGGTCAACGGCAGCAACCGGTCCGTCGGCAGCAATTCCCTTCGCGATGGAGGACGCCCCGCGGAGAGCCCGCTGTGGCTGACACCGGCTGACTGGAACCGGGAAGAAATCCGGGATGCGCTGAAACGGAAGCTGGTGGCTGGGCTTGATGAAGAGACCAACACGCTTTGGCTGTTTGCACGGGGTGCTGGCAACCGCCGCCTCGTGGCGCGTGACGCTGATCAGCCGATTGAACTGGTGGAAGAACATCTGAGCCCGGACGGGAAGGATCACCTCACACTGCACTGCTACAGGATCCCCGAAAGCTGGGAAACCGGTACGGCCTACGCTCTTAACTGGTGCCTGTTCGACGGCGAAACGAGGACGGGAAATCAGTTTCTTCGTGTTAGCAAACTTGCCAGCAACACCTATGCGCTTTCCTCGCGGAAGCCTGTCCTGACTAAAGAGACACTGCAAAAGGTATTCAGTCTGCAGACCGAGGGTGCTTCCGCAACGGCTGCACTTGAAAACAAGGCCCTAGCTGCCTCGCTCCCGCATCTGGAAGAAGCGGCAAAGCATCTCCCTGCCCGCCCGCAGGACGCGCCGCAACAACAGCCTCAGCCAGCTGCGGTTGCTCCGGTTTCCGGCAATACCTCAGCGCAAACCGTAACCGAGCTGTTGCGGCTTGCCCAGGAAACGGACCGGCCTGAGCTGGAACGCCTGGCGATGCAGACCCGCAGCGAACTGCTGCTTGCAGAGAAATCTCCGCTTGTTTGGAACGAAAAGACCGCCAGCGATCCGCGGGATGTGCGTTCATTCCTGACCCTGCCAGCCGATGGGCGCTGGCAGGAAAACGAATGGCTGCAAGGCTGGGCTTGGGACAAGAACAGTCCGGAAGAAACGCTTCATATTGTGGTCTTGCAAGGCTCAGTACCCGTATTTGCAGGTCCAGCAGGCTATCATGATCCTAACTTGGGCCGCCGCACGCCGGGACTGGAGCGGCACGCCTTCCGCATTCCGGTGCTGCCCGCGTTTCTAAATAGCAGCAAAGGCCCCCTTTCGCTGCGGATCCTGGAAACGGGTGACCTGGTCCGCAACGGCCAGATTGAATTGGACAGTGCAGCTCCCAGCGTCCTTGTTCCTGCCAAGGGCGGCACTCAACACGCCCGTACAGGCACGCGCCCTCCTGCCAGAAACGAGTCCTTGATGCGGCGCGCAGGCAGGGTTCTGAAGGCGATGGGAAGCAAAACCCGCTGAATGCAGAGACATCTATCAGACACTTGCTTGAGCTAGGATCAAGCAAGTGTCTGCACAATATGCACTTTGAGGGCTCACAGTGAGACCCGGCCCTGCGCGGCCCTCACCGTATAGCCGGCTGGTTTCAACGCTAAGGAGGCTGACTGCCAATGCAATCAGGAACTATTCACCCCGCACAACCTGCAAACGGCTCGCAAGCGGATCTGCCGCGGGCGATCGGGGCCATGCAGCGCCAGGAGTGGGAGGAAGCCCGCCGTATACTGGTGCCGCTTGCCGCTCAGAAACCCAAAAGCGTGGCCTCTTTTCATCTGGCCCGCCTCGAACTGGAAGCCGGGGACACAGCTGCGGCTGAAACTCACTTGAATGCGTTCTTGGAATTCCGCCCCCGGCACCCTGGCGCACTAGCGCTGAAGGCCCGGGTCGCCTTGATCCGTGGTGAATTGGAGCTGGCGTCAGAACTGGCGGACGAAGCTCTTGAGCAGGACCCAAAAAACTTTGGTGCTTTGAGCATACGTTCCCAGATTGACGATGCACTGAACACAAAGGCAGCCGCCCAAGCACTGGAAACACTGAACTCCGGCTATCTCAAAGCGCGGCAGGACGGACCAGACAGCAAACTGCTTGCCGCCGCTGCGACGCTGGCCGAATTGGATCCTGGAAACCGCTGGAACGACGACTCAACAGCAGCAGCAATCGCCTATTTCAAGCATGCCGATGATCTGCAGGCAGCCTTGAGAAACTATGACCCGCATCTGATCAGCGCATCAGTGGAATTTGATTACATCACCTGGCCCAAGCGCATCCAGCCCCATATCCGCGGCGGGGCGGTTCTCGATGTCGGCTGCGGTTTCGGCGGTTATGGCATGGGTTTTTTGATCGCCGGTGCTAAATCCTACACAGGCTTGGATCCTGTGATGCAGCTTGACAGCACAAAGGCGCGGAACAAACGCACCCGAAGCGTTGCAAACCTGGGAGTGACACCGCGGGAAATCAGCGCTTCGCTTCCCGCGATCAATCTTATCCAGGGCAAGTTGGAAGACCTGCACATTGACAGCACGTTTCACGCTATTTCGCTGCACAATGTAACGGAACACCTGATCCAGCTCGAGGAGGTGTTCAAAGAGCTCGCCACGCTCTGCAAAAAAGATGCGAAGCTCATTTATACCCACCACAACTACTATTGCTGGAACGGGCATCACGGAAACCCGGCGTGGCCGGAGCAGCTGGATACCGACAATCCTGAGCATCTGCGGCTTTACGATTGGAACCATATTGAATTTGCCGTTAACGCCCCAGAGGACGACTATGTAAGAACTCATTTGAACCGGGTTCGCCTTGACGAAATCCGATCAGTCACCGAAAAATACTTCGACATCGAAACCTGGCAAGAAATCCCGTCTTCGCCCTCCACCTTGTCGCGTCTGACGCCAGAAGTCCTCGGCAGAATCCGCAAGACGATCCCCGATATCGAAGAACGCGAGTTGACAACAAATCTCGTCTTCTGCGTTGCGGCCCCCAAGCCTCCTACCGGTTGATAGTTGCTTGAACATTGGACCGGTCACTAAAAGGAAATGTCCAAGTTTTCGGATTAACCTGCACGTTTTCCGCTGCGGGATCGTTTGGGCGATGAACTGAGCCATCCGGACTGATTGGACACGGCGTTAAGTGTTCTCAGCGAGACCGGAGTGTTTGGCTGCTTTTGTCAGTTCTGGCCCTCAACTGACCATCGGCGCTGCTCCACCGGGCAGGTCCTTCGGGCCGCACGTGAGGCAGCGTTGGCTGCCTATGCCCTGACGGGGGCAGAAGCAGGCGAATGCTGTTTTAATGGAGATTTCACGAAGGATAACAAAACGTTATCCTTTCATTCACTTTCCAGCCCCACTCTGCGTAGAACAGCCGCCTGCTATCGCAATCACAGCGAATGCAATCGCCTTGAGGGCCGCAGATGTTCAAAAGTTCCGCTTCCTCGCTCAGAGGCCGGGTCGCCGGTCTTTCCGCTGCGATTTCGATCACGGCCGTTGTTCTGCTTACCCTCGCAAGCGGCCTGACCTCCAGATACCTGGAACGGCAAAGAACCCTCGACGAGGTCATGGATACCGCTGCGCTGATCGCGCGCGCCACCGAAGATGCCAACGGCCAAGTGGTTTCGGATGCAGTCATTCTCGCCAGCATGCCGGCGGTCGCTCAGTTGACCAGGAACGGCGGCGGTGACCCGGCTAGCAGTGAAAAGCGGGAGGAGGCGCTTGCCCGGCTGGCCAAAATTTTCAGCGCCTTTTTTGAACTCCGCCCTGCCTATGAGCAAATCCGCCTGGTTGGCATTGATGACAATGGCCGGGAAATCCTGCGCCTCAACAGACAGGGCAGCGAAGTGCTGCGCGTTCCAGAGGACGGGCTGCAGGAAAAGGCTGGGGAATCCTATTTCCAGGACGCCCTGTCATTGAATCCGCGTTCGGCGCTGACAGGAACAGCCTCCTACAATCGCGAAAACGGCCGCATCGCGGAACCTAGGACGGTGATGTACCGGGTCCTTGTGCCCGCCTTCCGCGACAGCGGAGAGATGTTCGGCTTTATCATTATCAACGTGAACGTGCTGAAGCATAACAGGAACACCTTCAGAAATCTGCCGCTCAAGGCAGATTTTGTGCTGCATAACACAAAGGGCGGCAGTTACGCTTGGGACGCAGGTGATCAGGAAGGCGTCTTTTCCCTGGCTGGCAGCGCCGGCCTGCCGGACAGTGTCTGGCAGGCGGCGACCTCAGCCGCAGACGCGCCGGTACGGACAACCAGCGGCGGAAGATTGTTTGTAACGACGCGGCTCGACAGCCTCAGCAACTCCGGTCATGCCGTCAGCTTCACCCTGATCAAGCAGCAGGATTTCTTTGCCCGTTTCCTGCCGGACAGCACACTTGCCCTTATCGCCCTGGGCCTGGTTTTTGTTGGCTGGTCCGCCCGTTTCTCCAGGAAACGGGTCGAAAGGGAAATGACGCCAATGGTTGAAATGAGCTCTGAAATTATCAGGGCATCCAATCAGGGGCGGTTGCCTGATCTTCCAACCCATCTACAAGACGAGGTCGGCGATCTTGCCCGAAGCTTTGAAAAGCTGATCACCAAGCTTCGGCAACAGGAATCCAGTGCGCTGATGCTGTTCAATGGGGTTGGAGACGGGCTTGCCATTCTCGACCGCCAAGGCAAGATTCTGCGCATTAATTCGGCCATGCAAATCATGTTCCAAGTGTCCGAAGCTGATGCCGCAGGTAATGACTTTGCGCAGTTTCTGGCACCGGGCGAATGGGAGCGCTTTCAGCATGGCCTATCGGACTACCCGCACGAGAAGGACTGCCCGGTTCTGGGCCGGATGCATGAATGCGAAGGCCCGGTCCAGGAGGGCGGCCGCACTTGGCTGGAGCTGACCCTGTCCCCTATTCCGGAGCAGGCCTCCCCAAGTTTTGCGCTGGTAGTACGTGACATCACCGAACGCCGGAAAATGCTGCTCCAAGCGGAACATTTGATTGAACAGTTGAACAGGTCGAACAAAGATCTGGTGGAGTTTGCCTATGTGGCTTCCCATGACCTGAAGGCACCTTTGAGGGCGATTTCCCACGCCGCGGCCTGGCTGGAGGAGGACCTGGCGGACAAGCTGACGGAAGGAACCCGCGAACACATCTCCTTCATGAAGTCCAGGATCGGGCGCATGTCGCGCCTGCTTGATGACCTGCTAGAACATTCCCGGATCGGCAACGAAACTCATGCTCCGGCGGAAGACATGGTTGACGGCAGCAGTTTTGCCGAAGATCTGGAGCTTCTGGCAGCGCCGCCCGATGATTTTTCATTCACATTCGACGACAGCTTCAAGCAATCAGTTTTTTCCCGCTTCCCGCTGCAAATCGTTCTGCTCAATCTGATCACCAATGCGATCAAGCATAACGACAAGGAGCATGGAGAGGTTCATGTCAGTCTCGCGGACAAAGGGGACCTCCTGGAGTTCACCGTGACCGACAACGGTCCAGGGATCCCCGAACGCCATCATGAAACCGTCTTTGGCTTATTCAAGACACTGGCCCCACGGGACAAGGTCGAAGGCAGCGGCATGGGACTATCCCTCGTGCGCAAGCATTTGCATGTGCTGGGACATGACATTCGCATCGTATCCGATGGTGATAACGGCGGAACCCAATTCATTTTCACATGGCCCAGGAAACCAGAAAGCGGAGAACAAAATGCAGCTTAATCCGCCGGAACAGATGCAGCCGGTCAACATTCTTCTAGTGGAGGACGACGACTTTGAAGCAATGGCCGTACGGCGGGCCTTTGCCAAGGCGCGGCTTTCGAACCAGATCACCCGCGCACACGACGGTGAGGAAGCCCTGGAAATTCTTGAGCAACGGCATCCGGAGGTATCTGTCAACGGCCCCGTAATCATGCTTATCGACATCAACATGCCGCGGATGAACGGGCATGAACTGGTTGAGGCGATACGGTCCAGGCAAGCCCTGCGCCACATGATTTGCTTTATGCTGACGACCTCCCGCGAACCCCGCGATGTAGACCGCGCCTATCAGCAGAACGTGGCAGGCTACATCATCAAGGAAACTGCCGGCCACGATTTCTCAAACCTGCTCAATCTGCTGGGAGACTATTGGATTACAGTGCAGCTGCCGACTCCGCACTAGCCGCATGACGCGCCTTGCCTCCACAGGCCTTTACCGCAGCCCAAGTCCGCTGCCGGTTTTGCGGGGTGTCACCACACCCGGCTCTGGCATGGATACCGCCCGTTTGCTTCCAAACAGTGCCTGTTTCTCGCTTTGCAACAACCAAGCAGACAGAGAGAGTTTGTGGAAGCGGCACATTGGCCCCTGCCCTCCGCTCTTTACTCAAGCGGCAGCCTCGCAGCGAACCCGCCGGTTCAGCGGAGCAAGCTCCGGAAGCCGGCCGGCACCGAATGTCGCTATTGCAACTGGTTCAACACATGACGCCAGCAGGTTCACTGCTGGCGCCGGTTTTCAGACACTTCCGATGGTTACCAATTCTGGTGCCCAAAGGCGGTGTTCACCGCGCTGGCGGAAGGTTAAGACTTGCATTCCCAAGCACGTTTGACCAAGCGGTCCTTGCGATCGAACCAATAGTTTTGCTCATTCGCGCTTAGCCTATCCGGATTGCGGACAACTGCGTCAGCCTGAGCTATGGCCTGAGGCAATTCGCGGCACGGATAGTATTCCGGCGGCGTAACTTCAGGCGCCTGTTCACCTTCAAACTCTTCGCATCCGGCCAGAATGGAACTCGCCAAAGCGAATGCAAAAACACTTACCAACTTCATCTTCGACCCCTTTTGTCTCCAGGAATAATTAGATTTCCACCATTTCTGCATTTCAGCACAATTCAATTCATCCGCTCGGGTGCATTTGATTTATAAACGTTCTGCAAGGGGAAACAGATCGCTTGAATATTCTTTCCAGTTCAGTTGGTGTGCTTTTCCGGCAAGTCAAATCAAGGCTTCTCTTTTCAGGAAAAATCCGGGATCGAACCTTTGGCAAGAGCGGCGAGACAGGAGAGAGGAAGCAGCCCTTCCAGGGGCGGCCGGAACGCTTCTTAGAGTAAGCAGATGAGGGCAAACAAGGACACTTTCGGGATTGCCAATGCTGAAATTCAAAACGCGTTCTGCGCCTGATATGCCATGCCTCAATTACTCGCGTTGCAGAACAAACTGGCAAAGAGAACGCAGTTCAACTCTCTTGGCACCACCGGCAGACATCGCGGCATAACATTCCGCGGTTCACTCCATCAAAAGCTGAGGATCAGTTTCGCAGCTCCCTTTGCTGGGTAAAAGCGCTGGGACGATCCCTGACCAAAAGTGGTAATGCCGCACGATTAAGTACTAAAGGCGCACCCGGTGCTTGATGGCGGGCGTCTTGCAGCTATCGTCTTTCTGCGAGGCCGGCAGTGTATTGAAAGATGCAACGCAATTTAGTTTGTCCGGGGGCGCTGGTTAATAACATTAAATAATAGCCAGCTGAAGCAAGAAACGCCGTCGCGCACGGCGGTTTTTCAGGGGACACGTGTCCCGACAATTATATTGTGGTGCTGTACCGGATGGGGGTTGGGTACATGACGCTGCGAAACGATAACAAGCGTGTAATTCACGCCAAGGCTGAACCGTTGGTGCCGATGCGCAAGACGGTTCTGGTAACCGGGGGCGCTGGATTCCTGGGATCTCAGCTCTGCGCCCGCAAACTGGAACAGGGCCATCAAGTGGTTTGTCTGGACAACCTGCAGACCGGGCGAATGCGCAACATCACACCGTTGATGTCACACCGCCGGTTCCGCTTTGTCGAACATGACGTCGTGGCGCCTTACCAGCTTAAAGGTCCAGTGCATCAGATCTTCAACCTGGCGTGCCCGGCCTCTCCGCCGAAATACCAGCTTGATCCCATCCACACCTTCAAAACCAGCGTGATGGGTGCAATGAACGCGCTTGAACTTGCACGTGAAAAGGGGGCCAAGGTTTTTCAGGCGTCCACCTCCGAGGTTTATGGCGACCCTGAAATCAGCCCGCAGCCGGAAGGATACCGGGGCTGCGTCAATACCTTCGGGCCGCGTGCCTGCTACGACGAGGGCAAGCGCGCTGCCGAGACGCTGTTTTACGACTATCACCATCGCTACGGCGTGCAAATCTCGATTGCCCGCATCTTCAACACTTACGGCCCTTTCATGGACCCGCAGGATGGCCGCGTGGTGTCCAACTTCATTAATCAGGCGCTTCGGGGCGAGGACCTCACTGTTTACGGCAGCGGTGCTCAGACGCGCTCCTTCTGTTATGCAGATGACCTGCTCGATGCAATTGAAGCGCTGATGGAACTCAATGATCCCAGCCCGGCACCCGTCAATCTCGGCAACCCTGGTGAGTTTACGGTGCTGGAACTGGCCAAAAAAGTCTGCAGGCTGACCGGAACCGGATCGCAAGTGGTTTTCCGCGAATTGCCTCAGGACGATCCGCAGCAGCGCAAGCCCGACATCAGCGCGGCCAGAACCAAATTGGGCTGGCGCCCGAAAGTGCGGCTTGAAGACGGGTTGCGCAGGACCATCCGCCATTTCCAGGCTGAGATGGCTGAGCCGGACCAGATGTCCGCGGCGGTCCGCTGATGCCCCGCCGGTTCGCCATACTTGTGACCGGCGGCGCCGGGTTCATTGGCAGCCACGCTTGCAAAGCTTTGCACCAGGCGGGCTACCTGCCGGTCACGGTCGATAACTTGACCACCGGACATGCAGATGCGGTCAAATGGGGTCCGCTGGTGCATGCAGATGTGCGCAACGCTGCAGCACTGAAGGACGCCATCAAAAATCACGGCATCAAGGCGGTCATGCACTTTGCCGCTTCGGCCTATGTCGGGGAGTCTATGGCGCGCCCGGCCTTTTACTACGACAACAATGCCGGAGGGATGATCTCCCTGATCAATGCGTGCCTGGATACAGGAGTGGACAAAGTCGTGTTCTCTTCCAGCTGTGCGACCTATGGCAGCCCCGAAGGCGGCCCTATACGTGAGGATACGCCGCAGGCACCGATCAACCCCTATGGCCGCAGCAAGCTGATGTGCGAGGAAATGCTGCATGATTGCTCTGCCGCGCATGGGTTGCGGTTTGCGGCGCTACGCTATTTCAATGCAGCCGGAGCCGACCCGGAGGGCGATCTGAGCGAGCGTCACGATCCCGAAACCCATCTGCTGCCGCTGGCGCTGCAGGCGACTTCCGGCCGGCGCGGACCGCTGCAAGTCTTCGGCACGGATTACCCCACCCGCGACGGCAGTTGCGAGAGGGACTACATCCATGTCAGCGACTTGGCGCGCGGCCATGTGCTGGCAGCGGACTATCTGGCAGAAGGCGGTGCCAGCACCGCTCTGAATCTAGGCAGCGGCACCGGGCATACGATCTTTGAAGTGCTGGAGACAATCCGCAGCGTCACCGGCAAAACGGTGCCGCATGACCTGGCACCGCGCCGCGCCGGAGATCCTCCCTCGCTGACCGCGGACCCGCGCCTGGCACAGCAGACGCTGGGCTTCCGCACCGAACGCTCCAGGCTGGACCAGATCATCAGGGATGCGGCGCCATCCTTCGGACTGGCCGCCGCAAGAGAGGATCGCCATGGGCGCCATGCAGCGGAATAACCGGGCATCGCCCTCCCCCAAGCCCGGCTTTGACTGGGCAGCAGCTGCTGTGTTTGGTCTGTGGATATTGGCTGCCGGCTATTTCTGGCACTGGTGGCTGCAGCCCGGGCACAATATCGGCACCGGGCGATATACCCTTGTTTCGACTGCAATATTCTGGCTGTACTTCCTGCTTGCCTACTTCATGCTATTTTTCCTGAATGGCACCCGCCGCCGCCTGCGGCCGTCGCTGCAAGGACCGATGCGGGTGGCCATGATAACCACCAAAACCCCAGCCGAGCCTTTGTCCGTTCTGAAGGAGACCCTAACGGCCATGCTGGCGCAAACGCCGCCGCACGATACTTGGCTGGCTGATGAGGATCCTGATGACGCAACCCGCGCCTGGTGTGCGGCGCATGGTGTCAGGATCTCAACCCGCAAGGGCCTTTCTGAGTACCACCGCAAGGAATGGCCGCGCAGAACCCGCTGCAAGGAAGGCAACCTGGCCTATTTCTATGACCAATACGGCTATGAAGCCTATGATATCGTATCCCAGCTTGATGCCGACCATGTGCCGCAGCCCGGGTATCTTGAAGCCATTCTGCAGGGGTTTGACGACCCGGCCACCGGCTATGTCAGCGCCCCCTCCATTTGCTGCAGCAATGCGGACAGAAGCTGGGCAGCACGGATGCGGCTTTTTGCCGAGGCACCGTTTCATGGCGGCATCCAGCTAGGCTATAGCGCCGGCTGGGCACCTATGTGCATCGGCTCGCATTACGCAGTGCGCACCCGCGCCCTGAAGCAAGCAGGCGGCTTGGGGCCCGAACTTGCTGAGGACCATTCCACCACGATGCTCATGAACTCCGCAGGCTGGCGCGGCACCCATGCAGCAGATGCCATCGCGCATGGCGCCGGCCCGGCCTGCATGGCTGATCTAGCAACTCAGGAATTCCAATGGTCGCGCAGCCTGACAACGCTGCTGCTGAGCTACACCCCGCGCTATCTAAAGGGGCTGCCGCCGCGGCTGCGGTTCCAGTTCCTGCTGTGCCAGCTGTGGTACCCGCTTTTTGCCCTGTTCATGGCGCTGATGTACCTGTTTCCGATTGCAGCCCTGCTGCTGGATATCCGGTTTGCCGGGGTGACCTTCCTTGGTTTCGTTCTGCACGCGCTTCCTTCAACCGTTGCGGTGATCTTGTTCGTCTACCTCATGCGCGCGCGCGATACTCTCAGACCGTATGACGCCAAGGTTCTCAGTTGGGAGCGCGCATTGTTTCCCTGTGCGCAGTGGCCCTGGGTTCTGCTTGGCTGCGGAATGGCCATTGCGGACAGGCTGAGGGGCGGGTTTGTCGACTTCCGTGTAACGCCAAAAGGCGGCGGAGAGGCGCCGCCGGTGCCCTTGCGAGTCCTTCTGCCTTACCTGTTGCTGGCATTGGGGGCAGCGCTGCCGCCGCTGTTTGTGCAAGACCTGCAGCAGGCCGCAGGTTTCGTGGTGCTGAGCCTGATTAACGCCGCCGTTTATACCGTGCTATTCACCGTAATTGCTGTCCAGCACTTGCGGGAAAACAGGCTGTCGCCCTTCAGATGGCCGCTTGCCTCAGCCTTTCAGGCGACAGCCTGCATGGCACTCGCCGCAGTCATTGCTGCTGCGCTCGGCAGCCAGGGCGCGCACAGCCTCTATGCACTGTCTCACGGCAGCGGTGTGTTCTCTCCCTACACCCCCAAATACATTGTGTCCGGCGCGGATCTCGGCCCGCCGGGTACTGTGACCTACCAAATAAACCTGGAATGGCCGGGGAATGCCCTGTTCCAGCAGAAGATGGAGTAGACAATGTCCCGTTCTAGCCGGCATATCCTAGTCACCGTCGCTGTATCAGCGGCCCTTTTCGGAACCGCCCTTCCTTCCTTCCCGCCACCTCCCGGTGAGCTGCCTTTCGGCGTCTATGATCCGAATGGCGACTTTTCAGATGAACAGAATGTTCAGGTCGAACATCTCTTCCTGCCGTGGGAGGACTTGTTTCTGGAGTCGCTGACCGAGGCTGACCAATACGCCAAGGAACGCAACCGCGAGGTCTTGGTCACGATTGAACCCTGGACCTGGACGCGCGATGCCCGCAACACGCCAGCGCGGCTGATCCGCGGCATCCGGGACGGTACCTACGACGGCAATATGGCCGCTATCTGCGAAGTGCTGAACCGGTTTGAGAGCAAGGTTACCGTCCGCTGGGCGCAAGAGATGGACGACAACAGCGGCCAGTTCATCTGGGCGCAGTGGCAGCCGGAAACCTATGTTTATGCATTCAAACGGATGATAGACGTCTGCCGCGACAAAGCACCGGAAATTCGTGTGATGTGGTCACCGCTGGGATATGAAAACCTGAATAAGTATTATCCCGGCGACGACTACGTGGATATCATTGGGCTTTCCGTTTTCGGCTTGCAGCCTTGGGAGCAGATCTACAAAGGCGGCGAGATGAGCTTTGATGAAATCTTCGCCCCCCGCTACGAGCGGGTGAAGGAGTACGGCAAGCCCGTCATGGTGGCCGAACTAGGCTATTCCGGCGATGAAGCATACGTTGCCCGCTGGGAACAGACCGTCCGGCAAGACAAGAGCGCCTACCCCGCCCTCACCGGCATCGTCTATTTCAACCAGCAGGAAGTCTACCCCTGGCCCAATGGGTTCGGTCTCCCGGATTGGCGGGTGGAACACCGTATCCGAGTCGAGACCGCAGGAAACTGACCCGAAATCCGGCTTGGTGCTGCCCCTCCACAGTTCAAGCAACGCCCGGCCAGCATCGGCAGGCAAGGCAGAGAACCATTTGATTTCAGAGCCTTTCCACCTGTGCAAGACCGCACAGGGTCAGGCCTTTTAAGCGGATTTCCGCACAGCTGCGTTGAAAAAAAATACAATTGCGCCTAAGAAAAACGTGCTGTGCAGATCGTGCAGCGCGTGAATTGGCTGTTTGGCTGCCGCATGCCGTTTAGGCATAAATGAGCTGCCTGGGGCCTATGAGGACGAGGTGCAGTTTATGTACGCAGTACGTGCGATGCTCCGGCTTGTGCCGGTTTTTTCTTATTCAATCAAGATTGCAGGCGGCGCGCTTCTGGCCTGTCTGCTCAGCTTGGGCAGCGCCAGTGCGCAGGACAGCAATTCCCTGGCTGGAGAAACTGTTTTGGCCAAGGGGACATACGTCTGCTCCCCCAGCGGCTTTGGGCAAAAGTCCCGCTGCTACCGCAAGTAGGTCCGGCCCTCTCCTTCCAAACGATCCAAATCCGGAGCGCAGCCTGAACCGCAGGGCTGGCTGCGCCTGAATTGAATATCCAGCAGTTCTCCTGGAATTGCAGCGTCCGGCATTTGCCGGAGGCCCATTTGTGCGGCATTGCAGAAGCCTTCCTCTGCGGCATTCACGCGATTGCCTTCTGCGCGCAGCCATGCTGTGGTGCGCGCGACAGAAGACCTTTCAGGGAGACATACTGATGACCGACGCCCCGTCCTATGGTTTTGACACCTTGCAAATCCATGCCGGCGCCAAGCCGGACCCTGCCACCGGCGCGCGGCAGACGCCGATTTATCAAAGCACGGCCTACGTCTTCCGCGATGCCGAACACGCCGCCGCGCTGTTCAACCTGCAGGAAGTCGGTTTTATCTACTCCCGCCTGACCAACCCGACCGTTGCGGTGCTGCAGGAACGCCTGGCAACGCTGGAAGGCGGCGTCGGCGCGGTCTGCTGCTCCTCCGGCCACGCGGCACAGATCATGGCACTGTTCCCGCTGATGGGGCCGGGCTGCAACGTGGTGGCCTCGACCCGGCTTTACGGCGGCACCGTCACCCAGTTCAGCCAGACCATCAAACGCTTCGGCTGGTCTGCGAAATTCGTCGACACCGACGATCTGGACGCGGTGAAGGCGGCGATCGACGAAAATACCCGCGCGGTGTTCTGCGAATCCATTGCCAACCCTGGTGGCTATGTGACCGACATCCGCTCGCTGGCCGACATCACCGATGGCGCCGGCATCCCACTGATCGTCGACAACACCTCTGCCACGCCTTACCTGTGCAACCCGATTGCCCAAGGGGCCACGCTGGTCGTGCATTCGACAACCAAGTACCTGACCGGCAACGGCACCGTGACCGGCGGCTGCGTGATCGACAGCGGCAAGTTCGACTGGTCCGGAAATGACAAGTTCCCGTCTCTGTCCGAGCCGGAACCGGCCTACCATGGCCTCAAGTTCCACGAGACCTTCGGGCCGCTGGCCTATACCTTCCACGGTATTGCGATCGGTCTGCGTGATCTCGGCATGACGATGAACCCGCAGGCGGCGCATTATACCCTGATGGGGATTGAGACCCTGTCCTTGCGGATGCAGCGCCACTGCGAGAACGCCCGCACGGTTGCGGAATGGCTCGAGAACGACGACCGGATTGATTACGTGACCTATGCCGGCCTGCCGTCCTCCCCCTATTACGAGCGTGCGCAAGCCTGCTATCCCAAGGGCACCGGTGGTCTATTCACCTTTGCGGTCAAGGGCGGTTATGAGGCCTGCATTAAGCTGGTGGATTCGCTGGAGATATTCAGCCATGTGGCCAACCTCGGCGATACCCGCTCGCTGATCATCCACTCCGCATCCACCACGCACCGCCAGCTGACGCCGGAACAGCAGGAGGCGGCAGGCGCCAGCCCCAATGTGGTGCGGGTGTCGATTGGGATTGAGGATGCCGGCGACCTGATCCGCGATCTGGACCAGGCACTGGCCAAGGCCTGCGGCTAAGGTTCGCTTTATCAGGAACAGGAAGGCCGGGCGCAATGCCCGGCCTTTTCGCTTTTCCGGTTACTCACCGCCCGGCACCAGCATATCAAACACAACCGACACATTATGGGTGAAGGTCAGTTCCCCTGCCTCGATCGGCATTGCGTCGCTGCGGGCCATCTCCATGGTCATCATTGGACGTCCGCCACCGCCGCCATGCTCGGAGATCGAACGCACCGGGCCCAGCTCCATGCCTGCTGCCTCAGCCAGATGCTCCGCCTTGCGGATCGCGTCCTTAACTGCTTCGCCGCGGATTTGGTCGGCGGCCGCAGAGGGATCATTAACTCCGAAGCTTAGCCCTTGAAAGCGGTTTGCCCCGGCCGTCAGCACGGCGTCCAGCACCGGCCCCAGTTCGCTCAGGTCACGGACCCGCACCATCAGGGTATTCGAAGCCTCGAAACCCGTGATCCCGCGCCGTCCGCCGCTGTCGTAGGAACGGTCCTGCGACCAAACCGGGTGCATGGCAATCTGCTGGGTTTGCATATCCTCAGCGGCGATACCAGCGTCCTTCAAACGCGTGATCACCGACTGCATCCCCTCTGCAACCGCAGACATGGCTGCCGCCGCCTCCTCAGCCTCTTCTGTCACGCCCAGGGTGATGGTAGCCAGTTCCGGCGCCATCTGCAGCTTGCTCTCGCCCGTAACAGTGATCTGGCGCGGGATTTCGGCCTCGCTGGCCGCCAGTGCGCCTGTGCTCATCGACAGCATCAGGGCAGCTGCCAAAAGTTTCTTTGCCTTCATGCTCAAAAGCTCCTTTTCCGAATGCAGCTTACATGGGGACGGCAATCCGCCGCCCGCAAGGCCTGCACCCCGTCTTTTCCTTTAACTCGGCAGGTTCCTGCTTTAAGGTCCGCGGCAAAACACCGGGCGCAGCAGCGGCCCCGGGCAGTATGGATTTGGATGGTTTGACCCAAAGCATGAAACCGGCCTTCGCTCTTTCCCTTTCCGCTGACGGCATAGAACTTCTGCACCGTGCCCCGGACGGCTGGCGGAGCGTGGCCAGCACTCCATTTGACACCGGGGACCTTCCTGCAGCGCTTGCCTCAATGCGCAAGACTGCACTGCGGCTGGCATCAGAAGGGGTCTATTCCAAGCTGATCCTGCCGAATGACCAGATCCGCTATCTGAGCATTGAGACCGGAGATCTGACCGCGGGCGAACGGATTGAGGCTGCGCGCAAGGCACTGGATGGCGCAACGCCTTATCCCGTGGACGACCTGGCCTTTGACATCTGCGCCGAAGGCGGTGTTACCCATGTCGCGGCAGTGGCGCTGGAAACGCTCGACGAAGCGGAAACCTTTGCAGTGGAGCACGGCTTCGGGCCTGTCAGTTTTGTTGCCGCACCTCAGGACAGCGGCTTCCGGGGCGAACCGTTCTTTGGCACCACCCGGATGATCCGCGGAACCGAAGTTGAACCCGACAACGCCGTAGTCGAGGTGATCGGTCCGGCTGACCTTCCGGAACCTGAAACAGGTGATCTTTCTGAAGACCAGCCCCCTGCTTCCGTTGAACCCGAAGAAACAGAGGCTCTTGCAGCCTCTGCTCCACCGGCAATTTCATCTTCTGACACGGACAAAGCTGCCCAGCCCGGCCCCGCTCCGGAAAGCCCGGAAGCCTTAGGCCAGCAGGAGCCCCTCGAGGCCCCCGTCACAGCCGCGTCAGCCGGCCCCGCCTCAGAACCTGACCCCTTGCACCCAGAGCCGCCCGAAGCTTCACAGCCGGATGAACGCCACGCTACGTCGGCACCTGCCGCAAAGGTTTTCAGCAGCCGCCGCGGCACCGCGCCAGAGCAAGGCGCGGAAAACCCGCCGCTGCCCCCCGCACCCAAATCTGCCCCTCTCGCGCCTCCAGCCGCTGCTCCGTTCGCAGATGGCAGCACGCCGGTAGCTGATCAGGGGCCTGCAAAACCGCAGGGCGCGGCAAACACCTCAGCGGCAGAAGAAAAGAAAGTACCGCAACGGACCATTCCGCCAGCACCCGCAGCTCTGCGCGCACCGTCTCCTGCCGCGCCCGCACCGCGGCCGGAAACCAAGCCTGACCGCAAAAAGGCATCCGGGAACACACCGCGCTACCTGGGACTTGCGCTGACCGCCGCGCTGCTGTTGCTGCTGGCCACGGTCGCAGTCTGGGCGCTGTTCAGCGAGGGCGGTTTCTTTGCCGCCCGCCCGGCCACGGACAATGACCGATCCCCTGCCCCGGCCGTCATCTCTGGCGAACTTCAACCCGAAGAAACCGAGCCGAAAACTTCTTCCGGCACTGCCGGCCAGCCGGCTGAGATTTCCCCGCAAGTCAGTGTTCTGGCGGATCAGCCGGATCCGGGCCTGAGCGAAGCCGCACCATCCTTACCCGACGATTCGGAGGCAGCCCCCTCTGTAGAGGATGAAGCCGCCGCCGACGGCGTCGCCCCCCCGGAAGAAGGAACGGATACCGCGTTCCTGGATCCGCAAGCCCTGCAGCCCGGGGCGGCAGACGCCCCAGTGTCAGAACCGCTGGACGAACTGGCCCAGGCCGCCCGCTACGCTGCGACCGGTGTCTGGCCGGTGGCTCCGGAACTGGACACTATCCCCGCCGCTCTTGGCCTGGATGAACTTTATACTGCCTCCGTTGACCACTCGGAAATTGCGGCTGATGCAGTTGCTTTGCCGCAACCCGAAACTTACGCCCAGGACGAAGTTCCGGGCGCGATTGCCTCCCCTGCGGCAGCAGGGTCCGCATTTGATCTGGACGAACGCGGTTTGGTCAAGGCCACCCCCGAAGGCACGCTCAACCCGGATGGCGTCACGGTTTTTCTTGGCAGGCCGCAGAAGGTGCCGCCGCCTGCGCCGGACCGCAGCGACCCGGCAGCTGAGGCGCTGGCGGAGGAAGTCGCCCGCAACCAGGTGCTGTCACGCAAGCGCCCCAAGGCCCGGCCTGCTGATCTGGCGGAACAGGTGGAACGGGCCCAGAACGGCGGCCTCAGCCGTGCCGAACTGGCCGGGCTGCGCCCGCGCAAGCGCCCTGCCAGCCTGAAACCGGCAGAGGAAGAAGAACTGCCGGTCACCGCGCAGGCCATTGCGTCGTCGGTTGTGCCGCGCGGCCGTCCCGCAAATTTTGCCAATCTGGTCGACCGCGCCCGCCGCAACGCGCAAAACCAGGTGCAGACCGCGGCCGCCGTGCCTGCGGCTGCCGCTGCTGCACCGCCGCGCATTCCGTCCAGCGCCTCCGTGGCCCGGCGTGCGACCGTAAACAACGCCCTCAACCTGCGGAAACTGAACCTGATTGGCGTCTATGGCACCGCTGCCAACCGCCGTGCCTTGGTTCGTTTGCCCTCAGGCCGCTACAAGAAGGTGCAGGTCGGCGACCGGATCGACGGCGGCCGGGTGATTGCCATTGGCGAAGGCCAATTGCAGTATCAGAAAGGCGGCCGCAACCGAACTCTGACGATGCCAAAGAGCTGAACAGCCGCATAGCTGCCTGCTTCCCTCTTGGCACTGTCTTCTCTGCAAGGGTCAGAAACTGCGCCTTTTCCTAATACCCCAGCCACAAAAAAGCCGGGCCTGCTATGCAGGCCCGGCGCAGTCAGTCTCTCTGATGCCGCTTACTCCGCAGCCTGGATCTCGCCGCTTTCGATCTGCTCGCGCTCGATCGATTCAAACAGCGCCTTAAAGTTGCCCTCGCCGAAGCCATCGTCGCCTTTGCGCTGGATGAACTCGAAGAAGATCGGCCCGATCACGGTTTTCGAGAAGATCTGCAGCAGGATACGGGTCTCGCCACCGTCCACCACGCCTTCGCCGTCAATCAGGATACCGTGCTTCTTCATGCGGTCCAGCGGCTCATCATGGCCCTGCACCCGCTCCTTGGACATCTCGTAATAGGTGTCATTCGGGCCGGGCATGAACTTCAGGCCCTTGTCGGCAATTGCGTCGGTGCTGGCATAGATGTCCTCGGTACCAACCGCGATGTGCTGAATGCCTTCCCCGTTGTACTTCTTCAGATAGGACACGATCTGCCCGGTTTCGCCGCGGTCCTCGTTGATCGGGATCCGGATGCGGCCGCAGGGCGAGGTCAGCGCACGGCTGAAGAGACCGGTGAATTTTCCCTGGATATCAAAGAAGCGGATCTCCTTGAAGTTGAACAGTTCCTCGTAGAACTTGAACCACTTGTCCATGTTGCCCTTGTAGACATTGTGGGTCAGGTGATCGAGGTAATAGAAACCGTCACCGCGCGGCTTGGACTGCTTCAGCCATTCGAACTCGGTGTTGTAGGGCGAGGTGTCGTAATACTGGTCGATGAAGTAGATCAGCGAGCCGCCAATGCCCTTGATCGCGGGCACATCCATGACCTTGCCCGGGCCTTCATAGGCCTCGGCGCCTTTGGACACCGCGTGTTCAAACGCCTTTTGCGCATCAGCAACCCGCCAGCCCATCGCCGGTGCGCAGGGGCCGTGCTCATCGACGAACTTCGCGGCAAAGCTGTCGGGGTCTGCGTTCAGGATGTAGGTGACGTCCCC
The DNA here is from genome assembly GCF_000813785.1 of Leisingera sp. ANG-DT. NCBI lineage: Bacteria > Pseudomonadati > Pseudomonadota > Alphaproteobacteria > Rhodobacterales > Roseobacteraceae > Leisingera > Leisingera sp. ANG-DT. Next base: position 40,925 of record NZ_JWLE01000013.1, read on the forward strand.
CTGCTGCCACAGCTCCACCAGCGGCTGGTCCTTGCGGTGGCCGGTCAGCTCATAACCCATACGGGTGAACAGCGCCCGCAGTTCGTCCGGCTCCGGGCTGGCAAATTCGACAAACTCAAAGCCGTCGGTGCCTGCGGGGTTTTCAGGGGTGATTTCGGATTTCGGGGCGTTGTGCGGGAAAGGACCCATTGCGCGTCTCCTTCATGTCATTCGGGACAAGGTGAATTCTTGCATCAAGAATACCGCATTCGTTATGCAGTTTTTCCGCGTATTTGCGCACCACACCCTTGATTTGCGCGCAAGTTACGCATCACAATGTTGAATTCAGGAGAAATCACGCATGCTGGATCCGACTGACACAAAACTGCTCGCAGCTCTGCAGAAAAATGCCCATCTCACTGCACAGGAGCTGGGAGAGATTCTGAATTTGTCGCCCAGTCAGGCCGGGCGGCGGCGGCAGCGGCTGGAAACAGAGGGATACATTGAAGGCTACGCGGCCCGATTGAACCCGGCCAAACTGGGACTGGCGGTACAGGGCTTTGTGCAGGTTCACCTCAGCAGCCACGGGCCGGAACAGTCCAAGGGATTTGCGCGGCTGGTCGCCAGTCAGCCGGAAATCACGTCAGCCTGGACCATGACCGGCGAGGCCGATTACCTGCTGCGTGTCTATTGCACCGATCTCCAAGCACTGAACACATTGATTCATGAAATTCTGCTGCCCCATCCGGGCGTTGCCAGGGTCCAGAGCCAGATCGTGATGGCACAATTAAAACGCGACGCGCCGCTGCCGACTTAACCAGCTGGGAAGGATTTGGACCTAAAGATGCAGCAACGACTTCTGTAACCCAAAGTGGAACTTTTCCGTGTCCTTTGTAGACCGCCGTGTTGAAACCCGCCCAACCAGCGGCGAGGCACCGTTTGGCCTCAATGAAGTATTCTTTTCCCGAACCGACAGCCGGGGGGTGATCCGCGCCGGGAACTACGTGTTCCGCCGCGTCGGCGCTTACCCCTGGGAAGAACTGATCGGTGCGCCGCACAAGGTGATCCGCCACCCGGACATGCCCAAGGGGGTGTTCTCGCTGTTCTGGGACACCATTCAGCGCGGCGAAAGCATCGGTGCCTACGTCAAGAACAAGGCCAAGGATGGGTTGTACTATTGGGTCTTTGCAGTGGTGGTGCCCTGCGGGGACGGGTACCTGTCGGCCCGCATCAAGCCCAGCAGCAAGCTGTTTGACGAGGTGCGCGGCCTTTACGCCAAAATGCTGAAGCGTGAAAAGGACGAGGGCGTCAAACCGGAGGAAAGCGCCCAGTACCTTCTCGATTGGCTCAAAAGCCAGGGCTTCGAGGACTACCACCAGTTTGCAGCACATGCCCTCAGCCAGGAACTGATCGCGCGGGACAAGGGTCTGGGCAACCAGCAGAACGCACGGATTCAAGAGCTGACCGGCATGCTGGAAGACGCCGAAAAGCTGGCAGAGGAAACTGATGGTCTGATCGCAGACTTTGATGCCATGCACACGATTCCGCATAATCTGCGGGTGCTGGCGTCGCGCATCGAACCCTCAGGCGGGCCGGTCACTGTTCTGTCTCAAAACTACGGCGCCATGTCACGGCAGATGTCGGACTGGTTTGGCGCCCACGTGATGGGCGAAAACAGCAACTTCGCCAAGATCAAATCTTCGGTGAACGACAGCCTGTTTGTCGAGGGCATGGCGCGCGTTCTGATCGAATGCGACAATCAGCTGCAGCAGGAACGCCGCGATCTGGGTGATGCCGACATGGAATCAGAACGAAAGATTCTGGGCGACCTGGTGAAGCAGCAGGTCAAACGGTCTGAAGACGGCATGAAGGAAGTGGATGAGGAAGCCGCGCGCATCACCGGTGCCTGCCAGATCATGCACCGGCATTTCCTGGGCCTCAGCTCCACCCGGGTTCTGCTCAAGATCGAAAGCGCTCGCCTGACTGATTCCGGTGAAACCCTGGCGGATATTATTGACCAGCTCGGCGGCTTCCAGGAGCGGATTTCCAGGCGGCTGGACCGGATCGGCAAACTCAGCGAAGATATCCGGATGCTTGAGCAGTAAAGGCCGCACAGGCGCCCGATTGCCGCAACAGCCTGTTCCGCCGCCGCAAAGCCATTGCCAAGGCCGGGGCAGGCTTGCGATACCTGTAATATGGAAGAATTTTTCTATCAGGCGACAATTTACCTCGGCGCAGCAGTGATTGCGGTGCCGCTGGCAGCGCGTCTCGGTTTGGGCTCTGTGTTGGGTTATCTTGCGGCTGGCATCGCCATCGGCCCGGTGCTGGGCCTGACCGGTGCGGAAACCGAGGACCTGCGCCATTTTGCCGAGTTCGGCGTGGTGATGATGCTGTTCCTGATCGGGCTGGAGCTGGAGCCGCGCGCGCTTTGGGCGATGCGGGACAAGCTGATCGGGCTGGGCGGCATGCAGGTTGCCCTATCGACGGTAGTGCTGATGGGCGCAGCAATGGCCATGGGCCAGCCCTGGCATGTCAGCCTGGCTGTCGGCCTGGCACTGTCTCTATCCTCTACAGCTATTGTGCTGCAGACCCTGTCGGAGAAGGGGCTGATGCAGACCGGCGGCGGCCGCTCCGCCTTCTCGGTGCTGCTAACACAGGATATCGCGGTCATTCCGATCCTCGCCTTTTTGCCCTTGCTAGGCACCTATGCCATCCCCCAGTTTGCTGCAGATGGTTCAATCAGCCGCGAAGGCGCTGGCGGCCATGGCGGCCACGGCTCTTTGTCACTGGTGGACGGGCTGCCAGGCTGGGCGGTGGCGCTGGTCACTTTGGCTGCGATTGCCTTCATCATCCTGGCGGGCATTTACCTGACCCGGCCGCTGTTCCGCTTCATCCACGCCTCCAACCTGCGCGAGATGTATACTGCACTGGCGCTGATGATCGTGGTCGGCATTTCTTTCGTGATGACCCTTGTTGGCCTGTCGCCAGCGCTCGGTGCCTTCCTGGCGGGTGTGGTGCTGGCCAACTCCGAGTTCCGGCACGAGATGGAAAGCGACCTCAACCCCTTCAAGGGACTGCTGCTGGGCCTGTTCTTCATCACTGTTGGCGCCGGCATCAACTACCGCCAGTTCCTGGCCGATCCCGGCGACCTGATCGGTCTCGCGCTGCTGGTGATCTTTGCCAAGGGCGCGGTGCTGTTTGTTGTCGGCCGCGCCTTCGGCCTGCGCCGGCGGCGTCTGTGGCTGTTTACACTCAGCCTGGCGCAGGCCGGCGAATTCGGCTTTGTGCTGTTGGCCTTTTCCACCCAGCTCAACGTGCTTCCGCCGGCGCTGTCCGAAAAACTGCTGCTGGTGATTGCCCTGTCGATGCTGATTACCCCGCTGTTGTTCATTGCCTATGATCTGCTGTCCAAACGCATGGGAGAACCTCTGCAGGCACCTGAGCCGGACGAGATCGACGAAGAAGGCCCGGTGATCATTGCCGGCATCGGGCGGTTCGGACAAATCGTCAACCGGCTGGTGCAGGCCAGCGGCTTCAAGACCGTGGTACTGGACCACGATATGGAGGCAGTGCAGCTAATGCGCCGCTTCGGGGTCAAGAGTTTCCTGGGCGACCCAACCCGCCCGGAGCTTCTGAAGGCCGCAGGTATCGCCAAGGCCAAGGTTTTTGTTGTGGCGCTGGATGACCCGGAAGGTGTGGTCAAGATGGTCTCCTATGTGCGCCGGGCCTACCCGGACCTGCACATCATTGCCCGCGCCAAGGACCGCAACCATGTCTATGAGCTGTATCAGGCCGGTGCCGACGACATCGTGCGCGAGCTGTTCGACAGCTCCGTCCGCGCCGGCCGCTATGTGCTGGAGAACGTCGGTCTCAGCGAATACGAGGCCGCGCAAGCCGCGCAGACCTTCTACAATCACGACCGCCAGAACCTGCGCGATCTGGCACAGCACTGGATCCCGGGCGTGCCCGCCAGCCAGAACCCTGCCTATATCGAACGGGCGCAGGAACTGGAGAAGGCTATCGAAAGCGCGATCTTCGAAATGGCTGAGCGGAAGCGCAAACGCTCTTCCGAAGCTGCAGAATGACAAAAAGCCCCGGCACAGGCCGGGGCTTCAGAATTGGATCTTCAGGCCGATAGGTTCAGCTGTCGGAAACGCCGGCTTCGGCAAAGGTCGCCATACCGCTGTGGCAGGCGATGGCGCCTTTCAGAACCTGAATCGCCAGCGCCGCCCCGGAGGCCTCGCCCAGGCGCAGGCCCAGCGACAGCAGCGGTTCCTTGCCCAGCTTTGCCAGCAATGCCGCATGCGCAGCTTCGGCGCTTTGATGACCCACAACCGCATGGTCCAGCGCACCATCCGCAGTCTGCAGCAGGCAGGCCGCCGCGGCGCAGCAGATAAACCCATCCAGGATCACCGGGATATGCAGCACCCGGGCGGCGGCGATTGCACCCGCCATGGCCGCAATCTCACGCCCGCCCAGGCAGGCCAGCGCGTCCAGGCCGTCGCGGATTGCAGCGCGGTGCAACGCGACGCCTTCCGCCACCACCCGGGTCTTGTTCGCCAGGCCCGCATCATCCACACCTGTGCCGCGGCCGGTCCAGTCCGACGCCTCTCCGCCAAACAGCGCACAGGCCAGGGCCGCAGCCGGTGTGGTGTTGCCGATCCCCATTTCGCCAACAACCAGCAGGTCCGCCGAAGGGTCCACAGCCTCCCATCCAGCCTTCAGCGCCGCCAGCAAGTCATCCTGGCTCATTGCGGCGCTTTTGGTGAAATCAGCGGTCGGACGGTCCAGCTCCAGCGCATGAACGTCCATGCGTGCGCCTGCCATCTTTGCCAGCTGGTTGATGGCTGCACCGCCGTGCTCGAAGTTGATAACCATCTGGGCCGTCACTTCTGCCGGGAATGCCGAAACACCTTGCTCCATCACCCCGTGATTGCCTGCAAAAACGATCACCTGGGGCGCGGCAATTTCCGGCCGCTCACTGCCGCGCCAGCCGCCGTACCAGATCGCCAATTCCTCCAGACGCCCCAGCGCGCCCGGCGGCTTTGTCAGCTGACTGTTTCGCGCCGTAGCGGCGGCGGCAGCTGCTTGGTCCTGCGCAGGCGCGCCCGCCAGTGCGGCGCGGAAATCATCAAGGGAGGAAAGCTGTGGCAGCATGTGAAAGCCTCGTTGCATCTGAGTGGTGGACGCGGATAAAGCGGATTGACCCTGTTTAACCGCTGGCAGCCCCGCCGCAAGCACTGCAATAGGCCCGCAAATGCAAAAAAACGACATTCAGGCAAAAGACATTCTGCTGGCGCTGGTGCTGCTGACCAGGCTGCCGCTGCCGCACCTGCCGCAGCAGGCCTTCCAGCGCCAGGCCAAGGCGGTCTGGGCGTTTCCGCTGGCCGGTCTCGCAGTGGCGCTGCCCGCAGCGCTGCTGGCGGCGCTGGCGCTGGCTGCCGGGCTGCCTGCCATGGTGGCCGCAGGTCTTGCGCTGGCAGTGCAGGTGATGCTGACCGGCGCCATGCATGAGGACGGGCTGGCCGACACCGCCGACGGGCTGTGGGGCGGCTTTACCCGCGAGCGGCGGCTGGAGATCATGAAGGACAGCCGTATCGGAGCTTACGGGGTGATCGCGCTGATCCTGGGGCTGGGACTGCGGTGGAGCGCCTCGGCCGCTGTGTTCGCGGCGGCCGGTGTCTGGCCGCTGCTGACAATCGCAATGATGAGCCGGGCAGTGATGCCCCAGCTTATGGCATTTTTGCCAAACGCCCGTTCCGCCGGCCTGTCACAGACCGTTGGCCGCCCCCGCGCCCTGCCCTGCCTGCTGGCTGCAGTGCTGGCAATTGCTCTGTCGCTGCCACTGATCGGCGGCGCGGCCTTTGGCGTGGCTTTGGCTATGGGTGCTGCTGCGGCCGGGCTGGGCGCCCTGGCCAAGGCCAAGGTCGGCGGCCAGACCGGAGATGTTCTGGGCGCTTCGCAGCAGGCGGCTGAGATTGCCGGACTTCTCGTCCTGCTTGCCTTCTGCGGTTAACTCACCCTGAGACGAACAAAAGCCGCGCCCTTTCGGGCACGGCCTTCAATCTTAGATCAGCGCAGCGATCAGGCAGCGCGGGAAGTCAGGACCTCATCCACCTGCTTGGCAGCGGCGATTTCATCGTTGCCGGAAACAGCGGCCACTTCGCGGGTCAGGCGCTCCAGCGCAGCCTCGTACAGCTGACGCTCGGAATAGCTCTGCTCGCGCTGGTCGTCGGTGCGGTGCAGGTCGCGCACCACCTCAGCGATCGAGATCAGGTCGCCGGAGTTGATCTTTTGCTCGTACTCCTGGGCGCGGCGCGACCACATGGCGCGCTTCACCTTGGCTTTGCCCTTGAGCGTCTTCATCGCCTGGGCGATCACATCCGGCGAGCTCAGCGAACGCATGCCCACTTCAGTTGCCTTGTTGGTCGGCACCCGCAGGGTCATCTTGTCCTTTTCAAAGGTGATCACGAAAAGCTCCAGCGCAAAGCCGGCCACTTCCTGCTCCTCGATCGAGATGATCTGGCCGACGCCATGCGCCGGATAGACCACATAATCATTGGGGCGGAATTCGAGCTTCTTCGACTTGGTCATACAGGTTCTTCCTCACTCATGGCCGGGCGGCACCGGCACTATGGCGTAAAAAAAATCCAGATCCGGTCAGTTCAGTTTGACCAGCCCTCAGGACATTTTCTCCGCAGAAATACCGCCCATTTTGCACGCCACTGCTACGGCGCACCGGGGGCGGACTCCGATTGTTTATGTCTATTGTGCGCTAAGTATATCATAAAAAAGGGCCGCCCGAAAGGCGGCCTTCTGGCAAGGCTCCGTGAAAACCCGAAGTGATACGGCGGTTTTCCGCACAAATGCGGCGTTCCCGCGGGAGCCAGAGAATCAGCCGCCTTCGCCGGGGGCCTCGGAGAAATACTTCTCCATCTTGCCCTCTTCGCCGTCGCGTTCCTCATACCCCGGCATCGGATCTTTCTTGGACACGATCACCGGCCACAGTTCAGCATATTTGCGGTTGAATTCAACCCATTTGTCCATGTCCGGCTCGGTATCCGGGCGGATTGCGTCAGCGGGGCATTCCGGTTCGCAAACGCCGCAGTCGATGCATTCGTCGGGATGGATCACAAGGGTGTTCTCGCCCTCATAGAAACAGTCCACCGGGCATACCTCGACACAGTCGGTGTATTTGCAGGCGATGCAGTTTTCCGTCACGACATAGGTCATTGTACCGAGTCCCGTTTTCCGTTTGCGCCTAGCTAATCCAGACGCGGCTGCACTTCAAGGCGTCAAAAGCCCTCTGGCTTGCGGGTAAGATCAAGCGCCCTGCGGGCTTTTTTGTCCGGACGGCCTTTTCCCTCGAACTTTGGATTGGCCGGAATTTTTTCCTGCTTTTCCGTCATGTCAAAGTACAGCGCCTGTGCCTCCGGCGCCGGGCCGCGGCGTTCGCCGATGGCTTCCACCTTGACCACCCGGATCACTTTGCCTTGAGCAAAGGTCAGAACGTCACCCGGGGCAACGTTCTGAGCCGGTTTCAAAGCCTTGGTGCCGTTGAGGCGCACATGGCCCGCGCTGACTTGTTTCGCGGCCAGGCTGCGGGTTTTGAAAAACCGCGCATGCCAAAGCCACTTGTCGATGCGGATCTTGGGCGCCCCCTCAGTCATAGCCGGGTCAATCGCCCTGCTTCAGCCCCATCAGCGCTGCGGCGAAGGGGTTGTCCGGGTCGATCTGCTTTTCCTTCTTGGCAGGACGCGAGGAATAGGTCTTGGCGCCCTGATCCTGGCGCGGACCGCCCTTGCGGCCCGGCTTGCCCCGGCCACCATCACGGTCGCCGCCCTTGGCACCGCGCGGCTTGCCCTTGCCGCCAGGCTTGCCGTCGCCCTGCGGGCGGCGGTTCTGCTGGCGCTGGCCGCCTTGGCGTCCGCCGCGGTTACCGCCCCAAGTGAAGGTGAAAAAGACTTCCACCTCCGGCGCGTCAACAGCCGCATCGGCTGCTTCACCAACCGGGGTTTCGCCCGCAGCCGTTTCCGCAACGGGCGCCTCGGCTGCCGGCTCGGCCGGTTCCTCGGCGACGGGGGCAACGCCCTCGTCTGCGATGGCTTCAGTGCCGGCAGGCACATCCGCCGGCGCAGGCTCGCCTTCGGCATCCGGTGCCGCGGCCGGGGTGTTCTCTGCCTCTGCAGCGGCATCCATCACCGGCTGACCTTCGGCAGGCGTGCCGGTTTCTGCCACCACGGCGTCGGCAGGCTTCACCTTTTCGCGTTCGCCCTTCTCGGCTTTGTAGCCCAGGCCCTGCATCAGATCGGCGAACTGCTCCAGCGTCATACCGGTGATCGACAGCATGTCGGCCTTGGCTTCAAAGCCGCCGCGGCTGTCTTCGCCGCGCAGCATGTCAGCCAGACGCTCCAGCATGTCGATGCGGATCATCCGCTCGCCGGCGGCACGGTAGCCGGACATGGTGTCATAGCCTTCCGGCGCGTCTTTGATGGACGGCACGGTGACCAGACCCGGGGGCGGCGCCTCGGGGAAGTCTTGCAGGCCGTTTGCCAGCGACCACAGCACCAAGCGCAGACGGGTCGGCGCCGGCTTCAGCAGCAGCGGCATGAAAATGGTGAACTGGCCGAAGCGGATGCCGTGCTTGCGCAGCGCGCCGCGGGCGTCCTGATCCAGGTCCTTGACCTCTTGCGCCACGCCTGCACGGGGCAGCACGCCGAGGTTTTCGACCATGCGGAAGGCAAAGCCGCGCGCGAGACCGGTCAGTTCTTCATCTTTCTGCAGGTTCAGAAGCGGCTCGAACAGCGCGTTGATCTTGCGGGTGATGAAATGCAGCAGACGGCGCTCGACCTTCTGGGCCACGTCCGGCCCGGCGGCCTCATCCACAAAGACCTCGATCTGCGGGTTCAGCGCGTCGGCGCCGGCAACCAGCTTGCCGACCGCATGTTCGCCCCACATCAGACCGCCCTGTTCGGTAAAGTCGATCTCGGTATCGGGCGCGTTGTAGAACCGGTCCGCGCGCAGATGGAATTGCGGCGCCAATGCCTGCAGCGAGGCCGCCTTGAGGGCCTTTGCCTCAGTGCCTTGCGCAGCTTTGTCCGGGCTGAACCGGAACCCCTCCAGACGGCCGACGAATTCGCCTTCGACCGTCACTTCACCCTTGTCATTCACTTCGGCCAAAAGGGCCTCCTTCTGTTTGAGCCGCCGCAACAGCACAGACGTGCGCCGGTCCACAAATCGCTGAGTCAAACGCTCATGCAGAGCATCCGACAACCTGTCTTCTACAGCGCGCGTCTCCCCGCGCCAATGGCTTTCGTCACGCAGCCAGCCATTCCGCTGCGCGACATATGTCCACGTCCGGATAAATGCCAGACGCTTGGACAATGTGTCGATGTTTCCGTCGGTGCGGTCAATCCGCTTTATCTGGCGGGCCATCCAGTCGTCCGGCACCACCCCGCCGCCATGCAAATGCTCGAAAATCACCCCCAGAAGCGACGTGTGTTCGGCATGGGAGATACCGCGGAAATCAGGGATCCGGCAAACATCCCACAACAATTTCACCGACTGCGCGTTGGTGGTGCGCGCGATCACGGCGGATTCCCGCGACAGCATCTTCAGCGCGCCCAGATCATCGGCTTCACGCGCCTTGATCAGGTTCTCGTTCGTGGGGCTTGATTCGAGCGAGTTGATCAGCGCCTCGACGGTGCCGAACTGCAGGTCGGCAGAGCGCCAGTTGAGTTTTTTCAGCGGCGTGAACTGGTGGCTCATGATCGCCGAGGCGGTGCCCTCGTCCAGCGGCCGTGCATCGCCAGTGACGCCAAAGGTGCCATGACTCATCCCCCGGCCCGCGCGGCCTGCAATCTGCGCCAGTTCATTCGGTGCCAGCGGGCGCATCCGGCGGCCGTCAAACTTGGTGGTGGAGGAAAACGCCACATGGTCAATATCCAGGTTCAGCCCCATGCCGATGGCATCGGTCGCCACAAGGTAATCAACCTCGCCATTCTGATAGAGCGCCACCTGGGCGTTGCGTGTCCGGGGGGAGAGCGCCCCCATCACCACCGCTGCACCGCCCTTCTGGCGGCGGATCAGCTCGGCAATCGCATAGACATTATCAACCGAAAACCCGACAATGGCGGTCCGGGGCGGCATCCGGCTTATCTTTTTCGAACCTGTATAGACCAGATCGGACATCCGGTCGCGACGGACGAATTCGACACCCGGCACCAGCGCCGAGATCGGTCCGCGCATGGTGTCTGCGCCCAGAAACAGCGTCTCATGAGTACCGCGGGCGCGCAGCAGCCGGTCTGTGAACACATGGCCGCGCTCCGGGTCGGCGCAGAGCTGAATCTCGTCGATCGCCAGGAAGTCACAGCCCATGCCCTCTGGCATCGCCTCCACCGTGCAGATCCAGTACTGCGCCCGGGGCGGCACAATCCGCTCCTCGCCGGTGACCAGCGCCACGACTGACGGGCCGCGCGCAGCCACCACCTTGTCATAGACTTCCCGCGCCAAAAGGCGCAGCGGAAAGCCCATCACTCCGGTGCGGTAGCCCAGCATCCGTTCGATGGCATAGTGGGTTTTGCCGGTGTTGGTCGGGCCCAGAACGGCCACGATCCGCGATGCGCTTGCCATAACTTCAGCCCCCGCGCCCCAGCGGGGCTTACAGTTCCCTGCCCTCGATCGAGGGCCTCAGACGTTCGAGGGCGCTGCTTACTTCCTCGTGGTGCGGATGTATAGCCTTGGCGCGCTGGTAGGCCTCATAGGCGCGTTCCGGCTGGCGGAACTGCTCAAACACCACGCCCAGCGCATAGATCGCGTTGTAGTCCTGCGGGTTCAGTGCCAGCGACCGTTCCAGATCCGCTATCGAAGGGCCGTAGAGGCCGATCTCGAAGTAAACCCGCGCGCGTTCATACCAGCCGCGGGCAAAGCCTGGCGCGTGATCGGTCAGCGCGGTCAGATGCTCCACCGCCTCCTGCAGGTCGCCGCGTTCCATCGCGTCCCGTCCCCGCCGCAGCAGCAGGTCCATTGAAGGAGAACCGCTCCTGGCCCACAGCGCCTGCAGCTCGCGGTCAATCGCCGCGGCCTCCGATGCTTCGGACTGCGCCAGATCCTGCAGCAGCACCTCGGCAGACAGCGCCTGCGCGGCACCACTGCCAGGCAGGGAAAGCGCGGCCATGGCAGCCGTTGCCGCCACGATAGCTTTGAGCTTTGGGAAATTTGCCACCATGATGCCCCCAGTGTAATCCCGCGCGCTGCATTTACCAGTAATAGCTGCTATGGCTTCACAGGTTTGTGCTATAAGGCGCGCAAAACAGATTGAGGATCAAGATGAGCGTTACCCTTGAACAGGCAGCTGAGGCCCTGAACGGCAAACTGGACGCAGGCGAATTCACCGCCTCCGCCAAGTTCCAGATCGAAGGCCTGGGCGCCATCATGCTGGACAGCTCCGGCGCCCGCGTCGCCGACGAAGAGGCCGATGTCACCATGTCCGCCGACGCCGACACGTTCCAGTCGATCCTTGAGGGCGACCTGAACCCGACCGCCGCTTTCATGTCCGGCAAGCTGACCATTGACGGCGACATGGGCACGGCGATGCAGCTCGCCTCGGCGCTGGCCTGATGGACGGCGCTCCGGTGGACCTCCAGCCCGCCCCCTTGTTTGCGGAGATCGCGCAGGGACCGGCAGGCGGGGAAGCCCACTGGGTGCACACCTCAGATGGCCTGCGCATCCGCGCGGGCCACTGGCGTCCTGAAGGGGAGGCAAAGGGCACGGTCCTGCTGTTCCCCGGACGCACGGAATACATCGAGAAATACGGGCCCGCCGCGGCCGAGTTTGCCGCCCGCGGCCATGCCACCCTGACCGTGGACTGGCGTGGCCAAGGGCTGGCCGGACGGATGCTGGCCGAACGGCGGCTAGGCCATGTCGGCCATTTCACCGATTTCCAGAAAGATGTGCAGGCGCTGGCCGCGCTGGCCGCGCAGCTGGACCTGCCCCGGCCCTGGCACCTGGTTGGCCACTCGATGGGTGGCGCCATCGGCCTGCGCGCCCTGATCGAGGGGCTGGAGGTCAACTCCTGCGCCTTCACCGGCCCGATGTGGGGCATCCAGATCCCGCCGCTGCTGCGCCCGCTCGTCCACGCCCTTGGCGGCATCGCGCCGCTGCTGCGCCTGGACGAACGGCTGCTGCCGACCACTGCGCTGGAGCAATACGTGCAGATCACCCCGTTCGAGGGCAACACGCTGACCACCGATCCGGAAATGTACAAGCTGATGCACGCCCAGCTGGCGGCACAGCCGGATCTGGCGCTGGGAGGTCCCACCATCCAATGGCTGCGGGTCAGCCTGCAGGAATGCGCGGAACTGGCAGCGATGCCCTCCCCCGCCCTGCCCTGCATCACCTTCCTCGGCACTGACGAGCAAATCGTCAATCCCGGCGCCATTCACGACCGCATGAACCGCTGGCCGGGCGGCGAGCTGGACCTGATCAAAGGGGGGCAGCACGAGGTGATGATGGAAACCCCGGAAATCCGCGCCCATGTGTTTTCCCGCATGTGCCGCCTGTTTGATCAGTACAGCCGCTGACCCCCGTTGCCTGGGCTGCGTACGCCCCGTTTACCCGGCTCTTACCCGAAAATGCCATTCTCTTGCGGCCCGGCGTCCGGCCTGCTTGTGATCCCGCAAGCCCGCCCTTAGATGTTGGGTCAACGAATTTCTCATGACAGGAGCCCCCATGTTCCAGCTTCCCTTCCCCGTCCGCGACGCAAACGCCACTGCCGGTTCCGGCGGCCTCGGCGATCTGCCGGAATGGGACCTCAGCGATCTTTATGCGTCTGAGGACGCCCCCGAACTGGCCCGCGACCTGGAGTGGCTGGAGAAGGAATGCGCCGCATTTGCCGCCGATTACGAGGGCAAGCTCGCTGATCTGAATGCAGACGGGCTGCTGGAATGCGTGCAGCGCAACGAGAAGATCAACAACATCGCCGGCCGCATCATGTCCTTTGCGGGGCTGCGCTATTACCAGCTGACCACCGACGCCGACCGCGCGGCCTTTCTGTCCGATTGCCAGGAAAAGGTCACCATCGCCACCACCCCGCTGGTGTTCTTCACGCTGGAACTGAACCGGATCGAAGACAGCGTGATGAACGCGCATCTGGCCGCCAATGCGGAACTGGCGCGCTATGACAGCGTTTTCCGCCGCATCCGCTCGATGAAGCCCTACCAGCTGTCGGATGAGCTGGAGAAATTCATGCATGATCTCGGCATTGTCGGCGACGCCTGGGAAAAGCTGTTTGACGAGACCATCGCGGGCCTCACCTTCACCGTGAACGGCGAAGAGCTGAACATCGAAGGCACCCTGAACCTGCTGACTGAGCAGGACCGCAGCAAGCGCGAGGCCGCGGCCCGCGAACTGGCGCGCGTCTTTGGCGAGAACATCAAGACCTTCGCCCGTGTCCACAACACCCAGGCCAAGGAGAAAGAGATCATCGACCGCTGGCGCGGCATGCCCAGCCCGCAGACCGGCCGCCACCTCTCCAACGACGTGGAGCCCGAGGTCGTCGAGGCGCTGCGCGAGGCAGTGGTTGCCGCCTACCCCAAGCTTTCCCACCGCTATTATGAGCTGAAGCGCAAATGGCTGGGGCTGGACGTGATGCAGGTCTGGGACCGCAACGCGCCGCTGCCGCTGGAGGATACCCGCACCATCGGCTGGGATGAGGCTGAAAAGACGGTGATGGAGGCCTACAACGCCTTTGATCCCCGCATGGGTGAGATTGCCGCGCCGTTCTTCTCGGACGGCTGGATCGATGCGGGCGTGAAGCCCGGCAAGGCGCCCGGTGCCTTTGCCCACCCCACCGTCACCAACGTGCATCCTTACGTGATGCTGAACTACCTGGGCAAGCCGCGCGACGTGATGACCCTGGCGCATGAGCTGGGCCACGGCGTGCATCAGGTGCTGGCGGCGGAACAGGGCGAAATGCTGTCCTCCACCCCGCTGACCCTGGCGGAAACCGCGTCTGTCTTCGGCGAGATGCTCACCTTCCGCAAAATGCTCGACAACGCTGAAACCAAGGCGCAGCGCAAGGTGCTGCTGGCCGGCAAGGTCGAGGACATGATCAACACGGTTGTGCGCCAGATCGCCTTCTATGACTTTGAATGCAAACTGCACGCCGCCCGGTCTGAGGGCGAACTGACCCCGGATGACATCAACGCCATCTGGATGTCGGTGCAGGCGGAATCGCTGGGCGAAGCGTTTGAGTACATGGACGGCTACGAGACCTTCTGGGCCTATATCCCCCACTTCGTGCACTCGCCCTTCTACGTCTACGCCTATGCATTCGGCGACGGCCTGGTGAACGCGCTCTACTCGGTCTATGCCGAGGGCGGCGAAGGGTTCGAGGACAAGTATTTCGAGATGCTCAAGGCCGGCGGTTCCAAGCACCACAAGGAACTGCTGGCGCCCTTTGGCCTGGACGCCACCGATCCCAAGTTCTGGGACAAGGGCCTTTCGATGATCTCCGGCTTCATTGACGAGCTGGAAGCGATGGAAGACTGATGCCAATAGCCCTGCGCCCGGTGGCCCGCAGCGAGTTTGACCTAGTAAGCCGTATTGAGGTTGAACCGGATCAAATCCGTTTTTCCGGCACCGTAGCGCAGGCTTTTGGAGAAGATGAGGACGGCGTGGATTTTCACGCCATCCTCGACGGCACCCGCGCGGTCGGGTTCTTCAAAACAGACCGTCTTTATCATGAGACCTATGATTTCGCGGAGGCAAATACCCTGGGCCTACGCGGCTTCATGATTGATCGCCGCGCGCAGGGCAAAGGTTATGCCACTGCCGCCGTAGCGGCCCTGAAAACCTACCTGCCCGCCCAATACCCGGATCGTCCTGCCGTGGTGCTGACGGTCAACATGCAGAATCCTGCGGCAGTCCGCTGCTACCTGAAAGGCGGGTTTCAGGATACAGGGGGCATCTACCCGCACGGCCTTGCAGGCCCGCAGCACATCCTGCGGATGGCGCTGCCGCAGGGCTAAACCTGCACCCTAATTCGCTACCAGGGGCGGCCACTCTAAGCAGCAAAATCTAATACAGCTTGCAATCACGCCGTCGGATTTCCGAACAATTTATGGTATAGTCACTCCGTTCACCAGTTGGAGGGTACAAGTGATGTCTGTGTTCAAGAAAATCTGCGTTTTGGCGTTTGCGTCGATCATTGCAGCAGCACCAGCTTCTGCGGCTGGCCCAGACAAAAAGAACGGGGTCAGCGGTGAAACCATCGCCAAGCTGTACGCCGGGAAAACCTGGATCTGGAGCAAGGGCGGCACCTATTGGGCGCCAGACGGCAGCTTTCAAGCTATCTGGGAAGACAGCGTCGGCCTCGGCAAATGGTATGCAACCTCCAAGGGCAATCTTTGTTATGAAGCCCTCTGGTACCACGGCAAAGACGAACCAGGCAAACAGCGCAAGGAGTGCTTCCGCCACGTCGCCGACAGTCAGGGCCAGCTATGGAAGTACAGCGACAAGGACAAGTCCTGGTACAAGCCGACTAGAGAGTTTGCTGAGCGCATCAAGCCAGGGAACAAGATCAGTTCTCGGGTACGCAAGCTGAGAAAACGCTACGGGGTATAAAGGCACTCATCAGGCGTCAAATGACGCTGCCAGCCGCATCGGCTTCGCATACATTCCAGACATGCAGCACCCCATGCCCAAGGATGATCCCATCAGCCAAGGGAGGCCCCCATGCAAGGACGCTGCCTGTGCGGATCGGTGACATTCAACGTGGAACTGCCGGTCTTGTCGGTCGTGAACTGCCATTGCGAGAGCTGCCGAAGGCAATGCTCGGCGCCGATGACCACCTATATCGGCGTCACCGACGGCCAGTGGCAATGGACCGGAGAGGAGCCGAAACTGTTCCGGTCATCCCCGGGAGTAGAGCGGACATTTTGCGGCACCTGCGGCTCGCCCATGTCGTTCCGCTCGCAGGCGATGTCCGGCACCATGCATTTCTACGTTGCGGCGATGGCAGACCCGGAGGCCTTTGCCCCGGCCCTGCATGTCGCCCATGAAGAGAAGCTCTGCTGGTTCAACAGCGACGACGGGCTGCCCAAGCGCACCGGGCCGGAATACCTCTGACCGGCGCCCCGGATACAGCGCAACCAGAATTCTGCAAGAATTCCGGCCAGGAAAACGCATGTTTTCCTGGCCGTTTCCCGCGCCGGGTAACGGCGCAGGGGGTCCCAGAGGGCCTTATTGATGCGGGAAATAGTCTTCACACTCCCCGTCGCGGTAGACATCCGCGGTACAGCAATGCAGACCGCCGCCAAAGGCATAGGCGTCACGCAGCTCGACTTCGACCACTTCCATGCCCAGCTTGTCCATCTGCTCTGCCTGGTAGACCTCTGATTTCTCGACGCAGACGGTTTTCGGGTCCAGCACCAGCACATTCATCGACAGCCAGGTCGAGGAATAGCACAGCGGCGGCGGGGTGTTGTGGGCCGGCTGGGCCGCGTCGACGATGTCCCAGCCGTTCTTGTTGAACATCTCGCGCTGCTCCTCCGGCAGGCGGCGCTGGGGGTTGTTCAGGATCAGGCCCGGGCGCAGCGGCGTGAAGGTGGCGTCGATGTGGATCGGGTACGGATCGCCCGGGAAGTTCACCGTGTGCACCCGGTGGTCCGGGAAGTGGCGGCGCAGCCATTCGATACCCTTGAGGTTGGTGGTGAAGCCATGCTGCACCACCAGATCCTTGCCAAAGCGCAGCACGTCGGCGGCATCGAACAAGGGCTCTTCCTCGGTGGTGACAAAGAACTTCTCCGCTGCCCATTCCAGCCGCTTGGCCACCCCGATTTTGTCGCTGAGGTAATCCGGGTGGTAGTCCGCGTCCGTGAGGCGCGGCTTGGGCGCGGCCTCGTGGCGGAAGTTCGGGTCTTCCTCCCAGTACTGCTTCAGCAGCGGCCTGTAGTTCAGGTATTCGAACCAGCGGCAGCGGTAGGACATGGTGGCTTCGAGCATCTCATGGCCGACGGTCAGCAGCACGTCGCGCGGCGGCATGCAGCCGAACTGGCTGTCGGTGTGGAAATCCGGGGTGGTCACCGGCTGGGAATGGTCGATGGAGACCGGGCGGTCCACCCGGATGCCGCGGCCGCGCAGCTGATCGGCGAAGTTGTTCAGCAGTTCGTTGGCGCGGTCTATGGTCTCCTGCGGGCGGCGGCCCCACTGGCCGCGCATGTCGCTGTCTTCCGGCACCTTGGCATCCAGCGCGGGCTCTTCCGGCGGGATGTGGCAATCATCGGCACGGCCCACAATCACATGGCGCAGCGTGTCCCATTCATTCCAGCTTTTGACTTCAGTTTTTTCCGGCGACCAGGCCATGAATGCCTCCCTTGTCTTGGGAGGCAAAGGCGGGGCCTTCAATCTCCCGATTGAAAGTCCCGGCGTACAGGAGCGTGGTTTTGGGCCAGAGCGATCTGCCTGCGGCGACGCCATCGCCTGTGAGCCCGGCGCAGGATATAACACTGGCAGGGCAAGCGGGGAAGAGGCTTTGGCCGTTCGCGGCGGCGAGGGATGAAACTGCCGCAGAACGGGCTAGGGTCAGGAGACAGTGATACCAGGAACCGGTTTCAGCAGAATGAGTGACAGGCCCGCGTCAGCACCGCCGCCCTCGGCCACCAGCCAGTTTACAATGCTGCTTGGGCTGGCGGGCTATGTCTCTGCTTTGGTCCTGCTGCACGGCAGCGGTACCGCGAGGGTTGAGGCGGGGATAATTGCAATGCTGGCAACCGCATTGCCGATGCTGGGGCATGAGCTGCTTTGGCTAAGGACATGTTCAGACCCGGCGACCGGGCTTGGCCGTCTTGGGCAGAAGCAGATCAACTGGCCGCGGATCCTGCAGAAGCTGGCCGGGCTTTGCGGCACGCTGGCCGTGATCGCTGCCGCCTATTGGCTGTTTCCGGAATACCACCGGAGTTTCTATACACCGTTCTGGGAGGCCTGCCGCATCGCTCTGCCGGTTCTTCTGGCTCTGGCAGTGCCCTATTTCATCGTGGTGGATTTGCGGATGGAGGCCCCCGGCGACGGTTACCAGCATGCGGGCTATCTGTTTCTTGGGCAGCTGGACAAGGTGGATTGGGAGGTTCTGCGGGACTATGCCCTAGGCTGGCTTATCAAAGGGTTCTTCCTGCCGCTGATGTTTGTCTATTTCAGCGGCAACGCCGCCTATCTGCTGAAAACCCCGCTGGCCGCCGCGGTGGATTCCTTCCCCGCCTTCGTCCACTACATGGGACGCCTGACAGTTGGCATCGACCTGGCCTTTGTCAGCATCGGCTATGTTCTGACGCTCAGGCTTACCAATTCCCACATCCGCTCCTGCAACCCGCTGTTCTGGGGCTGGGCGGTGACGCTGGCAATGTATGTGCCGTTCTTCTCGATCATCGGGCGCAAGTACCTGGACTACAACGATGGATTGGGCTGGCTGGACATGCTGGGCGGCTGGGGTCCTGGAGTTGCACTGTGGGGCAGCGTCATCATTGCGGCCAAGCTGCTGTGGGCCTGGGCCAATGCCTCATTCGGCATCCGGTTTTCCAACCTGACGCACCGCGGCATCATCACCAACGGCCCTTACCGCTGGACCCGCCACCCGTCCTATCTGTTCAAGAACATCTCCTGGTGGCTGTTGTCAGTGCCGTTCTTCACCACTGAAGGGGCAGGCGAAGCGCTGCGCCTGTCGCTGCTGCTTCTTGGGATCAACGGCATCTACCTGCTACGCGCCAAGGCGGAGGAGCGGCACCTGTCCGAGGACCCGGCCTATGTGGCCTATGCCATGTGGATTGAGCAGCACGGCAAGCTGCGCTGGCTGGGCCGCGTTCTGCCGGCGCTGCGGTATTCGCCGCCCGAAACCGCCCCTGCCCGGTAGACCCCTCGGGCGCTGACGCCAGGTATGATTACTTCAGCTGGCTGTCCTTGGAGCCGCGCCGGTTGATGCCGCCGCGGGCCTGCTGGGCGCCGTCGCGCTCCTGCTGGCACTCGATGCACAGCTTGACGCCGGGGATGGCGATGCGGCGTTTCTCCGGAATCGGCTCCTCACATTCGGCGCAATGGGTCAGGCTTTCACCAACGGGGCGTTTCTGCGCCTTCATCCGTGCCAGTTCGTCATTGATCGAGGCTTCGATCTGCTCATTCACCGCGCCGTCTTGCGCCCAGCCGCCTGCCATGACCCTTCCTCCTGTGCCAGAGGCGTAAATTTAGGCGTACTAGGTCTGCCTGACCAGAGGCGGCTGCCGCCAATTTCCGAGTAAATCTATCAACTATTTGATTTCATTGCATTTTCCGTTGACCTCCCTGCCCCTCCCGGCTACACAGAATACAGAAATTGCAAGCAAGCCAGAATCACCAGGCCGCAAGCAGCCAGCGCTCCAGCCACCCGTCAGGGCAGCCAGACAGCAAGCCTCGCCAGCAACCAGCGTGATTTCAGCCAGCCGCGTCTAGACATCTCAGCCAGCAATTCTGCCAGCCCACGCCCATTCAGCCGCGCACCCAGCAGTTCGCCAGGCCCGTGCCAGACAGGTTTCCCCGCCAGCATTTGCCAGCAAGACAGGTCAGCACATATGACCAAATGTTTCGCGCGCGAAACATTACGGCAGAACCACTGCCGTAAAGCCAGCATCATTGTCAGATGACAAAAAAGGCGGTGCACTGCACCGCCTTTCATTCGTTCTATTGCGTTCCGGATCAGGCGCCGTTCAGCATGCCTTTTTCCATCGCCAGGTCGCGCATCTTCTTCTGCAGCTTTTCAAACGCGCGCACTTCAATCTGGCGGATTCGTTCGCGGCTGACATTATACTGCGTGCTCAAGTCCTCCAGCGTGACGGCCTGATCCATCAGCCGGCGCTGGGTCAGGATGTCTTTCTCCCGGTCGTTCAGCACGTCCAGCGCCTCGGCCAGCAACTCGCGGCGGGCTTCCAGCTCATCACGGGCCTCATAATCGCCGGCCTGGTCGGCGTCTTCATCCTCCAGCCAGTCCTGCCACTGCATGGTGCCTTCGCCCTCAGAGCCGACAGTGGCATTCAAGGACGCATCGCCGCCGGACATGCGGCGGTTCATCGAGATAACCTCGTCCTCTGTTACGCCAAGGTCATGAGCAATCTGCGCGACATTCTCGGGGCGCAAGTCGCCCTCCTCAAGCGCGCCGATGCGGGCCTTTGCCTTGCGCAGGTTAAAAAACAGCTTCTTCTGCGCCGAGGTGGTGCCGAGCTTCACCAGCGACCAGGAGCGCAGGATATATTCCTGGATCGAGGCACGGATCCACCACATGGCATAGGTTGCCAGGCGGAAACCCTTTTCCGGATCAAAGCGTTTCACCGCCTGCATCAGGCCGACGTTCGCCTCAGAGATCACTTCGGCCTGCGGCAGGCCATAGCCGCGGTAGCCCATGGCGATCTTGGCCGCCAGCCGCAGATGGGACGTGACCATCTTGTGGGCCGAAGCCGCATCCTGCTCCTCAACCCAGCGCTTGGCCAGCATGTATTCCTCTTCCGGCTCCAGCAGTGGAAACTTACGGATTTCCTGGAGATACCGGTTCAGGCCGCCTTCGGGCGTCGGGGCAGGCAGGTTTGCATAATTCGCCATATAAAGTGTCCCTCCCAAAATGTATAAGGACTTAACATTAGCGCATATGTGATAGCGCTAAGCCCTTTTCAAGGACCGCTTAAGGAATTCTTCTATGGTAGCCCGAGTCTTTTCGTCTGTGAATTGCGTCACAGGAGGGAACACGCTTATTTGCTGTCAGTTTACTGGCGCAAGGCGTCCAGCAATGCGGCCATATCCGGGGGCAGCGGCGCCTCGAACCTGAGAGCCTCCCCGCTCACCGGGTGATCAAACCCCAGAACCGCCGCATGCAAAGCCTGGCGCGGGAAGGCCTGCACCGCCGCCTGCCCGGCCTCGCTGAGCGTCTTGGCAGCCAGCTTGCGGCGGCCGCCATAGGTGGGGTCGCCGATCAGCCCGTGGCCGGCATGGGCCATATGCACCCGGATCTGGTGGGTGCGGCCGGTTTCCAGCCAGCATTCGATCAGCGCCAGACTGGGCGGTGTGCCGAAACTTTCGACGATGCGGGCGCGGGTCACCGCGTGGCGGCCGCCCTGAAACAGCACCGCCTGGCGCTGGCGGTCGGTCTTGTGGCGGGCCAGCTGGGTGGTGAGCTTGAGGATGTTGCCCGGCTCGAAACTGGCGCCCTTCACGCCGCGCAGGCGGGGATCGTTGCCGTCCGGCACGCCATAGCAGACGGCCTGATAGTAGCGCTCCACCGTGTGCTTCTCGAACTGCGCCGCCAGCCCCTGGTGGGCAGCGTCAGATTTGGCCACCACGAGGAGACCTGAGGTTTCCTTGTCGATCCGGTGCACGATGCCGGGGCGTTTGACCCCGCCGACGCCGGAAAGGTTGCCGCCGAAGTGATGCAGCAGTGCGTTAACCAAAGTGCCGGAAGGCGACCCCGGCGCCGGATGCACCACCATGCCTGCGGGCTTGTTGATGACAATCAGGTCGTCGTCCTCATGCACGATTTCCAGCGGAATATCCTCTGGGCCGATGTGGCTGTCCTCGGCCTCTTCCACCTGGATAGCAATCTGCGCGCCCTCGGCGATTTTGGCCTTTGGGTCCTGCACGACGGCGCCGTCAACCATCAGCGCGCCCTCCTCGATCAGCCGGGCCAGGCGGGTACGCGACAGCGACGCCTCCTCTGGCACATCGCGCGAAACCGCTTTATCAAGCCGCTTAGGCGGGTTTTCCGCGATGACAAACTCAATCCGGCGGCTGCCCATGACTGATCCTTCCGAGACCGAAATCCAAACGGAGCCGCCGCAGATCCGGTTCCTGCGGCGGCTGGTGACCACGCTGACCGTGGTGATGATTGGCGGGCTTGTAGTGATTATCTCGCTGCTTGTCATCCGCCTGCAAGACACTGACGCGCCGCTGCCCGCAGAAATCACCCTGCCCGAGGGCGTGGAGGCCGAAGCGGTGACACTTGGGCGCGACTGGATCGCCGTCGTCAGCCAGGACAACCGTATCCTGATCTTTGACCGCGAGAGCGGCGCGTTGCGTCAGGAAGTTCAGATCACCGACTGAGCCGGGACCGGTCAGGACCTCAGCAGCACCTTGTTGGAATCGATCGCTGCGGCGATCTGGGCGTATTGGGTTTGCCGCTCCTGCGCAGCTTCTGCACTGCGCAAAAGAATTGTGGCAGCCTCATCCAGAATGCGGGTTGCTTCCAGATTCACTGCCGCCTGCGCCGCAGAATTGACTGGGATCAGCGGACGGCTGGTGCGTTCCGCCGGGTTTGCTGTGCTGGTCACAGAGACCCGGCCCCGGGCCGGATCGCTGTTCTGGCGTGCCAGCCGCTTGAGCCGCTGGGAAGTGTCCTTCAGCACTTCGCGCACCTCATCATAATCGGTGCCTTCCGGGATTCCACCGGCGGCGGTTTCCAGCCGTTCCGACAGGCAGTCCACTTGAAGCGCCGAATCACCAGTGGCCCGGCAAAACGCCTTGGCGGCAGCCAATGTGGCCAAAAGCTCCCCCAGAAACGCTGCTGAACCGTACTCGCCAGCAGGAATTACCACTGAATAGGTCACCGGGGCCTGAGCCAGTGCCGGAACGCTCCCCACTGCCAGACAGGTCATGCCTGCAACCAAGCTTCTGATGGCTGTTTGAAACATATTGATACCCTCGCTACGGTCTGAAACCGCTCATTCTACGGCGCATCTTGGCAGCATCCCGCCGGAGCAATGCCGCTGCCAGGCAGCTATATTGCCCGGAGCCAAGCCGCCGGTTAACTTTTACACATCGTAAAGCATAAGGTTGTTTTTCCATGCGCACCAGTATCTTGCAGGCAGCTTCACTCATCCTTCCGCTTACTCTCGCGGGACAAGCGGCCCTGGCCCAGGCCGACCCCGCACTGGAGGAAGCCAAGCGCCGTTTGGCCTGTGGCGCCGGTGTGCCCGTCTCCGCCAGCTACTTGCCGGACGGTTCGCTTCAAGTGACTTGCCAGGCACCTGGCGCAGAAGCCGTGGCACAGACCAATACCAGCGGCCTGCCGAACACCGGACTGACGGAAGGTACAGCAGCCGCAGCCATCGGCGGCGTCCTGTTCATTGCGCTGATTGCCGATGGCGATGACGGCACGGCCACTACCACGACCACCTCGACCGGAAGCAACTAAGCCCTCCTGCCGGTTGAGCAAAGAATCGGCACTTCCGCTCTGATAACTGCCGGGACCAGATGGGGCCGCCGCATCTCTGTGCGGCGGCCCTCTTCTTGTATGCATACCTCCAGACCGGAGCAGGCATCCTGCCGAGGAAACAACACCCGACGCGATCAGACAGCGCCGCTCACCGACAGCAGCAAGCGGTGTCTGGCGAACTGGAACAGTATTCTTTTTTGGGGAGATGGTACCGCCTCCCCGGCTTGAACGGGGGACCTCTGGATCCACAATCCAGCGCTCTAACCAACTGAGCTAAGGCGGCACTGAGGGGCCGTTTATAGCACGCTCCAGAGGCGTGCAAGAGGTTTTTCGCCTTTCTGTTTCAGAAATCCGCTGTACCAGATTGCACATTCTCCAGTTCCCGGGCGGCACAGGCGAGACCGCGGAAAGTTGTCCACAACCGCTTGCATTCAAACCTAATTTTCCGCCCGCCCCTGCTCAGGCCACTGCGTCCTGAAACGACAGGCTCCAGGTTTGTTCAACCAGATCCTGACCGTAATTGCGCACTGCGCGGCTGTCCTGCAACTGCCAGCCGAAGGCTTGGTACAGAGCACAGGCCGTGCGGTGGCTTTCGTGCGTTTTCAGCATCATGCCGCGGTAGCCCGCACCCCGGGCAAACTCCATGCAGTCGCGCAGGAGCCGCTTGCCCAGCCCCTTGCCGCGCGCCTTGGGCGTCAGGAGGAACAGCCGCAGCTGCGCGGTATCTTCGGTCTTTTTCATGCAGAACACCGTGCCCAGCCGTTCCTTGCCGCTGACCGCCATCCAGCCGCGTTCGCAAACCGGGTCATGACTTGCGCAGAAGCTGTGCACGATATCCGCGACCTGCGTTCCGAAACTGCCGTCGAAACCGGCCTCTTGGGCATAGATATCCTGGTGGCGGGCCACCAGCCATTGCATGTCAGTAGGGGCGAATCGGCGCAGCGTTACATCCATCATGCTGACAGTGTAGCGCAAACCCGGCTTGTGTTTCAGCCTGTACCCGGCTAGCACCAGCATTCAAGCAGCTGGCCGCCAGTGGAGTGCAAAATGGGCATCAATACCGAACGCGACGTGGAAGCAAACATGCAGATCGGGCCGACCGACCAGGGCATGGTGCGGATCTTCATCGAGGCGGGCGGCGTCGAGATCCCGATGGACTTTGACCCGGAAGAAGCAGAAGAGATTGCCGACGAGCTTCGCGCTGCGGCGCAGGCGGCCCGCACAGTCAAATAAGGCAAGCTTTCGGAAAATCCGACGCTGTTTTCACGCGAATTTTCTGAACTGCAATTTTAGCTATTATATCTATCTAAAGCCCCAAGGCTCACCCTTGTGCTCAGCCAGTTATCGGAGTGAGTACAATGGTGAACCTGACGAGCAGCGCAGCAACCCCCTTCTTCTATTCGGCGCAGCTGACCGCCGTGACCAGCGGCGCGAGCGCCTCTCTGGGCGGGATAAACCCTGCCCTCGGCGTGAGCGCCGATGAATTGCAGCAGGAGGCCAACGGGCTGTTCGGCAGCCAGGGCCGCCGCGGACCGGAAGGACTGCCGCCGGCGGCGCACGGCTGGGAGAAACCGCAGGTGCAAACCGCAGTTGTGAAACTGGGCGGTGCACCGGCAAGCCCTGCCCCTGTCCCCCCCCCTGCGCCCGCTCCTGAAGCCGCAGCGCAGCCTGGCGCCATAGCGGCACCCGCTGCACCGGAGGCGACCGTCGCGCTGCAGCCCGCTCCCGTGCCCGAAGTGGAGGTCCTGCCGCCTCAGGAGGTGACTCAGGCCAGCGTGGCCAGCCCGGAAGCCAGCTATTATGAGAAGCGCATTGTTGAAATGGCCAAGGCGCTGCATGCACTGGCCTCTCAGCCCTGGCCGGAAAATTCTGTCGCACTGATCCTGCTGACCGGACTGCCCGAAGAACAGGGTGAAGCCCCGGTGCAGCCAGCAGCAGAGCAGCCGCAATCCCCGCCGCAGGACATTCCCGCCACCGTGGCGGGTACGGCGGCAACCGCAGGCGATGACAGCGTGGAACTGCGCGCCGATGTCATCCGGCAGGTTGCCACCGGCGACGGGGCTGATGCCGTGGCGCTGGAAGGGCGCATTGTGCAGGGCATTCACACAGACCGCGCGTCCGCCCAGCCTTTTGAAGGCCGGGGCTTTGGTTATGGGCGCAGGTTCGGACGCATGCAGGGCAACGCCTTCGGGCACCAGAACGCCCCGGGCCGTGGCCGCTGGCAGGCGCAGTTTGCCAATGCGGATTCGGTCTCGATCCGTGCCCGCCACGCCCGCAACATCAGCACTGGCGGCGGCGATGACGCAATCGCCATCCAGGCGGGCACACTTCGCGGGGTCCGAGCGGGAGATGGCAATGACAGCATTGCGGTGGCGGCTACACTTGTGTCGCGCATCCGCGGCGGTGCGGGCAACGACATGATTTCAGTCGCGGCGCAACGCGCCCTGCGTGATTGGCAAGAGGGGCCGGCACCAGCGTTCAATCCCGGCGCACCGGCAGCGGAAAAGATGCGCCAGGCGCTCAGCAACTATGCTCAGGTCAGCGGCGGCAGCGGTGATGACCAGATCACTCTGCAGGTGGGCGAGACCCTGGCCGCGCGCGGCGGCAGCGGCGACGACCGTTTCACCCTGCAGGGCGGCACCGTGGCTCTGCAGTACAGCCATGGCGACGGCCACGACACTGTCGAGCTGACAGAGGGCGCAAATGCTGTCGTGCAGCTGCGTGAGATGGGGGCCTCCGCCTATAGCACCAGCCGCGACGGCGACACACTGACACTGAGTTTTGATACCGGCGGCAGCATTACCTTCACCAATGTCGCCCAAGGCGGAGCGATTGGTGTCGCCACTGACCCGAACGCCCCCATAGCGCTGCTGCACCAGCCCGCCGCGCTGAACGCAAGGGCCTGAACCGGCAGAGCCGCCCGCAGCGCGCCGCAGGTGCGCTGCCTGGCCCAAGGCGCCCGCAGCCCGGATCACCAGTCCGGCTGTTCCTCTGCTGCGCCGCCTATCAGCAGCCCATCCTTGCCCGGACGCGGATCGCGCAGGACCTGCAGGCGGCGGGCAGCGTCCATGGCGAACTTCTGAACCAGTTTCTTGCGCCGGGCCGGCGCCAGCTTATCCTCCGGCGCCATGCGGATGATTTCTGCATCGTATGGATCGGCAATGATCAGCCCGGTGCCGTCGGGCAGCAGCTCTGTTGGGAAATCCATGTCCACCGCCCAAAAGTAGCGGTCGCACCATTCCAAATACCCCTCCCACTTGCTGTCGGACTGGAAATCGGCGCGGCTGGACTTGCATTCGATCACCCAAAGCTCGCCCTTGGGGCCAAGCGCCATCACATCAACTCGCAACCCGCGGGCCGGCACGAATTCCTCCAGCGGCGCATAGCCAAGCGACCGCAGATAGCGCGACACGCCGCGGGCGAGTTTCTGTCCTGGTTGCAGATCTTCCATCATGCGGGCAAATGTGAACAATTGGGGAACAAAATGCAATGCCGCGCTTTTGCCGCGAAACGCTGCCGGATGCGGCCTGCCCCCTTGTATCGGCGCCTCTGGCAGCTTACTTACGGGCTTGGCGGGTTCTGCCCTTCTCGTGACAGGCAGCATTCCGGTGGCCTTAAGCAATTCCGAGGGAGCTGGCTCTGTCCGGATCCTGGTCCGTTTACCTGGCGCCCACCTGTATATACAGGTCCTCGGGAATCAAAGCCGCACGGTTGACTGGTGGTCCCGCCGCTTTTCCCCTCAGCACAAACAAAAACCGCGCCTTCCAGGTGGAAAGCGCGGCGGAATGTGTGCTTGAGAGCGGTTCAGCGGCGGCGCAGTTGGCGCTGCTGGCGCGAGGTTTCCTCTGCCGGGACGCGCACTGGCTGGAAATCATGCGCCACCGGGGTGCCACCGCGGGGGCCATCGTTTTTCTCTGCCATGGCCATCACTGCCCAAGCGAACTGAACGCCTGCAAACACGATGCCATTCATGAACCACAGCAGGAACACCGCCAGCAGCCCGACGTCAGAGGCGGAGACCAGCGCCCAGAGGTTCATTACGTTGAACCACAGAAGCATTGCCACAAAAGCCGCAGCGATCCCAAAGCCGATCACCACGTTGCGGATATACATTTTCACCAGTTCAGGCATCTCAAGTCCCCCAGATAAGCAAGAGGAGGTTATCAGCCTTTGCGGCGGCGTCCAGCGCTTGTTTGCCGCATCAGCACAAAATTGAAGAGCAGGCGAAACTTTGCCTTTTCACGCCTATCTGCGTGGCGATCCGGCTTGCGGCAAACACACCATAGGTTGTAAGCCGAAGGGAAGCCATTTCCTAATTTCATGATTTGAACCAGTTCAGGAAATTCAAAATGACAGAATTTTCCACCGCCTTAGCCAAAGGCAAAAACGCAGGCACGCCTTCCGTTCGTGGAAAACCTCAGGTTCACAACATCCAGTATCTTCGCGCAATCGCGGCAATGGGCGTAGTTGTTTTCCACGCAGGCTCTGTCCTGAGGGCTGGGAACATCAGTTTTGAACCTCTGGCGTTCGGAGCAAGCGGCGTAGACCTGTTCTTTATTATTTCCGGTTTCGTCATGGTCTACACGACCCATGACCAAATGACCGCCCGAGAGTTTGCCGCCAAGAGAATGATCCGCGTCGTTCCGGTATATTACCTGATTACCCTCTTGGTCTTCGCGATTTCCATCGCAGCGCCATCACTACTGCAGGCAACCACTTCGGATCCGGTCCAACTGATCAAATCGCTTTTGTTCATACCGTTTGAGAAGTCCAACGGGCTGGTTCAGCCAATCGTCTTTGTCGGCTGGACCTTAAACTATGAAATGGCTTTTTACGCATTGTTTGCAGCCAGCCTGCTGCTGCCTGCGCACCGGACTGCCTTTGTTCTGGCCGTTCTTGCGGCCGCGGTCTGCCTGCATCCGTTTTCCAATGGAACGCTGGCCGCGTTTTATACCTCGCCGATCCTTCTGGAGTTTGCCGCCGGTATGATCCTTGCCCTGATATGGCGAGGCCGCCGCAACCGCCGGACCGGTGTCTTGTTAGTGTGCGCTGGCATCGGAGCCGTCATTCTGCTGGCTCAAATCCCGGGATTGCACCGCAGCCTGCTCTACGGCCTGCCCTATTTGGCCCTTACGGCTGGCGTGCTCCTGCTTGAAGGCAGCATCAGGCACAACAGGATCCTGGCTCTCCTGGGCGACGCGTCATATTCCATCTACCTGACGCATTTCTTCGTGACCCAACTCTTCGCCAAGATCATCAAAGGCCTTGACGCAGGCCCGGGCGTGGCCCTGATTGCCTTTGCAGCCTCAATCATTGCCGCAGCAGCCGCAGGTGTCCTGTTTCACAAGATTGTGGAAGCACCGGTGACCCGCAGCCTGAGCGGCACACGGAGCAAAAAGGACAAGGCCCGCCGGTCCGCGGCGGTCTGAAGGAAATCAGAAGGCTTCCGGCCGGGCCTCGCGCGCCATGTGGTCGAGCACGGCGTTGACAAACTTCGCCTCCTTGCCTTCAGGGAAGAAGGCGCGGGCGATATCGACAAACTCGTTGATCACCACCTTGGGCGGGGTGTCGGACTGGGTCAGCTCCGCACCGGCGGCGCGGAACAGCGCCCGCAGCGTCGGATCGATGCGGGCGATCGGCCATTTCGCCACCAGCGCCCGGTCGGTCATCTGGTCGATCTTCGCCTGATGGTTTACCGCCTCGCGCACCAGTTGGCGGAACACCTTAGTGTCGCCTTCCGCCATCTCGTCGCCCTCATAGACAGCGCCGAAACGGTGGTCCTCAAACTCGACGATCACCTTGTCGAAGGTGAGGCCGCTGTGTTCCATCTGGAACAGCGCCTGCACGGCGTATAGCCGCGCTGCCGATCTCATCTGATTCTTGCCGTTGCCCTTGGGGCGGCTGTCCTGGGTGCTCATGCGCTGGTGGATCCGTTGTCTGTACCGGCAACCTGGTAGGCCCCTGCGGGCGCCTTGAAGCCGATGCCTTTGGTCTGGGCGCCCCACTTACGCGTGAGTGCGATCAGATGCAAGGCCGCAGCAGCCGCGCCGCCGCCTTTGTTCTGATCGGCAGTATCGGCGCGCACTTCTGCCTGCTTGCGGTTTTCCACGGTCAGAATGCCATTCCCGATGCAAAGGCCCTGCAGCCCCATCAGTTGGATCGCGCGGGAGCTGTCATTGCAGACGGTCTCATAGTGGGTGGTCTCGCCGCGGATCACGCAGCCCAGCGCCACGTAGCCGTCGAAGTTGGACGTGCGGTCGGCAATCGCAATGGCGGTCGGCACTTCCAGCGCACCGGGCACTTCAACGATTTCAAACGTGCCGCCTGCGGCTTCGATCTCCGCCGCGGCGCCCGCAACCAGGTTGTCGGCGATATCCTTGTAATAGGGTGCGACAACGATCAGCAGTTTCACCGGCTTGTCGAATTCCGCGCGCGGCAGGGTGTAGTGGGTTTCATGTCCAGCCATTTCAAGCGTCCTTCAGAATGGGGCGGCTGCCGGTGATGGACAGCCCATAGGCGTCCAGCCCGACATATTTGGTCGAGGGCGAGTCGGTCAGCAGGACCAGTTCGTGCAGGCCCAGGCTCGACAGGATTTGGGCACCGATACCGGTCTGCTTGATGGTTACCGTGCGCGGTCCTTCGTCCTCATTAGCATAAAGCGCATTGCGCGGCTGGCGGAACAGGGTCACGACACCGCGGCCCTCCTCGGCAATGATCTCCATCGCGCGGGGCAGCTGGCGGGCGGACTTGGGGCCGAGGCCCAGAATGTCGGTCGCCTCATGCAGCGCGTGGGTGCGCACCAGCACTGGTTCCGGCGCGGTAATGTCGCCCTTGATCATCACCACATGCTCGATGCCGTGGGTCTGGTCAGTAAACAGCCGCATTTCCCACTCGCCGCCGATTTCGGAGTTGACGGTTTCGCGCGAGGTTTCCACCACCAGGTTGTCGTTGCGGGCGCGGTAGGTGATCAAGTCGGAGATGGTGCCGATCTTCAACCCGTGCTTCTGCGCATATTCCACCAGGTCAGGCAGACGCGCCATGGTGCCGTCTTCCTTCATGATCTCGCAGATCACGGAGGACGGGTAGTGGCCCGCCAGACGGGCGACATCGCAGCCGGCCTCGGTGTGGCCCGCACGGACCAGCACCCCGCCCCGGCGCGCGCGCAACGGGAACACATGGCCGGGGGTCGCAATGTCGGCGGCGGTCTTCTCAGGATCAATGGCAGTGGCCACGGTCAGCGCCCGGTCAGCAGCAGAAATGCCGGTAGACACACCTTCGCGCGCTTCGATCGAGACGGTGAAGGCGGTCTCGTGACGCGAGGAGTTGTGCAGCGCCATCATCGGCAGGCCCAGTTCCTCGATCCGCTCGGCTGGCATGGTCAGGCAGATCAGTCCGCGGCCGTGGGTCGCCATGAAGTTGATCGCAGCGGCATCAGCGTGCTGCGCGGGGATCACCAGGTCGCCTTCATTTTCCCGGTCCTCGTGGTCGACAAGGATGAACATGCGGCCCTGGCGGGCCTCTTCGATGATCTCTTCAATCGGGCTGATGGCATCGCGCAATTGCGACTCAACCGGCCCCGGTGTTTCAAAGCTCATATGGCAGCCTTTCAATGCGCATGGGCAGCACGCCTGGCACTGCGGGTTCTTTCCCAGCCAGATAGCCCAGGCCGGCGGCAAATGCCAGTCCTGCAAACGGCAACCGGACGTCCGGACGCGTCCTGTGCATGGATGCACAGGTTGCTGAGGGGCGCTGCCCCTCGGCCTCCGGCCTCACCCCGGAGTATTTTAGGAAAGATGAAGGGGCGGGCTCGTTCAGCCTGCCTCGTGGAGCCGGGCGACGTAGCGGGCCAGGGTGTCGATTTCCAGGTTGATGCGGTCGCCCAGCTTCACGTCACCCCAGGTGGTGACTTCCTTGGTGTGCGGAATGAAATTGATGCCGAAATCGCAGCCATCCACATCATTCACCGTCAGCGAGGTGCCGTTCAGCGCGACGGAGCCCTTGGGCGCGATAAAGCGGGCCAGAGCCTGCGGCGCGCGCAGGGTGACGCGGGTGCTGTCGCCCTCGTCTTTCATCTCCACCACTTCGGCGACACCATCCACATGGCCAGAGACAATGTGGCCGCCAAGCTCATCGCCGACTTTCAGGGCGCGCTCCAGGTTCACACGCTTGCCGACGATCCAGCTGTCCAGGTTGGTCTTGGACACGGTCTCTGCCGAGATCTGCACGTCGTACCAATCGTCGCCCAGCGCAATCACGGTGAGGCAAACGCCATCAGAGGCAATCGAGGCGCCGAGGTCGATAGTGGCAGTGTCATAGGCGGTGCGGATGCGGGCGCGCAAGTCGCCCTGCTGTTCCAGTTCGGCAATGGTGCCCACATCGGTGATGATGCCAGTAAACATGGGTGCGCTCCCCGCAGGTCATATGTCATTCCTGCCGCAGAGGTAGCCAAGCGGCGCAGCCTTCACAAGCCCCGGCTTGTGTTTGCGGTGCGCACAGCCATAGTTTCGCCCCAGTCAAATGATAATCAAATCCTGAAAATGCTCCTGTAAAACCTTTCTCGTGATGCCAAACGCCCCTGTGAAACACCGCAGCTTCCTTTTCCTGCAAGGCCCGCATGGTCCATTCTTTGCGGCGCTTGGCCGGATGCTGCGCACCGCTGAGTGCGAGGTTGCGCGGGTCGGGTTCAATGCAGGCGACCAGGCATTCTGGCGTGGCAGGGACAGTTATATTCCCTTTACCGGACGCCCTCAGGAGTGGCCCGGATTTCTGACCGGCCTGCTGGACAGCCGCAGTGTCACGGACATCGTCCTGTACGGGGACACCCGCCCCATTCATGCGGCCGCAGTTGAGGCCGCACGGCAACGCGGGATCACAGTGCATGTGTTCGAGGAAGGTTACCTGCGGCCCTATTGGGTCACCTATGAGCGCGGTGGCGCCAATGGGCATTCGCGGCTGATGGACATGACAGTGCCCGGGATGCAGGAAGCGCTGGCACTGTCAGACATGGAGGCACCGCTGCCCCCTGCACACTGGGGCGACATGCGCCAGCATGTGTTTTATGGCGCGCTTTACCACTGGTTCGTGATGTTCCGGAACCGCAAGTACCGCAACTTCCGTCCGCACCGGGCGCTGCCGGTGACCAAGGAATTTCAGCTGTACCTCAAGCGGTTGCTGCTGATGCCCGTGCAGGCCCTGGAACGGCGGCTGGCGGAGCAGCGCATCCGCAATGGCGGCTTTCCCTATCACCTTGCGCTGTTGCAGCTGGAGCATGACAGCTCCTTCCAGAAACATTCGCCTTTCAACAGCATGCGCGATTTCCTGGATGAAGTGATCCGCGGATTTGCCGAGGGGGCGCCGCGCCACCATCACCTGGTGATCAAGGCGCATCCGCTGGAGGACGGACGGGCACAGGTGCGCCGCACGCTGCGCCGCCTGGCGCGGGAGCAGGGCATCTCGGGCCGGGTGCACTATGTCCGTGGCGGCAAGCTGGCGCAGCTGTTGAACGAGGCCCGCACTGCAGTGACTGTCAACTCCACCGCGGGGCAGCAGGTGCTGTGGCGCGGCATACCTTTGCGGGTCTTCGGGCGCGCGGTCTACGGCAAACCGGAGTTCGTATCGGAACAGCCGCTGGCCCAGTTCTTTGCCGCCCCCTGCCGTCCCGACAGCCGCGCCTACAAGGATTACCGCCGGTTCCTCCTGGAAACCTCGCAGGTGCCGGGCGGCTATTACTCCCGTGAAGGCCGCCGCCAGCTGCTGCGCCAGGTTGCAGACATGATGCTTGCAGATGAAGATCCTTATGACGCGTTGCGCCTGGGGACAGCGGCACCGCGGCAACAGTTGCGCCTGGTGACCTGACCCGGCTTTTCCCAAAGACTGGATTTTTTACTGCCAGCCGGTTAGGTTGCCGGTAAAACTTGAGGCAAACAATAACAGGTCGAGGAGACCGAGCAGTGAAATCCGTTCCCCTTCGCTGGGCGCGCCCCGTGGCAATGCTGGCAGCATTGACCCTTGCTGCGTCCTGCGGGCTGCCGAAAGTCGGCCCCAACAAGCGCCAGATATTTGCCGGCTCGGTGCAGCGCGAAGGCGATGCTTTCATCGTATCGGTCAATGACCGCGTCGCACGGGCAACCGCCGTGGTCCCCGCTCTGGGCTTTTCTTCCGGGTTCACCTCCGCAGGCAAGCTGACCTCTGACACGATCCGTCCCGGCGACGTGCTGGGGCTGACTGTCTGGGAAAACGTCGATGACGGGCTGCTGGCGGCCGAGGCCACCAACGCCACAGTGCTGGAAGAGGTGCAGGTCGACAGCGCCGGCTTTATCTTTGTGCCCTATGCCGGCCGCCTGCGCGCGTCTGGCAACACTCCGGACCAGCTGCGTGAAACCATCACCAAAAAGCTGGAAGACCAGACACCTGACCCGCAGGTGCAGGTGCGCCGCCTTGCAGGCGACGGTGCCACTGTCAGCCTGACAGGCGCCGTTGGCGGCCAGGGTGTTTACCCGATCGAACGCCCAACCCGGACCCTGTCAGCGATGCTGGCACAGGCCGGCGGCGTTACGATCCAGCCGGAAATTGCCCAAGTCACCGTGATCCGCGGTCAGGAAAAGGGAAAGATCTGGTTCCAGGACCTCTTTGACCATCCGGAGCTGGACGTAGCCCTGCGCGGTGGCGACCGCATTCTGGTGGAAGAAGACACCCGCTCCTTCACCGCATTAGGCGCCACTTCCGCTCAGGCGCGGGTGCCGTTTGAAAGCCAGGACCTGTCGGCGCTGGAAGCGATTGCCCAGGTCGGCGGCCTGATCTCTACTGCTGCAGACCCGACCGGCGTCTTTGTGCTGCGCAACGAACCCGCCGAGATCGCCAACCAGGTGCTGGGCCGGGACGATCTGATCGGCGCACAGCGGATGGTCTATGTGCTGAATCTGACCCAGCCGAACGGGCTGTTCATGGCACGTGACTTTGTGATCCGCGACGACGACACCCTGTATGTTACCGAAGCACCATACGCCCAGTGGACCAAAACCATCTCGCTGCTGCTGGCGCCGGTGGGCTCACTGGCCAGCACCTCTTCCGCGGTTAGCGGCTAAGGCCTGATGCATCTGACTGCAGGCCGCCAGGAAGCCGGGAGCAGCGCGTCCCGGCTTTTTGTTTACAACGGCGGATTTCTGACCCAGCGGCGGGTGCGGCGGATTCTGGAACTGTCCGGATACTCCATCCGGCTGGGCCTGCCGCAGCCGGAAGACCTGGTGGGTATCTGGGGCGCCTCCCCCACCGCGCACCGGGGGCTGGCAGTGGCCGCGAAACGCGGCTGCGGGCTGCTGCGGGTAGAGGATGCCTTCCTGCGCTCGCTTCACCCCGGCCGCGCCGGTGAGCCGCCTGCGGGCCTGATGCTGGACCGCTCCGGCGTGCATTTCGATGCGGCGGAACCGTCGGATCTGGAACAGCTGCTTGCAGCCCACCCTCTGGATGACGCGCATCTGATGCAACGGGCGCGCGACTCCATTGCCCGCCTCAAGTCAGCGCATCTCAGTAAGTACAACGCGTTTGATCCCAGCGCATCAGTGCCCGATCCTGGCTATGTGCTGGTTGCTGATCAGGCGCGTGACGATGCCTCCGTTACAGCCTCACGTGCGGACCGGGCGCGGTTTCTGGAAATGCTGGCGTTTGCACAGGAAGAGCACCCTGGCGCGCGGGTTCTGATCAAGACCCATCCCGAGACGCTGCGCGGATACCGGGCGGGATACTACGACGCGGATGATGCGAATGGGCGTGTGCAACTGTTTACAGGCAGTGTCTCCCCGTGGGCGCTGCTGGACGGGGCCATCGGGGTTTACACGGTCTCATCGCAACTGGGTTTCGAGGCAATCCTGGCGGGTCACAAACCACGGGTGTTCGGTCAGCCGTTTTATGCGGGCTGGGGCTTGAGCATCGACGACAACGCTCCGCCCCGGCGCCGGCGGCAGCTGACCCGCGCGCAGCTGTTCGCCGCCGCGATGATCCTTTACCCCAAATGGCACGACCCGTTCCGGGATGAGCTGTGCGAATTGGAAACGGTACTGGACAATCTGGAAGCTAAAGCGCGGGCCTGGCGGCAGGACCATCAGGGTTGGGCCGCCTCCGGCATGAGGCTGTGGAAGCGCAAACCGCTGCAGAAGTTCTTTGGTGCCGAAAAGCGGGTGCTGTTTACGGAAGATCCTGCTGAGGCACAGGCCAGCGGCCGCAAGCAAATGGTCTGGGCTGGCAAAGCCCAAGAGGCCCATGCAGGCGCAGTGCGGGTGGAGGACGGTTTTCTGCGCTCCCGAGGACTGGGGGCGGAGCTGGTGCCCCCTCTGTCGCTGGTAACTGACCGGCAAGGGATCTACTACGACCCGCGCCAGCCATCGGATCTGGATGCTCTGATTGCCCGCCGTGTGGAGATGACCCAGGCCGAGGAGCGGCGGGCAGAGCGCCTTGTGCAGTCCCTGATCAGGGACGGTGTTTCAAAGTACAACCTAGGCGGCGGTACCCCTGCCCTGCCCGAAGGCCGCCGCATATTGGTTCCGGGCCAGGTTGAGGACGACGCCTCGATCCTATGCGGCGCTGACGAGGTGCGGACAAACCTTGACCTGCTGCGCTCTGTGCGGACGGCCAATCCAGAAGCCGTTATCATCTACAAGCCGCATCCGGATGTGGAGGCAGGCCTGCGCAAGGGCCAGGTCGCGGCAGCGGAGTTGGCCGATGTTGTCGCCAGCCAGGCCGATCCAATGGCGCTGCTCAGCAACGTGCAGGAAGTCTGGACGATAACCTCTCTTCTGGGGTTCGAGGCACTGCTGCGCGGGGTTAAGGTTACCACGCTTGGCACCCCTTTCTATGCCGGCTGGGGGCTGACAACCGACCTGGCGCCGGTACCGTCCTGGCGGCAGGCGCAGGTGACGCTGATGGGGCTCGCCCACGCAGCGCTGATCGACTATCCGCGCTACTTCGACCCAGTGACCGGCCAGCCCTGCCCGGCCGAAGTTGCCGTGATGCGCCTGCGCGAGGGACACTTGCCGTATCCGGGCCTCAGCAACCGGCTGCTGTCCAAGCTGCAGGGGCTGTTTGCCACATACGCCCATCTGTGGCGCTAAATCGCGCCCGGCTGACACCAGAAGATCTGCGCTCAGCGCAGCGCCCGGGTCCAACGGTGCAAAATATCCTTGCCAACAGGGCGCGCCTCGACCAGCTCGAACCGCGGTGCTTCCTCCAGCCTGCCGATCCCCAGCGCACCGATAGAAGGCAGCCCCTCGGCACCAATCCCCAGACCGGCGGTAAAGCCGATCAGCTCATCCACCAGATCAAATGCCAGCAGTGAAGCCGCCAACGCA
The DNA here is from genome assembly GCF_000813785.1 of Leisingera sp. ANG-DT. Taxonomy (NCBI): domain Bacteria; kingdom Pseudomonadati; phylum Pseudomonadota; class Alphaproteobacteria; order Rhodobacterales; family Roseobacteraceae; genus Leisingera; species Leisingera sp. ANG-DT. The sequence continues at coordinate 77,462 of NZ_JWLE01000013.1, forward strand.
CTGCCGCCCTCACAGAACACGCGAGTGAGACCGGCATCACCAAGCTGCTGCAGAATATCTGCCGCATCCAGTTGCACGCCATGCGAAGCGCAAGGGATCAGTCTGGCCCCCAGCCCCTCCCAGGCGCGGATGCGTTCCTGATCAGCTCCATGGCCGTGGCACAGCCAGACCGGCACGTCCTTGGCGGTGCGGGCCAGCTGGCCCATCAGCGGCAGGTCCAGGTGGCGCGAGATCACTACTCGCACAGGTTGATGCTCCACCCCCAGGTCGCGCACCGTCAGCGAAGGGTCATCCGCCCGTGCGGTGCCGCCGCCGACCATCACCGCATCGTGGCGGGCGCGCATCGCGTGCACCGCCCGGCGTGCGTCCGGCCCGGTGATCCATTTGCTCTGGCCCGACCCGGTGGCAATGCGGCCGTCAAAACTGCTGGCCAGTTTCAGCGTCACCAGCGGGCGGCCCTGCTCGGTCCTCAGGAAAAACCCTGCGTGATCCCGTGCTGCCTGGGCACCCCAGACGCCGGTGTCCACTCTGATGCCTGCATCCCGCAGCATCCGGAACCCCTGACCGGAGACCCGCGGATCACTGTCCCCGATCGCGGCAACAACCCGCGCAACCCCTGCGTCAATCAGTGCCTGAGCACAGGGCGGCGTTTTCCCCTGATGGGCACAAGGCTCCAGCGTCACATAGGCAGTGGCACCGCGTGCCGCTTCTCCGGCCTGCGCCAGCGCCTCGGTTTCCGCATGCGGACGACCGCCCGGTTTGGTCCAGCCGCGGCCAACCACACGGCTGCCCTGCACAATGACGCAGCCTACGGCCGGGTTCGGCCAGCAATTTCCCTGCCCGCGCCGCCCCAGAGACAGCGCCAGCGCCATGTAACGGTGATCTGTGTCCATTATTCTTCCGGCGCCACCGGCGGGCGCAGTTCGTGGACAAAGTCCTCGAAATCATCTGCAGCCTGGAAGTTTTTGTAAACACTGGCAAAACGCACATAGGCCACAGTGTCGATCCGGGCCAGCGCCTCCATCACGATCTCGCCGATTTTCTTGGAGGGAATATCGGTCTCACCCATGCTCTCCAGCCGCCGCACGATGCCGGAAATCATCTGGTCGATCCGTTCCGGCTCAATCGGGCGCTTCTGCATCGAGATGCGGATAGAACGCTCCAGCTTGTCGCGGTCGAAATCCTCTCGCTTGCCGTTGGTCTTGATCACCACCAGATCGCGCAGCTGCACCCGTTCATACGTTGTGAAACGGCCGCCGCAGGCCGGGCAGAACCGGCGCCGCCTGATCGAAACATGATCCTCGGCGGGGCGTGAATCCTTGACCTGAGTGTCGATATTTCCGCAAAATGGGCAGCGCATCCGCCTGCTCCCTCAATCCTGTCAGCCTGTTTATTGTGCCCGGGCCTGCCCGGTTATCCACAACTATAGGCGACCCTCCAGAATTTGGGTAGGGGGCATTTGACGCCGCTAGATAAAGAGGTTCAGCTTAGGTGCGCTGCCACCTTCCGCTCGTGCGGCGCGTCGCGGTGTTCGAACAGGTAGATGCCCTGCCAGGTGCCCAGAACAGGTGCACCGCTGCGCACCGGGACCGACAAGCTGACGGGCATCATTGCTGCCTTGATATGCGCAGGCATATCATCCGGCCCCTCATATGTGTGGCGCAGATAGGTCATTGACGGATCCGATGAAGGCGGCACCAGGCGGGCAAAGAACGCGTGCAAATCCCCCTGCACCTCCGGGTCGGCATTTTCCTGTATCAACAGGGAGCAGGAGGTATGGCGGACAAACAGGGTCAGCAGCCCGCCCCGAACGCCGCTGGCGGCCACCCAGGCCTGCACGTCGCGGGTAAACTCATAGAGACCCTGCCCGCGCGTCGGAATTGAGAAGTCATGCTGCATAGGGCCTTTCTGGCGCAAGCACCGCGTTCAGGCAACCAGAAGCCGCGGCTGGGCAGCTACGGCAGCCAACGGTCACGTCCGGGCAGCCGGTCGTAGCAGTAGTTCTGCGCCGAGGTCACCCGCAGGCTGTCCCCTGCTTCACGAATATTCAGCGACAGGCTGCCGGAGCGGTCAGGAACTCCCGGCGGCAGGCCAAAGGCAAATTGCACCGCCTTGCGGCCGGGGCGGTTCACAGACGGACCCTCGCCGCGCCAGACATAGATCCGCTGATTCACAGGCGCCCGCAGCTGACGGATGGCATAGTCCGCGATGCTGCACCAGTAATCCTGCGCGCCGGACCGGCTTCGGGCCACCACTTCCCAGACGCCTTCCGATACCGGCAGCACTTCATTCCTGTTGATCGCGCGCCAAGCGGAAGCAGGCACCGGAACGGACAGAACCACAGCCAGCATCCCTGACAGCCAAATTCTCTTGCTGGTCATCTCTCAACCTCCTTCTCCGCAATTCCGGGAAGTCCGCGGGCCTGAATACACTCACGGCCGCCCGAGTGGCACAAAGCAATAATCCAAAGCTCTCTGAACACTCATTGTATCACCAGCTTGCAGGCTGTTAACAGACCCGTATCCGCCGGGCGGCGGCGTTTGGGCCAATTTGGCATCCAGCGTGAACTGCACTGCAGACCGGCGACCCGTGGTTTCGCTTGGCCCCAGCCCGCGGGTGATATGCAGTTTGGCATGCCAAGGTGCCCCGATGACGCGATGGGCATAGTCAGCAGCCCCGCACCAGAACAGGTGGCCATTACCGGTCCTGAGGACGGCTTCGAAGATGCCGTCAGACATTGAATTAACGCGAACATTGTGGCTGCTGGCATTGGCAAGCGAGATTCCGGGCAGTGCCATTGTCAGGATTGAGGCGGTGACAGCGGCGGCGGCAATGGGTCTCATGGCAGTTCCCTTTCTTTCAGCGGGCCGCAAGATGCTGCGTCCCGCTATAAGGGTAGAAAGAACTGGAACACATGCCATTCAAACTGCCGTGCAGTTCGGCGCCCACCAGCGCCTTTTCACAGCAGCGGCACAGTACGGGCGCTGCGCACGCGGCAAAATCCAAGACAGCATAGCGACTTAAGTGGTACCTGCGGCACGTCCTTCAGTCAGCTGCGGCGGAGGCGCCTGCGCGGTGCAGGAAGGCATCATTTCCTTGTGAAGTTGCCAGAGAGCTTACAAATCGGTGGATGAATGTGAGCACATCCCGGTTCCGCACCGGCTATTAAAGCGCCGGAGCCTGCACACAGTAACCATAGCCCTGCTGCACCGACAGGCTTTCGCCCGGACGGAATCCCAGCGACAGCCAGCCGGTTTTGGGCGGCACACCAGCCTGTTCCGGATACAGAGTGAACTGCACAGAGGACCGGCGGCCCGTGGTGACGCTGACGTCCCGTCCGCGCACGACATAGAACCGGTCCGTCCAATTCGCTCCCAGAACCCGGCGGGCATACTGCGCGGCGGCACACCAATAATCCCAGGTGCCGCCTGAGCGCCCGGGAACGACCTCATAAACGAGGTCATTAACAGGCAGAACCCGCACGCCGCGATTGGCAAGGAACGAATCTGCAGCTGCGGGAACAGCCGTGGAACAGGCCAGCACGGCGGCGGTTATGAGGTTTTTCATCCGGAGATATCCCTTTGTTCGCCTCAACATAGGGACCCGCCGCAGCGCCTCCAAGGGGAGACTGCAGCCTTGGCCGCAACCTCTCGCAGATGTGTGTGCGAAGGGGTCAGGCCCGGACAGGGAAGGGAATGATCTCTGCACTCTCTTCCTGATGGCCCAGCACTTCCTCCAGTATGGCCAGTACTGCAGCATCAGGGGCGGCCCCGGTGTCGGGATGGAACTGCGCGCGGGCCTGGCGGCGCAACATGTCCTTGGTGCGGCCGCTGCTCATTTGCTTCAGCGCGTCGCCCTGCCCGGCCATTGCCTCAACCATGAACTGGTTGGCGCGCACCAGATCATTCAGCGACTGGAGCTTGCCTTGCAGCGCTTCCAGCGCCCCGTTCAGATCAGAATGTGCAGACATCATCTTCCCCCCCGGAAATCAAATGCGGATGCTGCAAGTTTACGGCCTGCACCGCGCCCGGGCAACGGCAGGGTTAGCAAATGGTTAACGTCTGAGGTTCAATTCCGGCAGGGCTATGTGGCCGGTGTAGCGCACCAGAAGACCGATCCGCGGCAGGCTGGCGGAGATGTCGAAGCCAAGATGCCCCTGCGATGTTTCGAATTCCATTGCAGCGCTTTCCGGGCAAAGCGCACGCGGCAAAGGCAGCCCGAACAAGCGGGCTTGCTCAACTGAGACCATCATAGCGCCCTGCTGCACGCGGACTGAAAGTTCCAGCTCAACCACCCCGAACCGCTCAACCACCCTGCCCCGGCGCGGGTCGAACCGCAGATGGGACCGGGTCTGATGCCTGCCGAACACCCGCCGCCAGATATGGCCCTTGCCCTGCTGCGCAACATCCAGCCGGAACCGGGATTGCGGCATTGGCGGCGGGAAACCAGCCAGCCGGGCCAGCAGCCGCGCCCAGCGATTGCCGCCTTCTACTCTGACCACACCAAAACTGCGCGCCGGCGGTTCGGTGTGAAACCGCATCAAAACCGGCGGCACATGCAGCTTATGTGCAGCGATGATTTCCCCGAAGGCGTCCCTCACCCGGCGTAGCCCCCACTGGCAAAGCGGGCGCGGACTTCGGGACCGGGTATCATGCAAACGTCGTGCCGGCCAAACAGACGGTACCGGTTGCGGGCAACGCTGAAATACAGCGCGTCCTTCAGGCGCCATGGCAGAAACCGGCACACCGACAAGACCCGCCAGGGCCACGGCAGCGCCCGCATCGCCGCGGCAAAGGCATCAAGGCGCTGATAGGGGCGGCCGTTAACGATCACCAGATTGGTCTCGAAGTCATCCGCAGGCAGACCCAGTTCGCGGTACAGCCGCTGCCCCAGCGGCGACTGCGCAGTGGCAAAGGAGAACCGCCCGGCCCGGTCATGGCGCAGCATGAAGCGGAAGAAGCCGGAACACAGCACGCATTCGCCGTCGAAGACGATGAGGTCGGCCCCAGCCGCCACCCTGGCCATCTACTGCCAGCTCCGGGTTTCAAGTGAATAGACTTGGCCCGCTGCTTCTTTCGCCTCAAACAAAGGCAGGGAATAGCCGGCACCTATAACACTGCCGATATCGCATTGCATATGAGCCACTACTTGGCCGTCCTTAGCGGTAATGACACCTCCGCTCAGCGGAACCCTGGCTCCAGGGTCCTTAACAAGCGTGTAGTGGACTGTGTAAGAAAATCCTTCGGTTTCAAAGGCAAAAGCCTCCCAGATAGAGTTCCCGATTCCCGGCCATGGAGTCATATCCACATCCCGCACATGCCGGGCCAAGGACAGCTCGGGCCTCTTTCCGGCGTCACCAAACGCGAAGGTTGCATAATTGCCCAGCAGGCAGGTTTCCAAGTAATTTGCACCGCCTGTCAATGTGCAGGATACCAGAGTGGTCGCCCCATCAGGGCACGCCTGAAGGGCGTTGGCTGCAAGCAGAAAACATCCAGTCAAATACGCGCGCATGGAATCACCAAACAGAAAAGGGCGCCCCAAAGGGACGCCCTGAAACACTACCAGCCCAAACCTTACTGATCCAGGAAACTGCGCAGCTTGCGCGAGCGGCTGGGGTGCTTCAGTTTCCGCAAAGCTTTTGCCTCGATCTGGCGGATCCGTTCGCGGGTCACGCTGAACTGTTGGCCAACCTCCTCCAGCGTGTGGTCGGTGTTCATGCCGATGCCGAAACGCATCCGCAGAACCCGCTCCTCACGCGGGGTGAGCGAAGCAAGCACCCGGGTGGTGGTTTCCTTGAGGTTTTCCTGAATGGCGCTGTCGAGCGGCAGCACGGCATTCTTGTCCTCGATGAAATCGCCCAGCTGGCTGTCTTCCTCGTCCCCAATCGGGGTTTCGAGCGAGATCGGCTCCTTGGCGATCTTCATCACCTTGCGGACCTTCTCCAGCGGCATCTGCAGCTTGTCGGCCAGTTCCTCCGGGGTCGGCTCGCGGCCGATCTCGTGCAGCATCTGGCGGCCGGTGCGGACCAGCTTGTTGATGGTCTCGATCATGTGGACCGGGATCCGGATGGTGCGGGCCTGGTCGGCAATCGAACGGGTGATTGCCTGGCGGATCCACCATGTTGCATAAGTCGAGAACTTGTAGCCGCGGCGGTATTCGAACTTGTCCACCGCCTTCATCAGGCCGATGTTACCCTCCTGGATCAAATCCAGGAACTGCAGACCGCGGTTGGTGTATTTCTTGGCAATCGAAATCACCAGGCGCAGGTTGGCCTCGACCATTTCCTTCTTGGCCTGGCGGGCTTCTTTTTCGCCCTTCTGAACCTGCTGTACGATGCGGCGGAATTCGGAGATGTCCAGACCGACATACTGGCCCACCTGGGCCATATCAGCGCGCAGTTCCTCGACCTTTTCGGTAGAGCGTTCAATGAACATCTGCCAGCCGCGGCCCGGCTTTTCGCCCATGTCGGCCAGCCAGTTCGGATCCAGCTCGCGGCCACGGTAGGCGTCCACGAACTCGCGGCGGTTGATGCGCGCTTGGTCGGCCAGCTTCACCATAGAGCTGTCGATCTGCATGACGCGGCGGTTGATGCCATAGAGCTGGTCGATCAGCGCCTCGATACGGTTATTGTGCAAGTGCAGGCCGTTCACCAGCTCAACGATTTCAGAACGCAGCGACTGGTAGCGCGCCTCGTCCTCGGTGCTGAAGGAGCCGTCCTCGTTGAGAGTTGCTGAAATCCGGCTGTCCTGCATTTCGCTAAGCTCGGCAAAGTCGGTGGAGATCCGCTCCAGCGTGACCAGCACCCGGTCCTTGAGCGCAGCCTCCATCGCGGCCAGCGACATGTTGGCCTGATCGTCCTCGTCATCGTCATCGTCGCTGGCAATCGGGTTGCCGTCGGCGTCCAGCTCCGGGCCTTCTTCCTTGGCCGGCTTAGCAGCTGCCACCGCGGAGGTGTCGACAACCGGCTCTTCTTCGCCGTCCTCGTCGAGCTGATTGCCAAAGGTGGCTTCCAGGTCGATGACGTCACGCAGCAGGATGTCTTCGGACAGAAGTTCGTCGTGCCAGATGGTGATCGCCTGGAAGGTCAGCGGGCTTTCACACAGGCCCGCGATCATGGTGTTGCGGCCCGCCTCGATGCGTTTCGCAATCGCAATCTCGCCTTCGCGGCTCAGCAGCTCGACCGAGCCCATCTCGCGCAGGTACATGCGCACCGGGTCGTCGGTGCGGTCCAGCTTCTCGGTCTGAGCGCCTGCCAGCGCAACCTCGCGCGGGCCTTCGGTGGTCACAAGGTCGGTGGTGCCCTTGTTCTCTTCTTCCTCGGCCTCTTCGTCCTCGATGATGTTGATGCCCATTTCGCTGAGCATCGACATCACGTCTTCGATCTGTTCCGAGCTGACCTGATCCGGCGGCAGAACCTGATTGAGCTGATCGTAGGTGATGTAGCCTTTCTCGCGGGCCTCCGCGATCATCTTCTTGACCTGAGCCTGGCTCATATCAAGGGAGATTTCGGCGTCCTGATCGTCAGGTTTGCGGTCGTCGGTGTCTTTGGCGGCCATTAAATGCTCCTACTCAGGGGCTGCGGGATGATTCGCTGAGCGAATCATTAGCGCGATCATCTGATTCGTCACCCCGTTTACCCAATTTTCCTGTGCTCTTCCTTAGCAAAACGCAGAATCACCCCCGCGTGTTACTTCTCAGAGAAGCCGATCCGGTCCAAAAGGGCCCCGAAGGCATCTCGCTCATCCCGGTTGAGCCGCGCGCCGTTCTTGCCCACGTCATACGTTGCCTTGTCCTCGTTTTCGCTGCGCACGGCCTTGTTCTTGGCTTCTGCCGCCTGCCGCAGCCGCCAGGTCAGTGCCTCATCCGCAAGGCCGTGCAAATCCTCTTCGGCTTCTGCCAGTTCCGCATCCAGCCCGCGCAGCGTTTCGAGTTTTGCGAGTTCTTCGGCCAAGGTCATGCTGGCCAGTTCGGTGTCGCCGGGTTTGCGCAGGCAGGGAATGATTGCAACGTGGCGAAGGGCAAAGAGGTTTTCAAGGGCATGGGGCCCCAAAGACCAGTCAATTTCCTCGCTCAGCCGCTCCGGTGCGCTGATGCCATGGCGCAGCACCATGTCCCGCAGCGCCGCCAGATCCGGATCGGCGCATTGCAGGCGCTCCAGGCTGGTCTCGAATTCCGGGATCACTTCCGGCGTGGTGATGGCGGTTGCCAGGATCACCGCCTCGCGCATCGCGGCAAAGGATTCATCATTGGCACCCGCCACCAGCGAGGCGCGGGTGGTGGCGCGCGGCTGCGGAATCGCGCCGAAGCCCTTGCCCGGCTTCCATGGCGCGCGGGCGCCATCGCGGAAGCCGCCGCCCTTGCCGGTCCTCTGCTGATAGCTGCCGCTGTCCCGGTTGCCTCGGAACAGCTGCCAGCGCATCTCTTTGACGTCCTCGCCGTAATGCTTGCGGATCGAGGGATCGCGGATCAGCTTGATCTTTTCGCGCAAGCTCTTGTCGAGCGCCGCCTTGCGCTCCGGGCTGTCAAAGACCTTACCCTCGGTCTCGCGCTGCCACAGCAGCTTGACCATCGGGATCGCCCGGTCCAGCACCGCCTGCACCGCTTCCGGGCCTTCGCTGCGGATCATGTCGTCGGGGTCCTTGCCCTCCGGCATGATGGCAAAGCGCAGAGATTTGCCCGCCTCCAGCAGGGGCAGCGCCAGATCGATCAGCCGCATGGCCGCACGCAGACCCGCAGTATCGCCATCCAGCGCGATGATCGGCTCATCCGACATCCGCCACAGCATCTGCAGCTGATTTTCGGTGATCGCGGTGCCGAGCGGTGCCACGGAAGACTGAAAGCCGCCCTCTGCCAGCGCAATCACATCCATGTAGCCCTCGGCCACAACCAGCGTGGAACCGCGCCCGGATGCCGCCCGTGCGGGCCCGTGATTGTAAAGGCTGCGCCCCTTGTCGAACAGCTCAGTCTCGGGCGAGTTCAGGTACTTGGCGTTGTCATTCGGGTCCATCGCCCGGCCGCCAAAGGCAATCGCCCTGCCGCGCGCATCGCGGATCGGAAACATGATCCGGTTGCGGAAGGTGTCATAAGGCTTGCCGCCCTTGTTCGAGGGTTTGGCCAGCCCGGCGCCGATGATCAGATCATCGGGCACGTTCTTGCCGCGCAAGGCATCCCACAGGTTCTGCCAGCCGTCAGGGGCAAAGCCGATCTCCCAGCGGTCCAGCGCCTGCGCTGTCATGCCCCGCCGCTGCAGATAGGCGCGGGCGTCCTGGGCGGCGCTGGTCTTGAGTTGCAGGCGGAAAAACTGCACCGCCTGTTCCATGACATCGGCCAGCAGCGTGCGGCGGTCCTGCTTTTCCTGCGCGCGCGGGTCGCGCTTGGGCATCTCCATACCCGCTTCACCGGCCAGGATCTCCACCGCCTCCATGAAGCCGACGTTCTCGGTCTCCTGGACAAACTTCAGTGCGTCGCCCTTGGCGTGGCAGCCGAAGCAGTAATAAAACCCCTTGCGGTCTTCCACGTGAAACGAGGCGGTCTTTTCATGGTGGAACGGGCACGGCCCCCAATAGTCGCCCTTGCCCGGCTGCGATTTGCGCTGGTCCCACATGACTTTGCGCCCGACAACATCAGATATGCTGATGCGGGTGCGCAGTTCATCCAGAAAGCCGGGCGGCAGGGACATATCAGTTCGACTTCAGCTGTTTCTGCATCGCCTGAATCTGATCCCAGTTCTGCAGGCACTGCTGTTCGAACAGCGCACCGAGATCGGTGCTCTTCAGGTCGCGCCGCTTCATTGCGTACACATGCTGCGACAGCTGCGGGATCGCATTGGAATAGGCATCGGGCCATTCCGGATTGCTGTCCAGAATCACCTGTTCCACCTCTTCCTGCTTCACCCGGTCCAACCGCGCCTGCTGCACCGCGGCCATGACTTGGCCTTGGTATTTGCAGCTTTCTTCTTTGCTTTCAGAAGCATAAGCCGGCGCCGCCAGCAAGGCGGCTGCAAAGACGATGCGGATCATAGATGCGCTCCGGGAATCAGTTGGTGATCCCCGCAGGTTACCCCCGTGCCGTGACGGCTTCCATGGCTGTTTTCAAATCATGCACAAGCGTTTTCGCCATCGAACGGAACACCATGACCTGAAACGCCTGCGGCCCAATGCGGGTGACCGAGGCCATCATGTGCTTCAACTCCGTCCGCGCGGTATGGCCGCGTTTGAAAACCTGGGGGCGCAAATCCACCGGCACCAGCCGCGCCAGGACGTCCTCGGCGCCAGCCCCGTCAAGCCGGACAACAGCCCAGGCGTCGCTCTGATCCGTCAGGGCGGCATGTTTGGCCAGCTTGGCGTCGGGTTCCACCCCCATAAGCAGCGCCATGTCCCGGCCGAACCAGACAGCCCGGCTGCCCGCCTTGCCGGTGGCGCGGTTCGCTGCCGGGAAGGCCATTCCGTGGGCCGCTTCCAAGGCTTTGCTCAACGCCTTCTCCTGCCCTTTGAACGGTGCCAGGACCCACATGCTGCCGGGCTGCTCTTCAGTCAGACTCATGCCGCCGAGGGTTATCGGCAGCAGCCTGTCACAGGGGCTTTTTGCTATCAGTTCAGCCACGGGCACGCCCTCCCTCTGGGTCAAAGAACACAGGCGAAACAACCTCGCACAACGTATCCACACCGCGCATGTGATCGACCAGCCGCACGGTTTCGCCGATGCGGTCCGGGCCTTCCTTGAGGAAAGCCAGCCCGATCGGGTGCCCCAGTGTCGGCGAATAGCCGGCCGAGGTCACATAGCCCTGGTCATAGATCCGCTCCACCGGATCGCCCGGCGTGAACAGATGCGCACCGGCGGTGATTTCCTTGACCGCACCAACAGGTTTCAAGCCCACAAGGCGCATCCGGTCTTCTGCCATCAGGCCTTCGCGGGTGGACATGGCCTTGCCCAGAAAATCCTTCTTCTTGGACATCATCCCCTGAAGCCCCAGGTCAAAAGCGGTCACAGTGCCGTTGATCTCGGCATGGGTGATCAGTCCCTTTTCGATCCGAAGCACATTGAGCGCCTCCATGCCATAGGCACCGCCGCCCATGGCTTCGGCCCGCTTCAACAGTTCGCGGAACAGGGCCTCACCATAGCGCGCAGGCACCGCCACCTCATAGGCATGCTCGCCCGAGAAGGAGATCCGGAACAGCCGCCCCTTCACGCCCAGAACGATCGCCTCGCCGCAGCCCATGAAGGGCCAGGTCTCGCCGTTCACGTCCTCGTCCAGCAGACCGTTCAACAGCTCCCGCGACTTCGGTCCGGCCACGGCAAACTGCGCCCATTGCTCCGTCACTGAGGTAAAGCGCACGTCCCATTCCGGGTAAAGCGCCTGGGACACGAACTCCATATGCGCCATCACCTGACCTGCAGCAGCGGTGGTGGTGGTCATGACAAAGTGGTTTTCGCCCAGCCGCGCGGTGGTGCCGTCATCCATGACAAAACCATCTTCGCGCAGCATCAGCCCATAGCGGACCTTGCCAACCTTCAGCGTGCTGAAGGTGTTGGTGTAGAGGAAATCGAGGAACTTGCCAGCATCCGGCCCCTGAATGTCAATCTTGCCCAGGGTGGAGACATCGCAGATGCCCACAGCCTTGCGAACCAGGGTCACCTCACGGTCGCAGGACTGGCGCCAGTTGGTCTCTCCCTGCTTCGGAAAATAGGCCGCGCGGTACCACAGGCCCACCTCCAGCTGATGCGCCCCGCGGGTTTCGCTCTCGCCATGCGAGGTCAGGAAACGCTGCGGCTTGAAGCCTTCATCCGTGGCCCCTGCCCCCATCGCGCCCAGCGACACCGGCACAAACGGCGGGCGGAAGGTGGTGGTGCCGGTCTCCGGGATTGTACGCCCGGTGGCATCCGCCAGCACCGCCAGCGCCGCTACGTTGGAATTCTTGCCCTGATCGGTCGCCATGCCCTGCGTGGTATAACGCTTCATATGCTCGACGGAGCGGAAGTTTTCGGTGGCCGCCTGCTTCACATCCTTGACGGTCACGTCGTTCTGAAAGTCGAGCCAGGCGCGCCCCTTGCCCGGCACCGCCCATAGGGCGGCGATGCGGTAAGGATCGTCCTCTGCTTGCGGAAGATCGGCGGCAGCGGGTTTCAGGCCCAGCGCCTCCAGCACCTTGGCGGCAGCCTCCGCGCCGTCGCGCAATGCGCCTGCGGTGGAGAAGGTGCCGTTGCAGGCACCCGCTGTGACCATGCCCGGCACCGCGCCTTCGGTTGGCACAAATGCCAGCGCCTCGCGCTTCCACACCGGACGGCTGTTCAAATGGCAGGTCAGATGCACCGAGGGGTTCCAGCCGCCGGACATCGCCAGACAATCGGTCTGGATCTTCTCCTCACCCTTGACCGAACGCACGGTGATGCTCTCCAGCCGCTGGCGGCCGGCACTGTCACAGACCTGTGCGCCCTTGATCACCTGATAGGGGCCGCCATCCGGTGCTTCGTGGCGGCTGTCGATCACCGCCGCGATATGCACACCCGCGTCATGCAGGTCGCGCGCGGTCCGGTGCGCCTGATCGTTGTTGGCAAAGACGGTGACCCTCTCGCCCGGCGCCACACCCCAGCGGTTCAGATAGGCGCGCACGGCGCCGGCCATCATGATGCCGGGACGGTCGTTGTTGCGGAACGCCACCGGGCGCTCGATGGCCCCCGCCGCCAGCACCGCGTGTTTGGCCGCAATCCGCCAGAAGCATTCACGCGGCAGGTGGCTGCCCTTCAGCGAATGCCGCCGTGGCAGGTGGTGCGAGACCCGCTCCAGCGCACCGTAGGTGCCCTGGTCATAGGCACCGGTGACGGCAGTGCGGCTCATCAGCCGCACATTGTCCATCGCCTCCAGTTCGGCCAGCACCTCCGCTGCCCACGCATGGCCCGGTTTGCCGCCGATCTCTTCGCGCTCTGCCAGCAGGCGGCCGCCCATACGGCTGTCTTCCTCCGCCAGGATCACATCCGCCCCGGCCCGGCCAGCCGTCAGCGCCGCCACCAGGCCCGCAGGACCGGAGCCGATCACCAGCACGTCGCAAAAGGCAAAGGCTTTCTCATAGCGGTCCTGATCCGCCTCGCCCGACAGCGCACCAAGGCCTGCCGCATTGCGGATCATCGGCTCATAAATCTTTTCCCAGAACGCCGCAGGCCACATGAAGGTCTTGTAGTAGAACCCCGCGCCAAAGAACGGCGCCGCCAGATCGTTCACCGCCATCACGTCGCGCTCAACCGAGGGCCAGCAGTTCTGGCTGCGCGCCTCCAGGCCTTCGAACAGTTCCTGCTGGGTGGCGCGCACGTTCGGGTCCTGCTGACCGCCTGTGCCGATGGTCACCAGCGCGTTCGGCTCCTCGCTGCCCGCGGTCAGCACTCCGCGCGGGCGGTGGTACTTGAAGGACCGCCCCACCAGATGCGTGCTGTTTGCCAGCAGCGCCGACGCCAGCGTGTCACCCTCCAACCCCATCATGTGGCGGCCATTGAAGGCGAATGTGATCGGCTTCGCACCCTGGTTCAGGCCTTTTCCGGGAAGTCTCATTTTTTCCCTCCCAGCCCGGCCTCGGAGGCCAATTGCACGTCCAGAATCTCATGGGTCGCGGTATTGCGGGTGACCTTCAGCCAGGCATTACAGCCCATCTCGTGATACCACAGCTCATCCAGCGGCCCCGCCGGGTTTTCCCGCAGGTTCACATACTCATGCCAGGCGTCCAGATCCGCGCCTTCAGCCGGGCGCACAAGTGCAGCGCCCTTGTAATAGAATTCGCGGCGGTCCCTCTCACCGCAGAGCGGACAGGTAATTCTCATGACCGGCGCTCCTTCATCTTTGCAAAAATACTCCCGCCGGAGGCATGCCCGGCGTGCTCCAAACGCTTAGTGCAGGTTATGCTGCGCACCGGTCCCCTCCTCGTCCATCAGGCCAACGCCGCTGCGGAAACGGTCGAGCTTCAGTTTCGTGGCGGCCCCATGCGGGCGGTCCGTGGCGATCAAGTGCGCATAGACGCTGCCCGATCCCGGCGTTGCCTTGAAGCCGCCATAGCACCAGCCGCAGTTCAGGTAGAGGCCATCAATCGGTGAATGGTCGATGATGGGCGAGCCATCTGGCGTCATGTCCATGATGCCGCCCCAGCTGCGCAACAGCCGCGCCTTGCTGAGAGCCGGCACCATCGCCACGAAACTCTCCATCGTGTGCTCCACCATCGGCAGGTTCCCCCGTGCAGCGTAGGAGCTGTAGAAATCCAGGTAGCTGCCGAACACCATGCCGCCCTTGTCGGACTGGCTGATATAGAGATGCCCTTCGGCAAAGGTGATCACATGGTCAACAATCGGCTTCAGCCCTTCGGAGACAAAGGCCTGCAGCACATGGCTTTCGATCGGCAGCGTCAGCCCCGCCATGGCCGCAACCTGGCCTGAGCGGCCAGCCGCGGCCAGCGCGACCTTCTTGGCGCGGATCGGGCCGCGAGCAGTCTGCACCCCCACCACTTTGCCGTTCTCGACGTCGATACCTGTGACTTCGCAATTCTGGATCAGATCCACTCCGCGCATGTCCGCGCCGCGGGCATAACCCCAGGCGACAGCGTCGTGGCGTGCAGTCCCAGCCCGGCGCTGCATCAGCCCGCCCATGATCGGGAAGCGATTGCTCTCGAAATTCAGGAACGGCGCCAGCTCGCGCACCCGCTCCCGGCTCAGGATCTCGGCATCATCGCCCTGATTGACGATCGAGTTGCCCCGGCGCACCGCCGCGTCGCGCTGGCCGTCGTTGTGGAACAGGTTGATGATGCCGCGCTGGGACATCATCGCGTTGTAGTTCAGGTCCTGCTCCATGGTTTCCCAAAGTTTCAGCGAGTGGGAATAGAACTCGGAATTGCCCGGCAAATAGTAATTCGCCCGCACGATTGTGGTATTGCGACCAACGTTGCCGCCGCCCAGATAGCCCTTCTCCAGCACCGCAACGTTAGTGATGCCGTGTTCCTTGGCGAGGTAATAGGCCGTTGCCAGCCCGTGGCCGCCGCCGCCAATGATCACCACGTCATATTCGGGTTTGGGTTCAGGATCCCGCCAATGGGGCTTCCACCCCTTGTTTCCGGTGAGCCCCTCGCGAAGCACACGCCAGCCCGAAAACCGCATGTCGTCCCTCCCCGTCAAATCACTTCCGCCGCCCGGCAAAATCTGGTCCGGGCCTTGGCCGCATTGCTACCCGCTTTCACGTGCTGCTCCTAGCCCCAAGGCTCAAGTTGCTGCACATCAGCATGGCTTTGCCGCAAAACACACGAACTATTCACTTGTGTCTAGTTCTATTTGCGACGGCAGGTGACGCAATGCGGGTTAGACGCAAAAAAAGGGGCAGAGAGTTTCCTCCCCGCCCCGTTGCTCCTTGCCAGGCCTTGCGCGCGGTCAGAGACCCTTGGCGTGATAGCTCTTGGCAACCTTGTCGATCGACACCAGATAGGCGGCGGTACGCAGATCGGTCACGTCGTCGCGGCTGTGCCAGACTTCGCGCATCGACTGGTAGGCCGCCCGCATGGTGTCATCCAGGCCGGAGCGCACCAGCTCCAGCTCGCCCGCCCCCTTCAGGTACTTGTCCTTGAAGTCCGGCGACATCGACCAGGTATTCCCCATCACGTCATCCAGACGCTGCAGCTCATCGATCACCAGCTGGTGGCGCGCTTCCTCCTGACGGCGCTGCATCCGGCCAAAGCGGATATGGCTGAGGTTCTTGACCCATTCGAAGTAGGACACCGTCACACCGCCCGCGTTGGCATACATGTCCGGAATGATCACGCAGCCCTTCTTGCGCAGAATCTCATCCGCACCGGCGGTCACTGGACCGTTTGCAGCCTCAATGATCAGCGGTGCCTTGACGCGCTCGGCGTTGGAGAGGTTGATCACCCCTTCCAGTGCCGCCGGGATCAGGATATCGCACTCTTCCTCCAGCAGCACGGCGCCGTCTTCGACATACTGCGCGTCCGGGTAACCCGACACACCGCCGTGTTTGACAATCCAGTTGCGCACCGCCTCCACGTCCAGGCCATCAGCGCTGTGCAAGCCACCGTCCCGTTCGATAATGCCGGTAATCAGCGAGCCATCCTCTTCCGACAGGAACTTGGCCGCGTGATAGCCCACGTTGCCGAGGCCCTGAACAATGACCCGCTTGCCATCCAGCTTGCCGGACAATCCTGCTGCGGCCTTGTCTTCCTCATACCGGAAGAACTCGCGCAGGGCGTATTGCACGCCGCGGCCTGTTGCCTCAACCCGGCCGGAAATGCCGCCGGCATTCAGCGGCTTGCCGGTGACGCAAGCCTTGGCGTTGATGTCGGTGGTGTTCATCCGCGCGTACTGGTCTGCGATCCAGGCCATCTCGCGCTCGCCTGTGCCCATGTCAGGCGCGGGCACGTTTTGCGACGGGTTGATCAGGTCGCGCTTGGCCAGCTCATAGGCAAAGCGGCGGGTGATCAGCTCCAGCTCATGTTCTTCATACTCGCGCGGATCAATGCACAAACCGCCCTTCGAGCCCCCGAACGGGGCCTCCACCAGAGCGCATTTATAGGTCATCAGCGCCGCCAGCGCTTCGACCTCGTCCTGGTTCACGCCAGTAGCATAGCGGATACCGCCCTTCACTGGCTCCATATGCTCCGAATGCACCGACCGGTAGCCAGTGAACGTATGCATGGCGCCGCGCAGGCGCACGCCAAAGCGCACCGTGTAGGTCGCGTTGCAAACCCTGATCTTCTCCTCCAGCCCCGGCGGCAGGTCCATCAGTTTCACTGCCCGGTTAAACATCAGGTCCACGCTCTCGCGGAAGCTCGGCTCTGTGCGGCTGCTCATGAAAAATTTCTCCGTAATCAAACATCGACTCGCTGCCGATGATGGATTCACTCTATGCAGAGTTACTTAAGGAGTGCGACCTTTTTGACCATTTGCGGCCAAAAAGAATCGCTTACCGGCATGTGACGGTCGATTCGCTATTTCTGGGGAGGCGATTGTCTCTCCCTGCGCCACAACCCCGCGGAATCACGCGGGATTGGAATTCCCCACCATTACAATCGAAGGCAATTCGGCAAATTCCCGCCCCAATTCCGCCCACTTTACCAAGCATTAATTAATGGAATTCCGCTGCAGAAGCCGGGCTGGCACGTTCCCCAGCCGGAAGGGGGTATTTAGATGAGTATGCACCATAAGAATTCCACTGCGCTGAGCAATCCGCTCATTTTGCGCTGTCGAGACAAGCTTAAAGGCTTCCTGCGGGAAGAGGATGGCGTTCTGGCAAAGCCGATGATCGGCACCTTGTTTCTTATGCTCGCCATCGGCGGCATCGGCGTCGACCTGATGCGGATGGAGCGCGACCGCACCAATCTGCAATACACCCTCGACCGGGCGGTGCTTGCTGCTGCCGACCTTGACCAGCAGCAGGAGCCCGCGGCTGTGGTTCAGGACTACCTCACCAAAGCCGGTCTGGCCGACTACTATCAGACGCCGGACGTGCAGCAGTCCTTGGGCTACAAGAGTGTGGAAAGCACGGTCAACGCAACATTTCCAGTGCACCTGCTGAAGTTTGCCGGTGTTGGCGACCTCCCGGTTTATGCCAACTCGCGGGCCGAAGAGACCATCGGCTCCGTTGAAATCTCCATGGTGCTCGACATTTCCGGTTCAATGTCCCGCAACAACCGCCTGACCAACCTCAAGTCGGCGGCACATACATTCGTGGATCAGATCACCCAGAACACGGACACCAGCAACCTGTCGATTTCGATCATTCCCTACGCCACGCAGGTGAATGCGGGGCAGGCCCTGCTCAGCAAATACACCAACGTCACGCAGGAGCACGACTATTCCTACTGTGTGAACTTCATCAAGGACCAGTTCAGCAAACACACGCTGGACCGGGATGAAAACCTGGAGCGCACCGCGCATTTCGATACGTTCACCTACTCGGAGAACATGATCTCCTCGCCGGTTTGCCCCACCCGGGAAGGCTCTGAGATCCTGCCTCTGACCAACGATGCCGATCTGCTGCACGCGCATATCGACAAGCTGACAGCGGGAGGCAACACCTCCATCGATATCGGCATGAAATGGGGCGGCGCCCTGTTGGATCCGACAGCACGCGACGTTGTGAACGACCTGATCGCCGACGGTGTGATCGACGCATCCTTTGTCGACCGGCCGACCGACTACGGCAGCGGCGACACGCTGAAGATCATCGTCCTGATGTCCGACGGCCAGAACACCAACCAGTATATGGTGAACCCGTCGCGCCGGGAAGGCGACTCCGACGTGTGGTACAACGCGACGGCGGATGCCTATTCCGTCTACCACTCCAACGGCGAGAAGAACTATTACTGGGAGCATATGAACCGCTGGGAAGACCACCCCTACGGCGAAGGCACCTATGAGACCTGCGACTACTACAGCTGCACAACTAATAGCGAAGAAGGGTCCTCCGTCCGCCTGACCTATCCGGAGCTGCACGCCCGTGCCTCCCTGGCCTGGATTGCGCGCTACATTTACGAGTTCAGCAACAGCGCCTGGGCCGACTGGTTTAACGCAGGCCGTTATTTCCACAACCGCGTCGCCAAGGACCAGCACACCAAGACCATGTGCGACATCACCAAGGACCAAGGCGTGATCGTGTATTCGGTCGGCTTTGAGGCTCCGTCCGGCGGCATCAAGGTGCTCGAGGACTGCGCCAGCTCGCCCGCTCACTTCTTTGATGTGGAAGGCCTGGAGATCACCGACGCCTTCTCGTCAATCGCGACTTCTATCCGTCAGCTGAGGCTCACCCAATGAAAAACCGTATCCAAACCGCCCTGCGCCGGTTCCGGCTTCGTGAGGATGGCAATGCTTCGCTGGAGTTTGCCCTCGTCATCCCCGGCTTCCTTCTGATCCTGATGTCCACCATCGAACTGGGCATGATCAATCTGCGCCACTCACAGCTGGAACGCGCGCTGGACCAGACCGTCCGCGACATCCGTCTCAGCACCGGCGCTGACATGCAGCACGACGCGCTGCGCAATGCGATCTGCGACCGCTCCGGCTTTATTCAGGAATGTTCAACGTCCCTGCGCCTGGAAATGATCCGCCTCGACCCGTTCAACATGGCTTCGATCGACCAGACGCCGGATTGCACGAACCTAGTCGAAGAGGTTCAGCCGGTCCGCACCTTCGAAAACGGCCAGTCCAATGAACTGATGTTCGTCCGGGCCTGCATGAAGTTTGATCCGCTGTTCCCGACCTGGGGACTTGGGAAAAACCTTCACAAAGATGCAGACGGCCGCGTCCAGCTGATCGCATCTTCCGCATTTGTCCAGGAACCGAGGTAACGCCATGCTGACCTTTCTGTCCCGCCGCCTGCCCGGCCGCACACCCCGGCCGCTGCGCAAATTCGCCGAAGACACCCAAGGCAACGTCGCTCTTGAATTCGCCGTCTACGCACCATTGCTGCTGGGTCTGTTTGCCGCCGTTTATACTTTCTTTGACGCTTTCCGGCAGGAGAGCATCAACCTGAAGGCGGCCTACACGATCTCGGACCTCATCTCGCGTGAGACCAACTATGTGAACGAGACCTACATCGACAGCATGCACATGCTTGCCGGCGAACTGGTCCGTGCCGACTCGCAGTTCTCGACACGGATTTCGGTGGTCCGTTGGGATGAAGATGACCAGCGCTACTACGTCGACTGGTCCAAGGTCCGCGGGTCCGCCTTTTCGGAATGGGACGACGGGTCGATCAGCAATGTCGAGGCACACCTGCCGACCATGCCAGATCAGGAACGCGTGATCTTGGTGGAGACCTGGAACGAGGTCGACCCGGTCTTCAACGTCGGCCTGCCCAAACTGGACGTGCAGAACTTCGTCTTCACCCGTCCGCGCTTTGCACCGCAAGTGGTCTTTGTCGAGGACAAGGGCAATGGCAACAACCACAACGACGACGCCGAAAAGGTCTCGCCGCCAGCCTGATCATCTCCTTGACCGAACAATCACCCCTGGCCGCGCTGCACCAGCATCGCGGCCAGAATTTCCGACATCGCCTTGCCCTGCGAGCCGGGCGTTACCCCGCCGATGCCAATCCGGCGGCCGGACCGCCACCACAACCCGGGCATCCAGGCCCTGCTTCCTTGGGTGCCGGTGCGGATCAGGAACCCGTTGGACGGTTTGAAGGCAAAAAAGCCGCGGTCGATGGTTTCGATATCCGCCACCCGCGCAATCACCTGGCCGTCAGAACAGCGCAGTTCCTCTGCCGTCAGCTCGATCCGGTGCACGGTTGCCTGCCACATCCGCACAGCCAGCCAGAGCGCAGCGGCGCCGACCACCACCAGGAACACCAGCCAGGCCGGCGACGGCGGGGCCGCAAAGGCGACATAGACCAGCAGGCAGCCGGTCAAACCCAGCATCACCGTTCCCATCACACGCCGGCTGGCCGAGGCCTCGATTGTGGCCAGAACTTCCTTGCTCATCCGCTGCTCCCCTATGCTGCTCAGCCGGGCATAGACCGGATCGGCAAAAGAAAACAGCCCCCGGCGCACCGGGGACTGACTGCAGCCGTGCCGTTTGGGGAAACTTATTCCGCAGCAGCGCGGCGCACGACTACCTCATAGCCCGGCTCTTCCGGTTCATCGTCGATCAGCTCCTGCGGGAAGCCCGGTGCGGTGATCGACAGGCCGGTGGCTTCTTCCAGGCGTTCGATCATCCGGTCGGACTGCGCCCGCTCGCCATAGCGGCGCTGGCCATCCTTCATCATCTCGATCATCAGGGGCGACAGTTCCAGCGGCACGTTGTGCCGGTCGGCCAGGGTCTGGAACAACCCGATATCCTTCATCACCAGATCCATGGTGAAATTCACATCGCGCGAGCCGGACAGGATCAGCTGGCTTTCGGTCTCATGCGCAAAGGAGGTTCCGGAAGACATCGAGATCGCCTCGAACGTCATGCCCAGATCCATGCCGCAGGCCTTCATCACCGTCAGCGCTTCCATAACCGCCAGCAAGTTCAGATTGGCCAGGTAGTTGGTCATCACTTTCAGGGTCGAGGAATTGCCGATCTCCCCCACATGCAGAATCCGGCGGCCCATGGTGGTCAGGATCGGCAGGATGCGGTCGAAGGTGGCACGCTCGCAGCCCGCATAGATCGAGATATTGCCGGTATCGGCCCGGTGGCAGCCGCCGGAGACCGGGCAGTCAACAGCCTCGCCGCCGCGCTCGACGATCAGGGCTCCGAGGCGCTTCACCTCTGCCACATCGGTGGTCGACATTTCCATCCAGATCTTACCGGGGGTCACATGCGGCAGCATTTCGGAGACCACCGCATCCGAGGCCGCCGGGCTGGGCAGACAGGTGATCACCGCATCACAGTCCTGCATCATCTGCGCCGGGCTGCCGCCTGCCTTGGCGCCGCGCGCCACGAATGTTTCAACCAGCGCCGCATCCAGGTCATGCACTGCCACATCCAGCCCGTTGCGCACCAGGCTGCCTGCCAGTTTGCCGCCAACATTGCCGAGGCCGATGAAGCCGATCTTCATATCCGTTTTCATGTCCCGTATCTCCTCCCGGGGTAATCGCTTGCAAAAGGGCTAGCTTGACCAGAGCCAAAACAAAAACGAATAATAACGCGACCTGACCCCAAGAATTTTTGCAACGCTAATGTCTGATCTGCCCAATCTGGTCTGGTTGCGCGCCTTTGAGGCCGCCGCCCGCCTGCAAAGCTTCACTGCCGCGGCGGAAGAACTGGGTCTCACCCAGGCCGCTGTCAGCCACCAGGTGCGCAGCCTGGAGAAAAGCTTTGGCATCACCCTGTTCCTCCGCCGCGCCCGGCATCTGGAGCTGACGCAGCTGGGCCATGCCTATTATCCTTCGGTGGCGCAGGCGCTGACCGATATCGCCTATTCCACCCGCGGGCTGCTGGGGCATGCGCAGACACGGACAGTGACCCTTCGGGCACCGGTTTCCACCGCGGTCCTGTGGGTGGCCCCGCGGCTGGGAGCCTTCCATGCCGCCCACCCGCATATCCGCATCCGGCTGATCTCTGCAGTCTGGGCAGACAGCACCCAGGATGAGGATGTGGATATCGACCTGCGGCTGGGGCCGTCGGGCTGGTTCGACCGCCGCGCGCATTTGCTCTCCGCCGAAAGCGTCATTCCGGTCGCCCTGCCTCAGCTGGCGGCTGAACTGCACTCGGTTGACCAGCTGTTCGGCCAGACACTGATTCACATCCACGGCTACCAGGATCACTGGCTGCGCCTGTCCGAACAGACGGGTGTTCCGCTCAAGAACCGCTCCGCACCTCTCTATGTCGATACTTCATTGGCGGCGATTGAGATGGCCGCCTCTGGCGCCGGTGTAGCCATGCTGATGCGCCGCTACGCCGAACTGCCGCTTTCGCTGGGCCGGCTGGCGCCAGTTGCCGGCGCGGAGATCCCGATGGGCCAGGGCCACTACCTGATGCCCGCCGCAGGCGAAGCCCCCAACAGCGCTGAGGCCGCCATGGTGCGCGATTGGGTTGTCTCCTTGTTCAGTTGATCGCCTGCGCCGCGGCCCTTGCCGGAAAGCGGACAGCCCGTTAGCGTCCGCCCATGCCTTGGCCCCAGAACACCCCGCCCCAGCGCGATGGCGACGCAGCCGCAGGAATCGACGTCACCGATGATTTCGAACGGTTCACGCAGCGCAACGACATCTTCACCCGTGCGTTCTGGGATGACCGCGTGAAATCCAAGCACACGGCGAAATTCTTCTCCTCCTACAGGATGGAAGCGGCGCCCCGGCGCGGCGACGGGTTTACACAGCGCGACTTCGCCCTGCGCAACGCGGCGTGGCTGATTTCCGACGTGGTCTCCTCCCGCCGGGCGCCGGATGGCATTCGCGAAGGGTTCCAGGCCGCCATCCGCCCGGACACTCCGGTGGCCAAGGACGCCCTGGAGATCGACGACCCGGCAAAGATGTCCGCCGAGGTGAAGCGCATCGCCAAATTCTTCGGTGCCAACCTCTGCGGTATCACCGATCTGGATGAACGCTGGCTTTACACCACCCGCGTCGATGCCCGCGACATGTCCGAAGCGCCGCATGATCTGCCAGACGGGCTGACCAGCGTGATCGTGCTGGGCCATGAGATGGAGAAGGAGCTGGTTGCCACCTACCCCTCGGCGCTGGCAGGCGCTGCGACGGGGCGGGAATACAGCCACGAGGCGTCCATCGTGATGCAGCTTGCCGCCTATATCCGCAACCTGGGCTATGAGGCGGTGCCGTCGATGAACGATACCGGCCTGGTGATCCCCTACGCCGTGAAGGCGGGGCTGGGCGAATACGCCCGCAACCAGATGGTGATCACCCCGGAGTTCGGGCCGCGCCTCAGGTTTTCAAAAATCTTTACCAGCCTGCCGCTGGCGCACGACGCTCCGCAGCCGCTAGGGGTGAGGGCGTTCTGCGATATCTGCACCAAATGCGCCGACGCCTGCCCGGTGAAGGCGCTGCCCTACGGTCCGCCCTCAACGGAAACTGTCAATGTCTCGGCGATTAAGGGGGTCCGGAAATGGACCTCGGATGCCGAGAAATGCTTTTCCTTCTGGGCCAAGATGGCTTCTGACTGCGCCATCTGCATGCGGGTCTGCCCGTTCAACCGCGACTATTCCAAACGGCGCAACCGGCTGTGGCTGAAACTGGCGCTTGGCCCGCTGCGCAAGCTCGCACTGCGGCTGGCAGGGAAACACGGGCAGCGGCGCAAACCGGCGGAGTGGTGGAACGAAGCCTGAAATCATTGCACGGGCCGCGCTGGCCTGCCCGCCCGACAGGCAACGCCCTTTGACGAACTCCCAGACCGCGCTCACTCCAGCGCAACCGCAAACACCTCCTCCGGTGCCTGCAGCCCCTTCAGCCGCTGTTCTCCCAGCGACCGCCCCTCAAGTCCCGCCCGCTCCCGGAACTCGGACGACACCAGCAAACGCTCATCCTTTGCTCCGCACAGCTCAGCCACCCGCGCAGCCAGGTTCACGTCGCGGCCGATCACTGTGTAATCCAGCCGCATCCCCGATCCCACGTTGCCAAATGCCACCTCGCCGAAGTGCAATGCGGCGCCAACCTCGAACTGCGGCGGGTCAGAACGGGCGGCGACCCGCGCAAGGCCTTCCCGGGCGGCGGCAAGCGCCTGAATACAGGTCTGCGCCCCGTCCTCCCCGGCGCGAAACACCGCCAGGATGCCATCGCCGATCAATTTCAGCACCTCTCCGCCCGCCGCCTCCACCGGCGGCACGATGCAGTCGTAATAGGCATTGAGCAGCCCGGTGGCTTCCTCGGCGCTCATGCTTGCAGTCAGTTCCGTGAACCGGCGCATGTCGGCAAACAGGATGGCAGAGCGAATCCGCATCACCTCGCCCCGGTGCACATCGCCGGACAAGATCCGCCGCTGCGGCTCCTCGCCGACGTAAATCCGCAGCACCTCCTGCATGGCGCGGGCAGTGGCCAGCACTTCCTGGCAAGCTGCCAGCGCCGGAAACACGGCGCGCAGGAACAGCAGGTCATCCTCCGAAAACCCCTGAAGGGATTGGGTCGCAAAGCTGAAAATGCCGGCAGTGCCAATCGCCATGAACACCGGCGCCATGATGTAATGGGTATACCCCTCCGCCTTCAGATCCGGAACGATCCCGTACCTTTCGTCCGGTGTGTCCGGCAGCCAAAGCACAACCCACTCCCCGGTGCTGTGCACATCGGCAGCGGGGGAGCGCGCATAGCCATCGCCGCTGTCCTCATTGAAGGGAAACAGCTCGCTGCGGGTGCCTTTGCCATGCTCCCAGAACCGTGCGCTTGCCACCGCCTCGGCATGCAGCAGCTGGACGATGGAGGCCGCCCGCTGCAGCGGAAGGCCTGCGGCACGGATCAGGCTGCACATCTGTGCCAGCACCTGATCGGGGTCCGCAGCCGACCGCCCCTCGCCCAGCATGTAATTGATCAGGCGCAGCGCAGCGTCGCGCCGGTCCGGCCGCAGGCCCAGAATGAGATCCGTGGCATCTGTCATGCCGCAAGGCTATCTTGCCGGCCCGGCACCCGGCAACAGGGAAGCTCCCGCCCGTCCTTGGCGCCTGCGGCACCTGCGTCCCGTTGGGCCGGGCAGCCCTGCGGGCTGCTGACAGCTCTGTGCACCTGCGCACAAAGCGCGTGAGTTGCGGCCCGTTTCCGCAGGGCTGCACACACCCTATCTTAGCGGAACACACCGTTCACAGGAGACAGGAAATGTCCCTCAGACCCATTCTCGAAACCCGCGCCGCCCAGCCCCATACCGAGGGCGCGGGCGTCAAACTGCACCGCGCCTTCGGCTTTCAGGACCCGTCGGAACTGGACCCGTTTCTGCTGTTTGACGATTTCCGAAATGAAAACCCGGAGGACTATCTGCGCGGCTTCCCCTGGCATCCGCACCGCGGCATCGAGACCATCACCTATGTGCTGGCAGGCACGGTGGATCACGGCGACTCGCTGGGCAACGAGGGCACCCTGGGCGCCGGCGACGTGCAATGGATGACCGCAGGCTCGGGCATCCTGCATCAGGAGATGCCCGCGGGCAATGCCAAGGGCCAGATGCACGGCTTCCAGCTGTGGGGCAACTTGCCCGCCAGCCAGAAGATGACCGCGCCGCGCTACCAGGATATCAAGGGCACTGAAATCCCCGAGATCACCGACGATGACGGCACCCGGGTGAAAGTGATTGCCGGCGACTTCTGGGGCAAGCGCGGGCTGGTCGATGGAATCGCCGCCGACCCGCAGTATCTGGACGTCTTCATCCCGGCAGGCGTGAAAAAGACCCTCCCGATCGACACCTACCGCCGGGCCTTTGCCTATGTGTTCGAAGGTGAAGCTGCCTTTGCAGATGCCTCCGCACCCCAGGGCGTGCTGCTGGAGAAGGAAGTCGCAGGCCAGGAGGTCAACATTCGCGACCTGTCCGGCGACCGCACCCTGATCCGTTTCGGCACCGGCGATGAAATCACCGTGCAGGCAGGCCCCGAAGGCGTGCGCTTCCTGCTGATCTCCGGCGCGCCGATCAATGAGCCGGTGGCCTGGCACGGACCGATCGTGATGAACACCCAGGCCGAACTGCACCAGGCCTTCCGTGACCTGCGCAACGGCACATTCATCAAGCCCGCGCACTGAACGGGAAAACCGGTGCCCACTTTTCCCTGTGCACGGCG
Organism: Leisingera sp. ANG-DT; assembly: GCF_000813785.1. Classification (NCBI taxonomy): domain Bacteria; kingdom Pseudomonadati; phylum Pseudomonadota; class Alphaproteobacteria; order Rhodobacterales; family Roseobacteraceae; genus Leisingera; species Leisingera sp. ANG-DT. The sequence continues at coordinate 103,623 of NZ_JWLE01000013.1, forward strand.
CAACATGCCCGCGCACTGAGCGCATCGGCACGCCAAACGCACTCCTGATGTGCTATACTCCCCCCGTCCAAAGACCGATGGGGGGAGTGATGATTATCCGGGTGTTCCGTGCCACCGTCCGCGACGACAAGATCCAGGACTTCAAGGCCTTTCTGACCGATACGGCTGTGCCGCATGTGCGGCGCCAGCCTGGTCTTGTGTCGGTCACCGCAGGGCTGCCGCGGCCCGAATCCCCCGCCACATTCTGCGTGGTGATGGTTTGGGAAAGCGTCGAGGCGCTGCAGGCCTTTGCGGGTGAGGACTGGGAACAGCCGCATGTGCTGCCCGAAGAGGACCCGATGGTGCTCAGCCGCCAGATTGACCACTACGACATGATCGGGCTGCTGAGCTGACCGGCCGTCAGGCCCCGGAATACCAGCTGTAGACGGTTTCTTCACCCGCAGGTGCCTGCGTGAAACCGGCTTTCTGCAGCACCCGGGCCGAGGCCGCGTTTTCCTGCATGACCCCACCCGACAAGGTGACGCCGCTGCCGCGAAAATGCGCTTGCAGGCCTGCAATCAGCTCGCTCGCCAGCCCTTGCCCCCAAACGGCTTCGGCAAAGAGGTAGCCTAGGTTCCTTGTACTGCTGCTGTCTTCGGTCAAGGACAGGATGATCAGCCCGACTCCCTCGCCTGACGCAGTGCGAAGGGCAACCACCTCTGCCTGCTGCGACACCGCGGCCAAGAAATCGCGGCGGCTCTGATCGCCGCCTTGTGCCTGGAAACCGGCCGGCAGCCATTGCACCACCTTGGGCGCAAACAGACCTTCTAGCTCTGCTGCGGTCAGGTCTTGCCACGCCCCTGCCCGCAGGCGGCTTGTCTTCAAATCCAGCAAGCTCATGTGCTGACCGCCTTCTGCACCATGCCCCAATAGACCCGCTCCACCTCATCCAGCGACAACCGACCCTCGGAGCGGTACCAGGTGTTGACCCCGTTCAGCATCGCAATCACCGCCAGCGTCGCGATCTTGGTGTCGGGAATGGCGAACACCCCCTGCTCCACCCCTTGCTTCAGGATCCCCTCCACACCGTTTTCATAGTCACGGCGCAGCGATTCGATGACGGTGAAGTTCTCCTCCGTCAGGTTGCGCAGCTCCATATAGGCGATGAACACCGCATCCGGGCGCTCCAGGTGAAAGCGGATGTGAAAGCCGGTGAAGGCGCGCAGCCGCTCCAGCGCGCTGCCCGCCTGCGGCACCGCGTCCCATGCCGCCTGCAAATCTGCCATATGGCCCGCCATCAGGTTGAACAGCAGGCTCTGCTTGTCCGGCGTGTAATTATACAAGGCTCCCGCCTGCACGCCGACCTCCTTGGCGATCTGGCGCATCGAAACCGCGGCATAGCCATGCTGCGCAAACAGCCGCAAAGCCGCCTCGCGGATGCGGGGGCCGGTGATGTCGGAATGGGAACCTTGGGTGCGTGCCATGGCACGACAATAACTGAACAGTTGTTCAGAAAAAAGGGCGAATCCCGCCGCTTCGCTTCCCCGCCAAGACCCTGCAGCAGGATCATCACGCAACAGCTGCGGGAAATCAATTGTGCCACCCCGCCGCAGCCCTTAGAACCGGTCTGGCAAAGCATGAGGTTTGGGCAATGCAGCTGTGGACACGGATCGCACTTTTTCTGGCGTTGACGGCAGCCGCCGCCTGCACCCGCGTGCCTGAGCTGGAGGACCGGCTGACACCGGACCTGCGCGGCGCGGATTATCCCCGCCTGCTGCCGCTCGATGACGCGCTGGAACCGCTGGACCCGCCGCAGCAGGCCAGCGAGGAGCTCCAGGACGAACTGGATGCTCGCAGCGACCGCCTGAAACGCCGCGCCGAAGCCGTCAAAAACGCCGAACTCTGACCGCTTCGCGGCATTCCTGCCCGCATCCTTCAGCCTTGTTCCGCAGCGGCGTTGCACGCTTGCGCCGAACCCGCTAAGGCGGGGCGGACAAGTTTCGGACAAAGGACCCGCAGCCATGACAGAACCGCTTCGCCTTGGGATTGCAGGCTTGGGCACCGTCGGCATCGGCGTGGTGAAAATCATCCGCCGCCACGCGGCGATGCTGGAGGCGCGGACCGGACGCCAGGTTGTGATCTCCGCAGTCTCAGCGCGCAATCCGAACAAGAACCGCGGCGTTTCGCTCAAGGACTATGCTTGGGAAAACGATCCGGTGGCGCTGGCCGTGCGCGATGACGTCGATGTGTTCGTCGAGCTGATGGGCGGCCATAACGGTGCCGCCAAGGCCGCAACTGAGGCCGCGCTGGCCGCAGGCAAGGACGTGGTCACCGCCAACAAGGCGCTGCTGGCCATCCACGGCCAGGAACTGGCGGAACAGGCGGAGGCCGCAGGCCGGGTGATCCGCTTTGAGGCTGCCGTGGCCGGCGGCATCCCGGTGATCAAGTCCCTGACCGAAGGCCTGGCCGGCAATGAAATCACCCGCGTCATGGGGGTGATGAACGGCACCTGCAACTACATCCTGACCCAGATGGAGGCCACCGGCCAGGGCTACAACGCCCTGTTCGAGGAATGCGGCCGCCTGGGCTATCTGGAAGCCGACCCGAACCTGGACGTTGGCGGCATCGACGCGGGCCACAAGCTGGCGCTGCTGGCCTCCATCGCCTTCGGCACCAAACCGGCCTTTGAAAAAGTGGAACTGGAAGGCATCCAGCGCATCCAGCTGGAAGATATCCGCGACGCCGCCGACATGGGCTACCGCATCAAGCTCCTGGGCGTGGCACAGCGCTCGCCCCGCGGGCTGGAACAGCGCATGTCGCCGTGCCTGGTGCCGGCCGACTCGCCGCTGGGCCAACTGGAAGGCGGCACCAACATGGTGGTGATCGAAGGCGACTCGATTGAGCAGGTCGTGCTGCGCGGCCCCGGCGCTGGCGAAGGTCCGACCGCCAGCGCGGTGATGGGCGATATCCTTGACCTCGCCCGCGGGTTGCGCATTGCCACCTTCGGCCAGCCTGCCAGCACCCTGCAGGACGTGCCTGCCGCCCAGACCGGCCTGCCGGCGCCGTTCTACCTGCGCATGGGGCTGCTGGACAAACCCGGCGCGCTCGCCAAAGTCGCGGCCATTCTGGGCGAGGCCGGCGTGTCAATCGACCGGATGCGCCAGTACAGCCATAAGGCGCCGGTGGCGCCCGTGCTGTTCGTGACGCACAAATGCACCCGCGCCACCCTGGACACCGCGCTTGAGGGCCTCTCTGCCACCGACGTGGTCGACGGCACCCCCGTCGCCCTGCGCATCGAAGAGGTCTGATCCGCGCCAAAGGGGCAAAATTGAGCTGATTTAGGCGCCGCGGCAGGGATTTCCTGCCGCCACAGCCCCTATCGCCCCTTGCGAGCCTGCCCCGCCCCGCGCTATTCGGCTTGGAACGCCCATTCACATCTTTTCCGTTGAGACAGGATTTCCGGTATGACATCGAACACCTCTGACGCGCCCTTTCATGACCGTATGCTGTCGCTGGGCCTCGCCCGCGTTGCCGAGCAGGCTGCGCTGGCCTCTGCCTCGCTGATCGGCCGCGGCGACGAGAAAGCCGCCGACCAGGCCGCCGTCAACGCCATGCGCGAGCAGCTGAACCTGCTGGACATCGCCGGCGTGGTGGTGATCGGCGAGGGCGAGCGCGACGAGGCGCCGATGCTGTATATCGGTGAGGAAGTCGGCACCGGCAACGGCCCCGGCGTTGACATCGCGCTGGACCCGCTGGAAGGCACCACCCTGACCGCCAAGGACATGCCGAACGCGCTGACCGTGATTGCCATGGGCCCGCGCGGCTCCATGCTGCACGCGCCGGACACCTACATGGACAAGCTGGCGGTTGGCCCGGGCTACCCCGAAAACGTGGTCTCGCTGGACATGTCTCCGCGCGAACGTGTCGAGGCGCTGGCCAAGGCCAAAGGCTGCGCCCCTTCCGACATCACCGTCTGCATCCTGGAGCGCCCGCGCCACGAGGCGATGATTGCCGAAGTGCGTGAAACCGGCGCCGCCATCCGCCTGATCACCGACGGCGACGTGGCCGGCGTCATGCATTGCGCCGACAGCGATGTGACCGGCATCGACATGTATATGGGCCAGGGCGGCGCGCCTGAGGGCGTGCTGGCTGCCGCGGCGCTGAAATGCATGGGCGGCCAGATCTTTGGCCGTCTGCTGTTCCGCAACGACGACGAAAAGTCCCGCGCCGCTAAGGCCGGCATCACCGATCTGGACCGCATCTATTCCCGTGACGAGATGGTCACCCAGGACGTGATCTTTGCCGCCACCGGCGTCACCGGCGGCTCGTTGCTGCCCGCCATCAAGCGCACCCCGGGCTGGGTCGAGACCACCACCCTGCTGATGCGTTCGAAAACCGGTTCCGTACGCCGCATGTCCTACCGCACACCGCTGGAACCGCACCAGCAGTAAACCGGCCCCTGGCCTCGAAGCGGCTTGCGCCGCTGCCTCCGGCGGGGATATTCAGAGCAGAAGAAGGGCCGGGTCCGTTTTGGGTCCGGCCTTTGCATATGAGGGCAGACGCATGAGTTTTTTGGGTGTTGAGCAGTCCCTGACCGGCCGCCGCTGGGTTGGTCCCGGGGTCGAGGTGGACCGCGCGTCCGAGATGATGGCGCAGCAGACCGGCCTGCCCCGCTCTGTCTGCCAGGTGCTGGCCCGGCGCGGCGTGCCCGCGATGGAGGCCAAGGGGTTTCTTGAACCGAAGCTGAAGGAACTGCTGCCCGACCCGCGCGAGATGAAAGACATGGAGGCCGCCGCGACCCGGTTCCTGGAAGCGGTCCGGCGCAAGCAGCGGATCGCTGTCTTTGCCGACTATGACGTCGATGGCGGCAGCTCTGCCGCACTGCTTCTGGTCTGGCTGCGGCAAATGGGCTTGCAGGCAACGCTCTATATCCCCGACCGCATCGACGAGGGCTATGGCCCCAACGTGCCGGCGATGCAGGAATTGGCCGCTGCCCATGATCTGATCATCTGCGTCGACTGCGGCACGCTGAGCCACGAGCCGATTGCCGCCGCCAAAGGCACCGACGTGATCGTGCTGGACCACCACTTGGGTGGCGAAACACTGCCGGACTGCGTGGCCGTGGTAAACCCCAACCGGCAGGACGAAAGCGGCGACCTGGGCTATTTCTGTGCCGCAGGCGTGGTGTTCCTGATGCTGGTCGAGGCCGGCCGCCAACTGCGCGAAGCCGGCACCAAGGGGCCGGACCTGATGGCGCTGCTGGATTTGGTGGCACTTGCCACCGTGGCCGATGTGGCGCCGCTGATCGGCGCCAACCGGGCGCTGGTGCGCCAGGGGCTCAAGGTGATGGGCGCCCGCAACCGCCCGGGGCTGGTGGCGCTCTCTGATGTCTCCCGCATGGATTCGGCTCCCTCCACCTATCACCTCGGCTTTCTGCTGGGGCCGCGGGTCAATGCAGGCGGCCGCATCGGCAAGGCCGACCTCGGCGCACGCCTGTTGTCGACAGACAACCCGCATGAGGCCGCGGCCCTGGCGGAACGGCTGGACGAGCTGAACACAGAGCGCCGCGACATCGAAAACGCGGTGCGCGCTGCCGCGCTGGAGCAGGCAGAGGAACGCGGCCTGGACGCCCCGCTGGTCTGGGCTGCGGGCGAGGGCTGGCACCCGGGCGTGGTTGGCATCGTCGCATCCCGCCTCAAGGAAGCCGCCAACCGTCCCGCCGTTGTGATCGGCTTTGACGGCGAAGAGGGCAAAGGCTCCGGCCGCTCGGTCTCCGGCGTCGACCTCGGTGCCTCGATCCAGCGACTGGCCGCCGAGGGCCTGCTGGTCAAGGGCGGTGGCCACAAGATGGCCGCGGGCCTCACCGTGATGCGCGACAAGCTGGAACCGGCCATGGCGCGCCTGAGCGAGCTGCTGGCCAAACAGGGCGCAGGCCAGGGTGGCCCCGCGGATCTGAAACTGGACGGTGCCCTGATGCCGGGGGCTGCCAGCGTCGACCTTATCGAACAGATCGAACAGGCCGGTCCCTTTGGCGCCGGTGCCCCTGCCCCGCGTTATGCACTGCCGGACCTGCAGGTGCGGTTCGCCAAGAAGGTAGGCGAAAGCCACCTGAAACTCTCCCTCAGCGACGGCATGGGCGGCGGAGTTGACGCAATCTGCTTTGGCGCCTTCGATACCGCACTGGGACCGCGGCTGCTGGAGCACGGCGGTGCGCGCTTCCATTTCGCCGGCCGGCTGGAAATCAACACCTGGGGTGGCCGCCAAAGTGCGCAGCTGCGCCTGGAAGACGCCGCCGAAGCCTGACTTTTCAAGGACTTGGCCCCTGTGGATAAGAAATTTCACAAAGGCGTATTTTTTCTCTTGCGGGTTCCGGCGCTTACAACTAAATACCCGCTCACGCACAGAGTGGCCCGTTCGTCTATCGGTTAGGACGCCAGGTTTTCAACCTGGAAAGAGGGGTTCGATTCCCCTACGGGCTGCCACTTTTCCCAGCATCGCAGAAACCGGAAACATGCCACACAGGCGATGGTTTTTCGTTCAATATCAGCTGATTAATGGTCACTGGCCCATCGCAGAAAAACTTTGAATTTCTGCAAAAATCCCTCTTGCGCCCGCACGGCGCAATCAGTAAACAGCGCCTCACAGACAGCGTGGCCCGTTCGTCTATCGGTTAGGACGCCAGGTTTTCAACCTGGAAAGAGGGGTTCGATTCCCCTACGGGCTGCCACTTATCCCGAAAAACGAACACCAAGCGGACTGGCGCAAGATACCGCGCGGCAGCATGTGCTTGCCTGCAGGCGCCAGCCGGCTCGCGGAAGAAATTTCCCCGGAAGTGAATGCCTGCCGGTGCGGCAGGCATTTGTCAGGTGGCCGGGCCTTGCGCCGCTGCCGGATGGGAAGACGCAGCCCCCCCATCACAGGCGCCGCCCGCCTTCTCCATCCCTTCCCGGTAGAAGCAATGCTGGGCCCGTCCGGAACGTTTGGACGCATACAGCGCCAAGTCCGCCTGGTTCAGCAGTTCCTGGGCATCAGGCACTTTCTGCCAGGTCGACAGAGTGGTGCCGGCGCTGGCAGAAATCCGGCAGGTCTGGCCGCCGAAGGGAATCGGTTCTTCCAGCCGCTGGATCAGGCGTTTTGCAATCGCTGCCAGCCTGCCCGTGTCCAGAACCCCCTCAAGGATCATCACGAATTCATCGCCGCCGACACGGGCAACCGTGTCCGACTGCCTGGTGCATTCCACCATGAGCCGCGCCGCCTGCTGCAGCACCGCATCACCTGCCGCATGGCCCAGCGTATCATTGACCTGTTTGAAGAAATCCAGATCCAGGTGCATCAGCGCAAATTCCCGGCCGCTGCTTATCAGCCGCGCCAGCACATGATCCATCGCCCGGCGGTTCTTCAGGCCGGTCAGCGTATCGGTAAAGGCCTGTTCCTCCGCGGCGATCTTGGCCCCCTGCAGACGCAGGTTCAGCTGACGGGAGGCTTCCATCGCGGCAGATTTCGCTTCCACAAGGTACAGCATTTCGATCGTCAGATCGGTCGGGGAAAAGTCGGCGCTGGTCAAATCGTAGTCACGCACTGCCTCCAGCACGGAAATGCCGAATGACAGATTTACAAACGCCCCCTGCCCGTCGGGCAGCGGCGTGCTCACACCTTTGAGTCCGGTCTGCGGCGTGTCACGGAACTGCAGGTGAAGCTTGCTGCCGGCAGAGGCCACCAGATCCTCCACCGAACGCACCGAGCGCGGCCGTGAAAGATCAAAGATGCGGAAAAACCGGCGCCCCTCCCATTTCAGATTGGGGCGCAGCTTCTTCAGCGTCGGACCCGCCGAAACGATCCGGCCCTTGTTGTCGACAATCACAAACATGGGGCAGACGACATCTGCCATTCCGGTCAGCTGCTGGAGTGTCATCATAATGAATGCGCCCCCAGGTCAAATTCACGGCCGGCAGCAAATTTGGTTTCCACCAGGGTGATTGAAATCACTTCCGAACCACCAAGTGTCCCGCTGTGGTCCAGAAACACCAGATCGCCGTAATCGTCCGCCATGGCCCGCAGAACCCCCATCAGAACATGTGCATAGCCGGGCAGCCCTGGCTGGCAGACAAGTTCGAACTGGTCGGGTGCCTGTTCCAGCAATTCAAGCCCGGGAAGGTGCAGATCCGATACCGCAAGCCGCGCGCGGTCCGGCAGATCATCCAGGGAATGCAGAAATTCAACGTAGTTCACACCGCCAAAGCGCAACAGCCGGCGCAACGCCTCTACCTGCGGATTGGACACCAGAAAAGTGCCCATGTCCTCCAGCATTTCCGGCAGCGGGCGGGCCAGGACTCTCTCCATCGCAGCCAGCATCTGGCCCGATTGCTCTTCAGTATAATACAGCATCGCCTCGAACTCGGTAAAACCGAGTCCGGCCTCTTCCATGACCTCTTCCCAGCGGTCAGCCCCGTAGGTACTCGTCACAAAAGCCTGAATCGCCCTGTTGATCAGACCGTGCATGCAGTGGCCCCTCTTTGCCCATGGCACAGTCTTGACGCCAGCTGGTTAATAAAGGCCCAACAAAGCACGCGCGCCGGGTAAATAGCGCGCATTATTCCCGCTTTTTCTTCCCCTAGCACGAAACCTGCACCCTCAGCGTCAGCCAACACAATTGCATACCGCCCGGTCATTATATGCCAACCGGCCCGCTGGCCAATCACTTCTGGCACGGACCGGCCAGGTTCGCATCAACGCGCTTGCAGCTGTAAGGAGGGTTCTGGTTGCCCAGCTGCAGGGGCCACCCCGCAGAGACACACCCGCAGATGCGCCGCTGCGCCGCTCCGGCGGTTTCCCCTTGGCGGCCTGCGGGCACGAACAGCAGAGGCGCCGCTCCGCTGTTCATGTTTTTCCGTTAATCAGAAATCGGTAGGCGCCCCGCCCTCAGCCTTCCGGCGGGCTACGAAATCTGCCAACTCATCGCGAATGCCCGCATCCATCGGCGGTTCTTCGAAACTGCCGATGATCTCCTTGAACATCTTGTGCGCACGCTCCGCGGTCCAGGTAGCGCCAGCCTGCTCCCAGGCCTCATAGTTGCGCCAGTCGCTCAGGAACGGCTGATAGAACGCCGTGGCATAGCGGTCCTGGGTATGCTGGATGCCAAAGAAATGGCCGTCATTGCCGACCTCCTTGATCGCATCCAGCGCGATCTCCTCCGGCCCGGTGGCAGAGATCTGGGGCTGCATGTAGCGTTCGATCTGCTGCAGGATCTCGCAGTCCATGATGAACTTCTCGGGGCTCGCGATCAGCCCGCCCTCCAGCCAGCCGGCCGCGTGATAAACCATGTTGGTGCCCGACTGCACCGCCGCCCACAGCGAGTTCGAGGTCTCCCAGACCGCCTGCCCGTCCGGCACGTTGGCCGCGCAAACCCCGGAGGAGCGCATCGGCAGCCCGTAGAACCGCGCCATCTGCCCGGTCATCTGGGTGGATCGCATGTATTCCGGCGTGCCAAAGGCCGGCGCCCCTGATTTCATATCCACATTCGAGGTAAAGGTACCGATCACGCAGGGCGTACCGGGGCGCACATACTGGAACAGCGCAATCGCACAGAGGCTCTCGGCAATCGACTGCGCCACCGCGCCCGCCATGGTCACCGGCGCCATTGCACCGGCCAGTGTGAAGGGCGACACCACAATCGCCTGCCCGCGCCGTGCCAGCCGCAGGCAGCCGTCGATCATCGGGAAGTCGTGCTTCAAGGGCGAGGTGGAGTTGATGTTGGTATACATATGCGGCTTGGCCTCGAACTCCTCATGGCTGAGGCCGCCGGCAATCCGCACCATCTCCATCACGTCCTCGACCCGCTCCTTGCCCAGGGAGTAGGCATGCATCGCCTTGTCGGTGAGCGTCAGCTTGTCAAAAAGCACGTCCAGATGGCGCACCGAGGCATGAATGTCCACCGGCTCCACCGGGTAACCGCCGGCAAAGTGGATGCAGTTGAAATACTGCGTGAGCTTCAACAGGTTCCGGCATTGCTCCCGGTTGCCCGCCACCTTCTTGTTCAGCTCCATGTCCCAATAATTCGGCGGCGAGGACACGTTGCCGAACAGGATGTGGTTGCCGCCGAGCGGAATGGTCCGGTCCGGGTTGCGCGGGGTGATCGAGAATTCGCGCGGCGCCTTACCCACCATTTCCATCACGAAATCGCGGTCCATTTTGACCAGTTCGCCCTCGACCTTGACCCCGGCCTGCTTGAAGATCTCCAGCGCTTCGGGGTTCAGGAACACCACGCCGATCTCTTCCAGGATCCGCATGGCGCCTTCGTGGATCGCCTGAATGCCCTCCTCGCTCAAGGGTTCGGTCGGGCGGTCGATGTTTCTGGGCGGATTCCAGGGCATCTGCTCCAGGACTTCACTGCCGCGCCGGGCCGCTGCGCCAGCCCTGCCCCCGCCTCTCCGCTTGCGTGCGCCTGTCTCTGCCATTCCGGCCTCCCCTGAATCCGATTTTGCAACGTGCTGCTAGCCGCCAACTGTGCCAGTCCCAGCCGCCTGAACCTGTCCGTTCCCGACCCCGGCTGTCGTTTTCCCTCTATTATCCGCCGTGGCAGGCCATTTCTGTACACATGTGCCCAGTCTGACACAAAGAAAAGCCGGCGCACAAGGCCAGTGCACCGGCAACCTCTCATGCAGCTGGGTGTCCGCGGGAATCAGCCGCGGAAAACGGGAGGCTCAGCGATCCAGCCAGCCGGGGATATGGCCAATGTCCGGCAGCACGATATCTGCATGCGGCAGCAGCTCCTCGCGGAGCGCCATGCCGGTCAGAACTGCAATCCGCTGCATCCCGGCCGCGGCGCCTGCCTCCATGTCGTGGCGGCTGTCGCCAACCATGGCAGTCCGGTCCGGAGACACCCCCGCCGCCTTGCAGAACGCCAGCAGCGGATCCGGGTCGGGTTTGGCGCCATGGCCGCTGTCGCAACCCGCAACAAAGGCAAACCGGTCCAGCACCCCGGCCCGCTGCAGCTGGCTCTTGGCAGAGACCTCGGCGTCATTGGTCATCACCCCCAGCACCTTGCCGCGCGTCAGCAGCCCGTCAAGAAACGCCGCCAGCGGCACCGCAGGCGCCAGCTCTGCCTTTGCCGCGCTCTGCGCCAGGAAAACCGCAAGCTCCTCAACCTCCATATCCGGCACGAATGGCGCCAGCACTTCGGCCACTTCGTCATTTGACCCGGCAATCACCAGGCTGTCCGGATTGAACGCCTCGCGCTCCAGATCATAGCTGATGACCGCGGCCATCGCCTGCTTTACCGCAAGGTCGCCTCTGGAGAGGGTCTCCAGCACCCCGGCCGCCCAGCCATCCCAGGTGGCGGCAAAGTCAAACAGGGTTCCGTCCTTGTCGAACAGGAAAGCATCAACCGTCATGTGGCAGGTCCTTTTATTCAGGGTCCAGCCGGACCCTAGGGACGCCCCGCGCCATTCTCAAGTCCAGTTCACCTGTTCCCCGCCCGGAAGCGACATCCGCGCCTGCATCGGCAGCTCATAGGCCAGCCCCTCGGAATCGCAGAACTGCATCACCCAGGCATCATCCATCGTTAAGAAATCGAGCACCGAGCCCAGAAACGCCGGTTCCGCCGCCTGCGCCCGCAAATCCGCCTCACTGGCGCCGGTCGCACCCAGAAACACCGGTAAAAGCTCATCATTTCCGGCCAGCCAGGCCAAGGCCTTCAGCGCCAGGGTCTCTGCTCCGTCAGCGGAAATCCGCATGTTCTCCACACTCCTGCCGTTTTGCGGCCAATTTAGTAAAAATCCGAAAGGGTTTCTTAACCAGTCTCAGCAAAATTGGAAGTCATAGGATTTGCAAGGGGCGAAAGGATACCGCGTGCAAGGCACTATCCTGGTCATCGACGGCGTCTCCACCAACCGCATCATGCTGAAGGTGCAGCTGGCGGCTGCCTACTACGATACCGTCCAGGCCGGCAGCGTGGCTGAGGTGCTGCAGACCGCGCGGCAATGCCGCCCTGATCTGGTGCTGACCGCCATGTCGCTGCCCGATGGCACCGCCGCCGATGTCAAACAGGCTCTGGCAGCGGATGAGGCGCTGGCCGACCTGCCAGTGATCGCGGTTTCCGACTGGGAGGGCCACCAGGCCCGGCTGCAGGCACTGGCGGCAGGCATCGACGACGTTCTGCAGCAGCCGGTGGACGACGTGATCCTGCAGGCCCGCATCCGCAGCCTGCTGCGCGCCCGCAGCGCCAATGAGGAATTGAACCTGCAGCGCGACGCATCGCACGGGTTCATCCTGCCGCTCTGCGACCGCACCTGCGCCGAGGACCTGCGCAATGCCACCGTCGCCCTGGTGGCCGACGATCCGCGCACTGCAATGGCCTGGCGCGACCGCCTTGCCGGGCGCCTGCCCTACGCCCTGCGCACCCATGCGATCAGCGACATCCAGGGGCTGATGCAGGCGCCGGCGGCGGATGCCATCATCATTGAGCTGAACGAGGCCTCGGCCGGTCCCGGCCTGCGCCTGCTGGCCGATCTGCGCGCCCGCGCCGCCACCCGCAAATCTGTGGTGATCGCGGTGCCCAACCCGACGGATCCCATGATTGCCGCAGAGGCGCTGGACCGCGGTGCCCATGACGTTCTGCAGACCGGTTTCGATGTGGAAGAACTGGAGCTGCGCCTCACCGCCCAGCTGCAGCACAAGATCCGCAAGGACCGGCTGCGCGACAGCGTCCGCAACGGCCTGCGCGCCGCGGTTCTGGATCCGATGACCGGTCTCTATAACCGCCGCTATGCCAAGCCTTTCCTGGACCGTGTGGCGCATTCCGCCTCTGAAACCGGCGAGAAATTCGCCGTCATGCTGGCCGATCTCGATCATTTCAAGCGCATCAACGATGTTTACGGCCACCCGGCCGGGGACGCCGTGCTGGTTGAGGCCGCCCGCCGTATGCAGGCCGTGCTCCGGCCCTCGGACCTCCTGGCCCGCGTTGGCGGCGAGGAGTTCATGGCTGTCCTGCCCGGCGCCACCGAGGCAGAAGCAGGCCTGGCGGCCATTGCCCTGTGCAACGCGATCAACAGCACCCCGTTCCAGGTGCCTGGCGCTGCCGAACCGGTCAAGGTCACCATCAGCATCGGTGCGGTCATGGGCGGCGCCGGCCATGTCAGCAGCACCGCTGCGCTGGTCGAAAAGGCTGACCAGGCCCTCTATGATGCCAAGAACGCCGGCCGCAATCAGGTGACCCTGACGCCGGAATGCACTGAGGCCGCCTGACCGGCGGCAACCAGTTCCCTGCCGACCGCCGCGCTCAGTGCTGCCATCGTGTCCAGATCAGCGCCCTGAAACGGCTCCCGCGCTTCAACGGCAGTGAAATTCAAGGTCCCCCAGGCCGAACCGCCGAAACGGATCGGCGCTCCGATGTAAGTTTCCAGGCGGAACATATTGTAGCAGGGGTGCCCCGCAATTTCTGACTCGCTTGCCTTGTGAAACGCCAGCGGCCCGTCAGACTGCAAAGTGTGGATGCAATAGGTGTCATCCAGCTCGAAAGCGGTGCCGGGATCAACTTCCGCCTCCTCAGAGACGCAGTAAACGATAACGTACTTGCTGCCTTGGACATTGCTTACCAGCGCCGACGAGGTACTGAACAGTTCGTTCCCGTATGCCAGCAATTGCCTGATTTTTTCACGCGGCTCCAAATCCTGGCGGTCCGTGATCGACTGCACCGCCGCCGCGGTCCCTGCAAGATCCTTCATTCTGACTGCTCCTCTTGCCAATCAGCCGCCTGGCGCCGGTCTTCTAAGGCAAATCTCCCGAGAGGGAGCCGTTACGCCAGCGGCCGCCCCGAAGTGAAACACAGCCCGGAATTTCACGCAACTTTTATGGAAGCCCTCACCGCTGCCAGCATTGGCCAAGGCACCAGCCGTCCGTTGCAACCCATTTCACCGGGGAAATGCAAGAACCGGCCAGCGGCGGAAACCCGCCGCCGCCACAGGTGTTACAGGCAAGCCCTGCCTGCCTATTCCCCCTCGCGCCAGCCGTGCCGCTTGCCCTTGCCGCGGCGCTGCATCCGTTCTTCCATGCGGTCCGCGAAATCCATCCGCTCCTGCGGCGCCATCTCTTCCAGTTTGCGCACCCAGGCCTCTTGCACCTTGGTGTGAAACGCATGGCGCGTCTCAGCCTGCGCCCGCAACAGGGCCAGCAAGGCCGCGCCGTCAAAGGCCTCGCTGCGCAGTGCTGCAATCACCGCCGCCCCCTCCGCTTGGCGGCGCTGCAAAAAGCTGCCGTGGCCTCCGCCGGCTTCCTGCCGCAGCGCCTTGCGCGTGTCGTGGTCCAGCTCGCGGAAAATCATTGCCCCCACCGACGGCGGCCGCTGCCAGTGCCTGTCCTTGCCGCTGAACCGCCAGGCCGCTCCGGCCGCGATGCCGATCACCGCCAGGTTCAGCGCCAGCGATCCCGCCAGCAGCAGTTTCAGCCACAGCTTCATCTTGGGCTTTCCCTCCGCAGTCATTGCAGATCCTCGCTCAGCATCAGCGCCATGTCATAACTCCCGTCCGCAAACGCAGTGCTGTTGTCCTCATACCCCGCCAAGGCCGCCGGATCCGGCACAAAGGAGGGCGGCGCAACACCGATCCACAGCCCCGCCGCGCTGGCCGCCGCCAGCCCGCCCAGCGCCGGCCAGCCGCCCAGCGCCTCCACTAGTTGCCGCCACAGCGGCTGCCGCGGCGGCTCAGCAGGCTGGAAACCCGGCTGCACCCGCGCCGCATCCGCCAGGATGGCCGTGCTCAGATGATCCGGCAGCGCCGGCGGCGTACTGCGTGCAGCAGCAAACAGGTCCTCCAGCTCCTGCAATGATTTATCCGTGTCAGCCATCGCTATACCCCAACTCTTCGCGCCGCCCGGCCAAAGCCGCGGCCAGCGCCCGTTTGCCCCGGGCCGTCAGACTTTCGACCGCCTCGGTGCTGATGTCCATGATCCCGGCAATCTCCGGGTTCGAAAGCTCTTCCAGGTGGCGCAGCACCACCGCCTGCCGCTGCCGTTCCGGCAATTGCATCAGCGCCGCCTGCAGCGCATCGTGCCGTGCGCCCTCCTGCAGCTGTTCCGCGGCTGAGCGGCCAGGGTCCGGCGGCTCCGGCACCGCATCCAGATCCACATACCCGCCGCGGGCGCGCCGCTTGCGGTCGATGCACAGGTTCATCGCCACCCGGTAGAGCCAAGTCGACACCTGCGCCTCCCCCGGCCGCCAGTCCGGCGCCATCTTCCACAGCCGCAGCATCGCCTCCTGGGTCACGTCCTCGGCCTCGGCGCGGATCCCCATCACCCGCATCGCCACGCCAAAGACCCGCGGCCCCAGCCGCGCGGTCAGCTCTGCCGCTGCCCGGCTGTCGCCATTGGCATAAAGCACCAGAAGCGCATCGTCGGAGACCTCCCCCGCCGTGACGCTCATGGCTGCCGGACCCGCATCAGGGGCCCGGCGCCGTGGTATGTCCGCCTGTTGCAGCACGCGTCAGCGATCAGTTCTGCTCCGCTTCATCCCCCTGGCCATGCCAGCGCTTGCCGCCGTGCCGGGCCCGGGCCTCCTCAAACTCTTCCTTGGAGATGCCGCCGCTGCCATCGGCATCCATCCGGTCGAACATTCTTCCTGCCCGGCGCGGCTGCGGCATCTCGTCCTTACTCAACGCGCCATCGCCGTCTTTGTCAAAGCGTTCCAGCATTTCTGCCGCCCGCCCGGCGGCCCGCTCCTGCGCCCGCGCCTGCATCTCCTCCAGCGACAGCTTGCCGTCGCCATTGGCGTCTGCCTTGGCGAAATGCGCATCCTTCATCGCCTGGATCTCCGCCTTGGTCACTTCGCCGCTGCCATCGGTGTCGATCTCCTCAAAGGACATCTTCGGCCCATGATGCCCGAACCCCTTGGCCAATGCCGCGCTGCCTGCCGTCATGCCTGCTGCGGCCACGATCAGGGCGATGAACTTGACGTGTTTCATATCGTCTTTCCTTTGTTCAGCGGCAGCCTCTTGCTGCCCGATGCACAGGAAAAACGCGCGAGGTTCGCGCTTCCGTCGCAGATTTCCGGAAAAACTTTCAGCCGCCCTCCTGTTGCGGCAAACCGGCGCAGAAATTGGCGTTTCCCCTTTCGCCCCCACCTGAAGCGCGCAAAGATACCTGCAGCACACAGGATAAAACCATGACCCAGTCCCCCGCTGTCCCGGCCCCGGAAGACGAACGCCCCACCATGCCCGCCCTGGCCAAGGGCTGGCGCTGCCGCTGCCCGGAGTGCGGCAAGGGCAAGCTGCTGCATTCCTATCTCAAGGTGAACGAGACCTGCAGCAACTGCGGCCTCGACCTGACCCATGCCCGTGCCGATGACGGGCCGGCCTACCTCACCATCCTGATCGTCGGCCACATCATGGCGCCCATGATGCATGTGGTCTATTTCTCCTGGCGGCCGGAGCCATTGGTGATGTTCGCGGTATTCTCGATTGGCTGCCTCGCCTCTTCCCTCTATCTTCTGCCGCGGATGAAGGGGATCGTCATCGCCTACCAATGGGCGCGGCGGATGCATGGCTTTGGCAAGGACACCCCGGCAGCACCGGCAGAACAAGGGCAGTAACACCATGAGCGAGACATATCTCAGCGGCGAGACCACTACCGACAAGACCGCAATCCGCAACGCGGCAACGGTGATCGCCATGCGCGGCCGGTTGTCCGATGACCCGCAGGTGCTGATGGGCCAGCGCGGTGCCAAGGCTGCTTTCATGCCGAACAAATTTGTCTTCCCCGGCGGCGCGGTGGATATGGCGGACGCGGATGTCCCGCTGGCCTCGCCGATCTCCCTGGTCTGCCAAGACCGTTTGGCAGACAAGGCACCCGCGGACGTGCACCATGCCCTCGCCGTCGCCGCAGTGCGGGAGCTGTGGGAGGAAACCGGTCTGATCCTGGGTGAGAAAGGCGACTGGCAGGGCGACATCCCCGAAGACTGGCAGGAGTTTGCGGCTACCGGCCATATCCCCTCCGCCCGGGCCATGCAGTTTGTGTTTCGCGCCCTGACCCCGCCGGGCCGCCCGCGCCGCTTCGATGCGCGTTTCTTCCTGGTGGATGCCGACCAGATCACCGGCGACCTTGACGATTTCTCCCGCGCCGCGGATGAGCTGTCGCACCTGCAATGGATCCCGCTCAGCCAGGTGCGGGAGTTTGACCTGCCTTTCATCACTGAGGTGGTGCTGGCCGAGGTCACCGCCCGCGTCCGCGACGCGGAGCCGCCGCAAAGCGTGCCCTATTTCCACAACAACGACGAGGCCAGCCTGTTCCTGCGCCTCAAGGGCTACCCGATGCCCGCAGACGGGTAACGTTTCCCAGGCTGGAAACGTCCCGGAAAACACGTGTTTTCCGAGCCGGAATTATCGCATAATTCCGGCTGCCTTGCGCCTCAAAGGGCCAGAACCAGCACCAGGATAGACACCACCAGAAGCCCCATGCCCGCCAGTTCGCGCCCCGTGACCTTCTCCTTGAAGAACAGCACAGAGGCCAGCAGCGACAAGAGCAGCTCCACCTGCCCCACTGCCTTCACATAGGCGGCGTTTTGCAGCGTAAAGGCCCAGAACCAGCAGAACGATCCACCCATGCTGGTCAGCCCGACCCAGACCGCCACTTTGCGCGCCTGCCAAACCCGGGCGATCTCACCCTTTTCGCGCAGTCCCAGCCAGACAAGCATGAACAGCGTCTGCAGGCTGACCACTGCGGCCAGCGTCACGCCCGCGCGGAACATCGGCTCCAGTTCACCCAGCTGCAGCGACGCCCCGCGGTAGCTGACCGCGGAAAATGCAAACAGCACACCCGACCCCAGCCCCAGCTGCGAGGCGCGGTTGGTTAGGTGCCGCCACCAGGGGCCAGCCGTGTCCGGCGTCTTGGACAGCACCAGCACCGCCGTCAGGCCGATCAGGATCGCCGCCCAGCCGCCAAGGCTGACAGGATCGCCCAGCACTGCCAGCCCGACGATGGCGGTCTGGATCACTTCGGTCTTCTTGAAGGTGATGCCCACCGCAAAATTGCGCTGCTTGAACAGGGCAACGACACAGACGGTGGCCAGGATCTGCGCAGTGCCGCCAATGGCGGCAAACATCCAGAACTTCGGCCCCAGTTCCGGCAGGCTCCGCCCCGAGACCATCAGGTAGGCGGCCAGCCCGGCCAGGATGAACGGTGCGGAATAGACAAACCGGGCGAAGGTGGCTCCGCCCGGCGACAGCGTCACGCTGCTCAGGACCTTCTGCAGCATGAAGCGCACGGTCTGAAAGCTGGCGGCGGCTATGGAAACGGGGATCCAGGCAAACATGCCCCCGCTTATGCGCCGTTATTCCCCCTGCTGCCAGAGCGGATGCGGCACCGGGTCCTTGGCCCGCAGCAGGTAGTTGCGGAAAATCTGCAGGTAGTTGCGGTAAATGTACCCGTCATTTGCCGCCAGGAACTCCGCCCGGCGCGCCTGGTAGAGCCGCGGCAGCGCATGCCAGGGCACGCCCGGGTGCATGTGGTGCACGATGTGCAGGTTGTTGTTCAGGAACAGCAGGGCCAGCGGCCCCTTGTCCTCGATCACCACGGTGCGGCCGCGGGCAGTCTCATGCGCACGGTGCTCCAGGAAGGTGCGGATCTTCAGCAGCGCCAGCCCCAGATAGGCACCGGCCACCGCCGCCCACAGCGGCGCAGGCGATTGCAGCACGACCCAGACCACCACTGCCAGGCCAAGGCCATGCAGCGCCCAGTCGCGGGCAATCCCCGGCTGCCCCTTGCGCATCAGCCGCCAGTCGCCCGCCATGAAGCAGAGTTGCCCTATCAGCGGCCCCAGCACCACCCGGCCCAGCAGCGTGTTGTTCACCCGCAAGAGCATCTTGCGCCAGGCAGGCAAGCGCGCCCAGACGCCCGGATCCTGAAAATTGCTCTCGGGGTCATCATAGGGATCCGTCAGCGCTTCATCCTCATGATGCGCCAGATGGGTGTCGCGGAACCGGCCGTAAGGAATTGCCAGGCTCAGCGGAAAGAACATCAGCGCTTCATTCAGCCAGCGGCTGCGGAACGGATGCCCGTGCAGCGCCTCATGGGTCAGCGAGGAATGCAGCGCCGCCATCACACCCAGCGCCAGTACCGTCAACCCCAGGCTCACCTCAGGCAGCAGCCACAGCGCCGCCAGCCAGCCGCCATGGCAGGCAAGGATCAACGCCAGGGTGCCCCATTCCACGCCCCGCGGCATGTATTCGCTGCACCGCTCAGACATGGCTGCGCCCCCAGCTGATCTTTGCCCAGGCGCGCTCGTAAAACAGATAGACCGTGAACCCGATGCCTGTATTGACCAGCGCCATCATCCCGCCCGCCTTGACCGAACCGGTGGCGATCAGCCCCACCAGCGTCATCGAGACCAGCCCGAGAACGTTCCAAATCACCGCCTTTACAATGGAGCGCCTGCGCGTTTCCATCTTGCCTCCTGAAATTCTTGCTAAGGTCTTGTTTCCAAACTACCGCAGCCGCAGACTGTGCAGAATTCCGAATGCAGTTAACAAAATCCACCACTCGTGATATTTCAAAACACATGATAGAAAATATCGACAAACGGGTGCGGGCTGAGCAGTTCCGGCAAAGATTGAACAAGGCCCTGCGCGACAGCGGCCTCAGCCAAAGCGCCCTGGCCCGCGCTGTCGGGGTGGACCGCTCCACCATCTCGCAGCTGCTGACGGATGAGGGCGCGCGGCTGCCCAACGCCCATGTGGTCGGCGCCTGCGCTGGCGCGCTTGGGGTCTCCGCCGACTGGCTCCTCAGCCTCTCGGACCGCCCTGAAAGCGCCGCCGAGCTGCTGGCCTCCAGCCTCACCCTCTCCGAGGCCCCGCGCGCGCTGGTCGATGAAAAGATCTTCGACTGGCACCAGGAGGCCGAGGGCTACAAGATCCGCCACGTCCCCGCCGCGCTCCCCGACATGCTGAAAACCCGGGCGCTGCTGGAATGGGAATACGCCCCGCACCTGGGCCGCACCGCAGGCCAGGCCATCGGCGCCTCCGAGGACCGCCTGACCTGGATGCGCCAATCGCCGTCAGATTATGAAATCGCCCTGCCGCTGTATGAGCTCGACAGCTTTGCCCACGCCGTCGGCTACTACGAGGGCCTGCCACTGGAGATCCGGCTGGAGCAGCTTGACCAGTTCGAACGCCTCTGCGAGCAGCTCTACCCCCGCCTGCGCATCTACCTGTTTGATGCCAAGCGGCTTTACTCTTCACCGATCACGATCTTCGGGCCGCTCCTGTGCGTTTTTTACGCCGGCACCCATTATCTCGCCTTCCGCGACAAGGAGCGGATCGCCACCTTCACCAGCCATTTCGACAACCTGGTGCGCGAGGCCGATATCACCGCACGGCAAGTGCCCGGACGGCTGCGCGCGCTCAGGGCGGCGATTTCCTGAACATAGCAGCAGGGCCGCCGGAATTCGGCGCGAATTCCGGCCCGGAAAACACGTGTTTTCCGGGACGTTTCCCGCGCCGGGAAACGTGACCCACCCGTTCAGCCCTGCTTACACCTTCGGATCCGGGTTCTCCGTATGGCCGTCGACGGCAATCACCTGCCCCGAAACCAGCCGCGCCGCGTCCGAGCCGAGGAACACCGCCATATTGGCAATGTCGCTAGCCTCCACGAACCGCCCCATCGAGGTGCCCGCGGCATAGCCCGCATAGACCTCATCCCGGGTCATGCCTTTGGCCGCGGCCTCGCGTTCCAGCACGCCTTCCATCCGCGGCCCTTCCACCGCGCCGGGACAGATCACATTGGCGCGGATGCCAAACGGCCCCAGCTCCATCGCCAGCGTCTTCATCAGGCCGATAACGGCCCATTTGGCGGAACAATAAGGCGCCCGGTTCGGGTAGCCGTATTGCCCGGCAGTCGAGGAAGTCACGATGATCGCCCCCGCCTTGGCGGCCTTCATCAAAGGTGCCGCATATTTGGCAGCCAGAAAGCAGCCCTCCAGGTTGACGCTCACGCATTTGCGCCAGTCCTCCAGCGCAATGTCCTCGATCAGCGCGGTCGGCCCGGCAATGCCCGCATTGGCACAGAGCACATCCAAACCGCCCCAGGTTTCAGCGATCTCCGCAAACAGCTCCCTGACACCCGCCTCATCGGTGGCATCCACAGCCGTTGTCCGCCAGCCCTCCGGAACGTCTGCCAGCGCAACAGCGCTGACATCCGTGACCCAAACCTGAAACCCGGCGCCGGCAAAGCTCTCAGCCATGGCCCGGCCAATTCCAGACCCGCCGGCGGTGATCAGAACCCGGCGCATCCCTTCAGCGCTCACCGCGGCGCACCGATGGCGCGGCCCAGCCCCTCAGGTGCCGCCAGCGCTGCATGAGCCTCTGCCAGCTTGACCAGATTGGCCTCGATATGCGGCGCAGGCGGGGCGGAGCGGCGGGTCGCAAGGTCCACATGCAGCAGCATATGCTCGCCCGTCGCCAGCAGCCGCTCGCCACAGAACATCTCATGCCACAGGTGCATCTTCTTGCCCGCGCCCATGATCACCCGGGTGCGCACCTGGATCGGATCGCCCGCGTGCACTTCGTCGATATGGCGGATATGGGTCTCTGCGGTGAAGTAGCTGCCGCCGTTGGCGATATACTCCGCATCACAGCCGATGATCATCATCAGCCGGTCGGTGGACTGCGCAAAGGCATCCAGATAGCGGCTCTCGGTCATATGGCCGTTGTAATCGGTCCAGTCCAGCGGCACCACGCGGCTCTGGGTCAGCACCGGCTGGCTCAGATCGTCCAGACCGTCCATCGCGCGCACCAGCCCGGCCTCACCCTCGCGGTTCAGGTCATGGGCGTTCTGCAGCGCACCGGCGCCCCAGTTGTTGTTGCCCAGCGCCCGCATCATGCCGACCAGGTTGTCGTCCCGGTGCCGCTCCAGCTCGCGGATCGAATACTGGCCGGACTGCTCATCCGACTGGCCTGCAATCAAGTCGACCAGCTCATCTGTGAATTCCGGCACATCCATAAGCTTGGTCCAGGGCCAGCTGAGACAGGGGCCGAACTGCGCCATGAAGTGCTTCATGCCCGCCTCGCCGCCGGCCACCCGGTAGGTCTCGAACAGGCCCATCTGCGCCCAGCGGATGCCAAAGCCATAGCGGATCGCGTTGTCGATCTCTTCGGTGGTGGCGATGCCGTCCTTGACCAGCCACAGCGCCTCGCGCCAGACCGCCTCCAGGAAACGGTCTGCCACATGGGCGTCGATCTCTTTCTTGAGGTGCAGGGGATACATGCCGATGGCAGTGATGATCTCCTTGGCCCGGTCGATAACGCCCGCCGGGTTGGCCTCTGTCGTGACCAGCTCTGCCAGTGGCAGCAGGTAGACCGGGTTGAACGGATGCGCGACCACGATCTGGCCGGGGTTCTCACGCCCGTCCTGCAGCTGCGAAGGCTTGAAACCGGAGGTGGACGAGCCGATCACCGCATCCGGCGCGCAATGCGCCTGCAGCTCAGCATAGACCTTCTGTTTCAGGTCCAGCCGCTCCGGCACGCTCTCCTGCACCCACTCGGCACCCTCAACGGCCTCCGCGATGGTTTCATGGAAGGTCAGGCTGCCCTCCGCAGGCAGCGCCACATTGCCCAGACCGGGCAAGCTGCGGCGCGCGTTGGCCAGCACTTCGCCGATCTTGCGCTCCGCTTCCGGGTCCGGGTCAAACACCCGCACGTTCCAGCCGTTCAAAAGGAACCGCGCGGCCCAGCCGCCGCCGATAACCCCGCCGCCGATGATTGCTGCTGTCTTTGTCATCTGAGTACCCTAGTATCCTTCAACCGTGATGACGTTCCCTTGGTCATCCAGTTCTTGCCAAATTCCAAACAGCTGATTCCGCGCCGAACACGTTTTGGTCTCAGCCATGCATTGCCCGCGGCAGTCCGAAGCCTTTGTGCAGGATCTTCCCGCATCGGCAAACGACAGGATGCATTCGTAGGAAACATGCGGATGCTGCAACAGGTAGCTCCCGCCTTGCTCCTCGCACATCTTTTCCTCGCGCACATCCCGCACCGGCCCCGCAGGCTCCGCCTCAGGCAAACAGGCCTGAAGCACCAAACAGAAGGAGAGACTAATCGGGAGGAGACGCATCGCCGTATTGGTGCCTAACCGGTGCACAGGGGGTGTACGGGGGGTGCACGCGTGGCACCCCCTCGAAAATCCGCTTACTTCGCCACCGGCGCGCGCTTGGTCAGCCCCAGCTTCTCGCGCACCTCCTGCGGCCCGATCACCCGCGCGCCCATGTTCGACACAATGGTATTCGCCCGCTCAACCAGCTGCCAGTTTTCCGCCAGCACCCCCTTGTCGAGCCACAGGTTGTCTTCCAGACCGACCCGCACATTGCCGCCCGCCAGCACCGACTGCGCCGCATAGGCCATCTGATGGCGGCCCAGCGCAAAGGCCGAGAAGGTCCAGTCGTCGGGCACGTTGTTGACCATCGCCATGAAAGTATTCAGATCATCCGGCGCGCCCCACGGAACACCCATGCACAGTTGCACCAGCGCGTTCGGCTCCAGAATCCCCTCTTTTACCAGCTGCTTGGCAAACCACAGGTGGCCTGTGTCAAAGGCCTCGATCTCCGGCTTCACACCCAGATCGGTCATCATCTGCCCCATTGCCCGCAGCATGCCTGGCGTGTTGGTCATCACGTAATCCGCCTCGGCAAAGTTCATGGTGCCGCAGTCCAGCGTGCAGATCTCCGGCAGGCACTCCGCCACATGGGCCACCCGCTCCGTTGCCCCGACCATGTCGGTGCCCGCTTCTTTCAGCGGCAGCGGGTTTTCAGTGTCGCCAAACACCATGTCACCGCCCATGCCCGCGGTCAGGTTCAGCACCACATCCACTTCGGCATCGCGGATCCGGTCCGTCACTTCGCGGTAGAGATCCAGCCGGCGCGACGGCACCCCGGTCTCCGGATCGCGCACATGGCAGTGCACCACGGCGGCGCCAGCCTTGGCCGCGGCGATGGCGCTGTCGGCGATTTGCTTGGGCGAGCGCGGCACATGCGGGCTGCGGTCCTGGGTGCCGCCGGAGCCGGTCACGGCACAGGTGATGAAGACGTCCCGGTTCATTTCCAGAGGCATTTTTCTTTTCCCTTCGATGTACAGGGTTTTGCCACGGGTTATCCCCAGGCTCCTCCCCAGATTCTGATTTGCGCTGACAGCGACTCTGCCGCAGCCTTTTACGGCACAGTTTACACCAGGCGAATCGAAGTTGATGAAATCCGCAAAAAACATCCTGCAGCCCGAGAACCGGCCGCTCAAAACAGCGGTGCTGGTTCTGGATGAATGCAACACGCTGTCCTTTGCCGCTGCAGTGGACCCGATGCGCGCCGCCAACCGGCTGGCCGGGCGGGCCGCCTTTGACTGGGATTACGTCAGCGCCACCGCAGAGCCGCCGATGCTGACCAGCGGCCTCACCGTGCCCAGCTTCCCGCTGGCCCGGCTGCAGGGCTGCGAGCTGCTGATCATTGTTGCGGGCTTCCAGCTGGCGAGTCATGCCACCCCTAGCCTGCTGGCCGGCCTGCGCCGCATTGCCGCCACCGGCGCCACCATCGCAGGCATCGACGGCGGCCCTTGGCTGATGGCCGAAGCCGGGCTGCTGGATGGCCACCCCGCCACCACCCACTGGGAAGACCTGGAAAATTTCTCCGCCCGGTTCCCGGAGGTGGACGCCCGCAACGACCGCTTCACCGTCTCGGACGCCCGCCTGACCTCCGGCGGCGCCACACCCGCGATCGAGATGATGCTGCACATCATCAGCGCCCGCCACGGCGCAGGCTTTGCCTCCCGCGTCGCCGGGCTGTTCCTGTTCGACGGCCCCGCTGCCCTGCCGCGGCCGCAAAGCCGCCTGGGCAACCGCGGCCACAGTGCGCTCACCGCCAAGGCCAACGCGCTGATGGAGGCCTCGCTGGATGAACCGCTGCCGCTGGCCCAGATCGCCGAGACCCTGGGCACCAGCCCGCGCAGCCTGCAGCAGCAGTTCCGGCTCAAGCTCAACACCACGCCGCAGGACCACTACCTGCAGCTGCGCCTGGCCGAGGCCCGCCGCCTGGTGACAGACACCGCGATGCCGCTGATGGAGGTGGCTATGGCCACCGGCTTCACCTCGCAGTCGAGCTTTGCCCGCGCCTTCCGCACTGCGCATGGCACCTCTGCCCGCGACCTGCGTCAGGAACAGGCCCGCCCGACGGCGCACTAACACCACGCGGGTCAAGGGCCGCGCAGCGGCGGTGCGCAGCACCGTACACCCTTGACGCGCAATCCTTGAACACACTTGCAAACGCGCTTCAGGGGCAGACCTGCCCCTGAACGCCTCTCAGCAAAACCTTCCGCGCTGCGCCAGCAGCGCCCGGCCCAACCGGCCCAGGGCATGCCCATGCCCGCAGGCCGGGCGGGAGCATCTCCGCCCCTTGGATCAATACGGCATCGGATGCATCCGGTGCGCCGCGTTGATCTCCTCCTGCACGTCCTGGCTCAGCTCCAATTCCACCGATTGCAGAAGATGCTCCAATTGCGCCAGACGGGTGGCGCCAAAGATCGCCGAGGCCATGAAGGGCCGCGTCCGGCACCAGGCCAGCGCCATATGCACCGGATCCAGCCCGTGGCGTTTTGCGATCTCCAGATAGGCCGCCACCGCATCATAGACCCGCGGGCTGTGGCGTCCGCCCAGTTCCGGGTTGATCGATTTGCGCGAGCCTTCCGGTACCGCCCCGTCCTGGTATTTCCCGGTCAGCAATCCGGTGCCCAGCGGCGAAAATGCCATCAGGCCCACGTCCTCATTGACGCTCAACTCTGCAAGATCTGTGTCGTACATCCGGCAGACCAGCGAGTACTCGTTCTGGATCGAGGCCACCCGCGGCCAGCCTTTCTCCTCCGCCAGCCGCAGCCATTGCCCGGTGCCCCAGGCGCTCTCATTGGACAGGCCAAAGGCGCGGATGGTGCCGCGGTCCACTTCACGCTGCAGCGCTTCCAGGCAGTCCTCCATATTGGCCAGCGTCTCCTCGCGGTTCTGGCCGGAGGGGTCATAGGTCCAATTCTGCCGGAACATGTAGCTGCCCCGGTTCGGCCAGTGAAACTGGTAGAGGTCGATATAATCGGTCTTCAGCCGCTTCAGCGAGGCTTCCACGGTGGGCGCGATGGTCTTGGAGGAAATCGGCGCCCCGTCGCGCACATGTTTCATCCCCTCGCCGGAGTGCTTGGTCGCCAGGATGTATTCGCCACGCCGTCCGGTCTTTTCGTTCCAGTTGCCGATGATGCGTTCGCTGTTGCCCAATGTCTCTGCGC
This sequence comes from Leisingera sp. ANG-DT, assembly GCF_000813785.1. NCBI lineage: Bacteria > Pseudomonadati > Pseudomonadota > Alphaproteobacteria > Rhodobacterales > Roseobacteraceae > Leisingera > Leisingera sp. ANG-DT. The sequence goes on from NZ_JWLE01000013.1 coordinate 129,884, forward strand.
TGACCGGGTTCACCGGATACATCTCGGCGGTGTCGACAAAGTTCACACCGTTTGCCAGCGCCATATCAATCTGCGCGTGCGCCTCGTCTTCCGGCGTCTGGGTGCCGAATGTCATCGTGCCCAGGCACAGTTCGGACACCTTCATGCCGGTGCGGCCCAACGGGTTCATTTTCATCTTGCGCGCTCCCCTGCTGCGGATCTGCCCGCGACCCTAACCGGCAGGACGGCAAGTGCAAGCGGCTTGCACCCGCGGCGCAAACCCGCCAGCCTGCGGGCAAACCGAGGAAGGGAGATGAGATGCCGCAACAGATCACCAAGGGCGTCAAGGCGCTGCTGGCGGAGGCCAACAGCCTTGTCGAGACCATGAGTGTCGAAGACGCCAAGCAGAAGGTGCTGGACGAGGATTACGTTTTCATCGACCTGCGCGACATTCGCGAACTGCAGCGCAGCGGCATGATCCCCGGCGCGTTCTCCTGCCCGCGCGGCATGCTGGAATTCTGGATCGATCCGGACAGCCCCTACCACAAGCCGGTGTTCAACCAGGACAAAACTTACGTGTTCTACTGCGCCAGCGCCTGGCGCTCGGCCCTCAGCGCCCGGGCGGCGATGGAGATGGGGCTGAAACCGGTGGTGCATCTGGAAGGCGGCTTCACCGAATGGGCCAAGCAGGGCGGCCCGGTGGTCCCGCGCGAGGGCTGAGGCGCGCCGCGCAGCCAGGCTCAAGGCGCGGCACCCGGCGGCACTGGCCGTTTGGACGATTGAGAACAAAAGTGAAACATGTTAATCTGGCGGCATGCCGACTCACCTGCTTTCCCGCCGCAGCCACAAACCCCGCCCGGCGCTGACCCTGACAGAGGGGATCGCGCTGGACCTGGCCCGCGTGCATGAGGCCTGCGGCCCCGCCCGCCACAGTTTTGCGCTGTGGCTGGCAGCAGCGGCCCAGGGGCCTGTGCTGTGGCTGTCCCAGCCCCAGGCCGGCAGGCCGCTGAACCCGGCCCAGGCCGCGAGGCCGCTGAACCCGGACGGGATCGCGGAGTATGCCAGCCCTTCCCGGTTCCTGTTCGTGCAAACCGCCCGGGCAGAGGATCTGCTCTGGGCAATGGAAGACGCCCTGCGCGGCGGCGCCGCGCCGCTGGTGGTGGCAGAGCTGGCAGAGCCGCCCGCCATGACCCCGGTGCGGCGGCTGCATCTGGCGGCAGAGGCCGGCGGCCGCTTCGGCCCGGCCCCGCTGGGCCTGCTGCTGACCCCGGGCCAGGGCGGCGCCCAGGGCATCGAAAGCCGCTGGCACCTGGCCCCGGCCCACGGCCTGCCGGCCCATGCGCCCTGCCCCGCCAGCGGCCCGGCGGGCAGCCGCATGTGCTGGGCATTGCAGCGCCTGCGCGCCCGCACCCTGCCGCCGCGCAGCTGGCAGATCACCCGGCCCCGCGCAGGCGGCCCGCTGCAGGCCGCCCCGCTGCCGCCCGGCGCGGCCAGCCTGCAATCCACCCGCTCCGCACACTCCGGAGCACTCCCGCAACCGCAGTCACCGCTGGCTGTGCCAGCGCTGCCCTAGCGGCATTGGGCCCGGCACCGGGCGTTGCCCGGTGCCGGGCCCAACAGGCAAAGGCTTTGCCAAAAGCCGCTGCCTGGCGGGAGAGCCTCCCCGTTCCGCGCCTCACAACGGCACGCGCGAAAGTGAGCAGCCCGCGCCGGCAGATCCGGCTACACTCTGCCTGCAGCTCAAGGCCTGCAAAGGAAACCCGGCTTGGACACATACGGAATGAAGCGGCGCAAACTGCTTGCCTGCCTCAGCGCTGCGATGCTGGCACCGCAGGGGCTGGGTGCAGCGCCCCTGGCATACCAGCTGGTGCCAGAGGCCACCGATGTGCGGTTCACTTTCCTGCTCAGCGGCCAGCCGCAGCACGGGCGCATTCCGGTTGCCGCCGCCCGCATCCTGATTGATCCGGCAGACCTGGCCCGCAGCCAGGCCGATATCACCCTGGACGCCCGCCGCGCCAGCACCGGGCTGATCTTTGCCACCGAGGCGCTGAAAGGCCCCGGTATCCTCGACACCGCACGCCACCCGCAGATCCGCTTCCGCTCCACCCGTGTCCGTCTAGGCCCAGACGGGCGGATCTCGGGCGGTGCGCATATAACCGGCGACCTCACCCTGCGCGGAACCACCCGCCCAATCACCCTCCAGGCCGCGCTTTACCGCCGGCCCGGCAGCGCCCCGGATGATCTGCGGGAGCTGGACGTGCAGCTGTCGGGCCAGCTCAGCCGCGCCGCATACGGCGCCACCGGCTATGCGGATTTGGTTGCCGACCGGGTCACACTTGCCATCAAGGCGCGCATCCGCCGCGCGGGCTGATACCGCCGCCCGGTGCGGAAAAGCACCGCTCCGCAGAAATACGACATGGCTTTGGCGGAAACCGGCTGGCAATGAAGCGCCAGCCTGTCATGGTCGCAGCGTTATGCGCCTGATCGTCTCCTTTGCCGCCCTGTTCCTGTCCGTCATCCTGCTGCAGCTGTCCACCGGAGGCGTCGGCCCGCTCGATGCCATCTCGGGCCTGACGCTCAACTTCACCAAGGAACAAATCGGCCTCCTCGGCTCGGCCCATTTCTTCGGCTTCTTCATTGGCTGCTGGTGGGCGCCGCGGCTGATGGGCAATGTCGGCCATTCCCGCGCCTTTGCAGTCTGCACCGCGCTTGGGGCGATGGGCCTTTTGGGCCACACGCTGACCGAAAATCCCTATGCCTGGGCGGTGATGCGGATCGCCTCCGGCCTCTGCGTGGCCGGAGCCTATACAGTGATTGAGGCCTGGCTGAACGCCAAAGTCACCAATGAAAACCGCGGCCGGGCCATGGGCACCTATCGGATTGCCGACATGAGCGCCTCGCTGGCGGCGCAGCTGATCATCGCGGTGCTGCCGCCTGCGGTTTACATCTCCTATAATCTGCTGGCTGTGGTGTGCTGCGCGGCCCTGCTGCCGCTCACGCTGACCAAGGCCAGCCAGCCGGAAACCCCCGACGCTCCACGGCTGCGGCCCAAGCTGGCCTGGCGCTGCTCGCCGCTGGCGGTGGCCGGCGTGATCGTGTCGGCGCTCAGCTCCGCCTCCTTCCGGATGGTCGGCCCGGTTTATGGCCAGGAGGTTGGGCTGGAGATCGGCCAGATCGCCTTCTTCCTTGCCTCTTTCGTCCTGGGTGGCGCGCTGGCGCAGTATCCAATGGGCTGGCTCGCCGACAAATACGACCGCCGCTGGGTGCTGATCTGGCTGTCCAGCATCGCCATCCTCAGCTGCGGCATTACCATGGCTGCCAGCGGCACAGGCACCCTGGGTGTGATGCTGGCAGCCGGCTTCTTCGGCTTCACCACCTTCCCGATCTTCTCGGTCTCCGCCGCCCACGCCAACGACTTTGCAACCTCCGCCGAACGGGTTGAGCTGTCGGCGGCGCTGATGTTCTGGTACGCGCTTGGCGCCATCGCCTCGCCCTATGTGTCCTCCGCGCTGATCGACAGCTTCGGCCCGGCGGCCCTGTTTGCCTATGTCGCCTGCGGCCACGTGGCTCTGATCGCTTTTGGCCTCAGCCGGATGAAAGTCCGCGCCAGCCCCGCAGAGCGCACCAATTATGTCTATGCGCCGCGGACATCTTTCACCATCGGGCGCCTGCTGAAACGCTCGCGCGAGGGGCGTGAATAAAGGTCAGCTTTACTGTCCGAATGTTTCGCGCGCGAAACATTCGGACAGAACCATTGACCCTTTAAAGGTTTGCTTACGAACAGCTTTCAAAGCCAAGAACTGCAGCGGCGGCAGTGGCGTGCACATTGCCTGGCCCGCAGAGGGCGGAGAAATTGCCCGCCCGCCCTGCCGCTGCGCCCGGCCCGTCGCACAGCAGGGGTTTCCGCCGCCCGCGCCATGCGCTAGACGGGCCTTTGACGCATTACCTGGATGGATGGCATGGCACGTATTCTGATCACTTCGGCGCTTCCCTACATCAACGGGATCAAGCATCTGGGCAACCTGGTGGGCAGCCAGTTGCCGGCAGATCTTTACGCCCGTTACAACCGGGGCCGCGGGAATGAGGTGATGTTCCTCTGCGCCACCGACGAACACGGAACGCCGGCAGAACTGGCCGCCGCCAAGGCAGGTAAGCCGGTTGCGGACTACTGCGCCGAAATGCACGAAGTGCAGACGGATATCGCGCAGCGCTTCGGCCTGTCCTTCGACCATTACGGCCGCTCCTCCAGCCCGCAGAACCATGCGCTGACCCAGCATTTTGCAGGCAAGCTGGCGGACGCCGGGCTGATCTCCGAAGTCAGTGAAAAGCAGGTCTACTCCAATGCCGATGGCCGCTTCCTGCCCGACCGCTATATCGAGGGCACCTGCCCCAACTGCGGCTACGAGAAGGCGCGCGGCGACCAGTGCGAGGAATGCACCAAGCAGCTGGACCCCACCGACCTGATCAACCCGCGCTCCGCGATCTCCGGCTCCACAGACCTGGAAGTGCGTGAGACCAAGCACCTGTTCCTGCGCCAGTCGGCGATGCGCGATCAGCTGGATGCCTGGATCGATACCAAGAAGGACTGGCCGGTCCTGACCACCTCCATCGCCAAGAAGTGGCTGCATGACGGCGACGGCCTGCAGGACCGCGGCATCACCCGCGATCTGGACTGGGGTGTGCCGGTCAAGAAGGGCGGCGCCGACTGGCCGGGCATGGAGGGCAAGGTCTTCTATGTCTGGTTCGATGCGCCGATCGAATATATTGCCGCTGCTGGTGAATGGGCCGAAAAGCATGGGCTTGCAGACGCCGACTGGCAGCGCTGGTGGCGCACCGACAAGGGCGCCGAGGACGTCAAATACGTCCAGTTCATGGGCAAGGACAACGTGCCCTTCCACACCCTGTCGTTCCCGGCCACCATTCTGGGTTCGGGCGAGCCGTGGAAGATGGTCGACCATCTGAAGTCCTTCAACTACCTGAACTATGACGGCGGCCAGTTCTCCACCTCGCAGGGCCGTGGCGTGTTCATGGATCAGGCGCTGGAAATCCTGCCCGCCGACTACTGGCGCTGGTGGCTGCTGAGCCATGCGCCGGAAAGCTCTGACTCCGAGTTCACCTGGGAGAATTTCCAGCAATCGGTGAACAAGGATCTGGCCGACGTGCTGGGCAACTTCGTCAGCCGCATCACCAAGTTCTGCCGCTCCAAATTCGGTGAGGAAGTCCCGGAAGGCGGCGAATACGGCGCGCAGGAGCAGGCGCTGATCGACGAGCTGACCACCCGCATCCGCGCCTATGAAGGCCACATGGAAGCGATGGAAGTGCGTAAATCGGCGCAGGAGCTGCGCGCGATCTGGGTTGCCGGCAATGAATACCTGCAATCCGCCGCCCCCTGGTCGGTGTTCAAGGAAGACCCCGAACGCGCCGCCGCGCAGGTGCGGTTGGGCCTCAATCTGATCCGGCTTTATGCGGTGCTGTCGGCACCGTTCATCCCGCACGCCTCGGACACGCTGATGGCAGCGCTGAACTCGGACGACCGCAGCTGGCCGGAAGACGTGGCGGTGGCGCTTTCCGCCCTGCCCGCAGGCCACGGCTTCACCGTGCCGGAAGTGCTGTTTGCCAAGATCACCGACGAGCAGAGCGAGGAATGGCAGGAGCGTTTCTCCGGCACCCGTGCCTGACGCACCGGACATTGACTGACACGAAGGCCGCCCCGTGGGCGGCCTTTTTTATTTGCCATCCCCTTGCCACCGCGCAAAATTTATTTCCGACTAAAAAACTCGGATTGACATAGGTGAGTAAATAAATCAGGTATACGGCATTCCAGCCAGCCTGACTCGGATCGGGCGAGCCCGAGTGACATAGAATCAACCGAGATCGCCCCCATGCCGACCAGTGCGCGCCGCCCCAGCGGCCCTGACATCAAGGAACCGGAGTCCGAGGACATGCGCCAGCTGTGGCCGCAGGTCTTTGCTCCCTCCGGCGCATTGTCTGGCTTTTGTCTGGAATGGCTTCTGGACAGGGCGGAATTCAGCGATGGGCGCACGTCATGAACCAGATTACTTCCAAACCTGTCCCCACTGAGGCCACCGCCGAGGTGTTCCCGACCTATCACGCCGAGGACCTGACCCGCGGCGGCACCCAGGCCCGTATCCTGTTGAACGGCCAGATCTATTCGCTGCGCATCACCCGCGCAGGCAAGCTGATCCTGACCAAATGAGCGCCGCCTCCCATCCCCGCGGCGGTGTGACCGTCGGCACCCTGTCGGAACTGCCGCCGCTGGAGGCCGGCGCGGTGATCTATCTGCGCCACTGGTTCTCCGGTTCCGAAACCCGCGCGCAGATGCGCCGTGATTTTGAGGTGAACTTCGGCCCGGAAATGGCGGAATCTGCCTTTGAGGCCTTTGGTTACTTGTGCAATTTCTGCGCCGCCCATGGCCGCCGCCCGCTGGTGCGCCACGGCATGACCTGCAACTGCCTGGGCGCGGATGAAAACTGCTTTGCCAACTTGCTCGCCTCAGCCGCGGAGGGCCAGAAGGACGACGCCCATGTTCTCGCCTCGCTGATCGTCACACCGCGTAAGGCGCCGGAACTGGCGAAACTTGCCTCTGACTGCGGGCTGCTGATGCAGCAGATCATGGGGCTGCAGCTGCCTGTGCAGACGGACCGCCCCGCCTCTGCCACCCTTCATTGAAAACAGAACAAACCCAAGGACTTAGCTGATGAAATCTGTCTTTCTCGCGGGCACTGCCCTCGCCGGTCTCACCCTTGGCACCACCGCTGCCCTTGCTGCTGACAAAGCCGCGGTGCTGACCAACTACGCCAACATCGCCGAGGCGAAATACCAGGACAGCCTGGCAACAGCGCAGGTGCTCAAGGCCGCCGTTGCGGCGCTGGTGGCGCAACCGTCGGCAGAGAACCTGGAGGCCGCCCGCGCCGCCTGGATCGCGGCCCGCGTGCCCTATCAGCAGTCCGAGGTGTTCCGGTTCGGCAATGCTATCGTCGACGACTGGGAAGGCAAGGTGAACGCCTGGCCGCTGGATGAAGGGCTGATCGACTATGTCGATGCCTCCTATGGCGGCCCGAGCGACGAGAACACCCTGGCGGCGCTGAATGTGATCGCCAACCCCAGCTTCGAGTTGTCGGGCCAGGCCATCGACGCCACCAAAATCACCCCGGGCCTGCTGGAAGGTGCCCTGCATGAAGCCGACGGGGTCGAGGCAAACGTGGCCACCGGCTACCACGCCATCGAATTCCTGCTTTGGGGCCAGGACCTGAAAGGGACAGAACACGGCGCAGGCGACCGCCCCTGGACCGACTATGCCACGGGCGACGCCTGCACCGGCGGCAACTGCGACCGCCGCGGCGAATACCTACAGGCGGCCACCGATCTGCTGATCTCCGACCTGGAGTGGATCGCCGCACAATGGGGCGAGGCCGGCGAGGCCCGCACCGCGCTGCTGGCGAATGAGGACGCAGGCATTACCGCGATGCTGACCGGCATGGGGTCGCTGTCTTATGGCGAGCAGGCGGGCGAGCGGATGCGCCTGGGCCTGATGCTGAACGACCCGGAGGAAGAGCACGACTGCTTCTCCGACAACACCCACAACAGCCACTACTATGACGGGCTGGGCGTGCAGAACGTCTATCTGGGTGAATACGTGCGGGTGAACGGCGAACTGGTGTCCGGCCCCTCCCTGTCCGATCTGGTTGCTGCCAAGGACGCGGATCTGGACGCCGAGATGCGCGGCAAGCTGTCCACCACAATGATGGCGCTTGGCCGCATCAAGACCGCTGCCGAAGCAGGCCTGTCCTATGACCAGATGCTGGCACAGGGCAATGCGGCCGGCGAAGCGCTGGTGATGGGCGGCGTCAACGGGCTGATCGACCAGACCCGCTCCATTGAGCGTGTGGTTTCCACCCTCAAACTGGACGGTGTTGCCATCGAAGGCTCCGACAGCCTGGACAACCCCGCCGCCGTCTTCAACTGATCGCTTTCAAGCCACAGAAGCACCCCCGTGAAGGGCCGCATTTCCCGCGGCCCTTCATGCGCAGCCAGCAAACACCCGCCAATTCCCTAGTGTTTCACTCTGGATAACCCTTGAATCCCCAGTAATTTTATCAGATATATTTTCCCAACGGAATCACTTGGCCTATTGCGCCACGGGCAAGGACGCGAGCAGCATGATCGTTTGCCACTGCACACAGATCTCGGATCACGACATCCGCGCCGCCATCGACTGGATGCGAAGCGCCGACCCTGAAACGATTATCACCCCCGGAAAAATCTATCACGCGCTGGGAAAATCCGCCGATTGCGGCGGTTGCATGCCCCTTTTCCTCGACACCATGCGTGCGAGCAGTAAGCTGGAAGTACCTGCGCAGCTTGCGAATTTACGCGCTGGATCAATTCGGGAGAAGAATAATGAAGGGCGACGCCAAGGTTATCGACTATCTGAACAAGGCTCTGCGGCATGAGCTGACGGCGGTCAGCCAGTACTGGCTGCATTACCGGCTGCAGGACGATTGGGGCCTGGGCAGCATGGCCAAGAAAAGCCGCGAGGAAAGCATCGAGGAGATGCAGCACGCGGACAAATTGATTGAAAGGATATTGTTCCTGGGCGGCCACCCGAACCTGCAAAGGCTTGACCCGCTGCGGATCGGCCAGACGCCCAAAGAAACCCTCGAATGCGACCTTGCCGCCGAAGTGGACGCCCGTGCGCTCTACAAGGAAGCCCGCGACGCCTGCAACACCGCGGGCGACTATGTATCCCAGAAGCTGTTTGAAGAGCTGATGGCGGACGAAGAAGGCCATATCGATTTCCTCGAAACGCAGCTTGAACTGCACGACCGGATCGGTGCCGAAAACTATGCCCAGCTCAACGCCACCAAGATGGCAGAGGTTGAAGACTAATTTCACGCTGGCTGCCGCACTTGCGGCGGCCACGCCCCTTGCGGCGCTGGACCTGGCCAGCCGGTACCAGGCAGAGCCGCACCTCTCCCCGTCTCCCCGCACCGATGCCGAACGCGCCCGGATTGCCGGTGCAGTTGCGCCCGCCACGGATTTCTCGGCGCCTGAGCCGTTCGAGGACCTGCCCGCAGGTGCAGCCACGGTGCGCGCCCGTTCGGATGATGAGGCGTTTTCCCAGCATTCCGCCGGCCTCAGCTTTGAACAGGAACTGGAATTCAAGCTCGGCAACGGGCTTTTCAAGAAGATCTGGGTGTTTTCGCCCGCCTCCACCAAGGCGTCTGACGGGCTCGGGCCGCTTTATAACGCGCGGTCCTGCCAGCGCTGCCACCTGAAGGACGGGCGCGGCCATGTGCCGGAGCAGCCGGATTATGCCTCCACTTCGATGTTCCTGCGAGTCTCCATCCCAGGCCCTGTGCCGCCGGAGCTGCAGGAGATTACGGACTACATCGGCACCGCCCCTGACCCGCAGTATGGCCGCCAGCTGCAGGATTTTTCCGCCCCCGGCGTCGCGCCGGAATACAGGCTGCGGGTGGAGTATGAGGAATTTGAGGTCGCGCTGTCCGGCGGTGAGACCACCACCCTGCGGCGTCCCAGCTACACCGCCGCAAGCCTCGGCTATGGCCCGCTTGCGGAGGGCGCCATGCTGTCGCCCCGCGTAGCGCCGCCAATGATTGGGCTCGGCCTATTGGAGGCGATCCCTGCCACCGACATCCTCGCCCACGCGGATGAAAATGATGCGGATGACGACGGCATCTCCGGCCGCGCCAATCTGGTCTGGTCGCGGGAATTCGGCCAGATCATGCTGGGCCGCTTCGGGCTGAAGGCAGGTTCCCCAACCGTGCATGAGCAGTCCGCAGGCGCGTTTTCCGGTGACATCGGCATCTCCACCCCGTTGTTCCCGGCCCACGCGGGGGAATGCACGGATCTGCAAACCGCCTGCCAGACGGCCCCGCATGGCGGCAGTGATTCCCGTGAAACCGAGATCGACCAGCCCAATATGGATCTGGTCACTTTCTACAGCCGCAACCTGGGCGTGCCCGCGCGCCGCAACTCCGATGACCCGCAAGTGCTGCGCGGCAAGCAGGTATTCTACAACAGCGGCTGCGCCTCCTGCCATGTGCCGAAATACGTGACCCACCGGCTGGAAGACCGGCCGGAGCAGAGCTTCCAGCTGATCTGGCCCTACTCCGACCTCTTGCTGCATGACATGGGTGAAGGCCTGGCCGACAACCGCCCCGAAGCCCGCGCCACAGGCCGTGAATGGCGCACCGCGCCGCTCTGGGGCGTTGGTCTGACGCAGCAGGTGTCACCCCGTGCCACTTACCTGCACGACGGCCGCGCCCGCACCTTGCTGGAGGCCGTCCTGTGGCATGGCGGCGAGGCGGAAGCCGCGAAGACCCGCGTTGTGGAGCTGCCGCCGCAGGACCGCGCCGCCCTGATTTCTTTCCTGGAGAGCCTCTGATGCGCGTCCTTGCCATTGCCCTGACCCTGGCTGCCGCTCCCGCTGCGGCCTCCGACTTGTCCAGCAGCATCACCGATCAGCTGATCCTCCCGGCGTTTGAGGAGCTGGCAATGGACACGGCAGCGCTGGCGGACGCAGCCAAGGCCGACTGCAACCCGCAATCCGAAGCCCTGCGCTCAGCCTATGGCGAGACCTTCGACGCCTGGATCGCCGCCAGCCACTACCGTTTTGGGCCGACGGAAACGGACAGCCGCGCCTTTGCGCTGGCCTACTGGCCCGACAGCCGCAGTAAGACGCCCAAAGCGCTGGCCGGTCTGATCCGCAGCGAGGACCCCGGCATCACCGACCCCGCCGCATTTTCCAGCTATTCCATCGCCGCCCGCGGTTTCTATGCGCTGGAATACCTCCTGTATGACCCGGACCTCTCCTCCGCCGGCAGCGCGGACTACCGCTGCACCCTGACCCGCGCCATCAGCACGGACATTGCCGCCACTGCGCAGGCCATCAGCCGGGACTGGGCAGAAAACTACGCAGGCGAAATGCGCGCACCGGCCAGCCGCTACCGCAGCGAGGATGAAATCACCCAGGAGCTGCTGAAGGCGCTGACAACCGGTTTGCAGGTGCTGGACGACATGCGGCTGGGCCGCCCGCTGGGCAGCTTTGACAAGCCCCGCCCCAACCGCGCCGAGGCCCGCCGCTCCGGGCGCAGCCTGCGGCATGTTCTGGTGTCGCTGAACGCGATGGAGCCGCTGGCGCTGGCTCTGGCACGGGATGAGGCCGGGTTGAAGGCGGACCTCGCAAAGGGTTTCGGCAAGGTCCGCAGCCGCGCCGAAGCGCTGGATGATCCGGTCTTTGCCGGAGTTGCCGACCCAACCGTCCGCATCCGGATCGAGGCGCTGCGCCAGCAAGTGAAAGACCTCCGCGCGTTTGTTTCTGAACGCCTTGGCCCGTCGCTGGGCGTCGCGGCAGGATTCAACGCGCTCGACGGCGACTGACGGAAAGGACCCCGCATGACCTCCCGCCGCGGATTTCTGGCAGGCCTGATGGCCTCCGCCCTCACACCGCAGGCCAGTTGGGCCAGCGCCGGCAGCCCGGCCTTCCTGTCGGCTGGCAAGGATGCCAGCGGCGCCTTCCTGCTGGCGGGCCTTACCGGGACAGGACAGATCCTGTTCCGCCACCCACTGCCGGACCGCGGCCATGCAGCTGCCGCGCATCCCGTGCGGCCGGAAGCCGTTGCCTTTGCCCGCCGCCCGGGCCGCTTTGCCGATGTGATCGACTGCCGCACCGGTGCCGCGCTGGCCCGGCTGGAGCCGCCCGCTGGGCATCATTTCTACGGCCATGGGGTGTTTTCCCCGAACGGCAGCCGCCTGTTCACCACTGAAAACGACTATGAGAACGCCCGCGGTTTGATCGGCGTCTGGGATGCTGCAGACGGCTACCGCCGCGTTACCGCGTTCTCCTCCGGCGGCATTGGCCCGCATGACATGGCTTTGCGCCGCGATGCGCCCGGGCTGGTGGTGGCAAACGGTGGCATCGAGACCCACCCCGACAGCGGCCGCGCCAAGCTGAACCTGCCTGACATGCGCCCCAACCTCAGCTACCTGAGCCTGGACGGCGTGCTGCAGGAACAGATGGAACTGCCGCCAGAGCTGCGTCTCAATTCGATCCGCCACCTGGCGGTGCGGGCGGACGGCACCATTGGTTTCGCCATGCAATGGCAGGGTGATCTGGGCGAACAAGTCCCCACCGCCGGCCTGCACACCCCCGGAGGCGTGCCGCGTTTGCTGGCGGAGGACGACGCGCGGGTGCTGAACATGCGGGGCTACGGCGGCTCCATCGCCTTCTGCGCCGACGGCAGCCGGATCGGCGTCACCTCACCGCGCGGCGGGGTGCTGCAAGTGATGAACACAGTGAGCGGCGCGCTGCTGGCAGTGCACAAGATGGCAGATGTCTGCGGTCTGGCCGCCTCCGCCGAAGGCTTTACGGCCAGCACCGGCACTGGCCAGTTCTATGCGGTTTCGGATAGCGGCCGGGATGAGGTGCACCACGCGGAATTGGCCTGGGACAACCACCTGATCCCGCTGATCTGAAGCAAAGTTTCCCGGTGCTTCACAGGCGCGCCCGCCACGGCGCGCCTTTTCGTTTTCAAATCCTCCGAAAGTAATACGAAAACGGATGATGACTCTTCGCGCGTGATACGCTACAGAATCGCAGCGAAAGGAAAGCAAATGGATGCCGCAAGCCGTCAGAACGAAATCATCTCTCTGCTGAACCGTCAGGACCGGGTCGAGGTTGAGGATCTCTCGCAACGCTTTGGCGTGTCCTTGCAGACCGTGCGCGCCGATCTGCGCGACCTGTCGGCGCGCGGCGCGCTGTCCCGCGTGCACGGCGGTGCCGTCCGCGTCAGCTCCGCCGCCAGCCAAGGGTACGAGGACCGGCGCAAGCTGAACGCCGGCAACAAGCTGGCGATGGCCGCCCTGGCGGCAGAGCTGATCCCCGACAACTGCTCGCTTTCGCTCAACATCGGCACCTCCACCGAACAGGTGGCCCGCGCCCTGTCCGGCCACAGCGGCCTGACGGTCATGTCCAACAATATAAACATTATCAACATGATGATGGGTGGTCAGGCCAAAGAGCTGATCCTGGCCGGCGGCACCGTGCGGCAAAGTGACGGTGCCATCGTGGGCCAAGATGCTGTGGACTTTTTCTCCCGCTACAAGGTGGATTTCGCGGTTATTGGCGCCTCAGCTTTGGATGCCGACGGCGCGGTGATGGATCACGATGCCCGCGAGGTATCTGTCGCCCGCGCAATCCTGAAAAACGCACGGCAGAAGGTGCTGGTCTGCGACGGCAGCAAGTTCGCCCGCTCCGCCCCGGTGCGGATCTGCGACCTCTCCGATCTCGACGTGGTGATCACCGACCGCCCGGTTCCCGCAGAATTTACCGAGGCCGCGCAGGCCGCCGGCACCCGCATCCTGACCGCAGGACAAAACGAAAGCAGCGAAAATGACTGACACGCCTGTAACAGACCTTTTCATCATCGGCGGCGGCATCAACGGCTGCGGCATCGCCCGCGACGCCGCCGGACGCGGCTTGTCGGTGACGCTGGCAGAGATGAACGACCTGGCCTCGGCCACCTCCTCTGCCTCAACCAAGCTGTTCCACGGCGGCTTGCGCTATCTCGAATATTTTGAGTTCCGCCTGGTGCGCGAAGCGCTGATTGAGCGCGAGGTGCTGCTGAATGCGATGCCGCATATCTCCTGGCCGATGCGGTTCGTGCTGCCGTTCCACAAGGACATGCGGTTCGACAGCGAGACGCCGACGTCCAAGCTGCTCACCACTTTCATGCCCTGGATGAAGGGCCGCCGCCCGGCCTGGCTGATCCGGCTGGGGCTGTTCCTCTACGACTCGCTTGGCAAGCGCGGCATCCTGCCCGGCACCGCGAAGCTGGATCTGGAGGCCGACCCGGCGGGCAGACCGCTCAGGGACAAGTTCAAGACCGCCTTTGAATATTCCGACTGCTGGATCGAGGACGCCCGCCTGGTCGTCCTGAACGCCCGCGACGCCCAGGCCCGCGGCGCCGAGATCCTGACCCGGACCAAGGTGCTGGCCGCTGAACGCCATGCGGACCACTGGGTGATCACCCTGCAGGATCAGGCCAGCGGCGAAACCCATCAGCGCCGCGCGAAAATGCTGATTAACGCGGGCGGGCCCTGGGTCGCCGATGTGCTGCATCAGAAGCTGGGCCAGAACAGCCGCGAGAACATCCGCCTGGTGCGCGGCAGCCATATCGTGGTGCCGAAACTGTTTGACCACGGGCGCTGCTACTTCTTCCAGGGAACCGACGGGCGGATCATCTTTGCCATTCCCTATGAGGAAGACTTCACCCTCATCGGCACAACGGACAGCGACCACTCCGATCCGGACACCGCGCCGGAATGCACCGCAGAGGAGCAGGACTACCTGATTGATTTTGCATCAGGATATTTCAATCAGCCGCTCAAGCGCGAGGATATTGTCTGGACCTATTCCGGCGTGCGCCCGCTTTATGACGACGGCGCCAGCTCTGCCACCGCGGCGACCCGCGAATATGTGCTGACACTGGATCAGGCACAGGCGCCCCTCTTGAATGTCTTCGGCGGCAAAATCACTACCTACCGCAAACTGGCGGAGGCGGCGCTAGCCAAGATCGGCAAAGTGTTCCCGCAACTGCCCGCGGACTGGACCGCAGGCGTGGCCCTGCCCGGCGGCGATTTTGCGGTGGCGGATGCGGAAAAGCTGCGCGGCAAACTGGCGGTGGATTACCCGTTCCTGACGCCCTATTGGACCCGCCGCCTGATCCGCGCCTATGGCACCGAGGCCTGGGCGGTTCTGGGCGAGGCCAAATCCGCGGCTGATATGGGGCAGGACTTCGGGGCGACGATCACCGCGCGGGAACTGGACTGGGCAATTGCCCGCGAATGGGTACGGACCGGAGACGACTACCTGTGGCGGCGCACCAAGCTGGGACTGCGGCTGGATGAAGCCCAGCGCGCCGCGGTGGATGCCTATATTCAAGGCAAGGCACAAACGCTCGCAGCATAACGCGAAGGGCAGCGCCCGTCCCGTCCCACTGGGGCGGGACGGGCGCTGCCCGGCCTTCGGCCAGGCGAAAGACCTTTGTGAGCTTCTTAAAACTCCACGCCCTTTTGCGCTTTCACGCCGGCGCGGAACGGGTGTTTGATCTGGCCCATCTCGGTCACCAGATCGGCGATCTCGATCAGCTCCTCCTTGGCGTTCCTGCCGGTCAGCACCACATGGGTCATCGGCGGCTTCTGCTCGACCAGGAACTCCAGCACCTCCTCCAGATCCAGGTACTCATAGCGCAGCGCGATGTTGATCTCATCCAGCAGCACCATGGTAATGCGCTCGTCCAGGATCATCTCCTTGGCCTTCTCCCAGCCCTTCTGCGCGGCGGCAATGTCGCGCGCCTTGTCCTGGGTTTCCCAGGTAAAGCCCTCGCCCATCGCATAGAACTGGCAGAGATCGCTGAAGTTCTCCTCGATCAGGGTCCGCTCGCCGGTCTGCCAGGCCCCCTTGATGAACTGCACCACGGCGGACGGCATCCCATGCGCAATGCAGCGCATGATCATGCCGAAGCCCGAGGAAGATTTGCCCTTGCCCGGCCCGGTGTGAACGATGATCAGGCCCTTCTCGCCCTCCTTGGTCTTCATCATCCGGTCGCGCGCCGCCTTCTTCTTGGCCATTTTGGACGCGTGACGGGCGGCTTCTTCTTCTGAAATGCCGGTTTCGGACTTTTCGCTCATGGGGGCTCTCCAGCTGTTTGACCCCATGTCTTGACAAAGAAGCCCGCCATAGCGCAAGGGGGTTCAGCTGGTTCCTGTGAAAACAGGCGAAGAGGGAATGTGAAGGCTCGCAAGAGCTCAAGCACAGCCGCCCCCGCGACCGTGACCGGATGAGGCCGCCATGCCACTGGGAATACGTCCCGGGAAGGCAGGATGGCCGGCAAGGCCTGAGCGCCTTGGCATCCGCAAGCCGGGAGACCTGCCAGCGAGAGAGAGATCAACGGGCAGACGGGGTGTTCTGCGACCGGGTGAGGGACTGGCACGACACAGTTCCTTTCTGGCCATCCCGCACGCCCTGCCGCGACAGGAGACGCGCTGATGGCTGACGATATGGCAGGCAAGACTGCCAGCACCCAGGGACCGGTCACGCTGACCGTTTGCCTCACCTGCCGCCGCGAGGGCGCCGACCCGGAGGCCGCCCGCCCCGGCGCCATCCTTCACACAGCCCTGGAAGAAGCCGGAATGCCCGAAGGCGTTCGCCTGCGCGGCGTCGAATGCCTGTCCTCCTGCAAGCGCGGCTGCGCCGTGGCCTTGGTCGGCGGCGAAGAACGCTGGACCTATGTCTACGGCGACCTCGACCCGGACCAGCATGTCCCTGAAATTCTGGAAGGCGCCGCGGCTTACGCCGCTACCGCCGACGGCGTCGTGCCCTGGCGCGAGCGCCCGCAGACCTTCCGCAAGCAATCTGTTGCCCGCATCCCGCCGGCCAAGTTCTTCTCCGAGGAGTAATCATGAGCGACCTCAACAAGATCCCCGTCACCGTCATCACCGGCTTCCTCGGTGCGGGCAAGACCACGCTGATCCGCCACCTGATGCAGAACCCGCAGGGCAAGCGCCTGGCGGTTGTGGTCAATGAATTCGGCACCGCCGGTGTGGACGGCGACATCCTGAAATCCTGCGCCGATGAAAATTGCCCGGCGGAGAACATCATGGAGCTGGCCAACGGCTGCATCTGCTGCACCGTGGCGGATGACTTCATCCCCACCATCGAACAACTGATGGACCTGCCGGAAAAGCCCGATCACATCGTGATCGAGACCTCCGGTCTGGCGCTGCCCAAGCCGCTGCTCAAGGCCTTCGACTGGCCCGCCATCCGCTCCCGTATCACCGTGGACGGCGTGATTGCGCTGGCCGATGCCGAGGCCGTTGCAAAGGGCCAGTTCGCCCCTGACCTGGACGCCGTGCAGGCCCAGCGCGAGGCGGACGACAGCATCGACCACGAAACCCCGCTGTCTGAGGTGTTCGAGGACCAGATCTCCTGCGCCGACATCGTGCTTCTGTCCAAGGCCGACCTGGCCGGCGACGCAGGCGTCGAGAAGGCCCGCGCGGTGATCGAGGCCGAAGCGCCGCGCAAGCTGCCGATCCTGCCGATGAGCGAAGGCGTCATCGACCCGCGCATCATCCTGGGCCTGAATGCCGCTGCCGAGGACGATCTGGAGGCCCGCCCCAGCCACCACGACGGCCACCACGACCACGAGCATGACGATTTTGAAAGCATCGTTGTCGAAATGGGCGAAGTCTCCGACCCGGAAGCGCTGCAGAATGCCATCGTGAAACTCGCCCGCGAGCGCAATATCCTGCGCGTCAAAGGCTATGTCGCGGTGGAGGGGAAACCGATGCGGATGCTGGTTCAGGCCGTGGGCGAGCGCCTGCGCGCCCAGTATGACCAGCCCTGGGGCGCGCAGCCGCGCAAGACCGCCCTGGTGGTCATCGCCGAGCATGACGACATCGACGAACAGGCCATCCGCGCCGAGCTGGGAGCCTGAAGCCAATGGTAGCGAAGCGTCAATTTTTTGACGGCACCGCCTGGCCGAAGGCCGGGCAGCGCCCGTCCCGCCCCCGTCAAACCGAAGGTTTGCCTTCGGCAAAACGGGGCGGGCGCTTCGCTTCCTTCCCCGCCGGGCCGGGCGCTGCCCTCCCCGTTTCCATACGCCCCTTCAGGCAAGGAGCCTGACCCATGCACGTCGTCTTCCGCGAAAGCCACGGCCTTGACGAGACCGACACCCCGCAGGACCTCGGGCAGACGCCCGCGGACCTTGTGGTGCTGTCCTTCTCCGACAGCGACCTCGGCGCCTTTGCGGCGGGCTGGCACCGTGCGGACGGCAAGCTGCCCAGCTTGCGCCTCGCCAACCTTGTGGCGCTCAAGCACCCGCTGTCGGTCGACGTTTACGCGGAACAGACACTGGAGGGCGCCAAGGGCGTCCTTGTCCGCCTGATTGGCGGCGAAAGCTACTGGTCCTACGGTCTCGCCACCCTGCAGGACCTTGCCCGGCGCAAGGGCTTCGCGCTGGCCATCCTGCCAGCAGACGGCCGCGAGGATGCGCGGCTGGATGAGCTGTCCACCCTGCCAGTCTCCACCCTGCGCCGCCTGCAATCCCTGTGCGACGCCGGCGGCGCCGTCGCTGCTCAGGCGGCGCTGGCGCAGCTGTCGCTGGCGGCCGGTCTCTACGCAGGCCCGGTTCTGGGCCTCAAGACCACACCCGAACACGGCTTCTACGACCCAGCTAAAGGCGTGCTTGCGGACCTGCCGCCGCAGGACAAACCGCTGGTGCTGGTGAGCTTCTACCGCTCCTACCTCACCGCTGCCGACACCGCCCCGGTGGATGCGCTGATCGCGGAACTGCGCGCCCGCGGCTATGCCGCCTATGGCGCCTTTGCCGCCAGCCTCAAGGCGCCCACTGCCGCGGACTGGCTGCGCGAAAAACTGCCCTCGCTGAGCCCGGCAGCCATCATCAACGCCACTGCGTTTTCCGCCCAAGGCACCGACGGCAGCGCCTCGCCGCTCTCCGCCACCGGCTGCCCGGTGTTCCAGGTCGCCCTCTCCACCGCCCGCCGCAAAGACTGGGCCGAGGCCGACCGCGGCCTCTCGCCCGCAGACCTTGCCATGCACGTGGTCCTGCCGGAAGTTGACGGCCGCATCTTTGCAGGCGTCGTCAGCTTCAAATCCCCGGGCAAGAAAGACCCGGACCTGCAGTATTCCCGCTTTGCCCACCGGGCTGATGCAGACCGCATCAAATCTGCCGTGGACCGCGTGGAAGGCTGGCTGCGCCTCGCCAAACTGCCGAATGCGGACAAGCGCCTGGCTCTGATCCTCTCCACCTACCCGGGCCGCGACCACAACCTCGCCCACGCCGTCGGCCTCGACGCGCTGGCCTCCTGCGACGAGATCCTGCACGAACTGGCGGCCCAGGGCTACGCCGTCAAGGCGCAGGAAAACACCGGTCTGCGGCTGATGGAGGAAACACTCAGCGTCCCGCTGAAGGACTACCGCCAGGCCCTCTCCACGCTGCCGCAAGACCTGCAAAACACCCTGACTGAGGCTTGGGGCAGCCCGGAAGAAGACGCAGACTGCCGCGACGGCGCCTTTCACTTCAAGGCCTTGCGGGCAGGTAACGCCCTGATCGCCCTGCAGCCCGAACGCGGCGAAGTGAAAACTCGCGTCGATGATTACCACGACCTCGACCGCACCCCGCGCCATGCCTATGTCGCCTTTTACCTGTGGCTGCGCGACCAAACCGACGCCCTCGTGCACATCGGCGCCCACGGCACCCTGGAATGGCTGCCGGGCAAGGCAGTCGCCCTCTCCGGCGCCTGCTGGCCCGAGGTGCTGACCGGCCCGCTGCCCGTCGCCTACCCGTTCATCGTCAATGACCCGGGCGAGGCCGCCCAGGCCAAGCGCCGCATCGGCGCCGTGACCATCGGCCACTTGCCGCCGCCGCTGGCGCAGACCAACCTGCCCGAGGGCATGGCGCGGCTCGAAAGCCTGCTGGATGAGTATTCCACCGCTGACGGGCTGGACCCGGCGCGGCGCGACCGGCTGATCGATGACATCCGCGCCGAGGCGCAGGGCACCGGGGTTGAGG
>NZ_JWLE01000014.1:0-41174 GCF_000813785.1 Leisingera sp. ANG-DT
GAAGCGGATCTGAATGGCCTCAGAACCGGCGGGCATCTGAGTTGCGAGAGTACAGAATGCCAGAACCCTGGCGGGAAAGCCCTGAACCTGCAGACCGCGGAGATTGGGCACAGCATGTTCCTTGACTCAGCTAAAATCCGTGGCGAAGCGGATCTGAATGGCCTTAAAACCAGCGGGCAGCTATACTGCATAGGCGCACAGCTCCAGAACCCCGGTGGAACAGCCCTAGGGCTTCAAAACGCGGAAATAGGCCAAGATTTTTTCTTTCTTGGCCAAGTAGAAGTGCAAGGGGTGATCGACCTTACCACTGCTAGCTGCGGTGACTTGGTGGATGATCCAAAATGCTGGCCGGAAGAACAAAAACTCATCCTCGACGGTTTCTCCTACCGACGTGTTCACAGCTTCACCGATGCCCGCACCCGTCTTGATTGGCTGGCGCGGGCGGATGACTGGAACGGTAAATTCTTCCCCCAGCCCTACAAACAACTCGCCAAGGTGCTGCACGACATGGGGCATGAGGCTGACGCCAAGGCCGTCCGGGTCGCACTCGCACAGAAGCTGGCTGCAGAAGCTCGCAGGCTTCGCCGGGTGGAACCCGATGGCAACTGGGGCCTGCCTGGGCCAGCATCTGGTATGATATCACCCGCCCGGTTTTGTGGCTTATTCATCAGGCACTGGACATCCTCACCAGCCACGGCTTCCGCCCCGAGCGCAGCCTGTTTGCCCTTGTCCTTCTCTGGCTGCTCGCCGCTATCCCGGCTCATCTCGCCTGGACGGAAGGCAGCTTTGCCCCCAACTCCAGCATTATCCTCACGTCTGTGGAATGGGCAGAATACGATACCCGCCATGGCCCTCCAGACGTGGAGAACTCTGCACAGGACTGGAGCGATAACACGGTTGCGGGGCGCGATTGGGAAAGCTTCAATGCCTTAGCCTACGCAGCAGATGTGGTGATCCCCATCATCAATTTCGGCCAGACCGATGCCTGGGCGCCCTCAACCACCCGTGGCCCGGCCGGCGTGTTCCTCTGGTGGGCGCGCTGGCTCTTCACTCTGGCGGGCTGGATCGTCACCGCCCTTGGTGCCGCGGCGCTGACGGGGATCATCCGCCGCGAATGACCCCCGCTCTTTCATCTTTCCCCAAATACTCATGTCCCGCTGCCCGGCAGGCGGCTTTACCGCCGAGAGGGGCAGGCTCCCGCCCCCGGCACCCATCCGCTGCACAGGGGGTGCACAGGGGGTGCACGCATGTCACCCCCTGTTGATCACCCCGCTCTTGCCAAATCCCATCCCGCTTGCGCATATCCAAATCAGCAGCAACAGGAGGGCAGGACATGACCCGGGAAACCATGATCGCCGTGATCGGCGGCTCCGGTATTTATGAGATCGACGGGCTGGAAGGCGCCCAGTGGACCACGGTCGAAACGCCCTGGGGGGCACCTTCGGACCAGATCCTGACCGGCACGCTGGACGGCGTCAAAATGGCCTTCCTGCCCCGCCACGGCCGCGGCCATGTGCATTCCCCCACTGAGGTCCCCTACCGC
This sequence comes from Leisingera sp. ANG-DT, assembly GCF_000813785.1. Lineage (NCBI taxonomy): Bacteria > Pseudomonadati > Pseudomonadota > Alphaproteobacteria > Rhodobacterales > Roseobacteraceae > Leisingera > Leisingera sp. ANG-DT. The sequence continues at coordinate 1,544 of NZ_JWLE01000014.1, forward strand.
GCCAACATCGACGCGCTGAAGCGGCTGGGCGTGACCGATGTGTTCTCCGTCTCCGCCTGCGGGTCGTTCCGCGAGGAGATGGCGCCGGGCGATTTTGTTGTTGTGGATCAGTTTATTGACCGCACCTTCGCGCGCGACAAAAGCTTCTTCGGCACCGGCTGCGTCGCCCATGTCAGCGTCGCGCATCCGACCTGCGAACGGCTCTCGGACGCGGCAGAGACGGCAGCGCGTGATGCTGGCGTCAAGGTCCACCGCGGCGGCACATATCTGTGCATGGAGGGGCCGCAGTTCTCCTCAATGGCCGAAAGCAGGATGTACCGCGAGCAATGGGGCTGCGACGTGATCGGCATGACCAATATGCCCGAAGCCAAGCTCGCCCGCGAGGCGGAACTGTGCTACGCCTCCATCGCCATGGTCACCGATTACGACAGCTGGCACCCGGAGCATGGCGCGGTGGAAATCACTGATATCATTGCCACTTTGCAGGGCAACTCCGCCAACGCCCGCGCGCTGGTGCGCCGCCTGCCCGGCCTCTTGGGCAAGGCGCGGCAGGACTGCCCGCACGGCTGCGACAAAGCGCTGGAATACGCCATCATGACCGCCCCGGAGAAACGCGACCCGGCGCTGCTGGCCAAACTGGACGCGGTGGCGGGCCGGGTGCTGGGCTGACGAGCGGACAGCCCGCGCTGCAAAAGCCCTGTGCTGCCAAGGAAGCCCTTGCATGGCCCGGCAGCATCGGCCAAACCCGCTGTGGCCCCGGGCGCGAAACCCGGGGCGCCGCATTCAATTCGCCAAGGGGAGCCGCGCCGATGCCCAAGAAACCCGCCGTCAAGGATTACATCCGCACCATCGTCGATTTCCCGCACGAAGGGATCATGTTCCGCGACGTGACCACGCTGTTTGCCGATCCGCGGGGATTTCGCATGGCCATCGACCAGATGCTGCACCCCTACGCCGGTGAGCAGATCGACAAGGTCGTGGGGCTTGAGGCGCGCGGCTTTATCCTCGGCGGCGCGATTGCCCACCAGCTGGGCACCGGCTTTGTGCCGATCCGCAAGAAGGGCAAACTGCCCGGCACCACCATCAGCCAGGACTACAAGCTGGAATACGGCGAGGCGATTGTGGAGATTCACGACGACGCCATCCAGCCGGGCGAGAAGATCCTGGTGGTCGATGACCTCTTGGCCACCGGCGGCACCGCGGGCGCGGGCATCAAGCTGATCGAACGGCTGGGCGGCGAGATCGTCTCCTGCGCCTTCATCGTCGATCTGCCGGAACTGGGCGGGCGCAAGCTGCTGGAGGACATGGGCATGGACGTGCATGTGCTCTGCGAGTTCGAGGGCCTCTGAACACCCTCAACTAACCGTATCCATGCGTGGCCGGAAGGCTCCCGCCGGTCAGGCGCCTTTCCAGGGAAAGGCTGTTCCCGTTGGGCATGGCCCCTTCAGGCCCCTTGGGCCGGAAGGGGCGCGCCGCGCATCTGCGCGGCGCCGGGCCCAAAGCCGCCAGGCGGTCCGGCACAGCCGGGCAACCGCGGGTGCGGGAGCCCCCCAAAGATACCAGACCAAATCACTCCGCGCGCAGCACCGCACCCGGATTCATGATGCCATTGGGATCCAGCGCCTGTTTGATGGCCCGCATCGCGGCCAGCTTGGCCGGATCGCCATAGCGCTCCAGGTCGCCTGATTTCATCCGCCCCACCCCGTGCTCGGCACTGAAGGAGCCGCCGAAGGCGTGGACCAGATCATGCACCGCTTCTTTCACCGCACCGCGCAAGGCGTCGTACTCCTCCCGCTTGCGGCCCTTGGCCGGGAACACGTTGTAGTGCAGGTTGCCGTCGCCCAGATGGCCAAAGCAATTGATGCGGAAATCGCCAAGCCGGGCCACCGCCGCCCTGCCCCGTTCGATGAAGGCGGGGATCTCCGAAATCGGCACCGAAATGTCATGGCTGGACACCGATCCGATGGCCTTGTTGGCCAGCGGGATATGCTCGCGTACGGCCCACAGCATCTGCCGCTGGCTGTCCGACTGGGCAATCACCCCGTCGCTGGCAAGCCCTGCCGCCTCGGCGGCTTCAAACAGCGCGGCCAAAGTGTCCTCCGCCTCCAGCCCGCGCGGCAGTCCCAGCTCGATCAGCACGCACCACTCCGGCGCCTCGGCAAAGGGCTGGCGGACCTGCGGCAGCGTCTCCGCCAGAAAATCCAGCCCCTGCCGGTGGATCAGCTCAAAGGCGCTGACGCCCTCACCCGCGTGATCCCGGGCCAGGGCCAGCAGATCAATGGCCGCCTGCGGGTCCGTCACGGTGAATACAGCAGTGCCCTGCGACGCCGGGACCGGCGACAGTTTCAAGGCAGCAGCGGTGATCACACCCAAAGAGCCCTCCGCCCCGATCAAGAGGTTCCTGAGGTCATAACCGGTGTTGTCTTTCCTCAGCCGCGACAGCCCGTGCCAGATCTCACCCGAAGGCAGAACTGCCTCGAGCCCCAGGCAGAGGTCGCGGGCATTGCCGTAGCGCAGCACGTTGACGCCGCCCGCATTGGTCGCAAGGTTGCCGCCGATCCGCGCCGAACCTTCTGCCGCCAGTGACAGCGGGAACAGGCGCCCGGCTTCCTGCGCCGCCGCCTGCACGTCCGCCAGAATGGCGCCACCTTCCGCGATAAGGACATTCTCCCGGGCGTGCACCGCCCGGATCGCCGCCATCCGCTCCAGCGAGATCAGCAGCGGCGCCGGTCCCTTCGCCATCACCTGGCCGCCGACCAGCCCGGTGCCGCCGCCATAAGGCACCACCGGCACCCGCGCGGCATTGGCTTCGCGGATCAGGATGGACACTTCCTCCACCGTGCGGGGCAGCGCCAGCAGCCCCGCCTGCCCCTGATACCGGCCGCGCGGCTCTTCCAGATACCGCGGTTCGGCAGCCCGCAAAACGCCCTCTGGCAGCAGGGGTGACAGGCGGGCAGCAAAGGCGGGATCGGCGGGGTTCAGCGTCATGCCCTATCCATGCCGCAAGGCCCCGCAACTGGCAAGGCAGCTCACTCCCCGTCCAGCAGGTACTTGGGCCGCAGCACATGGATGGTCGGACGGCCGGGAAGGCTGCGCAGCGACACAGACAACTCGCTGTTGCCCTCATCCACCACATCGAACTCCGGGCCGATCCGGGACAGGAAACTCTGCAGCGAATAGTCGCTGAACCAATGCATCGGAATGATCACCGAGGACCGCAGCCGCCCCAACACCTCCAGCATCTGATCCAGCGGCAGGGTGATGCCGCCATCCACCGCCGCCATCACCACATCGAGCCGCCCCAGCGCCGCGTATTGCTCTGGTGTCGGCACATGGTGCAGGTGCCCGAGGTGACCGATGCACAGACCCGCGGCCTCAAAGACAAAGATCGAATTGCCGCGCGCCTCCACCCCGCCGAACATGTTGCGGATATCTGTGGGCACATTGCGGATCAGCATCTCGCCGAGGTCCAGATGATGCTCAATGCCGGCACCAAACGGTCCCCAGCCCTCCAGCACATGCGGAATCGCGGGGTCGGGATGGGCGGTCCAATGGGTTTCATGGGCGTGGTTCATGGTGACCACATCCGGGATCATCGGCGCAGCGCCGGTGAAGCCGGTGAAATCAGTGACCACATTCAGCCCGCCCTCGGTGCGCAGCAGGAACGAGGCATGGGCGATGTAGCGGATCTGCACGCTGTCTTCTGCCACCGGGTCCTGCCAGCTGGCCTGCTGCAGGTACTCCAGACCGGGCGTCGCCTCTGCCAGGGCAATGCAATGGCTCTGCCTCCGCTCCTGCGCCTGGAGGGCAGCGGAACACAGAATGAAACACAGGAAAGTGGCAAACGCGCGCATGAGGCAGGTTCTAGGGCGCAAACCGCCATTGTCAGCCCTTACCGCAGAAAATTCGCCCTGCAAGCGCTCCCGCCTGCGCCAGCGGAATTGAAAATTCCGCACCGCCGTTGGGCGTGGCGCCCTGCGGGCGCAGGTCGCGGCACCGTTTGCCCCACGCGCCGCGCCGCACAGCAAGGGCGGCGCCCGGCCCAACGGGAGCGGCGCATCTTCTGATGCGCCTGCGACGGGCGGGAGCACTTGGCTGATAGAATGTCCGGCCTAGGCCTGCCCAGCCAGCGTCTTGCCGCGGCGGTCGTGGCGCAGGGAGGCATAGAGCACATGGGTGCGCCAGCGGCCGTTGATCTGCAGATAGGATTGGGCGACGCCCTCATATTTGAAGCCGGATTTCTCCAGCAGCCCGCGCGACGCCTGGTTTTCCGGCAGGCAGGCGGCCTCGATCCGGCTCAGGTCCAGTTTGGTAAAGGCGTGATGCACCACCGCGCCGATCGCCTCGCGCATGTAGCCCTGCCGGGCAAACGACTGGCCGGTCCAGTAGCCAAGCGTGCCGGCCTGGGCCGGGCCGCGCCGGATATTGTCCAGGGTAATCGCCCCGACCAGCAGGTTGTCGGACCGGCGGATCAGGAACAGCGGCAGCGCGGTGCCGCCGGAAACCGACCGCCGCGCCCAGTAGACCCGGTTGGTAAAGCTCTTGCGGCTGAGGTGGTCCGCCGCCCAGCTGGGTTCCCACGGGGTCAGATAGGGCTGGCTCTGCAGCCTCAGCGCCGCCCAGCCGTGAAAATCCGCATGCACCGGCGGCCTGAGGGTCAGGCGCTCGGTTTCGATACGGACCTTGCGGCGGTTGAGCAGCATCAGGCGGCGCGCCTCTCCTGCAGCCTCTCCAGCGCCGGGGCATCCGCGACCGGGCCATAAAGCGCCAGCGCCGCAGGCGCGGTTACCGCCATGGTCTCCGCCAGCTCGCGCACGTCCTTGGTGGTGACGGCATTGATCCGCTCCACCGTGCGTTCCAGCGACGGCACCTTGCCCCAGATCTGCACCAGCCGCGCCAGCCGTTCTGCCCGGTTCGAGGGGCTTTCCAGCCCCATCAGCATCCCGGCCTTCATCTGGGCGCGGGCGCGCTCCACCTCGGCATCGCTCATGTCATCCGCGGCGCGCTTCATCTCGTCGATGGTGATGCCCGCCAGCTCCGTCAGCTGCTCACCGGAGGTGCCCGCATAGACGGTCATCGAGCCGGTATCGGCATAAGACCCTGCCTGCGAGAAAATCGTGTAGCAGAGGCCGCGTTTTTCGCGCACCTCCTGGAACAGCCGCGAGGACATGCCGCCGCCAAGGGCGCTGGCATAGATCTGCGCGGTGTACATTGACTGGTCGCGGTAGCCGGGGCCTTCAAAGGCCAGCGCGAAATGCGCCTGCTCCAGATCCTTCACCTGCCGCGCCTCGCCGCCGGTGAACTGCGCGCCTTCGGCGGTGAACTCCGGCTTGGCCTCCATATGGCCGAACAGCTGCTCCGCCAGTTTGACCAGCGCATCGTGATCGACACCGCCCGCCGCTGCCAGGATCATTTGGCCGGGGCCGTAGTGTTCGCCGACAAACCCCTGCAGATCCTCGCGGCTGAAGCTGCGCACCCGCTCCGCAGGCCCCAGAATGGTCCGCCCCAGCGGCTGCCCGCGGTAGCTTTCCTCCTGCAGCCAGTCAAAGATCACGTCATCGGGTGTGTCCAGCGACTGGCCGATTTCCTGCAGGATCACCCCGCGCTCAACCTCGATCTCGCGCTGGTCGAACACCGGATTGAGCAGGATATCCCCGATCACGTCCACCGCCAGCGGCACGTCATCCTTCAGCACCCGGGCGTAATAGGCCGTCACCTCGCGCGAGGTGTAGGCGTTGATATAACCGCCCACATCCTCGATCTCCTCTGCGATCTGCAGGGCCGAGCGCCGCTTGGTGCCCTTAAAGGCCATGTGCTCCAGAAAATGGGCAATGCCGTTCTGCTCCAGCCGCTCATGGCGGCCGCCGGCGCTCACCCAGATCCCGACCGCCGCGGATTCCAGACCCGGCATATGCTCGGAGACGATACGGAACCCGTTGGCGAGTGTGTGCTGCTGAACTGTCAATTCGCGATGTTCTTTCTGATGTGATCCTCAAGGGCAGCCAAATCGTTAGCGATCCGGGTGACCCGTTCCGGCCTCTCATACAGGTCTGCCATGCGCGCAGGCAAGGGCGGATGAATGCCGCTGGCTTCTTCCACCGCTGCCGGGAATTTCGCCGGATGCGCAGTGGCCAGCGTGATCATCGGGACATCCGCCTTGCGGTGCTCATTTGCCACTTTCACGGCAACCGCACCATGCGGGCAGATCAGCTCGCCCGAGGACGCCAGCTCGGACTTGATGGTCGCCAGCGTCTCTTCCTCGGAGGTGCGGCCGGAGACGTAATTTTCCGCCAGCGCCTGCATCGCGCCTTGCGACACGTCAAAGCCGCCGTTCTTCAGTTCATCCATCAACAGCGCCACCGCCTTGCTGTCCTGCCCGTAGGCATAGAACAGCGCGCGTTCAAAGTTCGAAGACACCTGAATGTCCATCGACGGCGAGATCGAGGGCTGGGTGTCGCCCTTGTAGTAGCCCTGCCCCGACAGGCAGCGGTGCAGGATGTCGTTCTGGTTGGTGGCCACCACCAGCTGGTCAATGGGCAGGCCCATCTGCTTGGCGATGAAGCCTGCAAAGATGTCGCCGAAATTGCCGGTCGGCACGGTGAAGCTCACCTTGCGCTGCGGCGCGCCGAGGCTCACGGCGGAGGAGAAGTAATAGACCACCTGCGCCAGCACCCGCGCGATGTTGATCGAATTGACGCCCGCCAGTTTCACACCGTCGCGGAAATCAAAGTCGTTGAACATATCCTTGACGCGCGCCTGGCAATCGTCAAAGTCGCCATCGACCGCCAGCGCATGCACATTGGCATCCTGCGGCGTGGTCATCTGGCGGCGCTGCACCTCGGACACGCGGCCATGCGGGTAGAGGATGAACACATCCACATTGTTCAGGCCGCGGAAGGCTTCCATCGCGGCAGAGCCGGTGTCGCCGGAGGTCGCGCCTGCAATGGTCACCCGGTCGCCACGGCGTTCCAGTGCCGCCTGGAACAGCTGGCCGATCAGCTGCATCGCAAAGTCCTTGAACGCCAGCGTGGGGCCGTGGAACAACTCCAGCAGGAAATGGTTCGGCGCCAGCTGCTTCAGCGGTGCCCGGGCAGCGTGTTCAAAGCCCTCGTAGGCGCGGGCGATGATGGCGCGGAATTCCTCATCGGTGAAGCAATCGCCGACGAAGGGCCGCATGACGCGGAACGCGGTTTCCTCATAGGACAGCCCCGCCAGCGCCGTGATGTCGTCCTGGGACATCTGCGGGATTTCCGCCGGCACATACAGGCCGCCGTCACGCGCGAGACCAGTCAGCATCGCATCTTCAAAGGTCAGCTCGGGCGCTTGGCCCCGGGTCGAGATATATTTCATCGCCTTCAGCTCTTTCGGGTTCAGGGGCGGCTGCGCCGCAGGAAGTAGACGGTCATCGCACCCCAGATCAGGGCCAGCGAAAACCAGGTGATCGCATATTGCAAGTGGTTGTTCGGGATGCCCGCAGTTGTCACAGCCTGCGGAGTGACCGCCGCCTCAGGCGCTGTGCTGCGGGCGACAATCAAAACGGGTTCGGTGTTCAGGCGCTCTGCCATATAAGCCACGTCCCGGGAATAGAGGATATTGGTGTCCACTTCCGGCGCGGGCGTCGTCCAGTCGCCCTCATCCGGCCAGAGAAGATTGCCGGTGACGGTTGCCTGCCCGATGCTGAGAGATGTGGTCTTTTCAGCGGCAGGGATGAAGCCCCGGTCCAACAGGACACGCCGGCCATCGGTGGTCACGAATGGAGCAATGACCCGGTAGCCCGTTTCAGCGTCTTTGGTGACCCAGAACACATGCAGCGCATTGCCTTCGATTTCACCCTCGACGGTAACGGCCCGGTAGCGGTCTTGCTCCTTCACCGGGACTTGCGGCAAAGCCGCCGGTGCAGCCGCGATGCTGGCCTCAATCGTCTGAAGCAGGTCTTCCTTCCAGCCCATGCGCTGCAGCTGCCAGGTGCCTAGGCCGATCAGAATCGCCAGGCCCGCGCCGCCGATGATCAACAGGAAGATGACACGCCGCATCCGGGCCGCTCCGCTTCAAAAGACAAGGCGCGCAAGGTGTCCCCTGCGCGCCTTGCTCATTAAGGTCTGTCCGCGGTTTTTGGAACCGCAAACATGTAACCATTACAAACCGGAGGTGCCCCAGATGTAGACGGCCACGAACAGGAACAGCCAGACAACGTCCACGAAGTGCCAGTACCAGGCAGCCGCCTCAAAGCCGACGTGCTGCTCGGGGGTGAAATCACCCTTCATCGCGCGGATCAGGCAGACGGTCAGGAAGATGGTGCCGATGATCACGTGGAAACCGTGGAAACCGGTTGCCATGAAGAAGTTCGAGTAAAACTCGTCTTCGCCGAACTTCCAGCCTTCATGCAGCAGGTGGGCGTATTCATAGCCCTGCAGCGCGGTGAAAGCGATGCCGAAGGCGATACCGATCGCCAGGCCCTGGATCAGCGCCTTGCGGTCGTTGTTGTGCACCAGCGCATGGTGCGCCCAGGTCACGGCACAGCCGGACAGCAGCAGGATCAGGGTGTTGATCAGCGGCAGGTGGAACGGGTCGACCGGATAGATCGCCGGGGCCACATATTCAGTGCCGACATAGGTCTCCATCGGGTACATGGCGTGTTTGAAGAACGACCAGAACCAGGCGAAGAAGAACATCACCTCGGACATCACAAACAGGATGAATCCATAGCGCAGGCCGATGCGGACGACGGGTGTGTGGTCGCCGCCCTTGCTCTCGGCAACAACTTCCGCCCACCAGGCATAGGCCGAGTAGAGAACAGCAACAAAGCCGATCCAGAACGCCCAGGCGGTGATGCCCTTCATCCAGAACACTGCGCCAACCAGCATGACAAAGGTGCCCACTGCGGCAGCCAGCGGCCAGATCGACGGCGGCAGAATGTGATAATCGTGATTTTTAGCATGCGCCATTTAAGTGTCCCTCACCTAGCGGCCTAGTTCGTGGTTGTGCCTGCCCCGGTGTTACCCCCGGTGTCGAGAGCGGCAACGCCCTCGGGCAGATCGATTTCATGGAACGTGTACGACAGCGTGATCGTATGCACGTATTTTGCGTCCCGGTCGTCAATGATTTCCGGGTCAACATAGAAGGTCACGGGCATCTGAACCCGCTCCCCCGGCTGAAGCACCTGCTCGGTAAAGCAGAAGCAGTCGATTTTCTCAAAGAACCCGCCAGCCTGATAAGGCGCCACGTTGTAGGACGCCTGCCCTGCCACGGGGCGGTCGGTCGGGTTATAGGCCTCGTAAAAGGCCAGGCCGGTTTCGCCCAGCTTGATCTCCATCTCGCGCTGCACCGGCTTGAATTCCCACGGCATGCCGCGTTCCTTGGAGCCGTCAAAGCGGACCTTGATGGTCTGGTCCAGAACCGTGTCCGATCCCGCGCTGGCCACGCCGGTGACGCCGCCAAAGCCGGTGACGCGGCAGAACCAGTCATAAAACGGCACCGACGCCCAGGACAGCCCGCCCATCAGGACGACAACGCCGACCAGCTGGACAACAGTCTTTTGGGGCCCCTGCAGCGCCATCAGTTCTGCTCCCCCTGTTCACCAGAAGACTGCGCATCGGGGAACTTGAAGCTGGCCGAGGTCACCTTGACCATGGTCAGCGCCATGATCAGCACCACAAAGGCCGCCAGCAGAATGCCGACACCCTTGTTCAGGCCGGACCGGCGCTTGTGGATCTCATGTTCCTTGCGCAGGGCCATCTTACCAGCCCCCCAAGCCATAGGGCTTCAGCAGGGCCTCGGCCAGGATGGCGCCGAAATGCAGGAACAGATACAGCAGCGACAGCTTGAAGAAGCTGCGCTCCACCTTGAAATTGTCACCCTCGGAATCGTCCTCGTCGCGGCGGGTGATCTTCCAGGCGCCATGCAGGAACAGCGCGTTCATCACCAGCGCGGCGGCCAGATAGACCGGCCCGCCAATGCCGGAGAACGCGGTGCCAACAGCCAGCACGGCCAGCAGCACGGTATAGGCCAGAATGTGAATGCGGGTAGAGCGGCGGCCGTGGGTCACGGTCAGCATCGGCACGCCCGCATCGTCATAGTCGGAGCGCATGAACAGCGCCAGCGCCCAGAAATGCGGCGGCGTCCACATGAAGGTCAGCAGAAACATCAGCCAGGGCTCAACCGACATGGTGCCGGTGGCCGCGATCCAGCCGATAACCGGCGGAAAGGCCCCGGCAGCACCGCCGATGACGATGTTCTGCGGCGTCGCCCGCTTCAGCCACATGGTGTAGACCACCACGTAAAAGAAGATGGTGAAGGCCAGGAACGCACCGGCAAAGACATTGGCGGCCAGCGCCAGCATGATCACCGACAGGCCCGACAGCGCCAGGCCGAACGCCAGCGCCTCGCCGGCCTCAACCTTGCCCGCCGGGATCGGGCGCGACTTGGTGCGCTTCATCACCTTGTCGATATCTGCGTCCCACCACATGTTCAGCGCGCCGGAGGCACCGCCGCCGATGGCAATGAACAGGATCGCGCAGAAGCCGACAACGGGATGCACGGAAACCGGCGCAGCCAGCAGGCCGACCAGAGCGGTGAACACCACCAGCGACATGACACGGGGCTTCAGCAGGGCGAAATAATCGCCAAAGCTGGCCTCGTCCTCATATGCCCGGCTTGCGTTGATGCTTGCGTCGCTCATCTTGGGTCCTTTGGCGGCAACGGGTGCGCAAGCTTGCGCACCCAGATCTTGTCACTGTACCACACGGCGCCCCTGCAGGCCCCATGCGGCCAGGCTATCAGTTGGAAGCGACCTGGTAGGCCTGCGGGATGCCCGCGAATTCTTCCTTGGCGCCTTCCAGCCAGGCGTCATATTCTGCCTGGGTCACCACTTTGACGGTGATCGGCATATAGGCGTGGTCCTTGCCGCACAGCTCAGAGCACTGGCCGAAGTAGATGCCTTCCTTGCCTTCTTCGACCTTGAACCACAGCTGTGCCAGACGGCCGGGAACCGCGTCCTGCTTCACGCCGAAGGCCGGGATGGTCCAGGAGTGGATCACGTCAGCGCCGGTCACGTTCATCACGATGGTCTTGCCCGACGGCACCACAACGGCGGTGTCGGTGGCCAGCAGGTACTCATCCTCGGCATAGCCGTTTGCGGCCAGGTCTTCTTTCGGCAGCATGAAGCTTTCAAAGCCGAACTCGTGGTCGGAATACTCATAGCCCCAGTACCACTGGTAGCCGGTCACCTTGATGTTGATGTCGCCTTCCGGGATTTCCTGCTGCGCAAACAGCTGCGGCAGCGAGAAGGAGCCGATGAACACCAGCACCAGGATCGGGATCACGGTCCAGGCGATCTCGATCGGGGTGTAGTGGCTGAACTTGGCCGGGGTCGGGTTGGCGCGCTTGTTGAACCGGACGATCGCCCACAGCAGCAGCGCAGCAACGAAAATGCAGATCACGGTGATGATCACCAGGATCATCCAGTCCAGCTTGTGGATCCCTTCCATCAGCGAGGTCGCCGCCGGCTGGAAGTTCAGGCCGCCGTCCACCGGCTTACCAATGGTTTTCAGGCCTTCTTGCGCCATTGCTGGAAGGCTCGAAAGGCCGGCGAAAAGGCCCGAAAGCATCAAAGCGTTTTTCATGTTCTGTCCTGATCGGTTGATCGTATTGTTCCTGCGGCAGCACGAAATGCACGGGAATCAATGATTCCGCAAAACGCACCTGCCCCGTTGTCTTTGATGCAGCTTAAAACCATATTCGGGCGTACAGATAAAGAGGCAGCCAAGCGTCAAACCGTCGCTTTCTTGATTTAGATCAAAAAATCTGAGGACCGTGCCATGGAAAACCCATCCTTCCGACCCTTCGAAACCGCGCTTCCGGAGGATGAGGCGCTGGCCACCCTGCGTGATGCCCTGAACGGTGCCGAGGACGGCGAGATCTTTGCCGAACGCCGCAAGTCGGAGGCGCTGTCCTTTGATGACGGGCGGCTGCGCAGCGCCAGCTACGATGCCTCCGAAGGCTTTGGTTTGCGGGCCGTGAACGGCGATGTGGCTGGATATGCCCATTCCACCGACGTCTCCATCGCCTCGCTGCGGCGGGCGGCGGAAACCGCCAAGCTGGCGGTTGGCACCGGCGGCGGCACCTATGCGGACGCGCCGCTGGCCACCAACAAGAAGCTTTATACCGACGCCGACCCGATCAGCGCCATGCCCTTCCCGGTCAAGGTGGAGACGCTGCGCGAGATCGACGATTACGCCCGCAATCTCGACAAACGCGTGGTGCAGGTGTCCGCGTCATTGGCCGCCTCCCTGCAAGAGGTGGAGATCCTGCGCGCCGACGGGGTGCGCGTGCGCGACACCCGCCCGATGGCGCGCCTGAATGTCTCCGTCATCGTCGAAAAGGACGGCCGCCGCGAGAGCGGCTCCGCCGGCGGCGGCGGGCGGCTGGGCCTGGACGGGCTGGTCGATCCCGCGCACTGGCAGGCTCAAGTGCAAGAGGCGCTGCGCATCGCCCTGGTTAACCTGGATGCAGTCCCTGCCCCAGCGGGGGAAATGGACGTGGTGCTTGGCCCCGGCTGGCCCGGCATCCTGCTGCACGAGGCAATCGGCCACGGGCTGGAGGGCGATTTCAACCGCAAAGGCTCCTCAGCCTTTGCCGGGCTGATGGGTCAGCAGATCGCCGCCAAGGGCGTCACGGTGCTGGATGACGGCACCATCCCCGACCGGCGCGGCTCCATCACCGTGGATGATGAGGGCACCCCCAGCCAGAAGACCACGCTGATCGAGGACGGGGTTCTGGTCGGCTTCATGCAGGACCGCCAGAACGCGCGGCTGATGGGGGTCTCCCCCACCGGCAACGGGCGGCGGCAAAGCTATGCCCATGCACCGATGCCGCGGATGACCAATACCTACATGCTGGGCGGAGAGACTGCCCCCGACGACCTGGTGGCGGGCATCAAGAACGGCATCTGGGCGGTGGGCTTTGGCGGCGGCCAGGTCGATATCACCAACGGCAAGTTCGTGTTTTCCTGCACCGAGGCCTACCGCGTGAAGGACGGCAAGGTCGGTGAACCGGTTAAGGGCGCCACCCTGATCGGCGACGGCGCCACCGCGCTCAAACAGATTCGCGGCCTTGGAAATGACATGGCGCTGGACCCCGGCATGGGCAACTGCGGCAAGGCCGGCCAATGGGTGCCGGTCGGCGTCGGCCAGCCGTCGGTGCTGATGGGCGGGCTGACAGTTGGCGGCTCTGCTGCGTAAATTCGCGGCAAAACCATATGCTTGCCGCAAAATCCGGGGCCTGGCTGTACAGCCAGCCGGGCCAAAACGCTGCAAGCACAATCGCACAACCCTTGCTTGCATGTGAATTTCTTAAGCAGTTTTCACAACTTAGCAAAAATTTTCAGGGCATTGCCAAAATCTTTCCAGCCGTTCACCACCTGTTAACCCCCTCAAGGTTAATTCTTGTCCTGCAAACAGGCGGAGCTGCGGATGACCGAAGAAACACTTTCTTCCACTCACCCCCCACTCCCACCCACCACGGAAGATAACCGGTATTCATGGCTTCGCCTTTTGCGCTCCAAACGGGTTGGCCCGGTGACCTTTCACCGGCTGCTCGCAGAATATGGTTCAGCGCAGAACGCGCTGGATGCGCTGCCCGAAGTGGCACGCTCCGCAGGCATCAAAGGGTATGAAACATGCCCTGCCAAGGCGGTGGACAAGGAACTCAAGACCGCAAAAGCCGCCAAAGCGCGGCTTTTGTGCTTTTCGGACCCCGAATATCCAGCCCTGCTCAAAGGCATCAAAGATGCCCCGCCACTGCTGTGGGCCATCGGCGATCTGTCGGTGCTGGACCGCCCGATGATCTCGATGGTCGGCGCCCGCAATGCTTCCTCGCTGGGGGTCCGCATGGCCCGGTCGCTGGCCCACTCCCTTGGTGAGGCCGGATACGCAGTGGTCTCCGGCATGGCCCGCGGCATTGACACGGCGGCGCATCAGGCTGCCCTGAAAACCGGCACCATCGCCGTGCTGGCAGGCGGGGCGGACGTGATCTACCCGGCGGAAAACGCCAAACTTGCGGCTGACATCACTGAGACCGGGCTGCGGCTGTCAGAGCAGCCCATGGGCCTCACACCGCAGGCCCGCGATTTCCCCAAACGCAACCGGATCATTGCCGCCATGTCCCGCGCGGTGGTGGTGGTGGAGGCAGCTGCCAAATCCGGCAGCCTGATCACTGCCCGCGATGCCCTCGACTATGGCCGCGAGGTTCTGGCGGTGCCCGGCCACCCGTTTGATGCGCGCAGTTCCGGCTGCAACCGGCTGATCCGCGACGGCGCCACCCTGGTCCGCGACGCAAGCGACGTGCTGGAGGCGCTGCCGCCACAAGAGTTGCCTGCCGTGCCTGCATCCGCACCGCAAGACCTTCAACAGGCGCTTGCCGCCCTGCCGCCGCCCCCGCCGCAGCGGCGCAGCCTGGCGGAAACTCACGCCCTGCATCAGCAGATCCTCGGCAGTCTCGGCCCCTCCCCCACATCCGAGACGCAGCTGATCCGCGACCTGTCCCTGCCGCCGCAGGATCTGGCCCCCGCGTTGACGGACCTGGAACTGGACGGCGCGATCCGCCGCGAACCCGGCGGCCTGCTGTCCCGGGCCTACCCTGAAGACGACGATTAATCCCCTGTCTCTGAAACGGCGGCAAAGCGGCATCCGAAACCAGGCAAATCGCTCTGCAGCAGGTCCGCAAAGGCAGGAATTGCACCGCGTCCATTGCACCCGGATTGACATTCTCCCCTTGCGCCCCACATCCTGCCCCGCCATAGAACCCGGCAAACCGGTCCGAAGAGGTATCAGAATTTATGCCAGTAGTAGTTGTCGAATCCCCGGCCAAAGCAAAAACAATCAATAAATATCTTGGCCCCGACTATACGGTTCTGGCGTCTTACGGGCATGTGCGCGACCTGCCGCCCAAGGACGGATCGGTCGATACCGACAATGATTTCGGCATGACCTGGGAGGTCGCCAACGATTCCCGCAAGCATGTGAAGGCCATTGCCGACGCGCTGAAAGACGACAATGCGCTGATTCTCGCCACCGACCCCGACCGCGAGGGAGAGGCAATCAGCTGGCACCTGCAGGAGGCGTTGACCAAGCGGCGCTCGATCAAGAAGGACACCGCCGTCAGCCGGGTGACCTTCAACGCGATCACCAAGGAAGCGGTGACCGAGGCGATGCAGAACCCGCGCCAGGTCGACATGCCGCTGGTCGAGGCCTATCTGGCGCGGCGCGCTCTGGACTATCTGGTGGGCTTCAACCTGTCGCCGGTGCTGTGGCGCAAACTGCCGGGCGCGCGTTCGGCGGGCCGTGTGCAATCCGTCTGCCTGCGCCTGATCGTCGAGCGCGAGATGGAGATCGAGGCCTTCAACGCACAGGAATACTGGTCCGTGCGCGCCCAGCTGGCCACCCCCCGCGGCCAGGAGTTCGAGGCGCGCCTGACCGTCATGGGCGGCGACAAGCTCGACAAATACAGCCTCAAGAACTCGACCTCTGCTGAAATGGCGGTGCAGGCGGTGGCCTCGCGCAAGCTGTCGGTGCTGTCGGTCGAAGCCAAGCCCGCGGCCCGCAACCCCTCTGCCCCGTTCATGACCTCGACCCTGCAGCAGGAAGCCAGCCGCAAGTTCGGCATGGGCGCGCGCCAGACCATGAACGCGGCGCAGCGGCTCTATGAGGCCGGCCTCATCACCTATATGCGGACCGACGGCATCGACATGGCACCCGAGGCGGTGCAGGAAGCCCGCGCCGAGATCGAAAAGCGCTATGGCGCAGAATACGTGCCGTCCTCGCCGCGGATCTACAAGAACAAGGCAAAGAACGCGCAGGAAGCGCACGAGTGTATCCGCCCCACCGACATGAGCCGCGATGCCGCCAGCCTGAAGGTTTCGGACGATGATCAGCGCAAGCTCTATGATCTGATCTGGAAACGGACCCTGTCCTGCCAGATGGAAGGTGCCCGTCTGGAGCGCACCACCGTCGATATCGGCTCCAGCGACCAGCAGGTCGTGCTGCGCGCAACCGGTCAGGTGGTGCTGTTTGACGGCTTCATGCGGGTTTATGAGGAAGGCCGCGACGATGTGGCGGATGAGGACGACAAGCGCCTGCCGCAGATCATGCAAGGAGAGGCGCTGAAATTCGCATCCTCCTTGGCAGCGCAGGCAGAGAAGGCAGGCAAGGACGCCTCTGTCCTCTCTGAAGACGGTGCCGTGCTGGCGCTGCAACACCACACCCAGCCGCCGCCGCGCTATACCGAAGCGACGCTGGTCAAGCGGATGGAAGAGCTGGGCATCGGCCGCCCCTCGACCTATGCGTCCGTGATCACCACGATCCAGGACCGCGAATACGTCCGCAAGGAAAAGAACCGCCTGTTCCCCGAGGACAAGGGCCGGATCGTTACCATCTTCCTGCTGAACTTCTTCCGCAAATACGTCGGTTACGAGTTCACCGCCAATCTGGAAGAAGAACTGGACGACGTGAGCGCGGGCGACGGCGACTATAAAGAGCTTCTGGGCAAGTTCTGGCGGGATTTCTCGGCAGCCATTGCTGAAACCTCCGAGTTGCGCATCACCGAGGTGCTGGATGTGCTGGATGATGCGCTGGCACCGCAGCTCTATCCGCCGCGTGAAGATGGCACCGACCCGCGCACCTGCCCGAAGTGCGGCGTAGGCCAGCTGCACCTCAAGACCTCGCGCACCGGCGGCTTTGTCGGTTGCGGCAATTACCCGGAATGCAACTACACCCGGCCGATCTCCGGTGAAGGTGCCGAGGGCTATGAGCGTATTCTGGGCGAGGACGACGGCGACGAGATCCACCTGAAATCCGGCCGCTTCGGCCCCTACGTTCAGCGCGGCGAGGCGACGCCCGAGAACAAGAAGCCGCCGCGCTCCTCGCTGCCCAAACAGGGCAAGGATTTCCTGCCCGGCTGGGGCCCGAATGAGATCACCCTGGAACAGGCGCTGACCCTGCTGACCCTGCCGCGCGAGATCGGCCAGCACCCGGACGGCGGTGCGATCCAGTCCAACCTGGGCCGCTTCGGGCCGTATATTGCGCACCAGCTGCCGGATGAGGAAAAGCCGGTTTACGTGAATCTCAAAGAAACCCTGGACGTCTTTGAGATCGGCATGAACCGCGCTGTGGAGATGCTGGCCGAGAAACGCGCCAACCCGGGCCGCGGCCGCAGCCGGGCTGCAGCGAAGCCGCTGAAGGAGCTGGGCGAACACCCCGAAAGCGGCGGTGCCGTCAACATCATGGACGGGCGTTACGGGCCTTACGTCAAATGGGAGAAGGTGAACGCCACCCTGCCCAAGGACGTGGAGCCCAAGGACGTGACCATGGAGATGGCGGTGCAGCTGATTGCCGAGAAGTCCTCCAAGGGCGGCAAGAAAAAGGCAGCGGCGAAGAAGCCCGCCGCCAAGAAGAAACCTGCCGCCAAAAAAGCCTCGACCTAAGTCACCGGTACGATGGCGGCACGCATCAATGCCGCCATCGCCGCCTCATAAGGCGCGGACTCAGCACCTTCGGCAATGGCAAGCGCTGCCCTGTCGAAGGCCGCTGACATCACCGCCGCCAGCGCATCAAGCTCACCTTCTTTCAGGCCCGTGCCCGCAGACGCCAGCCCCGCGCGCAGCGCACTGCGCCCGCCGCCGGCATCAATTTCGTCCATCGCAGCGGCTCCCAGCACAGCGGGCCCGTCCACCAGCAGTATGCGGGCGCGGCCCGGCTTCGCCATTGCGGCAAAGAACGCCCGGCTGCCCGCCTCCAGCCCCTCCCCGCCCGGCACCTTGGCCGCGGCCTCGATTGCCTTGGTAACCGCTTGGGCCTCGGCCTCGGCAACAGCACGGAACAGCGCCTCCTTGCCATCGAAGTGATGGTAAAGCGCGCCGCGTGTCACCTCCGCGGCCTTGACGATTTCCGGCGTTGATGTCTCGGCGTAGCCCTTTTCCGAAAACAGTTTGCGGGCGGCAGCGATCAGCCGCTCACGCATGGCGGCGCGGCGCGCGGTGTTTGGGACGGGAGCATTTCTCTCTTGCATACATGCAGCCTGTATGTTTATTTCCACATACATACAGATTGTATGTTTTTAAAATGAGGTGCAAGATGAAAGTCACTCAATACTATCCGGTGCTGCAAACAAACGATGTTGCGGGCACCGCCGCGTTTTACCAAACCCATTTTGGCTTCCAGCCGGCGTTTGAATCGGACTGGTACGTGCATCTTCAGTCGAGCACTGATCCTGCCGTGAACCTGGCCATCCTGGATGGCACGCACCCCACGGTCCCAGAGGCCGGGCGCGGCAACAGTGCCGGCGTCATCCTGAACTTCGAGGTGGAGGATGCCGCAGCCGAATACACCCGGCTGACCGGCGCCGGTTTGCCGGTGCTGAAGCCGCTCACCGACGAAGACTTCGGGCAGCGCCACTTCATCACGGCAGACCCGAACGGTGTGCTGATCGACGTGATCACCCCGATCCCGCCCAGCGCGGCGTTCGCGGCGCAATACGCCGAAGACGCCCTGCCTGTATGACTTCCGGCCTTGACGGTCTGCCGGAACTGGCGGGCCGTCAAAGCGGCTCCGTAGAAATACGCAGCCGTCTCCGTATTCATTGACTCTGCACCGGCTGAGCGCCAGAACTCCCTGCAACCGGCATAATGGGAGATCTCCATGAAAAAGGTATATTCCAGCGCCGCTGAAGCGCTCGACGGGCTGCTTCACGACGGCATGTTCATCGCCGCGGGCGGCTTTGGCCTCTGCGGCATTCCCGAGCTGCTGCTGCAGGCGATCAAGGACGCGGGCACCAAGGACCTGACCTTTGCCTCCAACAACGCGGGCGTTGATGATTTCGGCATCGGCATCCTGCTGCAGACCCGGCAGGTGAAGAAGATGATCTCCTCCTACGTGGGGGAAAACGCCGAATTCATGCGCCAGTATCTGAGCGGCGAGCTGGAGCTGGAGTTCAACCCGCAAGGCACCCTGGCCGAGCGCATGCGCGCCGGCGGCGCGGGCATCCCCGGCTTTTTCACCAAGACCGGCGTTGGCACCGTGATTGCCGAAGGCAAGATGGAAAAGCAGTTCCCCACCGGGCCGGACGGCGCGATGGAGGATTACATCATGGAGGAAGGCATCTTTGCCGACCTCGCCATCGTCAAGGCCTGGAAAGCGGATGAGACCGGCAACCTGGTGTTCCGCAAGACCGCCCGCAACTTCAACGCGCCGGCCGCGACCTGCGGCAAGGTCTGCGTGGTTGAGGTCGAGGAAATCGTGCCCACCGGCTCGCTCGATCCGGACTCGATCCACCTGCCCGGCATCTACGTGCACCGCATCATCAAGGGTGACCACGAAAAACGCATCGAACAGCGCACCGTCCGTCAGAAGAAGGAGCAAGCATAATGCCTTGGGACCGCAATCAGATGGCGGCACGCGCCGCGCAGGAGCTGCAGGACGGCTGGTATGTGAACCTCGGCATCGGCATCCCGACGCTGGTCTCCAACTACATCCCCGAGGGTGTGGAAGTGACCCTGCAGTCGGAGAACGGCATGCTGGGCATGGGCCCCTTCCCCTATGAGGGCGAAGAGGATGCCGACCTGATCAACGCCGGCAAGCAGACAATCACCGAGCTGCCGCAGACCGCCTATTTCGACTCAGCGCAGTCGTTTGCGATGATCCGCGGCGGCAAGATCGCAATGGCGATCCTGGGCGCGATGGAAGTGGCCGAGAACGGCGACCTGGCGAACTGGATGATCCCCGGCAAGCTCGTGAAGGGCATGGGCGGCGCCATGGACCTGGTGGCGGGCGTCGGCCGTGTGGTGGTGGTGATGGATCACGCCAACAAGCATGGTGACAGCAAGGTTCTGAAAGAATGCACCCTGCCGCTGACAGGCCGGGGCGTGGTGGACCGGATCATCACCAACCTGGGCGTTCTGGACGTTGTCGAGGGCGGGCTGAAGATCGTGGAATGCGCTGAGGGCGTCAGCGAAGACGAGCTGCGTGCAGCCACCGAAGCCACCATCGTGGACTGAGTTTCTATTTCTGAATTTGAAACGGCCCGCCTGTCTCAGGCGGGCCGTTTTCTGTTGCAGCCTATACTCCGGCAGCCAGACCGGGCCGGTGGCGGGGGCGAAGGGTGTGCCAGACTGCCCCCTCAGGCGGGTTGACGATCTCGTACATGTAGACCCGCTTGTTGTACCAGTTGACGATCTTTTCCTGCCCGTCTTCGAACACCACAACGCAATAGCTGCCATCAGCCGGGTCACAGCTGTCCTTGCCCAGCAAGGTTACAATGACGGGATCGGCCAGGTGCCGTTTGAATAGCACGGTGGCTTTGGTCATCTTGCCTGAGGCATAAAGCCCGCCGGCAAAAAGTGCCGCCGCCAGAAGAATGAAACCGCCGCCCGAAAAGTTCCGGAACGGGTTGGACTTTGCGAGGCCGGGGCCAAAGGCCACAAAAATCATCCGGCCGAAGAAACCGACAAACGCAATGGTTCCGAACATGACAAATGTGCTGGTCACCTCTTGCGAGCCCGCGGCCACCGCCGACGGATCAATACCTAAATCCAATCTCTGTCTCCAATGACTTGTACGTCTGAAAATACCGGTCAGAAATCAGTCAACTGGGGCAGCAACAAGGCCAGCCGTCAGGGACACCGGCAATTTTCCGAAAAAACGCAGCGTCAGCCTGATCAAAGGCTTAGCGCACCTAGGGTCAGGACCGCGCAGCCATCGGACAGGACCAACGGCGGCGTCATGCGCGCCCCCCCCGGAAACGCAGCAGATTTGGCCGCCGGGGGCATTTTGCCCTTGGCGGTTTTTCCTTGCAGGTCCCTGTTTCTTTTCTTCGGTCCGTTCGGTTGTGCCTGAGGTCCCAATTAAGGGGGCGGCGCCGCCGGGGTGGAGGTGGACAGACCCCACAGGGGGCCTGCTCGGACAAGCTCGCTTGGACGACCCCCTTTTTATCAGGGCCGGTCTCCGGGTGTTGCCCATTCAGCCGCACAGATGCCTGGGCCTCGTATCATGGTCCCGCGCGCGGGATCCATGGCTGGGGGATCGCGATCATTTGGGAGTGTGGCACAGGGAAATGAGGATCGCGTGAAGGGGGCGTACGCTGGGTGCGCAACACCTTGCGGTGTGCCGTACCCACAGCTTGATGCAAAGGGCGGGCGCCTGCCCGCGGGGTGGCGCCGCAACGCTGGTGCAGGGCAAATTATCCCGGCAACGTCCGTACAAGCTTTCAATGGAGCATTACCCTTTCCAAAGCGCCAGCCCGGTGGGGCGGCCTCTCGCGCATTGCAACGCAATGCGCTGCCGGCAGGCGCTCGCCCGGCGTCTGCGGCTTGATTCCGGGCGGGATTCGCCCGGCTCCCCTTCCCCGGCCACTGGCTGCTGGAACCAAGGGGCGCGCAGGGGGGTCAGTTCTGCATCCGGAACACGCATCCGTCCGACAGGAACAGCGGCGGCGTCATGCACAGGCCCCGCGCCACCTGGTAAGCGGCCAGGACCTTGGGAACGTAGTCGCGCGTTTCGGCATAGGGCGGCACGCCCTGATGGCTGCGCACCGCGCCCTCGCCTGCGTTGTACCCTGCCAGAACCAGCATCGGGTCGCCGCCGAATTCCTTCATCAGCCAGTCCAGGTACCGGATGCCGCCGGAGATGTTCTGCTTGGCTTCCAGGGCATCGCTGACCCCGAACCGCGCGGCGGTGTCGGGCATCAGCTGCATCAGCCCCTGCGCACCTGCGGAACTGACAGCATCGGGCTTGCCCGCAGATTCGACGGCAATCACTGCCAGCACCAAGGCAGGTGACACCTCTGTGCCAATGCTTTCGGTCAGGATCTGCACGCCGCGCTCCTGCACAATGTCCTGCATCAGCTGCAGCCGCGGTGCCGTCAGTCCCTTGGCGCCGTTCAGGGCCTGCATCGCATCGTCCAAACGTCCCGGCCCCGCGCCCTCAATCCCCGACGCGACCTTGTCCCAGAACCAGCCGTAACGTCCCGCGGGCGGCACAGCGGCCGGGTCCCCGGCAGCAGGCGCTGCAGCTGGGGCACTCTCTGCTTCGGGTTCTGGTTCGATCTGCACAGTTATACGCTTGCCCGTTCCCGGCGCCGGAGGTTTGACGCGCTTTGCCTCAAACTCGGGAAAGGGAGTCGCCGCCTCCTGCCCAGACGCGGCCAGGGGCATGGCGCAGAGGGCCAGCGCCAAAACTGCGTTACGCACAAACATTGCTCGGCCTGCTTTTGGTTTTCTTTGGCCTAAGACTCGGAAAACCGGGCCGCAAAATCCAGCATTTCCGCACCAGAATCTGGCGTATTCGCCATATTTGCCCCCAACTGGCGCGGAATTACCACGGGACTCCCGCCAGTAACGATTTTTTAACGCCGCAAAAACAATGCGTTAAGGCATTTCTTTTTGAAAAGTTAAATTTGGGCAGCAATTTCCGGCTTTCAGCCCAAATCCTGCCACGCTGCACTGGCTATATGTATTCATCCAAGCCGGACAGGAACCAAAGCTGGTGAGAGAGCAGGTTCCAGAGCGACGGCAAGGTGAAGCAAATTCAGAGATCCTTTGGAGGGACCATACCATGATCAAGTTCATCAAAAACTTCCGCAAAGACGAAGACGGCGCCGTGACTGTTGACTGGGTCGTTCTGACCGCAGCTGTCGCAGCCCTGGCCGGTGTTGCCTACACCTCCGTTGCAAGCGGCGTGGACAGCGTTGCAGACGCAACCGGCACCGCCCTGACCAACTCCGTGCCGACCACCTACAGCCTGGGCGACAACCCGACCTAAGGTCCGGCTAACGTCTAAGAGAGCTATGGAAGCCGCCTGCCCTCCAGCGGGCGGCTTTCCTCATGGTTTTTGCCGCGCGTAGCGGCTGCGGAGATCCTGCCGCAAAACATGATGACCGGAACCTAAGCAGAGTCTTTGTTCAGCACCCCGGCTGGGCATGCGACCGAAGGAGCGTCATGCGTACTGTATTCGGACTTATTCTCATCCTGGGTGTCGCTTTGGCCGGCGGCGCCGTGATGATGGCGAAAAAATATATCAGCTCATACCAGCAGGCTCTGGCACAGGAACGCGCAGCCCGGGTGGAAGCGGTTCCCACCGTCGACATCTTTGTTGCGACGGAAGAATTGAAATACGGCCACCGGCTGACCAAGGAAAACGTCCGTCAGGTCCGCTGGCCGCAGGAAAGCCTGCCCGAAGGGGTTTTCACCAGCCTGGAGGCTCTGTTCCCGCCGGGTGCAGACGAGACACCCCGTGTCATTCTGCGCACGATGGAGAAGAACGAGGCGATCATGGCCAGCAAGGTCACCCTGCCGGGTGAAGACGCTGGCATCACCTCGCGCCTGGAGCGCGGCATGCGTGCCTTTGCCATCCGGGTGGACGTGTCTTCCGGCGTATCCGGCTTCCTGCGCCCCGGCGACAAGGTGGATATCTACTGGACCGGCCAGGTGCGTCAGGCCGGGGCCGCCGACGGCGAGTTCACCCGCCTCATTGAAACCAATGTCGAACTGATTGCTGTTGACCAAAAGGCAAACAGTGACATCAGCGGCGCCGTAATTGCCCGCACTGTGACGGTCGCGGCCAAGCCGGAACAGGTTGCCGCCCTTGCCCAGGCGCAGAGCACCGGAAAGCTGACCCTGGCCCTGGTTGGCGCGGGCGACGACACCGTTGCCTCAGTGATCGAAGTTGACCAGCGCAAGCTGCTTGGCCTTGGCGCGATTGAGGTGCAGCCGGAGGTGGAACGGGAAAAAGTCTGCACCGTCCGCACCCGCCGGGGCGCGGAAGTCGTGGAAATTCCGATCCCCTGCACCAACTAGAATTTCCATTCTTGCACAGACTGTTACCTTGTTCAGCCGCCCTTCTTTGCCGAAGGGCGGCTGACCTGTCTGTTGCCAAGGCCCCACATCAGCTGCCGCTTAGGAAAGGCCCCGAAGCCATTGATTCTTGCAATAATTCAGGAACTGAACCACAGTGCGGGAAACAGCGGGCAAAAAGACCCGGATTTTGAGGCGTGATCGGAAAGGCAGGTCACATGGCAATTCGACGGTTCGTGGCGGCGGCCCTGATGGGGCTTTCGCTTGTTGGCATACCGACTGCTGATGGGGCATCGGCGCAATCTCTTCGCGTGGTGAAAAAGGGCACGGCGGCGACGCTTGATGTGCCCATGAACCGCGCTGTGGTGGTGGAGAGCGAGACCCCTTTTGCGGAGCTCAGCATCGCCAATCCCAGTATTGCTGACATTTCCTCTCTCTCCGACCGCACCATTTACGTTTTGGGCAAGTCGCCGGGTCTGACCACGCTGACGCTGCTCGATGGGTCCGGCCGGCTGATCACAAACGTCGATGTCCGGGTTGCTGCAGATGTGACGGAGTTCAAGCAGCGGCTGCGCCAGATCCTGCCGAACGAGAAGATCGAAGTCCGCACCGCCAATGACGGCATCGTGCTCTCGGGCACCGTCTCCAGCTCTGCCCGCCTTCAGCGCGCGTTGGATCTGGCAGAGCGCTATGCGCCGGAGCGGGTCAGCAACCTGATGTCGGTCGGCGGCGTGCAGCAGGTGATGCTCAAGGTCCGCTTTGCCGAAATGCAGCGCTCGGTCTCCAAATCGCTCAGCGCCTCGCTCGGCTTCAATGGCGGCACCGGCAACGGCCGCACCGGCGGCGTCAACACTCTGAACACCTCCGGGGCGCTGGCCAACTCGCTGGCGGGCAACATCCCTGCCGCCAACGAAAACACAGGCGCCTTCCTGTTCGGCTTCAACGCAGGCTCCGTACAGGTCAGCCTGCTGCTCGAGGCGCTGGAGCGCAAGGGCGTGGTCCGCACCCTGGCTGAGCCCAACCTGTCTGCCCTGTCTGGGCAGGAAGCGAAGTTCCTAGCTGGCGGCGAATACCCGGTTCCGGTGGCGCAGGAAAACGACGTTATCACCATTGAATTCAAACCTTTCGGCATTGAGCTGAACTTCATTCCGCGGGTGGTTGACGGTGATCTGATCAACCTGGAACTAAACGCCGCTGTGTCCGCGATCGACCCGACCAACTCGCTGGAACTGAACGGCCTGTCGATCGACGCCTTCTCGCGCCGCGAGACCTCGACCACGGTGGAGATGCGCGACGGCGAAAGCTTTGCCATTGCCGGCCTGATCCGGGACGAGTTCCTCGACAACTCCTCGCAGCTGCCCTGGCTGGGCGATGTTCCGGTGCTGGGCGCACTGTTCCGCAGCGCCGACTACCAGCGCGAGCAGACCGAGCTGGTCATCATCGTCAGCGCGCATCTGGTGACCCCGACCCGTGGCGAGGCGCTGACGCTGCCGACCGACCGGGTTGCGCCGCCCAGCGAAAAGGACCTGTTCCTGTTCGGGCGCACCGCCCGCACCAAAAACGGCCCCGCTGCGGAAGTGGCCAAGCAGGACTTCAACGGCTCTTACGGCTACGTGCTGGACTGATAAGGAGTGGCACATATGATCAGAACCGCTGCAATCCTCGGCCTTTTCCTGACCGCAGCCGCCTGTGAACGCGAAGCGGGGCAGGAACTGAACCGCAGGGCGACCTTCGGCGAATCCACCCTCAACAACTCAGCAGTGATGAGCGGCGAGCGCAGCTATGCGATCCAGCTGGCCAACCGGTTTGCCAAGGAAGTTCCGAACACCATCAACTTCGACTTCGACAGCACCCGTCTGGACCAGGCCGCACGTGCAGTGCTGGACCGCCAGGCGCATTGGATCAAGCAGTTCCCGGAAGTGCGTTTCCGGGTCTTCGGCCACACTGACGCGGTGGGCAGCAACGCCTACAACAAGTCCCTCGGCCTGCGCCGGGCGCGTGCTGCGGTGAACTATCTGGTTTCGCGCGGCATCAGCCGCAACCGCCTGGAGGCCGTTGTTTCCTTTGGCGAAACCCAGCCGCTGATCCCCACGCCGGAGCGCGAACGCCGCAACCGCCGCACTGTAACCGAGGTGAGCGGCTTCCTGAAGCGGCACCCGCAGGTTCTGGACGGCAAGTACGCTCAGATCATCTACCGCGAGTATCTGGAAAGCGCGGTGCCGGAATCGACCCTGTCCTCGCAGCAGTCGCTGTCACGGTCGCTGCAGTAAGCCATCAGGCGCCCTACAGCGGTTACGAAGTAGTAACAATTCCCCATATTTGGGGATTTTTGGCCCCAATATCGCCTAGATTGCCGCCGACATTGTTTCCAAGAGGCGGACTGTGCCCAAAGCCCGGTCCGCCCAAGTGAACAAGGATGATGGCGATGAGCAGCGGTATGCCGCAAACAGAAACACCTGCGATTGTTGCCTGCACAGTCAGCCGTGACGTGCAGAATTTCGACCTCCTGATTGAAGACATGGAAACCGCACTGGGTGAAGCCTGGGGCGACCTTGGTTTTTCCGAGGCGCTGGCTTTTTTCAGCCAGGCGGAGGCAGAACCGCTGCAATTCATCGCCCTGGCCATCGACAGCGCCGACGAAGGCGACCTGCCGCTGATGGGCGAGATCATCACCCAGGCCAAGTCCCGCGGCATCAAAGTGATTCTGATTGCCGAGGATGTGACACCGGCGGCACTGCATACACTGCTGCGCCAGGGGGCCGACGAATTTGTCCCCTATCCCCTGCCCGAGCAGGAGCTGCAGGCCGCCATCGACCGGCTGCAGGCCCCGCCGCCGCCAACGGTGCAGAACCCGCACCAGCTGCAAACCGGCAGCCAGCGCGAAGGCGCGGTGATCGTCTGCCACGGGCTGGCCGGCGGCACCGGGTCAACCACCATGGCCGTCAACCTGGCCTGGGAGCTTGCGGCGCTCAGCGAACGCGAGGAGCCCAGCGTCTGCCTGCTGGACCTGGATCTGCAGGCCGGTTCCGTCTCGACCTACCTGGATCTGCCCCGCCGCGAGGTGGTGATGGAAATGCTGAGCGAATCCGAAAGCATGGACGAGGATCTGTTCGGCCAGGCGCTGCTGCCGTTCCAGGAAAAACTGCAGGTTCTGACCGCGCCTTCCGAAATGGTGCCGCTGGACCTGCTGTCGCCCGAGGACATCACCCGCGTCATCGGGCTGGCACGCAGCCACTTTGATTTTGTCGTTATCGACATGCCGCACACATTGGTGCAGTGGTCCGAAACGGTGCTGAACATGGCCCATATCTATTTCGCGCTGATTGAGCTGGACATGCGCTCTGCCCAGAACGCGCTGCGGCTGAAACGGGCGCTGCAGGCCGAAGACCTGCCCTTCGAAAAACTGCGCTTTGCCCTGAACCGGGCGCCGAAGTTTACCGATCTGACCGGCAAGAGCCGGGTTAAGCGGATGGCGGAGTCGCTGGGCATCTCGATCGACCTGCAGCTGCCTGATGGCGGCAAGCAAATCCTGCAGAGCTGCGATCACGGGCTGCCGCTGGCCGTCTCTGCCGCAAAGAACCCGTTGCGCAAGGAAATCGCCAAGCTTGCAGCTTCGCTGCATGAGCTGGGCCGCAATGAAGCAGAAGCCGCCTGAACGGTTTGAATTGGGGGTGAGTTGATGTTTTCCAAGTACAAGAAACAGGCCGCGAAACCTGCAGCACCGGCGCCGGAGCCAGCGGCAGCGCCCGCGGCCTCGGCCAAACCGGCCGCCAGCCTGCGGCGTCCCGTGCAGCGCAAGGCTGCCGAAGCGCAGCCGATGGACAAGGAGCGCAAGCGCAAGGAGCGGCTGAGCGAGATCAAGATCCAGCTGCACCGTGATCTGCTGGAGAACCTGAACCTGTCCGCACTGGAACGCGCAGGTGAAGCGGAGCTGCGCACCGAAATCTCCACCATTGCAACTGAGATCCTGGCCGAAAAAAGCATCGTGCTGAACCGCGAGGACCGGCAGCAGCTGAACAAGGAGCTTTATGACGAGGTCACCGGACTTGGCCCGCTGGAAGCCCTGCTGCAGGACGAAACGGTCAGCGATATCCTGGTGAACGGCCCGCATCAGATCTTTGTCGAGCGCAGCGGCAAGCTGGAACTCAGCGACATCGCCTTCAAGGATGAAAAGCACCTGATGCGGATCATCGACAAGATCGTCTCTGCCGTGGGACGCCGTGTCGACGAATCCAATCCTTATGTGGACGCCCGCCTCGCTGACGGCTCCCGCTTCAACGCGATGGTGCCGCCGATTGCGGTGGACGGCTCTCTGGTGTCGATCCGGAAGTTCAAAAAAGACAAGCTGGGCATTGATGATCTGGTGAATTTCGGTGCCTTCACCGAAGAAATGGCAGCCTATCTCCAAGCCGCGGTTTCGACCCGCCTGAACGTCATCGTCTCCGGCGGTACCGGTTCCGGTAAAACCACCACGCTGAACGCGCTGTCGTCCTTTATCGACAACGCCGAGCGCATCCTGACCATCGAGGATACCGCGGAACTTCAGCTGCAGCAGACCCATGTGGGCCGGATGGAAAGCCGCCCGCCCAACGTCGAGGGCAAGGGCGAGGTTTCCCCCCGCGACTGTCTGAAAAACGCGCTACGGATGCGTCCCGACCGCATCATCGTCGGCGAGACCCGCGGCGAGGAAGTGATCGACATGCTGCAGGCCATGAACACCGGCCACGACGGTTCGATGACCACGATCCACGCCAACTCTGCCCGCGACGGCATCTCGCGTCTGGAAAACATGATCGCCATGGCCGGTATCGAAATGCCGATCAAGGCCGTGCGCAGCCAGATCGCCTCAGCTGTGAACCTGATCGTGCAGGCCTCGCGCCTGCAGGACGGCTCGCGCCGGATGACTTCGATCACCGAAGTCACTGGCATGGAGGGCGACGTGATCTCGATGCAGGAAATCTTCCGGTTCCAGCGCGTCGGCCTGACGCCGGACAACAAGATCATCGGCCATTTCACCGCCACCGGCGTGCGCAGCCACTATTCCGAGCGCTTCCGTCTTTGGGGCTATGACCTGCCGCCGTCGATCTATGAACCCACAGTGATGGAGCAGCGCTGATGGAGCTGAGTTCAGAACCGCTTATCTATGGCGCGATCTTCTTTGGCGTCCTGGCGCTGGTGGAAGGCCTGTATCTGTTTGTCTTCGGCAAGTCGATCAGCCTTAACAGCAAGGTGAACCGCCGGCTGGAGATGATGGAAAAGGGCGGCAACCGCGAGCAGGTGCTGGAGCAGCTGCGCAAGGAGCTGGGCCAGCACGCCAAGTCGCAGTCGATCCCGCTTTACTCGCTGCTGTCGGAACGGGCGCAGAAGGCGGCCATCGCCTTCTCCCCAAAGCAGCTGATCCTGATTATGGCAGGTCTGGCAGGCATCGCCTTTGTCGGCCTCGGCATAGGCACCAGCGCGCCGCTGCCGGTGCGTGTGCTGGGCTCTGTCATAATCGGTGTCGGCGCGGTGTTCTTTTGGGTCAACAAAAAGGCCGCCAAGCGCATGGCACTGATCGAGGAGCAGCTTCCCGACGCGGTGGAGCTGATGGTGCGCTCCCTGCGCGTCGGCCACCCGTTTACCTCTGCCGTGCAGATCGTCGCCAATGAGGTCGAGGATCCGCTGGCCACCGAATTCGGCATCATCTCCGATGAATGCGCCTATGGCCGCGACGTTGGCGAGGCGCTCAAGGAAATGGCGGAGCGGCTCGATATGCAGGACATGCGCTTCCTCGCGGTTGCGGTGACGATCCAGCAGCAGTCGGGCGGCAACCTGGCCGAGGTCCTGGCGGGCCTGGCCAAGGTGATCCGTGCCCGTTTCCGCCTGTTCCGCCGCGTGAAGGCAATCACCGCCGAGGCGCAATGGTCCGGCAAGTTCCTGTCCGGCTTCCCGCTGCTGTGCCTGATCGGGATCCTGGTCAAGGACCCGGGCTACTATGACGAGGTGATCGACCATCCCTGGTTCATTCCCGCCTGTTTTGCAGTGGGCGTGATGCTGACCGCCAACCTGATTGTCATGCGCGTGCTGACAAACATCAAAGTGTAAGGAGCGGATCGTGGATTTTGTAACCGGTATTGACGGCTTCCTCACATCGCAGTTCGGCGAGTTCGGACCGCTCCTGGCGCTTGGCATTGCGGGCATGTTCATGATCCTGCTCGCTATTCCCTTACTGCTGAACCAGCCGGAAGACCCGCTGAAGAAGCTGCAGAAGAATATCAAACCCGAAACCCGGCAGAGCACGCAAAAAGAGCGCCTGAGGCAGACCAGCCGCAACGAGCAGCTGCAGAAGTTCGCCAACTTCCTGGAGCCGCAGAACGCGGATGAGCTTTCCGCGATGGAGCTGAAACTGCGCCAGGCGGGCTATCACTCCAAGGACTCGGTGCGCCTGTTCCACTTCGCCCAGTTTGCGCTCGGCCTGCTGGGGCTGATCGGCGGGCTGTTCTTTGTCTATGTGATCAAGGCGGACATCGACTACGACAGCCAGCAGATGGCGCTGCGCATCATCGCACCTGGCGGGGCGGGCTATATGCTGCCGAAATACTGGATCACCCGCCGCATCGGCGAACGCCAGCAAAAGATCACCGAGGGCTTCCCCGATGCGCTCGATATGATGCTGGTCTGTGTCGAGGCCGGCCAGTCGCTGGACCAGGCCATTGTGCGGGTGTCTCAGGAACTGCACGCGTCCTTCCCGGAACTGGCTTCGGAATTCGAAGTCGTCGCTTACGAACTGAAGGCGGGCAAGGAAAAGGACAAGGTGCTGCGCGACATGGGCACCCGCTGCGGGGTGCAGGATGTGTCCTCCTTCGTGACGGTGATGATCCAATCCGCCAGCTTCGGCACCTCAATCGCCGATGCCTTGCGGGTTTATGCCGGGGAAATGCGCGACAAGCGCGTGATGCGCGCCGAAGAGGCCGCAAACAAGTTGCCCGTGAAGATGACACTTGCCACAATGGGGCTGACAGTCCCGCCGCTGCTGATCATTCTTGTTGGTCCGTCGGTGCAGGGCATCATGAACATGGGCAATATGGGACCCCAGTAATGAAAACGGCACTACGGGCAGCTTCTGCCCGTCTGCTCAAGGTTACAGCTGCCGCCAGCGCCCTCGCGCTGGCGGCAGCGTGTTCGACCAGCGGGCTGAAACAGGACAAGGGCAGCCCCTGGGCACCCGGGGATGATCACCGTCAGGAGGCCGCAGACGGGCTGGTAGTCGGCCACCGGCTGATGGCAGCGGGCGAACACGAGCTGGCCCTGGAGGCCTTCACCCGCGCCGCCCTGGATCACGGGCTGACGGCGGAGGTGCTCTCGGGCATGGGCAGCGCCAAACTGGGCCTCAGGCGGCTCGGCCAGGCCGAAGACCTGCTGCGCCAGGCCGTGGACGCGGATCCCGCCTGGCCGGAGCCGATGAACAACCTTGGCGTGGCGCTGATGGAGCGCGGAAAGACCGCCGAGGCGGTGCAGGTCTTCCAGCGCGCCTATGCCCTCGACAATGGCGAAAGTGACGCAATCCGCGATAATTTACGCCTGGCCCTCGCAAAACTTGAAAATCCCGCGCATAGTGAGCCTCAAAAAGAAGACTATAAATTGGTGCGGCAGGGCAGCGGCAGCTACCTGATTCGCGAAGCACCATAACAGAGGCAGAGCAGTAAAAAGGACGCACAAAATGCGCCAGCAGATTTTCCTATCCGCTTCTCTGGCAGGGGCGCTGGTCCTGTCGGCCTGCGCGGACAAAGCCGATGAAACCGTTGAACGCGCGTTTCAGGAAGTGAACGTCATCGACGAAAGCAACCTCAACGATGTCATGCTGTCGGTGGCCGACCCGAACGAAGCGGTGACCCACTTCCAGCGCACGCTCAAGACCAGCCCGGACCGGATCGATCTGCAGCGCGGCCTGGCGCATTCGCTGATCCGCGCCAAACGCACCACCGAAGGCACCGCCGCCTGGAAGAAAGTGGTGACAATGAAAGGCGCCACCAGCGAGGATCACGTGCAGCTGGCCGGCGCGCTGGTGCGCAGCGGCGAATGGGATGCGGCCAAGGCAGAGCTGGACCAGGTGCCGCCAACCCATGAAACCTATGAACGCTACCGGCTGGAGGCCGTTGTGGCCGACGCCAATAAGGACTGGAAGCGCGCCGACAGCTTCTATGAAATCGCCGTCGGGCTGACCACCACACCGGCCAAGGTGATGAACAACTGGGGCTATTCCAAGCTGACCCGCGGCGACTTTGCCGGTGCGGAGCGCCTGTTCGGCGAGGCCATCCGCCAGGACCAGGGCCTGTTTACTGCCAAGAACAATCTGGTGCTGGCCCGCGGTGCGCAGCGCAATTACACCCTGCCGGTGATCCCGCTGGAGCAATCCGAACGCGCGCTGCTGCTGCACACGCTGGCCCTGTCCGCTGTCAAACAGGGCGATGTCAAGGTTGGCGAAAACCTGCTGCGCGAGGCGATTGATACCCACCCGCAGCACTTCGAAGAAGCCGCGCGCTCTCTGGCAGCGCTGGAAAACGGCTGAGCCATGCAGTTCCCGGCCCACGCAGCCCTGTGGTTCCTGCCGTTCGTGCTGCCGATCTGTTACACGGTGGCGCTGACCGATCTGCGCGGCATGCGCATCCCCAACTGGACGGTTGACCTGCTGGCAGTGATCTATGTGGTCATTGGCGCGCTGGTTATGCCCAGCTGGGCGGACTATGGCTGGCACCTGCTGCACCTGCCAGTGGGCATTGCGCTCGGCTTCCTGTTCTATGCCGCAGGGGCCGTTGGTGCAGGGGACGCCAAGTTTGCCGGTGCCGCCGCGCCCTTTTTCGCGCTTGGCGACCTGCGGATGCTGATGGTTGTCTTTGCCGCCACCCTGCTGGCCGGCTTCACCGCCCACCGGATTGCCAAGCACACGCGCCTGCGCCAGCTGGCGCCGCAATGGCAGAGCTGGGACACCGGAAAGAGCTTTCCGATGGGCCTCTGCCTGGGCGCCACCCTTGCCCTCTACCTCGGCCTCGCCGCGCAATTCGGCAGCTGATACTGGCAGGCACCGCCCGGCCTGCGGTTTCGGGCGGTCCATAAAACTGCGGTGGATTTCACGCCCCTTTCGCGGAAATGCTGCAGCTCTGCCCCGCTGTTGCCACAGTCCTGAATAGTCTGTTTCCAGGAGCGCCCCGCCGGCCGGGGCCGGATATGGATATCAGGGACAGGCACCGCCATGAACATGCAAAACCTCACCGTTGTGGCCCCTCCCGCCCCCAAGGGGCTGGAACAGATGCAGCTGCCGCTGGTGATGATGCGGGATATCCTGCTCAAGACCATCTTCCGCAAGAACGTGGAAAACGTGACCGAGATCGCCGAGGCGATCTGCCTGCCCTCCTCTGTCACCCAGGAGCTGGTGGATATGGCCCGCGAGCAGAAGCTGCTGGAGGCCACCGGCACGCTCAACGCCAACAGCGGCAACGAGATGGGCTACCAGCTGACTGACGCGGGCAAGGCGCGGGCGCTGGATGCGCTCAGCCAGTCCGAATACTTCGGTGCCATGCCGGTGCCGCTGGCGGTCTACCGCGAACAGGTGAAGCGCCAGTCGATCCGCAACATCCAGGTGACCCGCGATCAGCTGACCAATGCGATGGGGCATCTGGTGCTGCCCAACAGCCTGCTGGATCACCTCGGCCCCGCGGTCAGCGCAGGCCGCTCGATCCTGATGTACGGCCCGCCGGGCAACGGTAAATCCTCAATCTCCAACGGCATCCGCGATGCGCTGGGGGATCATGTCTATGTGCCGCGCGCCATCGAATATTCCGGACAGGTGATCACCGTCTTTGACCCGATCGTGCACACCGAGGTTGAACAGGAGCCGGAAGACCCCAACGCCCTGCGCCGCCGCCGCCGCTTTGACGAGCGGTACGTGATGTGCGAGCGCCCCACCGTGATCACCGGCGGCGAACTGTCGCTGGACATGCTGGATCTGGTCTACAACCCGACCGCGCGCACCTACCAGGCGCCGCTGCAGCTGAAATCCACCGGCGGTATCTTCATCGTCGACGACCTTGGCCGCCAGGCGGAACCGCCGCAGTCGCTGGTCAACCGCTGGATCGTGCCGCTGGAAGAAAACAAGGACATCCTGGCACTGCAATCGGGTGAAAAATTCGAGGTGCCCTTTGACACGCTGGTGATCTTCTCCACCAACTTCCACCCGAATGAGATCTTCGACCAGGCGGCGCTGCGCCGGATCTTCTTCAAGATCAAGATCGACGGGCCGAACCAGGAGAACTTCCTCAAGATCTTTGCCATGGTGGCCCGCAAGAAGGGCATGCCGCTGGACGAGGCGGCGCTGGTGCATCTCTTGAAGAAGAAATACCCGACGATCAACAACATCTACGCCAACTACCAGCCGGTGTTCCTGATCGACCAGATGATCTCGATCTGCGAGTTTGAGGGCATCCCCTACCAGATGTCGCCGGAGCTGATCGACCGGGCCTGGGCCAATATGTTCGTCAAGGACGAGCACATCGTGAAGTGATGAAAAAGGGCGGGGTCATCCCGCCCTTCCGTTTTCTGCGGTCAGAACTTGCCGTTGTCGTGCGCCATCTCCGCCGGGATCGGGCTGACGGTATCCCAATGCTCGACGATCTTGCCGTCCTCCACCCGGAACAGATCAAAGAACGCCATCGGTGCTTCCCCCAGGCTGCCCTCTGAGGCGGTGAAGACAAAGTTCCCCTCGGCCACCACAATCGGGGTGCTGGTGTAAGCCAGCGCCTGGCCGGTTTCCGCCAGATGCTGAATCATTCCGCCAAGCGCCTCCAGACCGTCACCGATGTTCGGGTTGTGCTGCAGGTAGGTCTCTGTTGAGACGTAGCTGGTGATCTTCTCCGGCGCCTTGCCGTGCAGAACATCAGTGACAAAGCCCTGCACCAGCGCCTTGTTCTCTGCCGTCTTGTCCAGGTCGGTGATCTCCACCGTGCCGTCAGTCAATGTGCGGCCCGAGGCGTTCGGCGCGGCGGGCGGCTGCAGGTTGTCCCAATGCTCGGCCACCTTGCCGTCTTCGACCCGGAACACGTCAAAGGCCACCAGCGTCTCTCCGCCAAAGGCCTGGGCATTGCCGAAAGTGCTGTGCAGCACCACCATGTCGCCCTCTGCAATCACCCGGTGGACCTCCATCGTGACACCGCTTTCCTTCAGCGCCGGAATGAAGCCGATAATGGGCGCAGCCCCGGTCGGCACCATCGGGTTGTGCTGGATATAGCCCGGCGCCAGCAGCTGTTCCGCCGCCTCCGGGTCGAACGAGGTGAAAATCGCCGCTACGGCATTCAGAACGATTTCTTTCGCACTCATCGGATGTCCTTTCGAATCGCATTGTCGTGACAGCTCAATGTGGTATTCTTTCTGCACCAGATATCAATTACGCACTATATGGGAACCAGGTATGCTTCCAGTAACCGCCCTCTCCAAGGACCAAGCCGAGAACTGCCCGATCCGGCAGGTTCTGTCGCAGGTGACAGGCAAATGGCAGATGCTGATCGTGCTGGTGCTGGAGGACGGCGCGCTGCGGTTCGGCGCCCTGCGGCGCACCATCGGTGATGTGACCCAGCGGGTGCTGACCGAGAACCTGCGCAAGCTGGAGCGTGACGGCTATATCACCCGCAGCGTCGACCCCGGCCCGCCGGTGGCTGTGTCCTATGCGCTGACGCCCCTGGGGCAGGAGCTGCTGGAGCACATGAAAACGCTCACCATCTGGGCCGCCGGGCGGCATCAGCAGGTTCTGGATTCCCGTAACGCCTATGACAGCAAATGACATTGCAATGAGTGGCAAAGCCTCCCAGATTCCGCAGGATGAGTGACACCGCCCCTGCCCTGCCTGAAGCGATTGAAAACTGGTTCTCCGCCCGCGGCTGGACCATCCACCCGCATCAGCAGGCCATGCTGGCGCGGGCCGCGGCCCCCTGCACCCTGCTGATCGCCCCCACCGGCGGCGGCAAAACCATGGCGGGTTTCCTGCCGACGCTGGCGGAACTGGCGGATGGAACCCACGAAGGCTTGCACACCCTCTACATTTCCCCGCTGAAAGCGCTGGCCGCCGACATCAAGCGCAACCTGCGCACGCCGGTCGAGGAAACCGGCCTGCCGATCCGCATCGACGACCGCACCGGCGACACGCCCGCCTCCCGCAAGAGGCGGCAGCGCGCCGACCCGCCGCATATCCTGCTGACCACGCCGGAAAGCCTGGCGCTGCTCACCTCCTATGAGGACGCTGCCCGTACCTTCAAGGGGCTGAAACGGGTAGTGGTAGATGAAATCCACGCTCTGGCCGAAAGCAAGCGCGGCGATCAGCTGATGCTGGCGCTGGCGCGGCTGCAGACGCTGTGCCCGGATCTGCGCCGGGTGGGGCTGTCGGCCACGGTGGATGACCCGCAGGCCATCGCCAGCTACCTCGCCCGCCACCCGGACCCCTGCGATATCGTTCTGGCCGACCCCGGCCCTGCACCGGACATCCGGATGCTGGAAACCGAAGAGGCCCCGCCCTGGGCCGGCGGCGGCGCAGCCTATGCGATCCCCGCCGTGATGGAGCAGATCAAGGCGCATAGGACCACGCTGATCTTCCACAACACCCGCGCCCAGGCGGAAATCTTCTTTCACAACCTCTGGCTCGCCAACGAGGACGCCCTGCCGATCGGCATCCACCACGGCTCGCTCGACAGGGTTCAGCGGGAACGGGTGGAGGCGGCGATGGTCCGGGGAGAGCTGCGCGCGATCGTCTGCACCGGGTCGCTGGACCTAGGCATCGACTGGGGCGACGTGGACCTTGTGATCCAGATCGGCGCGCCAAAGAACGTGAAACGCCTGGTGCAGCGCATCGGCCGCGCCAACCACCGCTACAATGCGCCCTCCAAGGCGCTCCTGGTGCCTGCAAACCGGTTTGAGGTGGTTGAATGCCGCGCTGCGCTGGAGGCGGTGCGCGAAAACGATCTGGACGGCGCGCCGCGCGGTCCCGGCCCCCGTGACGTGCTGTGCCAGCACATCCTGATTGCCGCTTGTTCAGGCCCGTTCGATGCAGATGACCTTTATGCCGAGATGACCCAAGCCGGGGCCTATGCCGGTCTGACCCGCGCCGCATTCGATGCCTGCCACACCTTCTGCGCCACCGGCGGCTACGCGCTGAAAGCCTATGATCAGTGGCAGCGCCTGCTGCAGCGCCCGGACGGCAAGTGGCAGCTGCGCGACCCGCGCGCGGCGCAGCGCATCCGCATGAACCTGGGCACCATTCAGGACGCTGACCTGATCAAGGTCCGCCTGAAACGCAGTCGCGGCGGCAAACCTTTGGGCGAGGTGGAGGAAGCCTTTGCCGCCACCCTCACCCCCGGTGACACCTTCCTGATCGGCGGCCAGACCGTGCGCTACGAGGGCCTGCGCGAAATGACCGTGGAGGTCACCCGCAACCCGGGGCGCAAACCCAAGATCGCGGTGTTCTCAGGCACAAAATTCGCCACCTCCACCCAGCTCAGCGCCCGCATCCTGGCGATGTTCAAGCAGGACAGCTGGCCCTCCCTGCCCCGCCACACGGCGGAGTGGCTGGAGCTGCAGCGGGAAGTCTCCGAACTGCCGCGTGCTGGGCGGCTGCTGATCGAAAGCTTCCCGCATGACAGCCGCGAGCACATCTGTGTCTACGGTTTTGCCGGGCGCAATGCCCAGCAGACCCTGGGCCTGCTGTTGACCAAGCGGATGGAGGAGCTGGGGCTTGATCCGCTGGGTTTTGTCGCCACTGACTACGCCACCCTGATCTGGGGTCTGCAGGAAGTCACTGACCCCGCGCCGCTGTTCGACCCCGATGCGCTTCGCGACGGGCTGGAGGGCTGGCTGGCCGGCAATGCGGTGATGAAACGCTCCTTCCGCGGCGCCGCCACCATCGCGGGCCTCATTGAACGCAACACGCCGGGCGCGCGCAAGAACGGGCGGCAGGCGACGTTCTCCTCCGACATCCTCTATGACACGCTGCGCAAGTACGACCCGGATCACCTGCTGATGGACATCACCCGAGAGGAAGCGCTGCGCGGGCTGGTGGATTTCGGCCGCATCGAGGAGATGCTGGAGCGGACCCGCGGCCGCATCACGCTCAGGCGGCTGGAGCGGATCTCTCCCCTAGCAGCGCCTTTGCTGCTGGAGGTTGGAAAGGTCCCGGTCAAGGGCGCGGCGGAGGAGAAACTGCTGCAGCAGGAAGCCGCGGCGCTGATGCAGCAGTCCGGGCTGGACAAGCTGCAGTGATACCTTCTTGGGTTCAGGAACCCGTTAGGCGCTCAGGTAGACGACCGCAGCAACAGCCGCCATGACGACGGCCGCCCCCCACCCTAAACCCAATAGTCCCAAGCGCATCTGAATCGGTTTCAGAGGATCTGACTTGTCTCTTAGAACGGCATGTAGCAAGTGAAATCCGGTCCGTTTCCAAATCACCCCTTCCTCGCGCAGAGGCGCGTAGACCGGGTTTTGCAATTCGCGGCGGTACAGCAAAAACGAGACAACGAAAATCAGAATGACAGCGACTCCAGCCATGTTTTCCCACTGTCTCCATCAGCGACATCTTAACCTGCCCTGCTTGCATAGACTGCGCCACCCGTTAAAGGCAACTGCATGACCGGATATGATTTCATCCTCGCAGGCGCCCGCCTCACCGCCCTTGGCTCCGGCGCGCTTTGGTGGGCCACGCAGCGCCTGATCTGTGTCTCCGACCTGCATTTGGGCAAATCCGAGCGCCACATCCGGCGCGGCGGCAGCGCCCTGCCGCCTTATGAGACGCGGGACACGCTCATCCGTCTCGCCAAACTGGTGTCTGCCCTGCGGCCGGACACGGTGGTCTGCCTCGGCGACAGTTTCGACGATGACGCCGCCTCGCGGGCCTTGCCGGAAGCGGAGCAATTGCAGCTGGGTGCCCTTATGCAGAATCGCCGCTGGATCTGGATCACCGGCAACCACGACCCCGCCCCTGCGGATCTGGGCGGTGAACAGATGGCAGAGTTGCATCTTGCCTCCCTCACCTTCCGCCACATCGCCGATCCTGCGGCAGCAGCAGAGATCTCCGGCCACTACCATCCCAAGGCGCGGGTGCGCAGCACCTCCCGCCCCTGCTTCCTGCTGGACCAGTCACGCCTCATCCTGCCCGCCTTCGGCACCTATACGGGCGGGTTGCGCAGCTCCGATCCCGCGCTCACCTCCCTGATGAAAAGGGACGCGCTGGCGATCCTCACCGGCCCGCAGGTGCTGCCGGTTCCCATGCCCCGCTAAGTGGCGCAGCGTCACAGGCCCTTTGCTATCCGGCCTCTTCTATGCTTGGCGCAACCAGCAGAAGGAAAGAAGTGATGGACGACCGCATCCGCAGCAGTTTCGCCAAGCAAAGCATGATGCAGACACTGGGCGCGGAGGTCGCCAGCGTTTCGCCGGGCGAAGTGGTGATCACCACCCCGATCCTGCCCGGCAGCCGCCAGCAGCACGGTGTGGCCCATGCGGCGCTCAGCTTTGCCATCGGCGACACCGCCGCGGGCTATGCGGCGCTGACGATGATGCCGGAGGGCAGCGAAGTGATGACGGCGGAGATGAAGATCAACCTGCTTGCCCCGGGCGCCGGCGACTATTTGCGTGCCACCGGCAAGGTCATCAAACCGGGGCGCCGCCTGGTGATCGTCACGGCAGAGGTCCATGCGGTGACAGGCGAAGAGGAAAAGCTGGTCGCGCTCCTGCAAGGCACCATGGTGCCCGTCTCCGCTTAAACGCCCCTCATTTCATCTTTCCAAA
>NZ_JWLE01000015.1:0-37062 GCF_000813785.1 Leisingera sp. ANG-DT
CCGCAAGACGCGCAGGCGGGTGACGCCTGCCAGGGCGGCGGCGTCCATCACGGTGATCAGCGCCTGGGTTTGCGCAGCGCCGGAGGGGAGGATCACCACCTGGGTCAGGGGTTCGTCTGCGACTGCCGAAGTGAGAGTGGCCTGCAGTGTTTCGCTGTCCAGAGCGGAGCCGCGCAGCACCGGCACACCGTCAGCGCCAAGGCGGATCATCAGGGTGCCGGCCGGGGTTTGGGGACTGCCCGCGGCGGTGGCCTCGGACGGTTTCACCGCCGGGATCATGTCAAGGTTCAGATAGGTGGAGGTCACCATGAAGAACACCAAGAGGATCAGCATGACGTCAATCATCGGCACCAGCGAAATCAGGGCGCGGGGTCGGGCGGGCCGGTTGATCATCATGGCGGCGTTCCCCCGTGTCAGCGCGACCCGTCGATCAGCAGCAGGCGGCCGGCGGCGCTTTCGATGGCCTGGGCGGCGGCGTCGATGCGGGCGGCGAAAAGCCCTGCGGCGATGGCGGCGGGGATGGCGACCAGCAGGCCCGCGGCGGTGGTCAGCAGCGCCTGCCAGATGCCGCCCGCGAGGACCGAGGCGTTGGCGGCGCCCTGCGCCAGTTCCAGTTCCTGAAACGACTGGATCATGCCGAGCACGGTGCCGAGAAGGCCAAGCAGCGGCGAGACCATGGCGATCAGTTCCAAGAGGCGGATGAGGGAATTCATCCGGCTGACTTCCTCATTGCCGCGGCGGGTGAGTTCGTCCTGCAAGAGCGGGCCGCGCAGGCCCTCCTGCAGGGCCTGCATGGCGTAGGTCATCACCCGGTCTGCCGGGGATTTGCCGCCTGCAATGCTGTCCTGCGCCTGTTTGCGGTCGCCGTCTTTCCATCGGGTCAGCGCCTGTTCGCGGGCTTGCCCGCCGGAGCGCACCGGCCAGAGCTGGATCAGTTTGACGGCAATCACCGTCAGCGACAGAAGCGACATCAGGGCCAGGATCACGATCACTGGCCCGCCGGTGCCGAGCATATCCCAGGTGCCGGCCATGGCTTATTTCACCAGCGGCGCGGCAGCGCGGGAAGTGAGCTCCAGGATCGGGAAACAGTCCATCTGATCCTCGTTCTGGGGCTGGCAGGAGGTGATGTCGTGCAGCAGGATTTCGGAGATGTTGCTGCAGGCGGTTTCCGGGATCTCAAAGAGTTTCAGGGTGGTGCGCTGGACCGGCAGGGGGGCGGCGTCGATCGACAGCAGGCGGTCGATCACCCCCTGGCCGTCGAGGATCGCCAGCGACATCTCGAAGCCTTCGAAGCTTTTGCCGGTCTGGTTGCGGAACAGGAAGAAGGCGCGGCAGCCGCCGCCCTCGATTTCTTCGGTCTTGTTCAGCTCAACGTGCAGCGGGCCGGTTTCCGCGGCGGCGGTGAGCGGCAGGCAGATCAGGGCGAGGGCAGTCAGCAGACGGGTCATGGGCATCACGGTCTCCGGGTTCCGGTGGATGCCCGGCCCGCAACCGCTGCGGGCCGGGCTGCGTTCGGGGTCAGACCAGGGCGGTCAGGGCCTTTTCAATCTTGTCCATCGCGTCGCGGGCAGAATCGAGGTCGCGGCGTTTCAGGTGCCGGGCGGCCACATGCAGCGCGCGGCCCAGCCGGTCGCGGACCTTGCCCGGGGCGCGGGCGACATTGGCCTGCAGAGACTGGGCGCGTTTGACCTGGGCGCCAAGGGAGCGCTGGTCCATTTCGCGCTGGCCGCGCTTCATCGATTTGGCCTCATCCTCGCGGTCGGCGCCGATGCGGGCCACGGCGCGTTCGATCACCACGATCATCGTCTCGGCCTCCTGCAGGCGGCCGTCGTTGATCAGGCTGACCGATTTGGCGAGGGCGCGTTTCAGCTTCAGCTCCAGCGGGCCGGGGGCGAGGCCGATGCGCGGCTGGATGCGTTTCAGGCGGCGCTTCAGCGGCGCGATGGCCTTGGCGTCGATGCCGGTGGCGGAAATGTCGGAGGCGTCTTCCTCTGTCACCTGGCCGC
Organism: Leisingera sp. ANG-DT; assembly: GCF_000813785.1. NCBI lineage: Bacteria > Pseudomonadati > Pseudomonadota > Alphaproteobacteria > Rhodobacterales > Roseobacteraceae > Leisingera > Leisingera sp. ANG-DT. The sequence goes on from NZ_JWLE01000015.1 coordinate 2,007, forward strand.
CGGAGGCCTCGGGTTTGAGGCTGTCCAGGAGGTTGCCGCCGTCATCGTAGAACAGCACGTTGACCTTGGCCGGGTTGCGCTTGAAGAATTTCTTGAGCTCGGTGACCATGCGCTGCGGCGCGCTTTCGCAGATCATCTCCATGTCGCCGGAACGCACCACATAGGTGCCCCAGGCCATGGGCGGGCCGCCGCCCGCATTCTTCATCGGTGTTTTCAGGGTTTCCGGTTTCTTACCCGGCTGAATCATCAGAAGCGGGTCCTTGCTGGCGTCCAGGCAGAAGGCGAAACTCATCCGCTTCTTCGCCCCCTCGCGAACCATCTCTTTGACTTCTTTGCCAGAAATACGATCAATACTCATCATTCAGCCGCTGTTGAATGCTTGGAAAAGGTTTGACATTAGGATGGCGATAAGGCTCTCTTGGGGTCAAGTTATTGTTTGAGGTTTCCGCAGGTTTAACCACCAGGCCCGAAAAGAGTGGCACCTGCTTTCCGTTACGTTACCACACAGGAACGTGACCAAAAAAGAATGCACCCAGGGGGGCGAAAGAAGATGGATCCTGCAGTATTGCTGCAATCCAAAGGGGATGATGCCCCTAGCGGTGAGAACCTCGAATATGACCCGGCTTTCACCGAGATGGAGCTGGCGGCCCAGCCGGGCGAAGAATCGGTGGTGGGCAACGAGACCATCGAGGCCACCGATCCCGACTACCGCGAAGTTCAGAAGAAGGCGCTTGAGGTGCTGGAGCGCAGCCACGATTTGCGCGCTGCCGTTTTCCTGGGCGACGCGCTGCTGCACTCCGAAGGGCTGCCCGGTTTTGCCGATGTGACCACCTATATCCGCGGCTGCCTGGAAGAGTTCTGGGAGACCTGCCATCCGGAGCTGGACGAGGACGACGGCGATCCTACGATGCGGATCAATGCGATCCAGGATCTGTGCGGCCAGCCGGACGGGATGGCGGGGGCTTCGCCGCTCTACCGGTCGCTGCGCCGGGCGCCGCTGAGCGAGAGCCGCGGCTTTGGCCGGTTCTGTCTGCGCGACATTGAAATTGCCGAAGGAGTGATGGCGGCGCCGGAGGACATGGAACATGTGCCGGACAGCGCCACCATCGGCGCGGCGTTTCAGGACAGCGACGAGGAAATCGTCGCGGCGCGGCTGGCTGCGGTCAAGACGGCGGAGGAGAACGTGCGCGCGATCTCTGCCGTGTTCGACGAGCAGACGCCGGGGCAGGGCCCGGACCTGAGCGCGCTGATCAAGCTGCTGCAGCAGATCGGCAAGCGGATCGGCACCTATGCCAATCTGAGCGCCGAGGATGATGCTGCGGAAGATGAGGCGGCAGAGGACGGCGCGGAGGACAGCGGCGGCGCAGCGCCGGCTGCTGGCGGGCGGGCGATGCCGTCTGCGCCGGGGGCAATCAACTCGCACGCGGATGTGTCCAACACGCTGGACCGCATCATCAGCTATTACCGGCGGGCGGAACCTTCCAGCCCGCTGCCGATCCTGCTGGAGCGGTGCAAGCGGCTGGTGGGGGCCGACTTCCTCACCATCATGAATGACATGGCCCCGCAGGGGGTGGAGAACGTCCACCTGATCGGCGGGATTGACGAAGACGACGACTGACGGACACGGGGAATTTCTGCGGCGGAACCTGCTGCGGACCCCGTGAAAGCAAGACGAGTAAGGAGACCTAGATGGCCGGAAGTTCACAGAAATTCATTGCCCGCAACCGGGCACCAAGGGTCCAGATCGAATATGACGTGGAGCTGTATGGCGCCGAGAAGAAGGTGCAGCTGCCCTTCGTGATGGGCGTGATGAGCGACCTGGTGGGCAAATCCGAAGTGGAGCAGCCCGCCGTTGCGGACCGCAAGTTCCTGGAAATCGACGTGGACAACTTCGATGACCGGATGAAGTCGATGGCGCCGCGCGCCGCCTTCACCGTGCCCAACACGCTGACCGGCGAGGGCAACCTGGCGGTCGACATCACGTTTGAGAGCATGGACGATTTCAAGCCCGCCGCGATTGCCGCCAAGGTGGAGCCGCTGCGCGAGCTGCTGGAAGCGCGCACCCAGCTCAGCAACCTGATGACCTATATGGACGGCAAGACCGGTGCCGAGGATCTGATCTCCAAGATCATCCAGGACCCGAGCCTGCTGAAAACCCTGGCCGCGCAGCCGAAACCCGGCGGCGAAGCCGACAGCGAAGAATAAGAGCGGAGGACGAAGATGGCTGAAGAAGAACTCCAGGCGGAAGCCGCTGCTGGTGAAGCCGCCTTTGGCTCTGCCGAATTCGCGAGCCTGCTGCAGAAGGAATTCCGTCCCAAGTCGGACCAGGCCAAGACCGCTGTTGAAAGCGCGGTCAAGACCCTGGCCGAGCAGGCGCTGGCTAACACCGCGCTGATTTCCGATGACGCGCTGCGCTCGATCGAGAGCATCGTTGCGGCGATTGACGAGAAGCTGACCGAGCAGGTGAACCTGATCCTGCACAACGAGGAATTCCAGCAGCTGGAAAGCGCTTGGCGCGGTTTGCATTATCTGGTCAACAACACCGAGACCGATGAGCAGCTGAAGATCCGGGTGATGCCAATCACCAAGAAGGAAATGTCGAAGACCCTGAAGAAGTTCAAGGGCACGGCATGGGACCAGTCGCCGATCTTCAAGAAGATCTATACCGAGGAATTCAGCCAGCTGGGCGGCGAGCCCTATGGCTCCCTGGTGGCCGACTATCACTTTGACCATTCGCCGCCGGATATCGAGCTGCTGGGTGAAATGTCCAAGATCGCAGCCGCCGCGCATGCGCCGCTGATCACCGGCGCCAAGCCGACCCTGTTCCAGATGGACAGCTGGGCGGAACTGTCGAACCCGCGCGATCTGACCAAGATCTTCCAGACCCCGGAATATGCCGCATGGCGCAGCTTGCGCGACAGCGAAGATGCGAAATACGTCGGGCTCGCGATGCCGCGCTTCCTGGGCCGTCTGCCTTATGGCTCCAAGACCGATCCGGTTGAGGAGTTCGCCTTTGAGGAAGACACCGCAGGTGCCGGCAGCGAGAAATACGGCTGGGTGAATGCGGCCTATGGCATGGCGGTGAATATCACCCGCTCGTTCAAGATGTACGGCTGGTGCTCGCGCATCCGCGGCGTCGAGAGCGGCGGCACGCTGGAGAACCTGCCCAGCCACACCTTCCCGACCACCGATGGCGGCGTCGATCAGAAGTGCCCGACCGAGATTGCCATCGACGACCGGCGCGAGGCGGAACTGGCGAAGAACGGCATGATGCCGCTCATCCACCGCAAGAACACCGATGTTGCGACCTTCATGGGCGCGCAGTCGCTGCACAAGCCGGCCGAATACGACGATCCGGACGCCACCGCCAACGCCAATCTGGGCGCGCGGCTGCCGTATCTGTTCGCCACATGCCGGTTCGCGCACTATCTGAAGTGCATGGTGCGGGACAAAGTCGGCTCCTTCAAAAGCCGTCAGGACATGGAGTCCTGGCTGCAGGACTGGATCAACAATTATGTTGATTTCAACGCGGATATCTCTTCGGAGACCGAGAAGGCGCGCAAACCTCTGGCCGCAGCTGAAGTGGTTGTGGAAGAGGTCGAGGGCAACCCGGGGTATTACACCTCAAAATTCTTCCTGCGCCCGCATTACCAGCTGGAGGGGCTTTCCGTCTCGCTGCGGCTGGTATCGAAACTGCCCTCGGAAAAAGGAGGCTGATTTTCCACTCCCCAGCCTTAACCAAGCATAGTGCAGTAGAGTTCAATATTTTTGAAAGGATAGCAAAATGGCTGCAAACATGTTCGTACAGATCTCGGACATCGAAGGCGATGCAACCGAGGAGAACCACAAGAAGTGGATCGTGATCCAGTCGGCGAGCTGGAACGTGGAGCGCGCGGTTGAAATGACCGATCTGGGGTCCACCCAGCGGATGCACGCGAACTCCAACTTCGGCAAGATCGAGCTGACCTCGCAGATGGGCAAGGCCTCGAACGATCTGGCGCTGTCGGTTGCCAACGGCACCGTGCGCCCGGAAATCATCATGCACTGGTGCCGCTCGGGCGACAGCGCCAGCCAGGGCCTGCTGGTCTATTCGGTCTGGAAGATGAAAGACGTGGTTGTCGACAGCTACTCGATCTCTGCCAGCGAAGACGGCATTCCGGAAGAAACCTGGTCGCTGGCCTATGCCGCGATTGAGCATGAGTACAAGTCGACCAACCAGAAGACTGGTAAACTCACCACTGAAGGCACCTTCAAGTGGAACGTGCAGACCGGCAAGGTCGAGTAAACCAATTGGCGGACCCCGGGTATATTACATGCCCGGGGTCCGTTTTTTCTGACGTATTTGCAGCATCCATCCCCGTTGCGGAGTAGAGCCCCATGACCCCCGAAGAGCATCTGAAAGCTGGTGATCCCAAGGCGGCGCTGGAGGCGCTGCAAGCCAAGATCCGCGCGGATGCGAGCAATCCGAAGCTGCGGGTGTTCCTGTTCCAGCTGTTGTGCGTGCTGGGCGACTGGAACCGTGCGATTGCCCAGCTGAAGGCGGCGGCGGGACTGGATGAAGGCGCCACGGTGATGGCACAGGCCTACCGCGAGGCGATCATCTGCGAGGTCTACCGCGAGAAGGTGTTTGCGGGTGAAAAGTCGCCGCTGATCCTGGGTGAGCCGGAAGAATGGCTGGCACATCTGATCGAGGCGCAGAAACTGCTGGCAACCGGCAATCCCAAAGAAGCCGCCGAGCTGCGCGCCAAGGCGTTTGATGCCGCGCCGGCCAGCCCGGGCGAAGTGAACGGCAAGCGGTTCGAATGGATTGCGGATGCCGACATGCGGCTGGGGCCGGTGCTGGAGGCTGTGATCAACGGCAAATACTACTGGCTGCCGTTTTCCAAGATCGTCGCCTTTGAGGCGGAAGAGCCGAGCGACCTGCGCGACGCGGTCTGGACCGCCGGCACGCTGACCCTGGCGGGCGGCGGCGAAGTGGCCGCGATGATCCCGACCCGTTATCCCGGCAGCGAGAAGGCCGACGGTCTGTCGATGCTGGCGCGCGCCACCGTGTGGGAGGATGCCGGCGAGGAAACCTATACCGGTCTGGGCCAGCGGCTGCTGGCGATCGGCGATGAGGACATTGCCATCATGGACGTGCGCACACTCCGGATGGATGGGCACGGCGAAGAGAATGGCTGACAAGACACTGGCCGAGCGCCTGCAGCCCTCGCTGCTGGACCGGCTGACCGACAATGCGCCTGGCGATCAGAAGGAAACCCGCGAGAGCCGGGTGATCGACCTTGTGCGGCTGCGGGAAATCATTCAGCGCGATCTGTCCTGGCTGTTGAACACCCAGAATGTCGAAAGCCATTTTGATGCGGAGAAATACCCGTCGGTGTCCAAGTCTGTGCTGAACTACGGGCTGATCGAAGTGGCGGGCGAGGCCTCGACCACCGAGAAGGCGGAGGCGATCCGCCGGTCGATCAAACGGGCGATTGCCACCTATGAGCCGCGGATCATCGAAGGCTCTGTCGACGTGCGCCTGCAGGATGGCACGGATGCGACCGAGATGACCGTGGGGCTGGAGATCCGCGCCGACATGTGGGCACAGCCGATGCCGCTGGAACTGTATCTGCGCAGCAAGGTTGATCTGACCACCGGCGAAGTTCAGATGGAAAGGGCCATGTGATGGATACACGGCTGCTGACCCATTACGAGAATGAGCTGAACTACCTGCGCGACATGGGCGCGGAGTTTGCTGCCGCCTATCCCAAGATCGCCGCCCGGCTGGGCATGGAGGGGGTCGAGGTTCTTGATCCTTACGTCGAACGGCTGCTGGAGGGCGCCGCGTTTCTGACCGCGCGGGTGCAGCTGGAACTGGAGCTGCAGTATCCGAACTTCACCTCCAACCTTCTGGAAATCATCTACCCGCATTACCTGGCGCCGACGCCCTCGATGATGATCGCGGCGTTTGAGCCGGATGTGGCGAATTCGGCGGTGAAAAGCGGCTATGTGCTGAAGCGGGGATCGACCCTGCGCTCGCGGCTGACCGAGGGCGAGCAGACGCCGTGCGAGTTCCGCACCTCTGCCGATCTGACGATGTGGCCGATCCAGATCACCGAGGCGCAGTATATTGACGGGCGCGGCGAGCTGGTGGCGGCAGGGGTTGCCACCGGGTATGACGCGCGGGCAGGCATCCGGCTGCGCATCAAGCGGATCGACGGCGATCCGATCAGCAAGCTGGAGATGGACAAGCTGTCGCTGTACCTGACCGGCGAGGCGGGCAACAGCTGGCCGCTGCTGGAACTGCTGTGCACGCAGGTGCAGGGGATTGTCGCCCGCTCCACCGACCGGCGGGCCGACTGGCAGCTGCCGCTGCGCGGTGCCAAGGTGGCGCACAAGGGATTCAGCCCTGAGGAGGCGCTGCTGCCGCTGCCGCGCCGGGTCTATGACGGCTACCGGCTGCTGCAGGAATATTTTGCGATGCCGGAGCGGTTCCGCTTTGTCGAGCTGCAGGGGCTGCAGGCGGGTCTGGAAAAATCCGCGGGCGATGAGGTGGATCTTTATATCCTGCTGCGCGAAGGGATGCCGGAGATTGCGCCGATCGTGGTGCCGGAGGTGTTCAAGCTGAACGCGGTGCCGGCCGTGAACCTGTTCGAAAAGCGTTGCGACCGGGTGCGGATTTCGCCGATTGATACCGAGCATCATGTGATTCCGAACCGCACTGCGGGCCTCGATTTCGAGATTTACGGATTGCAGAGCGTGACCGGGATCAGCGGCGAGGGGGAGGATGACGTAATTTTCCGCCCGTTCTATTCCGCCAATGATTTCACCGCAGCAGGCGAGAGCCACCCGGCCTATTACACCGTCAAGCGGCGGATGCGGCAGCGGTCGGAGAAGGAGCGCCTGCGCGGGGTGCGCAGTTCCTATCTGGGATCGGAAGTGTTCCTGACGCTGGTGGACCGGGCGCAGGCGCCCTATTCCGCCGGGCTGGAGCAGCTGGCGGTCAACGCACTGTGCACCAACCGCGATCTGCCGATGCTGCTGGCGACCGGCAATGACGATGTATTCCACCTGCCCGAAGGCGGCCCGGTCAAGAAGGTGACGCTGCCGGTGTCGCCGACCCGGCCGCATCCCACCCTGGCGCAGGGCGATACCGCCTGGCGGCTGATTTCGCATCTGAGCCTTAACTATGTCTCAATCGCGGAAACCGGCAAGGGCCAGTCGGCGGAGGCGCTGCGCGAGCTGGTCGGGCTTTATGCGCCCTTGGGCGACCGGGTGACGGAAAAGCAGCTGGAGGGCATCCTGTCCGTCGGCGCCCGGCCCATCGTGCGGCGCATGACCGACGAGGTGCTGTCCACTGCGGTGCGGGGTCTCGAGATCACCCTGGGCTTTGACGAGAGTTTTTTCGAGGGCAGCAATATCTATGCGCTGGGAGCCGTGCTGGAGCGGTTCTTCCGCGGTTATGCCAGCATCAACTCGTTCACGGAGACCGTCCTGAAAACCGAAAAACGCGGGGAAATTGCCAGATGGCGACCGGAAAAGGGCCTCGGCCGGATGATCTGAGCCTCTATGGCCGGCTGGCCATGGACCCTGAAAAGCACCACGTTTTTCAGGCCCTGAGGGTATTGGAGGCACATTTCGATGACGCCCCGCGCCTGGGCGAAAGCCGCCGCCCGCGGCAGGACCGGCTGCGCCTGGGGCAGGAGGCGGAACTGGCGTTTCCGCCCTCGACCATTGCCGCGTTCAAACCGGCGGAGGGGGACAAGCCGGCGGTGCTGACCAACCGGTTCTTCGGGCTGTTCGGCCCGCAAGGCCCGCTGCCGCTGCACCTGACCGAATACGCCCGCGACCGCAAACGCAACCACCGCGACCCGACGATGGTGGCCTTTGCCGATATGCTGACGCACCGGCTGATGAGTCTGCTCTACCGGGCCTGGACCCAAGGCTCGCCCGCCGTCAGCTTTGACCGGGCGGATGATCCGATGGCGCGCAAGGTTGCGTCGCTGATCGGTTATAACGGGTTCAAATTCACCAGCCGCGACGACATGCCGGATCTGGCCAAGCTGCATTTTGCGGGCCATCTGGCGAAGGGGGCCAAGAATGCCGAGGGGCTGGTATCGATCCTGTCGGCGTTTTTTGAGGTGCCGGTCTCCCTGGAGGAATATGTCGGCAGCTGGCTGGAGCTGGAGCCGGACGACCGCTGGCAGCTGGGCTATGGCGGGCTGGGGCAGACCACCAGCATCGGCGACAAGGTGTGGAGCCGCACCGCGAAATTCCGCATCCGCATCGGGCCGCTGAAACTGGAAGATTACGAACGGCTGCTGCCGGGCGGCGCGGCCCTGAACCGGCTGCGGGCAATTGTGCGGTCCTATGCCGGCGATGTGCTGGACTGGGATGTGAACCTTGTTTTGGCGGGCGACGAGGTGCCGCGGGCATCCTTGGGCGGCACCACGCGGCTGGGGCATACCAGCTGGGTGCGCTCGCGCCCGGATCCGGATGCGGATCAGCCGGATGTGAATGATTTGTACCTGTACCCGGGATTAGGCGCCGGGGCTGAGATGCCTGTAGAGGGAGGGATTTGAGATGACCGAGATCAGCCGCGTGGCGCTGTTTGGCAAATTGAACAAGCTGGGATACCAGGCCGTCGAGAGCGCAACCGTGTTCTGCAAGATGCGCGGAAACCCTTATGTGGAACTGGTGCACTGGATGCATCAGCTGCTGGCACAGCAGGACAGCGACATGCACCGGATCATCCAGCATTACGATCTGGACACCGGCAAGATTGCCAGCGAGCTGACCCGCGCCCTGGACATGCTGCCGCGAGGAGCCTCGACGATTTCGGACCTTTCGGACCATCTGATGGACGCGATGGAACGCGGCTGGGTCTGGGGCTCGCTGCTCTATTCCGCGGGCCAGGTGCGCAGCGGCCATCTGCTCTTGGGGATGCTGAAGACGCCGGCGCTGCGCAATATCCTGTCCAGCATGTCGCCGGAGCTGGCGAAGATCGGGGCTGATGACCTGGCCGACAATTTCCACGAGGCCACCGATGGCTCGCCCGAGGAACGGCTGGGGGCGCAGGACGGCTCTAATGTCACCGGCGGCGGGGCGGAACCGGGCGAGGCCTCGGGGTCGATGGCGCCGGGCGCGATGGGCAAGGGCGAGGCGCTGGAGCAGTTCTGCACCGACCTGACCGAACAGGCCCGCAATGGCGAGATCGACCCGATCGTGGGCCGGGATGAGGAAATCCGCCAGATCGTCGATATCCTGATGCGGCGGCGCCAGAACAACCCGATCCTGACCGGTGAGGCGGGCGTGGGTAAAACGGCTGTGGTCGAGGGCTTTGCGCTGCGGATCGCCCGCGGTGACGTGCCGCCGGCGCTGAAGGATGTGCGGCTCTTGGTGCTGGACGTGGGCCTCTTGCAGGCGGGTGCCAGTATGAAGGGCGAGTTTGAAAACCGCCTGCGCCAGGTGATCGACGAAGTGCAGGCAAGCCCGACGCCGATTGTGATGTTTGTGGATGAAACGCACACGCTGGTCGGCGCAGGCGGCGCGGCAGGCACCGGCGATGCCGCGAACCTGCTGAAACCGGCGCTGGCGCGCGGCACCCTGCGCACCATCGGTGCCACCACCTGGGCCGAGTATAAGAAATACATCGAGAAAGACCCGGCGCTGACCCGCCGCTTCCAGGTGGTCAAGGTTGAGGAACCCGGTATCCCGAAGGCGATCCTGATGATGCGCGGCATTGCCTCAATGCTGGAGAACCACCACCGGGTGCAGGTGCTGGACGAGGGGATCGAGGCCGCCGTCAGCCTGTCGGCGCGCTATATCCCGGCGCGGCAGCTGCCGGATAAGTCGGTGAGCCTGCTGGACACGGCCTGTGCGCGGGTGGCGGTCAGCCAGCACGCGGTGCCGGCCGAGGTGGATGACAGCCAGCGCCGGATCGAGGCGCTGACCACCGAGCTGGAGATCATCGGCCGCGACGAGACCGCGGGCTATGAGGTCGCCGACCGGCGCGAGGCGGTGGAAGCAGCCAAGGCTGCCGAAGAGGAACGGCTGGCCGGGCTGACCGAGCGCTGGGACAAGGAAAAGGCGGTGGTCGAGGGCATTCTGGAGCTGCGCGCCAAGCTCCGGGAGGGGGCCGCGCCCGTGGATGCTGCCCCGGATGCTGGGGACGACGCTGCGGAGGGCGCTGCCGATAGCCCGCTGTCGGATGAAGAGCGCGCCAAGCTGATGCAGGAGCTGAAGGATAAGAACGCGGAGCTGGAAACGCTGCAGGGCGACTCTGCGCTGATCCTGCCGATTGTCGACCATCAGGCGGTGGCCTCGGTTGTCGGCGACTGGACCGGCATCCCGGTGGGCCGCATGGTCAAGGACGAGATCGAGACCATCCTGAACCTGGAAGAGCGGCTGGCGCAGCGGGTGATCGGCCAGGATCACGCGATGAAGATGATCGCCAAGCGGATCCAGACCAGCCGCGCAGGACTTGATAATCCGAACAAGCCGATTGGCGTGTTCATGCTGGCCGGTACCTCTGGTGTGGGTAAGACCGAAACCGCGCTGGCGCTGGCCGAGGTGCTGTATGGTGGTGAGCAGAATGTCATCACCATCAACATGTCGGAGTATCAGGAGGCCCATACTGTCAGCTCGCTGAAAGGCGCACCTCCCGGCTATGTCGGTTACGGCGAGGGCGGGGTGCTGACCGAGGCGGTGCGGCGCAAGCCCTATTCCGTAGTGCTGCTGGACGAGGTCGAGAAAGCGCACCCCGATGTGCATGAGATCTTTTTCCAGGTGTTCGACAAGGGCGTCATGGAAGACGGCGAAGGCCGCATCATCGACTTCAAGAACACGCTGATCCTGCTGACCTCCAACGTCGGTACTGAGACGATCATGGATCTGTGTTCCGACCCGGACCTGATGCCGGACCCGGAGGGCATGGCGAAAGCGCTGCGCGATCCGCTCTTGAAGGTGTTCCCGCCAGCGCTGCTGGGGCGTCTGGTGGCGATCCCCTATTACCCGCTCAGCCCGGAGATGATCGGCGAGATCACCAAGCTGCAGCTGGGCCGCATCCAGAAACGGGTGCAGGAGGCGCATGGGGTGCCGTTCGAATACACCGATGCGGTGGTCGAAGAGATCGTCAACCGCTGCCAGGAGCTGGACAGCGGCGGGCGGATGATCGACGCGATTGTCACCAACACCATGCTGCCGGAGATTTCCAACGAGTTCCTGCGCCGCCTGATGGAGGGTGCGGAGGTCGAGAAAGTCGCCATCGATGTCAAGGACGGAGAGTTCACCTACGCATTCGAATGATCACACAATTTGGTAACAAGTGGGGAAGGAGTTCCTATGGTTAAACATGTTGTTATGGACATGAAGAACGTCGATGTCGGCGCGTCTGGGCTGGAGATGGTCAAGCCGCCCAAGCTGTCCTTCAAGGTTGTGGTCGAGCTCGATAAGAAAATGGAGAAGGGGGTCGAGAAAGACCCGCTTCTGCAGCAGGAGTTCCATGCCGGTGCCAGCGAGGTCTTTGAGCAGACCCGCGACACCATTGAGAAGAAGTGCAAGGTGTTCGACAAGGCCTTTGTCGAGATGGCCAACAAGGGCGCCGACAAGAAGACGATGGAAAAGCAGCTGAAAGGGCTGAACGACGCCATCAAGAATGACATCAAGGTCGGCGAGAAGGCGGCGGAGCTGGCGGCTCAGAAGGCCTGGACCAATCTGCAGAAGAAAAAGAAGGAATGGTCCAAGTTTAAGATCAAGGTGGGGGTGTCAATTGCCGGCACTTTGGCCGGGCTGGCGGTGAGCATCGCGGCAATGGCAACCTCGCCGTTTTCTGGCGGCGCGGGCGCGGCCTTTGGCATCATCGGGCTGATCAAGTCCGGTGTTACGCTGGCCAAGGACATTGGCAAACTGGCGATCAATATCGACCAGTCCAAGACCATCCTGGTGAAGAACCTGGCGGTGGTCGAGAAGGCGGCCTCCAACAAGGCGCTGAATGCCACCAACGAGGTGTCGGCGGCGGTGTTCCAGGAGTTTCTTGGCATCTCGCAGCCGTCGGTCAAGACGGTCGAGGATGCGGCGGATACGCTGAAGGCCAAGTACGCCCAGATGGTCGTCAAGATGCATGACCTGTCGAAGAACCTGAACAAGATCCTGAAGCAGCAGGAAAAGCTGAAGAAGGAGTTTCTGGCCGAGGTTGGCAAGAAGCTGAAGAAGCATCCGGTCAAGGATAAGAAGACGCAGCTGGTGATGATCAGCAAGGCGCTGGATACGGCGTTGGCGAAAAACTATGCCGAGGTGCAGAACGCGATCGACAAGATCCAGATCATGTATGCCGATGCCCGCGGCTGGGCCAACAACATCAAGGACTTGATGAAGCGGGTGAAGGCGCTGACGATCAAAGACCCCAAGGCGCTGAAGGTGTTCCGCGAAGGGCTGAAATTTGCAGCTCTGGCACTGTCGCCGATCGACGGCAACTCGATTGCCACCGGCGCCAAGGATCTGGCCCTGGGTGTGGGCGGCGCGGTGGGTGGCTACGCCTATGACAAAATCACCAGCAAGGTGCTGGACGGGACTGTGTTCGACGCGGCCTGAAACTGAAAAAGACCACCGGGCGCATTCTGCGCCCGGACAACTGAAAGACCGGTGGAGAAGTACCTTGGACAGCAGCGCGCAATCCGCAGAGACGCTTCGGGACAAGGCCCGCGAATTTGTCGAGCGCAGGTCGGTGACCAATGCCATTCTGGGCATCATCATCTTTAACGCCATCACGCTGGGCCTCGGCACCTCTGCTGCGGTGCGGGCGCATGCGGGCGGGCTGCTGGATGTGATCGACACCACCGTACTGGCAATCTTTGTGCTGGAGCTGGCGCTGAAGCTGTTTGCCTACGGCTGGCGGTTCTTTTCCTCGGCCTGGAATATCTTTGACCTTGTCGTCGTCTCCTTCGGCCTGTTCCCGGACAGCCAGGGCCTGTCGGCGCTGCGCGGCCTGCGGGTGGTGCGGGCGCTGCGGCTCTTGTCGGTCATTCCGCAGATGCGGGCGGTTGTGCAGGCACTGCTGGATGCCTTGCCGGGCATGGGCGCGGTGATTGTTATGATCTCCATCGTGTTCTACGTCTTCGGGGTGATGGCGACGATGATGTACGGCGCTGCATTTGACGAATGGTTCGGCACGCTGGGCCGGTCGCTCTATTCGCTGTTCCAGATCATGACACTGGAAAGCTGGTCGATGGGCATCGTGCGCCCGGTGATGGAGGAGTTCCCCTTCGCCTGGTCGTTCTTTGTGCCGTTCATCGTGATCACCGCGTTTTCGGTGCTGAACCTGTTCATAGGCCTTTTGGTCAACACCATGCAGTCGGCAGTGGAAGCGGATGCGGAGGCGGAGTTCGAGAAACTGCGCGATCTGGTGAAGTCGGAGACCGACGTGGTCGATGCGCATGTGATGGAGCTGCATGAGGAGATCAAAAGCTTGCGGGCGGAGATTGCCGACCTGAAAGGGCAGGGCAATGGCTGACAGCTCGCAGAAATTCATCGCCCGGAACCGGGCGCCCAGGGTCCAGATTGAATATGACGTGGAGCTCTATGGCGCCGAGAAGAAGGTGCAGCTGCCTTTTGTCATGGGGGTGATGAGCGATCTGGTGGGCAAGTCCACGGTAGAGCAGCCCGCGGTGGCGGACCGCAAGTTCCTAGAGATCGACGTTGATAATTTTGATGAGCGGATGAAGGGCCTGGCGCCGCGCGCGGCCTTCACCGTGCCCAACACGCTGACCGGCGAGGGCAACCTGGCGGTGGATCTGACGTTTGAGAGCATGGCGGATTTCGCGCCCGGTGCGATTGCCGCCAAGGTGGATGCGCTGCGCCCGCTGCTGGAGGCGCGCACCCAGCTGCAGAACCTGATGGCCTATATGGACGGCAAAACCGGGGCCGAGACGCTGATCGAGACGATCCTGAACGACCCGTCGCTGCTGGCGGCGGTGTCTGCACCCGCCGCGGATGCAGAGAGTGCCGCGGCGCTGGACAGCCTGCGCAATCTGGAACTGCCGGAGGAAGAGGCGGACACCACGGGTGACGTGCTGGCCGGCCTTGCCGCGCAAGCGCCGGAAGGTACCGCGCCTGAGGACACATCCGGCGGGGTTCTGGATGCGCTGCGCGACGCCGCGCCGGAAGCTGCGGAGCCGGAAGACACGTCAGCGGACGTGCTGGCCGGTTTGAGCGCGGCGGCGCCTGAGGACACAGACCAGCCGGATGAAGCCGCAGATGCCCTGGCGTCGCTGGCCGCGGCTGAGGTTCCGGAGACTGTTGAGGACGATCAGACGGATTCTGTCCTCGAAGGGCTGGCGCAGGCGGACCTCCCCGAAGAGGACGAGGACACCTCTGGCGATGTGCTGGCCGGGCTGGCGGCGCAGGATGTGGAGGAGGCGGCCGAAGAAGATACCGCGGGAGCGGCGCTGGAAAGCCTGGCGTCCGTTGAAGTGACTGACGCGGAAGAAGAGGATCACGCTGGTGTGCTGGATGCGCTGGCGGATCTGGATGTGCCGGAAGAAGCCGATACGGCGGCTGATGATGCGCTGGAGAGCCTCGCCTCTGTCGAGATTGCGGAGGATGGCGAAGAAGACCATTCCGGCGTTCTGGATGCGTTGGCAGATGCAGCGGTGGAAGAGGATGAAGACACCGCAGCGGAGGATGCGCTCGAAAGCCTTGCCGCTTTGGAGACCGGCGATGACGCGGAAGAAGACACTGCGGGCGCAGCTTTGGAGAGCCTTGCGGCTGCGGATGTGCCGGACGCTGACGAGGAAGAGGACCATGCCTCGGTTCTGGATGAGCTGGCCGCGATCGAGGTGGAGGATGAGGCCGATGATGCTGCGGGCGCCGCGCTGGAGAGCCTTGCAGCCGCAGAGGTGGCTGAGACTGAAGATGAGGACCATTCGGACATTCTGGAGGGGCTGGCAGATCTGGAACCGGACGCGGCTGAGGAGGAGGATGACTCTGGTGCGGCTTTGGAAAGCCTGGCTGCGGTGGATGTTGCTGAAGACGAAGAGGACGATATTTCCGATGTTCTGACCGGGCTTGCAGATACGGACCTGGCAGAGGAAGACAGCGGCGAAAAAGCGGCTGCGGCCCTGGAGAGCCTGGCGGACGTGGTTGTGTCCGATGACGAAGAGGACGCCGGACTGGACGACGTGCTTGACGGGCTGCTGGAGGAGGCGCCCGGGGAGGACGAAACCGCCAGCGATACCGAAGATGCGCTGGAAAGCCTCGCCGCAGTTGAGATCGAAGATGCGGAAGATGACGGCTCCGATGATATTCTGGACGGTCTGCTTGACGCTGAGCCTGAAGAGGATGACGCGGAAGGTGACGACCTGGGCGCCGTTCTGGACAGCCTTGATGCGCCCGACGAAGCCGGAGAGGCGGAGGATGCCGGGGATATCCTGGCCGGGCTGGCAGAAGGCGCGCCTGAGGAAGACACTAATGCTGGCACTGATCTGGATGACATCCTGGGCGGTCTTGAGGAACCGGAGGACGACGCCGGCGAAGAGGATCTGAGCGCTGCGCTGGATACGCTGGAGGCTCCTGAAGACGCTGAAGCAGACGATGGCGGTCTGGACGATCTGCTTGCGGATCTTGGCAGTGATGAACCGGAAGAGGCCGCGGAGGATGGCGCTGATGATGTGCTGGCAGGCCTCGCGGACGCTGGCATTGAAGAGGATGCTGAAAGCGGCGGGGCCGGTTTGGAGGCCTTGCTGGCGGATGGCGATGAGGCGGAAGACACCGCTGAAGACAGTGATCTGGACAGCCTGTTGGGAGACCTGGGCGGCGAGGACGATGCCGCGGACGAACTTGATGCGCTTATGAGCGGTGCGGAGGAAGAGACCGCAACTGAGGCCGCTGACGGCGAAGACGGGTTGGATGATCTTCTGGGCAGTTTGGATGCGGCTGAAGAGGAAGACACAGACAATTCTGATCTTGATGCGCTTTTGGCTGGCGATGAGGACTCTGCTGGGGCTGAGGATGATCTGGACGCCTTGCTGGGCGGTTTGGACGAGCCGGAAGAGAGTGCCCCGGAGGAAACGGATAGCAGCGCGGACGCCGGTGAGGATGGCCTGGACGCGCTGCTTGGCGGTCTGGATGAGGACGAGGCCGGCGGGGACGCCAGCCTGGATGACCTGCTGGGCGATCTTGGCAGCGATGAGGAAGACGACGGCGATCTGGACGGTCTGCTGGCGGGGCTTGGCGAGGAAGCGGAAGCCGAAGAGGCAGAGGACGCGGACAGCGCCGAAGACGACCTCGATGCGCTGCTGGGCGGTCTGGGGGACGCAGATGCGGATCTTGACAGCCTGATGGGCGGTGACGACGGGGATATGGACCTGGATGATCTGCTTGGCGATTTAGGCGGTGACGACGAGGACACCGCCGAGGCCGGCGGCGATGATCTGGATGCGCTTCTGGGGGATCTGGACGAGGGCGGCGATGAACCGGCTGCGGCGGCAGAGGTTTCGGACGAGCCGGAGTTTGCCTATGGCACCATGAGCGCGGAGCGGCCGGCTGCGCAGAAGCTTGAGCGCAAGCGGTTCCGGATGGCGATCCTGGGCGACTTCTCAGGCCGCGCGGCCAAGGGGATTATCGAAACTGGCGATGCGCTGGCAGCGCGCAAGGCGGTGCTGCTGGATCCGGATACGGTTGAGGACGTGATCGAGAGCTTCGCCACCGAACTGGTGCTGCCGATCGGCAAGGACGGTGCGGGCATTGCGGTCAAGCTGGAGGACCTGGACGGGCTGCACCCGGATGAGCTGTATGAAAACGTGGAGCTGTTTTCCGAGCTGGTTGGCCTG
The DNA here is from genome assembly GCF_000813785.1 of Leisingera sp. ANG-DT. Lineage (NCBI taxonomy): Bacteria > Pseudomonadati > Pseudomonadota > Alphaproteobacteria > Rhodobacterales > Roseobacteraceae > Leisingera > Leisingera sp. ANG-DT. The sequence continues at coordinate 18,818 of NZ_JWLE01000015.1, forward strand.
CGCAAGCAATTGCAAAGCGGCGCAACGGCGGATCATGCAGCCAAGACGCTGAAAGCCTGGGCAGAGAAATTCGGCACCAAAGCACGGGCGCCGAAACGGACCTCGGCCGGGAATTCGGTGCCGGCTGACAAGCGGCTGAGCGCCTTCCAGCAACTGATCGGCGACACTGGCAACACGCTGCGCGAGGCCTCGCCGGTGGAGGATTTGCTGGCGCGCGTTGTGGGGCCGCATATCCGGGCGCTGCCGGACCCTGATGTCACGGCGATGCAGAAGGCAGTGGATGAGGCGCTGTCAGATGCGATGCGGCTGGTGCTGCATCACCCGGAGTTCCAGTCGGTCGAGGCGCAGTGGCGCTCGCTGGATCTGATGGCGCGGTCGATTGAAGCGGACGATACGCTGGATGTGATGCTCTATGACATCTCGGCAGAGGAGCTGGCGGCGGATCTGGCCGCCGAAGACGACTTGTCCAAGACCGGTTTCGTGCGGCTGTTGACCGAGGAACCCCTGGACGAGGAGAACGGGCGCGGCGGCTATTCGGCGCTGATCGGGATGTACCAATTCGAGGAAACCCCTCCGCATGCCGAATTGCTGGGCCGGATCGCGCGGGTGGCGGCGCATGTGGACGCGCCTTTCTTTGCCTCCATTTCGCCGGAGTTCCTGAAAACGCCCAAGGCGGAGCGTCCCAAGCTGGTGGCCGATGCCTGGAACACGCTACAGGGGATGGCGGAGGCAGGCCATCTGGGGTTGGCCAGCCCGCGGTTCCTGCTGCGCCGGCCCTATGGCGAAAAAACCGATCCCTGCTATGAGTTTGATTTCGAGGAGTTTACCGAAACGGAAGGCCTGAAGGGTATGCTTTGGGCCAATCCGGTGGTGCTGGTGGCGATCCTGCTGGGGCGGTCGTTCACGGAACACGGGCCGTCGCTGCAGCTGGGTAAAATTATGTCTCTGGGAGGGATGCCCTATCATTATGTGAACGACAAGTTCGGCGACCAGGTGGCGCTGCCCTGCACCGAGCGCAATATCGATCTGGACAAGATCGCATTGGCGCAGGAACGCGGGTTCATGGCGGTGAGCGCGGTCAAGGGACGGGACGAGGTGCGGCTGACCTCGTTCAACTCTCTGAAGGGCGGCGAGATTCTGGGGCCCTGGACCGGATTGCCGGCGCCGGAGCCCTCGCCGCCGGATCCGCGCGGGCTGCCGAAGCCCAAACCGCCTGCGGATAGCGGCGGTGATGAAGACGAAGACCTGGATCTTGATTTGGATTTGGGCGGAGACGATGAGGACGATCTCGGCCTGGATGATCTTGATATCGGAGGCGATGACGGGGATGACGATGGCCTCGGGGATCTGGATGACTTGTTGTCGTCGTTTGGGGATGACGATGATGACGACGGTGGGGATGATGATGACGAAATGGATGCGGACCTCGCCGCGCTTTTGGATGATTTGTGATGCGAATGTTTGAGAACACTGCCGGCGATTACCGGCTCCGTTCCCGTCACGGAAAGGAGGAGACATGGTTGTAAGCAAGGGCCATGAAAATGACCTCGCCTGGATGTCGGGGACATATTCCACCGACGGCCTGATGATGAGCCGGGCGATTGTGCGCGAAGGGCTTAGCAAGCTCACCGAGACAACGATCGAGTTTGCTGCGACCAAGGCCCAGCCCAAGCTGGAAGACCTGGTCGGCAAGCAGATGAACGTGCATGTGATGCGCCAGCAGACGGAGCATCAGTTCAACGGCATCTGCGTTTCGGTTGAGCATCTGGGGTTCCGCAATGGGTACGAGATGTTCGTGGCCGAGGTGCGCCCCTGGTTCTGGATGCTGACGCGGACCTGCGATTTGCGGGTGTACCAGGACAAGAGCACGGTCGAGATCATCAAGCAGCTGTTCGGCGAATACGGGTTCAGCGATTTTACCGACAAGCTGAGCGACAGCTATGAAAAGCGGGAATATTGCCTGCAGTACCGCGAGAGCGACTTTGATTTCCTGTGCCGCCTGATGGAGGAAGAGGGGATCTACTACTACTTTGAGAGCCCGGTCGGGGAGACCTCGCGCGAGAAGCTTATTCTGTGCGACGGGGTCAGCGGCCATTCTCCGATCAGCGGCGGATCAACCGTTGAATTTCACGCCCGCGATGACAGCGACAGGCGGCGCGAAGAGCATATTTCCGAGTGGACCAAGGATGAGCGCGTGACCCGCGGCAAGGTTACGCTGAACGATTTTGACTTCCTGACGCCGTCAGCGGATCTCAAGGCCACATCGTCTATCCAGAAGGGCCAGCATTCCTACAAGAGTTACGAGGTCTACGACTACCAGGGGCATTACCGGAAGAATTCCGGCCTGGGCAACAAGCTGGCGCGGGTGCAAATGGAGGCCGAGGCCATCAAGCACATCCGCTGGCGCGGAGCCTCCAGCGTGCCGACTTTGGTCACGGGCTGCACCTTTACCATGAAAGAGCACCCGGTGAGCGAAAACAACAAGGAATACCTGGTGATTGATGCGGAGCATCACATCAAGGTGGCTTGGGACTATGGCGAGCGGGAAAGCCAGAAGAAGAAGGAAGTTGCGACCAAAGGCGCGATGCGCCGCGACCTGAAGCCGAGGAACATGGAAGTGCCGGAGGAGATGGAGCATGATGTCTATGCCTCCACCTTTGGTGCGATCCTGAAAGCCGATCAGTTCCGGGCGCCGCTGGTGACACCCTGGCCTGAGGTGCAGGGTCTGCAGACGGCCACCGTTGTGGGCCAGAGCGGCGAGGAAATCTGGACCGACGAGCATGGCCGCATCAAGATTCAGTTCCATTGGGACCGCGAGGGCAAGAAAAACGAAACATCCTCGTGCTTTGTTCGGGTGATGACCCCTTGGTCCGGCAAGAATTGGGGCATGGTGGCCGTTCCGCGGATGGGGCAGGAGGTTGTGATCCAGTTCGAGGACGGCAACCCTGACCGGCCGATCTGCACCGGCATGCTTTACAATGCCGAAACGATGCCGCCCTATACCTACCCCGCTGATCAGACCCAGCTGGGGATTAAGACCAATTCGTCAAAGGGCGGGGGCGGCTATAACGAGCTGATGTTCGACGACAAGAAAGACAGCGAACTGATGCGGGTGCAGGCCGAGAAGGATCACCAGATGCTGGTCAAGGACCGCTCAACGGTGACGGTGGGGCTGGATGCGCCCGACCCCGAAGTGACCTCTGCGGATGAGAAGAGCTATGTGTTCACGGTCCAGCAGCATATGACTGAAACCGTGCACCAGGGCGACCGGACTGAAGTCGTTGAGACCGGCGACAAGTCCGAGACCATCCAGACCGGCAACATGACCCTGGATGTGGATACCGGCAATCTGACCGAGACCATCGCCAAGGGGAACCATTCGGAAACCGTGTCGCTGGGCAATCTGACAGTGGATGTGACCGCGGGCAAGATCGCGATGAGCGCAGGACAGGAGATCAAGCTGACCGTGGGTGCTTCCGAAGTGAAGATCGATAACTCCGGCGTTTCCATCAAAGGGCCGATGATCAAGATCGAAGGCACCGGTATGGTTGAGGCAAAAGCGCCGATGACCACCGTCAAAGGCGAGGCCATGCTGACCCTGAAGGGCGGCCTCACGATGATCAACTAGGCGGGTGCAGATGTCGGCAAGATTTGAAAAGCTGGTGAAAATGCCTGCTGACCCGGTGGCCAAGCTGCTGTCGCGGGCAAATGTCATCCTGAAGACCCCGCTGGAGGCGCCGCCTACGGCGCTGGCGGGGGTTGTGCTGGAAGAGCTGGAGCGCAAGGGCGCATTGGTCGATCTCTTGCGCACGCTGGCGGTGCTGCTGCCCCCGCGGGAGCGGGTGTGGTGGGCCTGCCTGGCAGCGCGCGATTACATCGGGCCGCGCTCCGACAAGGACCCTGCCTCGCTGACCGCGTCGGAGGCCTGGGTGTTCGATCCCACGGAAGAGAACCGCGACAAGGCGCGGATCACCCTGGATCATGCCTATGTGGATGATGACACAGTGAATTGCGCGCTGGCGGTGCTCTATGCGGCCGGAACGCTGGGACCCGGAGAATTGAATCAATATCCTGCCCCGGCAGGGGCCTCTGAGGCGGCTGCCTTTGCCATGAATATGGTGGCCTTGGGTCAATTGTCTGATAAGTTTGAAGAACACGGCGCCGTTCTAATAGAGCGGGCGCTGGATATTGCGCGCGGCGGCAAAGGGCAGGTGATCGAGGTCCCGCTGCACGCCGCGCAGGACTGAAAGGGAGGATGAACAGATGGGAATGCCACAGGCCCGGGTGACGGATCTGCATGCCTGCATGCTGCCCTCCACCCCGCCGCCGCCGGTGCTGCCGGTGCCGACACCGATTCTGCCGCCTTGCGCGGTGACTGTGCTGGTGGCCAATCTGCCGGCCGCGCGGCTTACCGACATGTGCACCGCAGCGCCATCACCGCACCCGATCATCAAGGGGTCGGCAACGGTGCTGATCAACAACCTGCCGGCCGCGCGCATCTTGGACAGCACCGCCTGCGGCGGCATGGTTGCCAAGGGTGAAGTCACCGTTCTGGTGGGAGGATAAGCCCAGGCATGGGAGTGACACTGAAATTCCAGAGCTCGGGCGCGATGCCCGGCGATGCGGCCCCTGTTCCGATGCGGGGGCCGAGCCTGACGGTGGGGCGCGGTGCCAGCTGTGACTTGGTGCTGCCGGACCCGGACCAGATGCTGTCGCGCAATCACTGTGTGATCGAGGATCACAATGGCAATGTGGTGGTGGTCGACCTTAGCTCCAACGGCACCTTTCTGAACTATTCGAAGATCCCGCTGGGCCGCACCCCGACGCCGCTGAACAACGGCGATGTGCTGTGCGTCGGCAATTATGAGCTGGTGGTGGAAATCCGCGATGACCTGGCCGATGTCGGCGACATGATCGCGGCACCCGCGGCGCAAGGGGCAGCCTCGCACGGGAATGCGGCCAATGCGCCTGACCCCTTGCAGCTGCTTGAGGATGCGGGTCCGGGCGGCGATTTCCTGGATGACTTGCTGGGCGAAGGGCCGAAGGGGCCTGCGCAGTTCACCCCGGTGGACCCGATCGACGAGCTTTTGCCGCCCTTGGGTGAGGACGAGGATCCATTCTTCCAGAAGGCCAGCGGCGGGCGCGAAGGGGAGGGGGCGAGCCTGCCCAATCACAATCCGACCGCCTCGGACGGGTTTTCAGCACCCGCGTCGCAGTCCAGCCTGATCCCCGACGATTGGGATGATGATTTCCTGTCCGGCATCGGCGAGCCGGAAAATCCGGTTCCCCAGCCGGACCCTCAGCCTGCACAGCCCCCGCGCGAGGTGCCGCAGCCGCCAACCGAGGTCCCGCCCACGGCCCCGCCGCAAGAAGCACCGCCCGCGCCGCCGCAGGAGATCCCGCCGCAGCAGGACACAGCAGAGAAGACAATCGCGCCTGCCGCTGCGCCTTCGCAAGAGGCACAGGAAGCGGTAGAAGCGTTTCTAAAAGGGGTCGGCGCAGACGTCGGCCTCGATCCGGCGGAGCACGCCAGCACCATGGCGCGGATGGGCCGGGTGATGAAGACGCTGGTCACGGGCCTGCGTGAAATCCTGATGACGCGGACCTCAATCAAATCCGAGTTCCGCATTGAGCAGACGATGATTTCTGCCGGCGGAAACAACCCGCTGAAATTCTCGATCACGCCGGAGCAGGCCATCGAGGCGATGGTGCGCCCGGCGACCAAGGGCTACCTGTCGCCTGAGACTGCCGCCGAAGAGGCGCTGCGGGATATCAAGGCGCATGAAGTAGCGATGGTCACCGGCATGGAGGCAGCGCTGAAAGGCGTGCTGAAGCGGCTCGACCCCAAGGCGCTGGAAGCGCAGATCGAGGACAAGGGCGGCTTTACCGGCCTCTTGCGCGGCAAGAAGGCGCGGTACTGGGATGTATACGAGCAGCTTTATGCGGAGATTTCCGACCAGGCTGAGAATGATTTTCACGACCTGTTCAGCCGCGAATTTGCGCGGGCCTACAAGGACCAGCTGGACAGGCTGAAGGAATGACCGGCACCGCGCCCTGCGCGTGTGCCCGCAAGTAAGAGGAGATCCCGGTGTCCTGGGACAGCAAGGTACTTTGGACGGAGGGGCTGTTTCTGCAGCCGCACCATTTCCAGCAGTCCGACCGCTACAATGAGGCGCTGGTCAGCGGACTGGCGCGGCGGCTGAGCCCCTATGCCTGGGGCGTGAACGGGCTGGAAATCGACCATGAGGCGCTGAAGATCGGCCAGTTCGCGGTGAAGTCCTGCGAGGGGCTGACCCATGACGGCACCGTGTTCCGGGTGCCGATGGCGGACCCGCATCCGCCGGCGATGGAAGTGCCGACCACCGTCAAGGACTGCATTGTCTACCTGACCGTGCCGCAGCGCCGGCAGGGGGCGACCGAAGTGGATCTGAGCGGCGCCGAACGTTCGGCCAGCCGCCTGCGCCCCGACAAAGTTGAAGTGACCGATGTGACCTCGACCGAGCGCAAGCCGGTGGAGCTGGACGTGGGCAAGATGCGCCTGCAGTTCGCGCTGGAGGTGGATGATCTGGCTGATCTGCTGGCGGTCCCGGTGGCGCGCATCATCGAGGTGCGCCCCGACAAGGAGATCGTGCTGGATCAGGCATTCATCCCGTCTTGTCTGGACATCAGGGCGTCGCAGGCGCTCAGCGGTTTCCTGCGTGAGCTGGAGGGGCTTCTGGCGCACCGGATGGAGGCGCTGGCGGGCCGCCTGTCAGAGGCGGGCGGCGCCCGCGGTGTGGCGGATGTGTCGGATTTCATGCTGCTGGCAGTGGTGAACCGGATGCTGCCGCAGGTGCGCCACCTGCGCAACATCGAGAACCTGCACCCGGAACGGCTGTTCACCACCTGCGCAGGCATGGCGGGCGAGCTGTCGGTGTTCATGTCGACGGAAAAACAGGCGCCGGAATTTCCGCCCTATACCCACGACAATCTGGTCGAGTGCTTTGCGCCGGTGATCCGGGTGCTGCGCCAGTATCTGAGCTCTGTGCTGGAGCAGACCGCAATTCCGATCAAGCTGGAAGCGCGCAAATACGGCATCTCGGTGGGGGTCATCGCCGACCGCAAGCTGTTGGGCAACGCAGGCTTTGTACTGGCGGTCAGTGCCGACATCCCGGCCGAGGACGTGCGCAAGCATTTCTCCGGCCAGGCCAAGATCGGACCCGTCGAGGAAATCCGCCAGCTGGTGAACTCGGCCCTGCCGGGGATCACCCTGCGCCCCTTGCCGGTGGCGCCGCGGCAGATCCCCTATCATTCCGGCGTGGTCTATTTCGAGATGGATGCGGACAGCCCCTATTGGCGCAAGATGACCACCTCGGGCGGTATCGCGGTGCATGTGTCGGGACAGTATCCGGGGCTCAAGATGGAGCTTTGGGCGATCCGTAATGCATAAGGGAAGGCGCTGAAATGGCTGATTATGACGATCCCTTTGCTGAACCGGGGGATACCGACAAGACGGTGATCAAGCCGAACCCGGGCGGGCGGCGCACGGCCACGCCGATGCAGCAGCCGGAGGTGCCGCAGCAGACCCAGCCAGTGCCTGAGCAGCCAGCGGAGCCGGATCTGGATGCCTATGGCGTCCCGCAGGCGGCAGCCCCAAAACCGCAGGCTGCCGCGGGCGGGGCTAAGGCGCCGAAGATGGCGCTGACGGGGATGAACCAGCTGACGGCCTGCGCCTCAACCCTGTTTGCGCTGATTTCCCGTATCCGCAACCGTGCCCAGCACATGGACCCGGATGGCTTGCGCAAGAACGTGGTGGCCGAGGTGCGCGCGTTTGAGAACCGCGCCCTGCAGGCGGGCATTGCGGCGCAGACCGTGAAGGTTGCGCGCTATGCGCTGTGCGCGACGCTGGACGACGTGGTGCTGAATACTCCTTGGGGCGGGCAGTCCGCCTGGGGGCTGCAGTCGATGGTGGCAACCTTCCACCGCGAGGTTGTCGGCGGCGACCGGTTTTATGACCTTTTGGCGCGGTTGGAGAAGGAGCCTGGTGCCAACATCGACATGCTCGAGTTTCTCTATATGTGCCTGTCACTGGGCTTCGAGGGGCGCCTGCGGGTGGAGCAGGGCGGTTCGGAAAAACATCTGCAGATCCGCGGTGCGCTGGCCCGGATCATCCGCAACCAGAGGGGCCCGGTAGAGCGCGATCTGTCGCCGCACTGGGAAGGCATCGTCAAGCCGTTCAAGGCGCTGTCGGTCTGGCGGTTGGTGTGGATCACCATGGCCGCGACCCTGGCCATCCTGGCACTGCAGTTCTTAGGGCTAAGCTGGATGCTGTCGAACCAGACCGAAAATGTGGTCGGGCAGCTGACGATCGTGGATTCCGGCCCCAAGGCAGAGCTGGAACGGCGCGCGCCGCCGCCACCGCCGCCGCCGCTGGCGCCGACGACCGAAGAACAGGTCGCCAAGGTGTCCGGTTTTCTGGAACCTGAGATCAAGGAAGGCATCGTGCAGGTCTTCCAGAAGGGCAACACGCTCATCATCCGGCTAACCGGCTCCGGCATGTTCGGTTCCGGCTCGGACCAGCTGAGCAAGGCGTTCCGTAATCCCGTGAACAGGGTGGCCGAAGCGCTGAATGACGAAAAGGGCAAGATCATCGTGGCAGGGCATTCCGACAACGTGCCGATCCGTTCCTCGCGGTTCCCGTCCAACATGGCGCTGTCGCTGGCACGGGCAAAGTCGGTGATGGCAGGCATGGCCAAGGTCATGACAGACCCGGACCGGCTGTCGGCCGAGGGCCGTGCTGACAAGGAACCGATAGCAGACAACAGCACCCGCGCCGGGCGGGCCAAGAACCGCAGGATTGAAATTCTGCTGGTTCAGGAGGTTCAAGGATGATCCGCCGTTATATCTTTCCCCTGTTCCGGTCGATCTACACCATCCTGCTGATCCTGGCCGCGGTGCTGTCGGCCTGTGTGTGGTATTTTGCACCTTTCATCGGCAGCGATGACTGGCGGCCGTTTGACGGCGTGATGGCGCGGCTGATCACCATCGGGGTGATCTTCCTGCTGTATTTCATCATCATCGGCATCATCTTCTGGCGCCGCCGCCGCAAGGACAAGGAGATGACCGAGGAGATGGCGGAGGCCGTTGATACCTCGGAAGATGATGTCTTGTCCGAGGAAATCGGCGAGCTGCGCGGCAAGTTCAAGGACGCGATGAAGGAGCTGCGCAAGTCCAAGGGCGGGCGGCGGCACCTGAACGACTTGCCGTGGTACATCATGATCGGCCCGCCGGGTGCCGGTAAAACCACTGCCATTGTGAACTCAGGCCTGCAGTTCCCGCTGGCTGAGAAGATGGGCAAGGCCGCCATCGGCGGCGTCGGCGGCACCCGTAACTGCGATTGGTGGTTCACCAATGAGGCGGTGCTGATCGACACCGCCGGGCGCTATACCACGCAGGAAAGCGATGCCGAGGCGGATAATGCGGCCTGGCTTGGCTTCCTCGGGCTGTTGAAGAAATACCGCAAGCGGCAGCCGATCAACGGTGCGATCATCGCGATCTCGCTGTCAGACCTGTCGCTGCAGGATGAGATCACCCAGAAAAGCCACGCCGCCGCCGTGCGCCGCCGGCTGGCGGAGCTGCGCGAGAAACTGGGCGTGCGCTTCCCGGTCTATGTGCTGTTCACCAAGGCCGACCTGATTGCCGGCTTCCAGGAGTTCCATGACTCTTTAGGCAAGGAGGACCGCGAGCAGGTCTGGGGCTTCACGCTGCCCTTGCCCAAGGGCAAGAAAGAACAGCCGCCAATTGCCGGGTTTGACGAGGAATTCGGCCTGCTGCTGGGGCAGATCAACGCGCAGCTGCTGGAGAAGATGCAGACCGAGACCGACCATCAGCGCCGGGCGCTGATTGCGGGCTTCCCGGCGCAGGTCGCCTCCATGCGCGCAGTTGCGCGCGAGTTCCTGATGGAGGTGTTCCAGGACAACCGTTATGAGCAGCGCCAGATGCTGCGCGGGGTCTATTTCACCTCTGGCACCCAGGAAGGCACGCCGATCGATCGGCTGATGCTGGGTATGGCGCAAACCTTTGGCATCGGGCGCCAGGCGATCGGCTCGGGGCAGGGGACCGGGCGTAGTTTCTTCCTGACCCGCCTGTTCGAGAGCGTGATGTTCCCCGAGGCCGGTCTGGTGTCGGCGGATGACAAGGTTGAGCGCCGCTACCGCTGGACCCGCCGGATTGCGATTACTGCCACAGTGCTGGTGGCAATTGCGATGGGGGCGCTGTGGGTGCGGTCTTATCTCAAGAACACCGATTTGATTGCTCAGGCTGAAGGCCAGGTTGCGGCCTATCAGGCTGCCGCGGCGCAGCTTCCGCCCAGCCCGGTCGGCGATACCGATCTGGTGCCGGTAGCCGCCGCGCTGAACAACTTGCGCGACATGCCCGGCAACCCGGTGTTGTCCGATCCGGAGCCTGACGGGGCCATGACCTATGGCCTCTATCAGGGCGAGGTGATTGGCACACAAGCGGCGCAGACCTACCGCGGGGCGCTGAACCGGCGTCTGCTGCCGCGGCTGCTGGTGCGCCTGGAGCAGCAGATCGAGGGGAATATGAACAACCCCGACACGCTGTACGAGGCGCTGAAGATCTATCTGATGCTGGGCCTTCAAGGACCAATGAACCCCGATCTGGTCAAGGAGTGGATGCGCCTTGACTGGGAGAACATTGCCTATCCCGGTATCGCTCGCAACCAGTTGCGCGCTGATCTGACGGATCACCTCACCGCGCTGCTGTCGCAGCCGATGGAGGAAATCGCGCTCAACGGCCCGCTGATCGAGCAGGCACAGAACATCCTGTCGGAGATGCCCCTGGCCCAACGGGTCTATAACGGCATCCTGAATTCACAGCAGGCGACGGCGCTGCCGAAATGGCGGATCACCGATGTTGGCGGCCCGTCGGTCAAGCGGGTGCTGGTGCGCAGTTCCGGCAAGCCGCTGAACGACGGGATCGAAGGGATCTTTACCTTTGACGGTTTCCACAACGTGTTCCTGCCGGAGGCGGTCAGCGTTGCCGAACGGGTCCACCGTGAGGCCTGGGTGCTCGGCGATAACAATGAAGCGTCCCAGAACGAGGCGGTTCTGCTGAAGCTCAGCCGCGATGTCCTGGATCTTTATTACAACGACTACATCAGCCGCTATGACCAGATCCTGGGCGACATCGACATTGTGCCGCTGGAGTCGCTGTCGCATGCGGTGGAAGTCACCAATGTGCTGTCCGGGCCGACCTCGCCCATTGTCAACATCCTGACGGATGTCAGCAACGAAACCCGGCTGAACGAGGATAAATCCGTTCTGGACGCGGGCACTTTGGCCGCGGGTGCCCAGAACGTGGCAGCGATTGAGGCGCGTTCGAACCTGTCAATCCAGGGCCAGATTCTGCTGGAGGCGCTGGTCGGCTCTGCCGAAAATGCACCCGGTCAGGCGGCCAAGCCGCCGGGGGCCTATGTGCAGGAACGGTTCCAGTGGCTGTATGACCTGGTCAACCGGCCCGAGGGGCAGCCCTCGCAGCTGGATGATCTGATGGGGCAGTTGCAACTGGTCTATCAGGAGCTGAACAAGATGTCCTTCTCTGGCGTCGCCACGGGCGGCCAGAGCGGTCAAGCGCTGTTGCAGTTCCAGCAGACCGCCAGCCGGATGGGCGGGCCGCTGCCCCGCTGGGCAACGCAGATTTCGGCCGGATCGTCGGGCATCACGTCGGAAGGCACCCGCGCCTCGATCAACGCGCGCTGGCAATCGGCGGTGCTGCCGTTCTGCGAGAAAGCACTGGCGAACCGCTATCCCTTCAACCGCTCGGCACGTGCCGATGTGGCGATGGCGGATTTTGCCAAGCTGTTCTCCCCGAACGGGATGATCGACAGTTTCTTCAATGAGCATCTGCTGAAATACGTCGACACCCGCAGCCGGCCCTGGACATGGAAGCGCGTCAATGACGTGGATCTGGGCATCAGCCCTGCGGTGCTGCAGCAGATGCAATATGCGTCAGAGATCAAGGAGGCCTTCTTTGCCGGCGGGGCGCAGCCTGCGGTGAACTTCCAGATCACCGTCAACGCGCTGGACCCCAAGGCCAAGGAAGTGCTGCTGGAGATCGACGGCACCAAGGTGGCCTACAACCACCGCTCTGGTGCACCGACGCCGGTGGCGGTGACCTGGCCGGGCTCTGTCGGTCTGGCACGGCTGACTTTACTGCCGCAAAAACGGGATAGCGAGAACGTGCTGTCGCGGGACGGGCCCTGGGCCTGGTTCCGGCTGTTGGATGCGGCGGAGGTGCGGCGCACCAATGTCTCTGACCGGCGGCGGGTGAACTTCCGCGTCGGCGGGCGACTGGCGCTGTTCGAGTTGCAGTCCGGGTCCGTTATCAACCCCTTCGCCCTGCCTGCCATGGCGAAATTCAGCTGCCCGAAGTCAATGTGATGGCGGGGTTCGGCGCATTCGGCAAGATGCCTTCAGCCGGGGATTTCTTCCGGCTGAACACGCCTGGCGGCTTTGTGCGGGTCTGGGACGCCTGGCTGCAGCAGGTTATGCTGGATGGCAAAGCGGTCTACGGCGCAGGCTTCGATGCGCATTACATGACTGCGCCGATCTGGCGGTTCACGCTGCCGGCGGGTCTTGCAGGTGCCGCATCCGTCTGGGGCGTGATGATGCCGTCGGTCGATCGGGTTGGGCGGCGGTTTCCGCTGACCCTGATGGAGGCGCTGCCTAAATCCGGCCCGCCGGCACTGGGCCATCTAAGCGCCGAACCGCTGTTTGAAGGGCTGGAGGATTTGGCGCTGGATGCATTGGAGGACACCATGACCAAAGACAGCTTGGCTGAACGGCTTGCAGCAATGCCAGTCCCTGACGGTGTTCAGCCAGCGGCAACGGACGTGGTGATGGCTGGGCCGCTAGGCCCGGAGCGGCTGAAGCAATCAGACCCGCGACTGGCGGGCTGCAGCCTGTGGACGGCAGTGCTGGATGGGGAGCCCCGGACGCTGGCGTGCAGGGGGCTGCCAGCGGGAGTAACAGCATTGGCACTTTTCGACCTGGGCGCGCCGGTCTGGGCAGGGGTTGAGGCCGCATGATGAACCAGCTGCGCAAATACCGCTATACCGCGCAGACCCATGTGGGGCTGAAGCGCAAGGTCAACGAGGACTCCGTTCTGGCGCTTCCGGAACATGACATCTGGCTGGTGGCAGATGGTATGGGCGGACATGATGCAGGTGATTTTGCCAGCCGGCTGATTGCCGATGCAGTGGCGATGATACCGCTGGGCCTGGACCCGGCGGCGCGGATGCATGCGCTGCGCGATGCGATCCAAAACGCGCATAAGGCGATCCGCGCCGAGGCCGAGGCCCGCGGCGGCGGCACCATCGGGTCAACCGTTGCGGCGCTGATAATGGCGAACCAGCATTTTGTCGGCCTGTGGGCCGGGGACAGCCGGATTTACCGGCTGCGCGATGGCCATATCGAGATGCTGACCGAGGATCACTCCGCGGTGGCGGAATATGTTCTGGCCGGCAAGATGACCTGGGATGAGGCAGAACAGCATCCGCATTCAAATGCGATCACCCGTGCTGTCGGGGTAGGGGAGGAGCTGGAGATCGACAAGATCCGCGGCGACACGGAACCAGGCGACCGGTTCCTGATCTGCTCTGACGGGCTGACCAAATACGCGACCTTCCAAATTCTGGAGGACGTTCTGGGCAGTGCGCCCCTGGAGACTGTCGGCGACCAGCTGATCCAGATCGCGCTGACGGGAGGCGGCGCGGATAACATCACGGCCATTGTCATCGACGTTTTGTAGGCGGAGGTTTCCCCTGAAGGGAAACCTCGAAAGCCGGTCAGGGCTTGGCCGTCACCAGAATGCGGCTGTCGAGCGAGCGGATGCGGCTGGAGTCCGCCTCGTAACTGGCCTTCAGTGCCTCAGCAAATCCTACAGCACTTTCCGAGGTCGGGCGCATGCCGTCAAACAGCGGTTCCGCGGAATGCAGCACGAGCACCTTGCTTTTGCCCAATGTGCTGTCGTCGACCTTGAAGGCGATGCCGCCATTGGCCGCCGATTCTTCCAGGCTGTAAGCCACCCGCACAGGGACATCCCCGGCTTCGCCGCCCCGGAGGCTTGAGACTGCGTTGTCCTCGCGCGAGATGTTGGGCAGCAGGTGGAACACATTGCCCGATACATCCAGGATCGAAACCGTCAGATAGCCATCTGTCACATCGTTTGGCAGCACCACGTCGATCACCGGGTTTTCGCCGACAAAGAAACGCCCGGAGGGGTTTGGTTCCACGGGCGTTCCACCCACTGCGAATTCCACTTCGGCACCGCCTGGAGGTGCCTTTGGCAGATGCTGTTCAACCACGCAGAGCGAGTCGTTCAGGACTTCCACATCCAGCACCACCTGCCTTTCATGGGCCAGCGCGCGCAGGGCATCAAACAACTCCAGCCGGGTGGCGGTGCTGGCAACCCGGCCGCTGATCAGGATCGGATCCGTGGGGCCGTAACCTTCAATATGGCCGTTGCCGTCGCGGACCAGCGGGCCGCAGTCGGCGAAGGTGTCCATAATCGCCTTGACTTCCGCAACGGGTAGAACCGGCAGTTCAAACCGGATTTCAGCCTTGCCCTCCAGCGCGCCCGGCAGGCCGTTGCGGAACATTTCATTGAGCATTTCCGCGACGTTGGGGTCATCGGTGCTGCCGCTGAGGCGGGCCTTGTTATTGCTGATCACCAGACGCCATTCGCGCAGGCCTTCCAGCGGCCGCACGGTGTCCAGAACATCGGCGCCCCAGGTCTCGGCAATGGCGCCGGAGGCCAGTGTCAGGTCTGCCTCCTGCGACAGTGCGGCCAATTCGTTGCGCACGGTTTCGGACGGTACATTGCCGACGATTTGCACTGGGCCATCGGGCTGCTTTTCGGCAATCAGCGAATAGGGGCGCACCTCCGGGTAGCTGGGCCCGATGAAACTGTCGAGGAAACCGCCGAAATAAGCGCCGGCTCCGCCGCCGCCCAGCAGCAAGAGAACTGCCAAAGCTGCCCAAAGGCCTTTGCCGCCGCTCTTCTTTGCATCTGCCGGTGCCGGTTTGGAAGAAGGCGGCGGAGGCGGTGCCGGTTTGCTTGTCTGCGGCACGATGATGGTGGCGTCTTCATTCGGCGCATCCAGCACATCGGCCAGGCTGCCGCCATCAGAACCGCTGTCAGGGTTGTCGAGAAACGCCAGTACTTCGCCTGCGTTCTGGAACCGGTCAGCCGGATCCGGTGCGCACATCCGGTCAATCAGAGATTTCAGCGGTTCGGGGACACCTTCGGTGTCCAGCGGCTTTTGCTTGTTTTCAACTACTTCCATCGGGTTTGCACCCAATTTGGGCGCGGCACCGCGGAAGTTGGCCAAGAGCAGGGCCCCCAGCGAGTAAATATCCGAACGGGCATCGGTATTGCCGCTCATCTGCTCCGGCGCGGCATAGGAGTACTTGCCGGCAAATTCATTGCCGACAATGGTTTGAGCACCGGGATTGGTGTCCTTGGCGATGCCGAAATCGATGATCACCGCCTCTGCCGGGTCGCCGCCGCGCAGGATGATGTTGTCGGGGCTGAGGTCGCGGTGAACGATGTTGCGCGCGTGCGCCGCCTGCAGGCCCTGTACCACCCGGCGGCAGACAACTAGCAGATCTTCGGCCGGCATCGGCCCCTGCTTCAGGCGCTTGTCGAGGCCGGGGCCGTCGACATAGTCCATCAGCAGGTAAATATGTCCGTCCGGCGTGCGGTGGTTCTCCGAATAACGCACAACGGCAGCGTGGCGGATTTCGCGGATGTTTTCCTCGCGCGCCATCAGGACGGTGAAATCCTCGTTGGCGGCGAGTTCCTGCTTCAACACCTTAAGTGCAACCAGGTTACCGGAAATTTCCGACCGCGCCTTGTAGACGTCGGAGGTTCCGCCACGACCCAGCAGGCATTCAATCCTGTAGGTATTGTTCAGCAGATCACCCGGCTGGAACAGGTCGCCAGGGCGCGATTCAAGCATGGAAGTCTCCCTGACCTTTGATCCGGCGCGGGTCCGGGCTGTTCTTAGCCCAGAGCCTGGAATTCTACGCGGCGGTTTTCATCGGCGCGTGTGTTATCTTGGTTGAACGGGGCGGTTTCCCCCATACCGATCGCTTTCAGCATATCCTCCGGCACGCCGCAGGAGCTGATCAGATGGCGGCGCACTTCTTGCGCGCGCAACAGCGACAGCCGTTCGTTATAAGCTGCCGAGCCAGAGCTGTCGGTGTGGCCGATGATCTGGAACACAGTGCCATCCAGAGCCTTCATCGAGGCACACATATTTGCCAGTTTCGGCTCCTGATCGGCGCGCAGGGCGGCGCTGTCGAAGTCAAAGGAGATCTGGACATTGATCTGAGTCTGGCGGTCAACCGGATTGTATTCCTCAGACGCCGCAGCCACGGTTGCGGTCTCCTCAGCTGCGGTTTCGGCTGTGCCGCCGCTGCTGGGCACAATGACCAGGCCGCGGGTCTTCTGCTTCTTGAACGCTTCGGTGATTTCTTCGACCGACAGTTCGCTGCTGTCGGACTGTGCTTGCGCCATCGGCGCGAAAATCAGGCCGGCACCCAGAACACTTGTGAAAATACCTTTCAGGCGGATCATGCTCTGCGCCCTCCCCTACCGTTTGAACATTGCTGGCAGTCTATACCAGCGCTATCTGCCTGCCAATGCCGGGCAGAGCCAAGCGCCGGAAAAAAACACGGTGTTTCCGGCAAGTTGTAAACAGGGGGTTTACTGCCGGGCGGCTAAAGATTGAAATGGGCGCAAACGTACCGGGAGGGAAAATGCGGGTTTTGCCAGCTGTGATAATCGCCATCGGCCTAGTGCTGGCGCCGACGATCTGGTTCGGTCTCAGCTGGCTGCTGAGCGAAGAGGATTACCAGGGGGCTGGCGGTGTGGATTCCACGGCGCGGATTGAAATCGAGATGCTGCGCCAGCAGATGGAGGATCTTCAAGCCCGGATGACAGATCTGCAAAATGAGGTTGCCAGCCTGCCTGCAGGAGGGGCAGGCACCGGAAGCCCTTTCACTGATGACGCAGCCGGCGAGGCTGCGATCTGGAACCAGACCGGCGGTGCTGATCTTGATTATGCGCAGGTGGTGCTGATTGCCGACCGGCTGAACGTGAACCGCGGGCTGCGGGTCACGGGCGGCAAATACCTGACCGAGAGGCTGGGCCGCCCGCGCGAGGATCTGAACGACACCTGCCAGCCGATGACCAACCCGGACTTGAAGGAAAAGCTGGTGACCGAACAGGTTGGGCCGATCCGGGTCAGTATGCTGCGCCCCGCAATTGAAAGCCTGAAAGTGGTGTTTGAGAACATCCGCCAGGCCGACCCGGACCTTTATGCCCGCATCAACACTGCCGGGGCACTGTGCGTGCGGCGGATCCGCGGCACCACCAACTCGCTGTCCACACACAGTTACGGGCTGGCGGTGGACCTGAACATTGACGGCAAGCTGGACAATTTCACCGATGGCAAAACCCAGCTGGGCCTCACCATCATGGCGGACTTCTTTTACGATCAGGGGTGGGTCTGGGGGGCCGGCTTCCGGCGCGAGGACAGCATGCACTTTGAGATCAGCCGCCGCCAGCTGGACGCGTGGATCGCTGACGGTCAGCTGTAAAAGGCGTTGCTGTTCTGCTTAGACAGACCGCAACAGCACCTTGCTGGAATCGATCGCAGCTGCGATCCGCTGATAACGCACAACCGACCTTGTGGGTGAGCTTTCAGCTGAGCGCAACAGTTTGGTCTGGGTCTCCTCCAGCACAGCCAATGCCTGAGCGACTGCAGTTGCCTGCCGCTCCGGTGCCACGGCCACAATCGGGCGGTGCGACTTGTCCGTGCTGTTGACGGATCGTGCCTTGCCCCGGGGCTTTGAGGGGTCGCGGTTTTCCCGCGCAATCTGCCGCAGATCGCGGGCAGTGTCTTTGAGAATGGCGCGCAAGGGTTCATGTCCTGGCAAGCCGGCCAAGTCTTTTTCCAGCGCCTCAAACCGCTCAGCCAGACAATCGATCAGATAAGGGCCCACGATGCCGCAGAGATCCTGGAAACCGGCGACCCGGTCCACCACTTGATCGGCAGAGCGAATGCGGTTTCCAAAGAACCGGCCGCTGCCGGACGAACCGCCGAACGTGCTGCCGTCACCCTCGCCGCCGTCACCACCACCACGTGAGCTGACCCCGCCGCCGCCGCCGTCACCACC
>NZ_JWLE01000015.1:37251-37890 GCF_000813785.1 Leisingera sp. ANG-DT
CCGTAACCGCCGCCATAGCCGCCGCCGGCCTGGCCATCCGAGGGGTTGTTCAGGAAGAAAGTGAGGAGAACGAGGAACAAAGCACGATGTAACATCGGCTTGAAGTAGGGCGGTTAGCCCTCCAGTCCATAGGCCTGACGGATTCCGCGCTGGGTTCCCGGGCCGAAGTCTCCGTCTATCGCGCCGGCATAGAAGTTGTTTTCCTTCAGCTTCGACTGCAGTGCCCGCCGGGTTTCTGCCGTGAACATATTGGGCCGTTCGCTTAGGAGGCCCAGCACGTCAGAGCTTCCGCTGCGCAGGGCGGCATAAAGGTAATGCGCTGAATCTTCGGGACCTTTCGAGGGAATCAAGCCGTCATCAATGAGCGCGGCAAAATTGAATTGGGCCTGCGGATGGCGCAGGTCAGCAGCTCGCTCGAAGAAGGTGAGCGCCTTTTTCGGGTTGGCAGGCAGACCCAGTCCGCCCTGATAGTGCAGGAAGCCAAGATCATTGATCGCGTCGGCAAAATCTTGTTCTGCGGCCGCTTGGTACAGTTCCAGAGCCTTGGTTTGATCGGCCTCCACTCCGGTACCGCGCTCATAAAGTTTGGCCAGTTCAAACTGGGCCTCCGGTGAGCCGGCATCCGCGGCGCGCTGCAGG
>NZ_JWLE01000016.1:0-6204 GCF_000813785.1 Leisingera sp. ANG-DT
GGGGAATTGGGCAAACCCGGTTCAAGCCTAGCTGAAAGCAATTCCGTTCCATGTTGACTGGTGGACGTGAACGCTTGCGATCAGCTAGTGACACCCCGTCCGGACCCAATCGGAAGGAAGCTGATGCCACGGCTGGTCAGGAAAACGCCGCGCCATCTCTTCCTTGAGTTTTCGCTCCCGGAAAACGGGGCCGCCAACATGCCAAGCAGCTTCCTCAACTCCGAAATCAGCGGTTAACCGGGCTGGCAAGTGATGCTCAGCGTCCCATGCCGCCATCACTTCTAAACCCTGTATCTCCGGGTCTTCCACTCGAGTTTCACGCGCAGCTAGCCCTCCCTCCCAAACGGTTACTGTTAGGGTGCCAGACGGCCACTGAACCTCTGGCGGCACGATCTTCAGCGCCCCAGCAAGTTCATATCTCCCGAGCTTGCCCCAATGGCCAGCACGGAGAACTCTCGTAATGGACGGATAAACGACTGTTACTACAGCCATTACAGGCGACGCGAGAATGTCCGGCACCTTGGCGACTTCTCGGTCCCGGCGAAGAAAGAACCCTACCGACTTTTCGTCAGTGATTTGACCGTAATAAATCCAGCCCCCCTCACCTAAGAGAGCATAGAGAGTTCCAGACTTCAGATCGGCGCGCGCCTTGGGATTGCTTTCAAACATCGCAACACAATTGAGAAGGATTCCCTATGCGTCAATAACCCTTCTATCGCACCGTTCACCAGGCCAGACCGAAGCAGCGGAGACCAACTTTTGCGGGTATCGGTCAACAAAAAACGCCGCGTTGAACCCAACGCGGCGCCTCAAATTCCACTGATGGGACCATCACCCCTGCTTGGTCACCTGGGTAAAGTCCAGCTCCACCGGGGTCTCGCGGCCGAAGATCGACACGGTGACCTTGAGCTTCTGGTTGTCCTCGTCGACCTCTTCGACCATGCCGTCGAAATCCTCGAACGGGCCGTCGTTCACCTTCACCTTCTCGCCCACCTCGTAGTGGATCAGGGTGCGCGGCGCCTCGACGCCTTCCTCGACGCGGCCCAGGATGCCCTGCACTTCTGCGTCGCGCATCGGCATCGGGCGGCCCTGCGGGCCCAGGAAGCCAGTGACGCGGTTGATCGAGGAGATCAGGTGATAGCCGCGGTCGGACATTTCCATATGCACCAGCACGTAGCCGGGCATAAAGCGGCGCTCGGTCGAAACCTTCTTGCCGCGGCGGATCTCGATCACCTCTTCGGTGGGGACCAGAACCTCGTCGATTTCGTCCTCAAGGCCCTGTTCTGCGACCGAGGTGCGGATCTGCTCTGCGATTTTCTTTTCGAAGTTCGAAAGAACGCTGACCGAATACCACCGTTTCGCCATGAACCGTTGTCCTTGTTCTGCCGGGCGGGCCACTTGCCGCGCCGCTGCCTGTTCATTCCGCTGCAGCCCCGGGGCTGCGCTCTCCAACAAAAAGCGGCGTGCAAACCGAATCGCTGCACGCCCGCCTCAATAATTCCTGCTCAGGTACCGCCCATCGCTGCCAAGATCAAGTGCAGCGCAGCAATTGCGGCCCCAAAGCCCAAGTACCGCTGCGGACTTAGCCGAACATCCCCAGAAGCCCTTGCAGGCCAAAGCGGATCAGCAGGTCCACCAGCGCAAAGAACAGCGCCGTCAGCGCCGCCATGATGAACACCATGACCGTGGTCAGCAGCACTTCGCGGCGGGTCGGCCAGACGACCTTGGAGACTTCGGCGCGAACTTGCTGGATGAACTGAACGGGGTTGATAGTTGCCATACTGGGGGTGTCTCTCTGCTAGCAGTCAGGGCGATGTAACCGGAGCGGCCCGTGAATTCAAGCCCTGCGGCCCTTCTGCCCGGCCCGTTGCGGGTGTTGCGCGGGCAGCGAACGCCGGGTCAATCCAATTTTAATCCACTACTGGCAAAATTGACTCCAGAGGTTCCCTGCGGCCCATCGCGCCGCCCGGGGGCCGGACCGTGTGAATTATTGAGATCGGAAGCCATGACACCAGCCAATTCCCTGTCCGAGGCCGAACAGTTCGAACGCGACGCCAAGTTTGAAGATGCCGCCATGGCCTATGCCGGCATCCTGTCCCGCAACCCCCGCAACAAGCGCGCGCAATCGGCGCTGGAGGGGCTGCGCAAACGGCTGGACTCGCAGACCGACCCGTCGCCGGTGCATCAGGCCGGGCTGGAGGAGGCGCTGGCAGAGGGCCGTCCTTTCGAAGCCGCCGAAAGCTGCGGCGCGCTGCTCAAGACCTTCCGCGAATCGCATTTCCTGTGGGATTTCCTGGGCCGCTGCCACCTGGCCGCGGGCCATCTGGACAATGCCGCCACCTGTTTGAACAAGGCGATCGGGATCAATCCCCGTGCCGCCGGCAGCTATGCTGCGATGGGCCGGGTGAAGGCCGCCCGCGGCGAGCTGGACAACGCCATGGCGCTTTATGACAAGGCGCTGATGCTGGCCGCGGGCTGCCTGCAGGCGCTGCACGGCAAGGCAGAGGTGCTGATCAAGCGCGGCCAGAGCCAGAAGGCGGCCATCATGCTGCGCAAGGCGGTTGCTCTGGCTCCGCATGACGCCGCGCTGCATGTCACCCTGGCGGGCCTCCTGACCCAGCAGGGCGCGGTGGAGGACGCCAAGGAACACTACACCCAGGCCGTCCGCCTGAACCCCGCCCTGACCGAGGCCCGGTATCAGCTGGGCCTGCTGTTGAAGGCTGAGGGCGCCTTTGCCGCTGCCCTGCCCTGTTTCGACAAGGTGCTGCAGGCCAATCCTTCCGATGACCGCGCCCGCACCCAGCGGCTGCATGTGCTGGCAGAGCTGTGCGACTGGAAATGGCTGCCGGAATACGGTGATTTCCGCCGCCAGTTGGGCCTGCGCGGCAGCGGCTGCGATCCTAGCGCTCTGATGCTGATGGAGGACAACCCCGACCTCCTGCGCGCCCGCGCCCAATCCTATGCCAGCGAGTTGTTCGGCACGGCTGAGCTGAACAGCACCCCGCCTGCAGGCCAGCGCCCCGCGCGGCTGCGCATCGGCTATTTCTTCGCCGCCCGCGACGCCGCGGCGGTGCTGGAGCAGCACGGCGGAATGCTTGCCGCCCACGATGACGGCCGCTTTGACATCCGTATTTATGCGGTTGGTGCAAGCCTGCCGGACAGCGCGGCTCAGAGGTTCGACGGCCTCAAGGTTCTGGATGCCAGCGCCACGGATCAGATGGCGGCGGCGGTGAAGGCAGACCAGCTCGACGCCGCGGTGGATCTCTCCGGCTATTCCGGCGGCGGTGCGCTGCCGCTGTTCGCCGCCCGGCTGGCGCCGCTGCACATCCTGTTCCCAGGCTACCCCGGCACCATGGGCACCGCCGCCTATGACTACCTGATCAGCGACGCCGACGCCTGCCCACCCGGCAGCGAACGCTATCACAACGAGCACCTGCTGCGTCTTGCAGATGGCCATCAGGCCGTGGCTCCGGCGGCCCCCTCCGCCGCCCCGGACCGCGCCGCCTGCGGCCTGCCCGCGCAAGGTTTCGTGTTCTCCAGCTTTGCGTCTGGCAGCCATATCACACCGCAGGAATTCGACATCTGGATGCGCCTTCTGCAAAGCGCTCCGGACAGCGTCCTGTGGCTGGCGGACAACGGCGAACATGCGATGTCCAACCTGCGCCGCGCCGCCGCTGCGCGCGGAGTCGATCCGGACCGCCTGGTTTTTGCCCCGGCAGCCAGCCGCGATGATCATCTGGCCCGCCTGCCGCTGGCGGATCTGGTCCTGGACACGTTCACCGTCAACGCCACCGCCGCCGCCCGCGACGCCCTGGCTGCAGGGGTTCCGGTCCTCACCCTGCCCGGCCAGCAATCCGCCGCCCGCACCTCCGCCAGCCTGCTGCAGGCCGCCGGGCTGCCGGAGATGATTGCCGAAAGCATGCAGGACTATGAGGCCAAGGCCGCGGAACTGGCGGCAGACAGCACAACCGCCGCCAGCCTGCGCGGCAAGCTCCGCACCCAGCAGCAGACCGCCGCGCTGTTCAGCCCGGAACGGCTGGCCCGGCAGGTGGAGCGCACCTTTGACGCCGCCTGCGAACGGCAGCAGCAGGGACTGGCCCCGGCCCATCTGGATCTGGAGTGACCAGACACGCCAAACGGCCTGCCCGAAAGGGCAGTGCTGTACCGGCGATGTGCATGAAAATGGCAGGGGCAGCAGGGTTCGAACCCGCGACCTACGGTTTTGGAGACCGTCGCTCTACCAACTGAGCTATACCCCTGTGGTGCGGCATGTCCTACGGCAGGCGCGCTGCGGAGGCAAGAGGGAAAAGCGCATTTTCTTGCGCCGCCCGGGCGGTTTGCCCGCCGCGGGCTCTCCCTGGGCTTTGCCCCGGCGCAGCCATGCAGTATGACGGGGCAAATGCCGGGGCCAAGCCCCTGCGCCCCTTGCAGGAATGAGCCCGAACCCCGTGAGCCTCAGAAAGAAAATCGCCGACAGCCCAAGGGTCAACCGTGCCATCGAAGGACTGTTTGCCGCCTACGTGCGATTCGCCTTCCGCACCTCCCGCTGGACCCGCACCGGGTTCGAGGAGATGGACGCCTGCGTGCGCCGCGGCGAGCCGGTGATCTTTGTGCTGTGGCACCAGCGGCTGATCATGGCGCCCTATCTGTTCGACACCTCGCTGGGCCGCATTTGCGCGCTCACCTCAGCCGCCCGCGCCGGACGTCTGGCGGGCCAGATCCTGGTGCGGCTGGGGTTCGAGACCATCCCGATGTCGAGCCACAAGCGCCATGTGGCCCTGTCGCGCGAAGTGCTGCGCCGCACCCGCGAGGGCTGCTCCATCGGCATCGCCGCCGACGGCCCCCGCGGGCCTGCGCGGGTCTCGTCCACCGTGCCGGTGGTCTGGGCACGGATGACCGGCTGCCGGGTGTTCACCGTCGCCTTTGCCGAAAAGAAGGTGATGAAACTGCCGACCTGGGACCAGCAGATGCTGCCGCTGCCGTTTTCGCGCGGCGTGCTGATGTGCCGGGAATGGACGGACGAGGTGCCGAAGAAGCCCAGCGACGAACAGGTGGAAGGGTTGCGGCAAAGCCTGGAGGCATCGCTGGATGCCATAACGGATGCCGCGGATGCGGCGGCGGGGCGCTGCAGTGAGGATCCAAAGACGCAGGCGGGGTGAGCGGGCGTTTGCGGTGGCGGGCTGAGTGCCCACCCTGCGAACACAATGCACCTCGCGGGCAGGCAGATTGTCTGCCAGAAGTTCGTTGGTTTTTGATCTGGAAAAGACCACACCAGATTGCATTCAACCGCAAGATGCGAAACGCTGGCTGGAACCAGCTTTCCTTTCTTCAATTTGAATTTCCACAGGTCAAAATGCAGTCCATCACCCTGCGCCTTTTGCGCGCCGCAGCGTTCTTCGCCATTTCTGCCGCTTTCCTGATTTGCAGCGAGGCCCGGGCCGAGGCTGAAATCAATCTTGGATCCCGCAACACGGTTTCCTTGGAAACAAAAGTGCTCTGGCCCAAAGAGTACGGCCTGTATCTGATGCTGCAGAAGCACGCGGGGCTTGCCAGCGAACTGAGAACGAGCGGGTATGACGTCTCGTTACTGCACAACTCATCAGAAGACCCCGGTCTTTTGACCTTTAACGTGAAAATCTACAAATGGGGAGATCGCGGCGATAAGTTGGTCTTCCAGCAATCGAATTTGCTGCCAAATTTGATTATGAGCCGTAACGAAGAATTCGGCCTGGAAGTTGCCTTGGCCCAGCTGTCCACCGGCAGATACCGGATAGAGGCCACCCCGGAGAATACAAACCACACCCTGGCGGACATCCCCGCAAGGCTGATGTTTATCAAAGCACTAAGGGGAAAATAGGCCTCAATCCATACCCGTCCGGACGCCCCGCGTTCGGGCCGTGCGTGGCCTGCGCCGAACCGGAGGGTTGTTTCCGGCAAAACGGGCGGGCGCTGCCCTGCGAGGAAGTCCCCGCCGCTTTTCGACGCGAAAAACGGCCATGAAAAATCGATTTTTCATGGCCGGAAACCGCGCCGGTTTCCGGGTTGCCGCATAGAAAAAGGGCCTCCCGAGGGAGGCCCTTTCGCAGAACATTACCGAGTTGCTCTCAGCGATTTTCCTTCGGAAAACCGCCTGCCGCAACCAGGCGCGGCAAGCGCGCCTTACTCGATGATTTTGGACACAACGCCGGCGCCGACGGTGCGGCC
>NZ_JWLE01000017.1:0-16285 GCF_000813785.1 Leisingera sp. ANG-DT
CCCCATACCCCCATACCCCCCGGCACTGAGGCACGCTGACGCGCCGGGCGCCAGCCCGGCGCCGCCAGAAGAAACGGGCGCGGAACCTGTGGTTCCGCGCCCGTCCTGTTTCGTCAACCAGACCTGCCGGTTCACTCGGCTGCGATCTGCCCTTCGATCTTCTCGACCTTCACCGCCGAGAACTTGAACTCGGGGATCTTGCCGTAGGGGTCCAGCGCCGGGTTGGTCAGGATGTTGGCAGCCGCCTCCACATAGGCAAACGGCACAAACACCATATCCTCGGCAATTGCCCTGTCGGCACGTGCCATGATCTCGATCGAGCCACGGCGGGTCGACAGGCGGATCATCTCGCCCGGCTCGATGCCCATCAGCTTGAGCGTGCGCGGGTTGAGCGAGCAGTTCGCTTCCGGCTCCACCGCATCCAGCACCTTGGAGCGCCGGGTCATCGACCCGGTGTGCCAGTGCTCCAGCTGGCGGCCGGTGGTCATGATCATCGGATACTCCGCATCCGGCGCTTCATCCGGCGGGATCACCGATGCAGGGGTAAAGCGGGCGCGGCCCTCGGGGCGGGGGAAGCCGTCACCGAACACAATCGCCTGACCGGGGTCGGTCTCATGCAGCGACGGATAGGTGATGGTCTCGGTTTCCAGACGCTCCCAGGTGATGTTGTTCAGGGACTTCATGTTCAGCTTCATCTCGGCAAAGACTTCGCTGACATCCTTGTAGTCCCAAGGCAGGCCGATGCGCTGCGCCAGTTCGACAGTCACCTGCCAATCTTCGCGCGCCTCGCCCGGAGGCGTCACGGCGGGGCGCACCCGCTGCACTTGGCGGTTGGTGTTCGACACGGTGCCGTTCTTCTCATAGAGCGCAGAGGCCGGCAGGATAATGTCGGCATAGTTCGCAGTTTCGGTCAGGAAGATATCCTGAACGATCATCAGCTCCAGCTTGGCAAAGGCGTCCCGTGCGTGATCGGCATCCGGGTCGGACATCGCCGGGTTTTCACCCTGGATGTACATGCCCTTGATGTTGCCAGCATAGGCCTGGTCCACAATCTCGGTCACAGTGAGGCCCTTCTCGTTTGAGAAGTCGCCGCCGCCCCAGACATCCGTGAAGCTCTTGCGGACATCATCCGAAGTCACGGTCTGATAATCCGGCAGGAACATCGGGATCAGGCCCGCGTCCGACGCGCCCTGCACGTTGTTCTGGCCGCGCAGCGGGTGCAGGCCGGCACCCGGCTTGCCCACGTTGCCAGTCATCAGCGCCAGCGAGATAAGGCAGCGCGAGTTGTCGGTGCCGTGAATGTGCTGGGACACACCCATGCCCCAGAAGATCAGGCCAGCCTTGCCACCCGCAAATGTGCGGGCAACACTGCGCAGCTGCTCAGGGGAGACACCGCAGATTTCCGACATCTTCTCAGGCGTGAATTGCGCCAGATGCTGTTTTTCCGCTTCCCAGTTCTCAGTGTATTTGTCGATGTATTCCTGGTCGTACAGGCCTTCCTCGACAATCACGCTCATGATTGCGTTCAGCATCGACACGTCGGCGCCGGGGCGGAACTGCACCATTTCGGTGGCAAACCGGCGCAGACCGACGCCGCGCGGATCCATCACAATGAGCTTGCCGCCGCGCTTGGTGAACTGCTTGAAGTAGGTCGCCGCCACCGGGTGGTTCTCGATCGGGTTGGAGCCGATCACGATCGCCACATCCGCGTTTTCGATCTCGTTGAAGGTCGCGGTCACAGCACCGGAGCCGACGTTTTCAATCAACGCCGCAACAGAGGACGCGTGGCACAGACGGGTGCAGTGGTCGACGTTGTTGTGCTTGAAGCCCTGGCGGATGAACTTCTGGAAGAGGTAGGCCTCCTCATTAGTGCATTTCGCCGAGCCGAAGCCAGCCACCGATTTCGGGTTTTCGTCGCGCAGCTTGATCAGGCCCTTGGAAGCCAGATCCATCGCCTCTTCCCAGGTTGCTTCGCGGAAATGGGTCGACAGGTTGCCCGGATCGACGTTCAGGCCTTTGGCGGGCGCGTCGTCGCGGCGGATCAGCGGCTTGGTCAGGCGGTGCGGATGGTGGATGTAGTCAAAGCCGAAGCGGCCCTTGACGCACAGGCGGCCTTCGTTTGCCGGGCCGTTGATGCCCTCGACATGCTTGACCTTGCCATCCTTGACCTTGAGCGAGACCTTGCAGCCGACGCCGCAGAACGGGCAGACGCTTTCGGTCTCAGAATCGTAGTCCTTGCTGTCGCCAACCTGGTTTTCATCCAGCACGGTGGCGGGCATCAGCGCGCCGGTCGGGCAGGCCTGCACACATTCGCCGCAAGCCACACAAGTCGATTGGCCCATCGGGTCAGCAATATCGAAGGTCGGATAAGCGTCGTGGCCCCGGCCGGCCATGCCGATCACATCGTTCACCTGCACTTCACGGCAGGCGCGCACGCACAGACCGCAGGAGATACAGGCGTCCAGATTCACCTTCATGGCAACGTGGCTGTCGTCCAGCAGCGGAATGCGGCCTTCTTCCAGCTTGGGGAAGCGGCTCTCGGTGACGCCATTCAGCTCAGCCATGTCCCACATGTGGGAGGACTTGTCATGCGCCTCTTCCCGCTTGGGCTGGTCGGCCACCAGCAGTTCCATCACCATCTTGCGGGCGTTTTCGGCACGCGCATTGTTGGTGGTGACGACCATGCCTTCAGCGGGTTCGCGGATACAGGAGGCCGCCAGCGTGCGCTCGCCCTCGATCTCCACCATGCAGGCGCGGCAGTTGCCGTCAGGACGGTAGCCCGGCTGCGGCTTGTGGCACAGGTGCGGGATCTTCAGCCCGCGGCCGTTGGCGACTTCCCAGATGGTCAGGCCCTTGTCTGCCGTGACCTGTTCGCCATCTAGTGTGAATGTGACTTTATCGCTCATGGCTCAGACCTCATCCGGAAAATGTTTCATGGTCAGGCGGATCGGGTTCGGCGCAGCTTGGCCCAGGCCGCAGATCGAGGCATCGACCATCGCAGTGCTCAGCTCTTCCAGCAGGCCCTGATCCCACTTCTTCTCGCTCATCAGCTTGACGGCTTTTTCACAGCCCACCCGGCAGGGGGTGCACTGGCCGCAGCTTTCGTCTTCGAAGAAGCGCAGCATGTTCAGCGCCGCGTCGCGGGCGGAGTCCTGATCAGACAGGACAACCACGGCGGCGGAACCGATGAAGGTGCCATGCGGCTGCAGCGTGTCGAAGTCGAGCGGCACGTCATGCATCGACGCAGGCAGCAGGCCCGAGGACGGACCGCCCGGCTGGTAGGCCTTGAAGGCGTGGCCGTCCAGCATACCGCCGCAGGCCTCGATGATGTCGGTGATAGTGGAACCCGCGGGCAGCAGATGCACGCCCGGGTTCTTCACCCGACCCGAAACCGAGTAGCTGCGCAGCCCTTTGCGGCCGTTCTTCTCAACCGAGTTCAGGCATTCCGGGCCTTCACGGTTGATCTTGCAGACCCAGTACAGGGTCTCGACGTTGTGTACGAGGGTCGGGCGGCCGAAGACACCCACCTGCGCCACAAATGGCGGACGGTGGCGCGGCTCGCCGCGCTTGCCTTCGATCGACTCGATCATCGCGCTTTCTTCACCGCAGATATAGGCCCCTGCCCCGCGGCGCAAATCGATGTAGCCTTCCTCGACGATGCCGGCGTCTTCCAGCGCCTTGATCTCGCGGCGCAGGATCTCCAGCACCGCCGGATATTCGTCGCGCATGTAGATAAAGGCTTTCTCGGCCTCGACCGCCCAGGACGCGATCAGCATGCCTTCCAGGAAGACGTGCGGGGTGCGCTCCAGGTAGTAACGGTCCTTGAATGTGCCGGGCTCGCCTTCGTCGCCGTTCACGGCCAGATAGCGCGGGCCTTCGTTGGCACGCACAAAGCCCCATTTGGTGCCGGACGGAAAGCCAGCGCCGCCCAGGCCGCGCAGACCGGCTTCTTTGACTTTCGCCTGAACCGCTTCCCAGTCGCCACCCGCACGCAGGTCTTTCAGCGTGGCATAGCCGCCTTCCGCTTCATAAGCAGCGAAGGTTTCATACTCGGGCACGTGTGCATGGGTGTCGTCTGCCGCAATCGCCGCTTCCACTTTCTCCACAGTCGCGTGGTCGATGTGGTTGTGGCCGATTTCCAGAACCGGGGCAGTGTCGCAGCGGCCCATGCAGGGCGCGCGCAGCACGCGAACCTGGGAAGCATCCAGACCGTCTTCCAGCGCCTTTTGCAACTGCTGGGCACCCGCCAGTTCGCAAGACAGCGAATCGCAGACCCGGATGGTCAGTGCGGGCGGCGGTGTCTCGCCTTCCTTCACCACATCAAAATGGGCGTAGAAGGTGGCGACCTCATAGATCTCTGCCTGACCGGTCCGCATCTCCTCGGCCAGCGCCCGGATATGCGCGGCGCTGAGGCAGCCGTATTTGTCCTGAATCAGGTGCAGGAACTCAATCAAGAGGTCACGGTTGCGCGGGCGGTCCCCCAGCAGTTCCTGAACCTCGCTCAGCGCAATATCGTCAACCTGGCGGCCTTTGGGCGTTTTGCGCCCTTTGCCTTTGCCGGACTTCCATACGCCCTTGCTATCATCCAATGGTGCCATGGGATCCTCCAGTCAGCACGTCTTTCATTCAGCCAATGCCATCAAGAATGAATATCGTCAAATCTGGAAATTGGATTGCACGATCAGAAAATCTTATGACGCCATTTGCGGCATCCTATCGTCTACAAACGTCGCAACTACCTCTTTCAAAGCGCGCACAGTTGTGAGTTCCGGGGTCCGGTCCAGAGTCGCAATGCAAATCGGGCGCGCCTGCTCCGGCTCCACCAGCGCCAGAACCCGGGTGCCACCAAGCTCGCCCAGCGCCTGCATCAGCGCCCGCGGCAGGATGGTCGCAGCCGAGCCTTCCCGCGCCAGCACCATCGAGGCCATGAAGCCGTTGGATTCGGACACGATCTCCGGCTTCAGCCCCAGATCGGCAAAGATCCGGTCCAGAATCCGCCGGTTCTGCATCTGCTGGTCCAAAAGGCTCAGCGGCAGTTCCGCGGCCTCAGCCCAACTGATCGTATCGCCACGCTCCGCCACCATGTCTTCCGGCGCCAGCAGCACATAACTTTCCTCGTACAGAGGCTGAACCGTCACCAGTTCGCGCCCAATACCATCAGCATAGGTAATTCCGGCGTCAATTGTACCATCATACAGACGCTGCTGAATAGCCAGCGAGGTGGTGACCTCCACCTGTGCCAGAATCCGCGGATAGGCCTGATGCACCTGATCCACCAGCTGCGCCGCCCAGGCAGTGGCGGTCGGCACCACTCCCAGAACCAGTGTGCCGCTCACCTCGCCGCGGGTGGCAGCGATCTCCTGTTCCAGCGCCTTGGCATCATCCAGGATCGACCGCGCCCGGCGCACGATCATCATGCCTTCCTCCGTCAGCCCCTGAAAACGGTTGGCCCGGCGCACAATGGAAAGACCCAGCCGCTCTTCCAAGTTCCTGATCCGCATCGAAAAGGCCGGCTGCGACATGCCGCAATCAGCGGCTGCCTTGGCGAAATGCTTGTGCCGCGCCAGCGCCGTCAGCAGCATAAGGTCCTTGAGCTCGATCATGTTGGAACCTTAAGCCGCTGCCGCCGGTCTGTACAATGGAACAGTTGCCGGCTCAGTCCCGACTGCCGGATCCTGCAGCTCCCGGCGCGGATCCGTACAGCCCTGTCAGTTCTTCCAGAACTGCCAGGGCATTTTCCAGCTGCACCGCGATCCCCGGGCGGTCCGCAAGAGCCCGCCCCAGCCTTTCATCCCGGGCCATCCGCATCTCTGCGACTGTCCGGCAGCCCTCTTCCGTAAGGCTGTAGGACACACCGGAACGGCCGGCCCCTTTCTTTTGCGTAAGCCCGGCAGAGGCCAGCTTGCGCAAGGAATACTGGATGTTGGGAATATCCACGCGATTGGTGATCCGGGCCATTTCCTTGATTGACTTGGCCCGGCCGCCATCACCAATCAGCAGCAAAAGGGTGATTTCAGCCCCCGACAGCGTCGCGCTGCTCAGCTGTTCAAAGTTCTCTGCCTGCCAGCGGATCAAGCCTTCGTGTGCCCGCTGCATCGCCAGTTCCAGGCTATGCAGCTTTTCCCTGGCCAGTTCGGCAGACGGATGTGAATATGTGGAAGGGCCGACTGAATGATCCAACGAACAACTCCAATAAATGCTGCCGGAAACGGCAAAAATGCTGCGGATTAGAATATCCGGCGCATACCGCGCCTGCCCGGCGAACACTCCGTTGCAATAACTCCCCCTGCCAGGGGACCGGGCGCAATTCCGAAAATCCAATTCAAATGACCCGCAACATATCCAACCAAATTCTCCAGACTGCAATACCCCGCCGGATATTGCAGCAGGTCTGGGAAAGGCTGGGCGCGGCCGAGGTGAAGGAGCAGCGTTGAAGTTGCGGAACTCAGTTCTGATGCCGTTTGGCCAGAAGTGCAGGACGCCACCACAAGGCAGGGGCTGCCTGCGGGCAAAGAAGCTCAGCCCAAAACGAGGTTCTGCAAATCGCGCCGTTTGATGGCGTAGCGGGCGAGCCCTCCATAGGCTGCGCGCACCTGAGCCCTGCCCGGTTTGCCGGACAGGTAATTTGCGGCCGTCAATTCGGGAAACAGGTCAAACAGCTCCTGCCTGCCGTCATCGGTCAGTCCGCGAACAGCTTCGGGGCCGGGCCAGAAGGTCTCGGTTGCAGCACCTTCAGCGAAAATTACTTCGTGCTGCTCTGTCATGAGATGGACATAGGTGACCGGGCCGTTCATTTCGCTCAGTTGGGTGCAGTTAGGGTCGATCTCCGCCAGCAGTTTGGCCGTCATGAAGCTCTCTTCGAACTGGCGGTCCCCCGCAAAGGCCTTGCGCCCAACCAGCAGACGGTGCTGCGGCGACAGCAGCATAGGCCGTTCCGGGGACAGTAAGCCGCCCGGGTGTACTCTGTAAGGGCGCAGTTGCGGACGCCGGGCCAGATCTTCAGGGCTCAGAGTACGGCTGCCGGTCCAGATCACCGGCTGATAGCCATTGTCAGCGGTCTGCAATAAATCCCCCACGCGGATCTGCCCGGCCGGCACCGCCCCGCGCCGGGTGGCCAACATGACTTCCGGTGTAAAACAAGGGATGCCGGCGGAATACATCTGCGGCGCAGTGGACATCTGCGCCGGAGTGACCCCCTGAAGGACCAGCTTTTCACCGCTCGGGAAGGTGAGCAGGGCATTGCCGAATCCGTCATCGCTGACAGAAATATCCCAGGCGCGCACCGCACCGGCAGGCCCGGTGCCGCCTGTCAGGTCCGAGACGTCCAGTTGGTCATTGTAGAAGCCGTCGCTGTCGTCATCGGCGATGCTGAAATCGGTGATCGTATCGGTGCCGCCGCCGCCGCTCAGGATCAGTTCGTCATAGCCGGTGCCGCTGGTGATCGAGTCATCACCGGCACCGAATGTCACTGTGTCGTCACCGGCACCTGCGTCAATCACGGTGCCGGCGCTGTCGGCAGAGGCGTCCACGACATCCGCCTGATCCGTCAGGTTGAGCGCCTCGACCTCGGAGAAGGTGATCGTGTCGGTGCCGTCGGTAATGGTGCCGGCTTCGTCCCCGGTATAGGTGACCGTGACGCCTGTCGTGACGCCTGAAACGTCGACGGTATCATAGTCGTTCCCGGCCTCGCCGCCGGTCAGGGTGTCATTGCCGAACCCGTCCGACATCTCAAAAGTATCGGCATCGGCCTCGCCATGCATCACGTCGGCGCCGCTGCCGCCAATCAGCAGGTCGTCATCGTTACCGCCGTACATCGTGTCGGCGCCGTCGCCGCCTTCCAGCGTGTCGTTGCCGTCTGTCGCTACGATACTGTCGTCGCCGGTGCCGCCAACAAGGCTGTCATCCCCGGCCGAGTTTCTGAGCGTATCGTTGCCTGCACCGCCAATCAGCGTGTCGTTGCCCAAGCCAGTGGTGAGGCTGTCATCGCCGTCGCCGCCCTCGATATAGTCGTCACCGTCGCCGCCGGAGATCGTGTCGGCGCCAAGACCGCCGATCAGAGTATCCGCCCCTGACCCGCCGTCCATCACATCGTCGCCATCACCGCCGTCCAGACTGTCGTTGCCGACCTCGCCGTACATCAGGTCTGCATCGGCGCCGCCGGCCATCACATCGTTATCATTGCCGCCGTACAACGTGTCGTTGCCATCGCCGCCTTCCAGCGTGTCATTGCCGTCGGTTGCGACAATGCTGTCGTTGCCGGTGCCACCAACAAGGCTGTCATCGCCAGCCGAGTTTTGCAGTGTATCGTCGCCCTCACCGCCGACCAGCGTATCGTTACCCAGCCCGGTTGACAGGAAGTCGTTGCCTTCACCGCCGTCAATATAGTCATTGCCATCGCCGCCGGAGAGCGTATCGCCCCCGGCCCCGCCGATCAGCGTATCCGCCCCCTCTCCGCCTTCCAGAACATCGTCGCCGTCACCGCCGTCCAGGCTGTCGTCACCCTCCTCCCCCAGCAGGGAGTCATTGCCGCCCTGCCCAAAAACGATGTCATTGCCGGCGCCGCCCAGCACGGTGTCGGCACCCTGCTCGATAGGAGTGACAACGGCATCGTCGATGACGTCCCCGGACAGGGTGAAACCCGCCAGACCGTCACGGGTTTGAAGAGTGAACTCAATTGACGACTGATCCTCGAACCCGGCAGAAAACCAGGCACTCTGATCCGTATATGCGTTCAGCTGCGTCCCGGCGGCCGTTATCAAACTGCCGTCAGTCGAAACATTGAGGTTGGAATCCGAAGAGACGCCAAAAGAGGTGTAGCTGTTGCCGTCGATGATGACCGCCTCGGCATCACCGTAGCCGCTGTTGTCGTCGATATCGTTGAACGTGGCTGTGGAATTCAGGTAAACCGGCTCACCCGTTGCCGGATCGAAAAATTCCAGCCGGAACGTCGCCTGATCGCCTGTCTGATCGCCTTCCAACAAGATTTCGGCGCCGTCGGTATAGCCGAACTGCACCGACATATTCGCGTTCGATTTCTCAACCAGGACCAGCTTGCCCCAGACCTTGGTGCCATCCTCCAGCGTCGCGACATCGCTGAAGACAGCAAAATCGCCCGCAGACCCCGTCCAGCCGTCATGCGATACCGTCTGGATGTTGTTGATCTTCAGTTCGAGCGGGCTGGCATCCGCACCCTGGTCGAAACCGTCCCCCATGTCGCCATAGATAACGTCGTCGCCTTCACCACCATCAATGACGTCGCTGCCTTCCTCACCCGCAACAGTGTCGTTGCCCAGGCCCGCTTCGATGATGTCATCACCGGTAGAACCGGCAAGCTTATCGTGGCCCCCAGTGCCTTTCAAAGTCGCAAGAAGGCCGGAGAGCCAATCAGGTATAGGCATATTTCAATCTCGTTTCTTGGCCAGGGGCCGACGCTCCCAAACGGGCAAAACAATTCAGGAAAAGGCAGCGCAGCTGCGGTCTTTAGTACACGTATCCCGGTAATGAATGGTAAACCCGCCGGGCATCATGACTCTTCATTTTCGGACCTGCGGAGAGGGAGCGGAATGACCTGCGGCAACTTTCAACTGCTGACCCAAAGCCCTCCGGGCATCATTTCCCTGACCAGCTGCACATGATTCGCTCCGCCCGGACAGCATTCCGGTAAAAGTGAGTCAAAAAAATTGTGGCTCCACACTGCCTTTTCGCCCCCAAAACAGGAGGCAGCGCGCATTTTAACGGCCCTGAAATGAATCCCTCGGAGTGTTCTCCTGCCCAGCACCTCACTGCTGGCACCGCCAATGGCCGCTTTCAGGCAGTCCGGCAGACCGAAATGTTGATGGGAACTTCGCCGTAATGACTCGACTGTTTAAATTTTGGAACAACATGCGGCTGGGCCGCAAGCTGCCGCTTTCAATTGCCGCGCCGACAATCTTTCTGACGCTTGCTTCAGGCTTTTTCTTTGCCTGGGAGGCCGGGCAGGCGCTGAAATCCAACCGCGAGGCGGCCTATGCCACGCTTCTGGAAGAGCGCAAGGAAGCGCTGGAGAATTGGGTTGCGGGGTTGCGGTCCCAGACCCGGACGCTGGTCGCCAGCAAGGCAGTTGAAACCGCTTTGCGCGACTTCTCCAACGGTTTCTACTCGCTTGGCGACGATCCCAGCAGCTATCTGCGCGCATCCTATGCCGATGGTAACCCAAACCCGGCAGGCGAACGCTACAAACTGCTGGACGCCAAAGACAAATCCGCATGGTCCATCCGCCATAAGATGAACCACGCCGGTTTTGTGACCTTCCTTGAAGAGCAGGGTTTTCTGGATGCCTATCTTTTGGATGTGCAGGGCAACATGGTCTACTCGGTCCACAAGAATGAAGACTTCGCGCTGAACTATCTGGACGGACCGTATAAGGACAGCGGACTGGGCCAGGCCTTCCGCACCGCCCTGGAAATGGAACAAGGCAATGTCTTCCTGTCAGAAATGGCTGCCTATGAGCCGGATGGCGGGGCGGCGGCAATGTTTATCTCTTCGCCCGTCTTCAAGAAAGGCGCGATCATGGGGGCGCTGGTTCTGCGGGTGCCGGTAAACGGTATCTCCGGTATCCTGTCCCATTCAGCGCTGCTCGGAGAAACCGGGCAGGCTTACCTAGTGCGCGGCGACGGCATCGCCCTTACCGCGTCGGACCGTGAAGACGGCCATCAAGTCCTGACAAAGCTGCCCGAGCTGCAGCAGATCACCGCAGCGCTCAGCGGTGGGGAAAGCAGCTTCTCCGGAACCCCCGGGCTTGCCGGCCAGGCGGTTGAGGCAATGGCTGCCAGCGTCGGGCTGGACGACCGCACCTGGGGAATTGTGCTGGAAGTCGACAGCGCTGAGGCCCTAGCCGCCGAGAAAAGCCTGGTCAATGCCTCCATGCTGCAGGCCGTTGGCGTTGCCCTCGCAGTGGCGCTGCTCTCTTGGATTGCGGCCCGCGGCATTGCACGCAAGGTATCCGGCCTGTCGGACAGCGTCGAACACATTGCTGCCAAGGACTATGATCATCCTGTTGCCGGGCTGGGAACCGGCGACGAATTCGGCAATATCGCCGGTATTCTGGAAGGCTTCAAATCCGATCTGCAAAATGCCCAGCTTGCCGAAGAGGAACGGGCGGAAGCGCAGCGCGAGCAGGACCTTGTGGTGAACGAATTGCGCACTGGCCTGACCCATCTGGCCCAGGGCAATTTTTCAACCACGATCGACACCCCTTTCCCCGAGGCCTACAAAGGCCTGCGGCTGGACTTCAACCAGACGGTCAACACCCTGAATGCAACCGTCCGCGAGGTGGTGGAGGCCACCACCAGCATCCGCAACGGCACCTCGGAAATCAGCCAGGCATCCGACGACCTGTCGCAGCGCACCGAAAGCCAGGCTGCAACTTTGGAACAGACAGCCGCAGCTCTCGATCAGATGACCGCCAGCGTCAAGGCAGCCGCCAATGGCGCGCGCGAAGTGGAAGCCGCAATGAACGAGGCCCGGGACGAAGCGAAAACCAGCGGCGAAGTCGTACAGAACGCGGTATCCGCTATGAACGGCATTGAGGAATCCGCGCGCCATATTTCGCAGATCATCGGGGTGATTGACGACATTGCCTTCCAGACCAACCTCCTGGCCTTGAATGCGGGTGTCGAGGCCGCCCGCGCAGGTGACGCGGGGCGCGGATTTGCCGTCGTCGCCTCCGAAGTGAGGGCGCTGGCGCAGCGCTCCTCGGATGCGGCGATGGAAATCAAGGCGCTGATCTCCAATTCAGGCGAGCAGGTCGAAAAGGGCGTGGACCTTGTTGGAAAAGCAGGCGAAGCACTGCACAGCATCGTGTCGCAGGTGTCGCATATTTCGGGGCTGGTGTCGGACATTGCCGAAGGTGCGGCCGAACAGTCCACCGGCATTGGCGAGATCAATACCGGGGTGATGCAGCTGGATCAGGTCACCCAGCAAAACGCCGCCATGGTCGAGCAGATGACAGCGGCGGGCCAGCTGCTGAACGGCGATGCCTCAAATCTGGCCGGACTGGTGGCGCAATTCAACGTCGGGCTGGACATGCCCGCACCCCGTCAGGCCCCAGAGCCGGAACTTCCCACGGCGCATGGAACCGGCTGGGATGAAGTGCCGCAGGCGCCGGCTGCCATGCCGGTCTCGGACGGATCAGCCGCCTTGGCGAAATGGCAGGATTTCTGATCCTGCCGGGCGGCCGATGCAATTCGGCTGCCGCATGTGCCACACCTGCGCGGCCGCCAGCCGCAATGATGTTGTGAAAACCGGATTTTCAGACTTTAAAAGGAAAATGGGACAGAACCGAACACTTGGCTCAATCAAAGGCCGCAATTGCCAACAGTGTTTCTGAAAAAGCAAAGGTGGCTGGATGGCCGTGTCAAACTTCCCCGCAAGCTGGCTGCGCGCCCTTAGCAACAGGACTTACCTGCCTGCGCTGCTTGCTTTGGCCGTGGTCTGCGCTGCGGGGCTTTATGCCGAAAGACAGAACGCCACGATCCATTACCAGTCCCAGCGCGCTGATACCCAGCAGGCGGCAGGGATGGTCAAGTCCCGCCTCGAAGGGCAGCTGAACGGCGACTACCAGCGGCTGCGCGGCCTATCGGCCATGCTGGCCACCGAACCGGACATGGGACAGGAGCGGTTCAGCCGGATTGCTGCTCAGGTTCTGGAGGGAAAGACCGCCATCCGGCATATCGCGGCGGCTCCAGGGCTAGTGGTTTCTCTGGTTCATCCAATGCGGGGCAACGAAGCGGCCCTTGGATTGGACTACAACAGGAACGATGCCCAGCGCGCCGCCGCACACCGGGTGCGTGACAGCGGCGAGATGGTGCTGGCAGGACCGGTTGACCTTGTTCAGGGCGGCACCGGATTCATCTACCGCCTGCCGATTTTTACCGGCACCGGGACGAAGCGGACGTTCTGGGGTATCCTGTCAGCAGTCGTTGAAACAGAGACTCTTTATGCAGCAACGGAGTTAAACAGCGGCGGCGGCTTGGACATTGCGTTGACCGGGCGCGACGGCACCGGGGCGGCTGGCCGGCAATTCTTTGGTTCAACTGGCATTCTTTCAGACCACCCGGTGGTTATGGACATCAGCCTCCCCGCTGGTTCCTGGCAGCTGGCGGCCCGTCCGCGAGGCGGGTGGCAAGAAAACCCTGACAACCTGTGGCAGCTGCGGCTTGCCCTGCTGGCGGCCGGCACTCTGATCGTGTTCCCAACCTTTCTGGCCGGCAGGCTGTCCGCAGCACGGCAAGCTGTGATCGGCAAACTGCGCTACAGAGAGGCTGAACTGGAGGCCGTCTCACGGCGGTTGGAAATTGCGGTCAAAACATCCAAGGTCGGGATCTGGGAGTACGACGGCACGACCCGCCAGGCCAGCTGGGACAGCCGGATGCATGAGCTGTACGATGTGCCCGAAGAACAGGGCCCGCCGAGCGCGGCGGCCTGGGCCGAAAAACTGCATCCTGACGACCGCGGCAGGGTTCTCGACGCCCTCGAAACGGCTGAACAGAAAAACACGAGCTTTGCGTCTGATTTCCGAATCGTCCTGGACAACGGCACGCTCAAGCACATCCGGGCACTGGCCAGCCCGTTCACCGACGCGCGCGGCCGGAACTGGATGATCGGTGTAAATTGGAATGTGTCCGAGGATGTCCGCCTGCGCGAGGAACTGATCTGCGCCAACCAGACCCTGTCCGAAAGGAACAGCGAGCTGAAACAAGGCAAACAGGCCTTGGAACAGGCGCATGCTGAACTGCAAAAACAGCAGGCGGAACTGCACCGCCTGTCGCTGGTGGCCAAACACGCGTCCGACAGCATTATCCTTACAGACGCAGAAAGGCGGATTCTCTGGGTTAACGATGCATTTACGCGGGCAACCGGCTATTTGGCCGATGACGCTATCGGCCGCACGCCTTCGGAACTTCTGGACGGACCGAACACCGACGCCAAGGTGATTCAGGAAATGAACCGGCACAAGGACCTTGGCATCCGCTACCACAACGAGGTTCTCAATTACACGAAGGCTGGTGACGAGGTCTGGTTTGACACCAACATCGTGCCGGTCACGAACGCGGACGGATCCGTGGATCTGATCATTGGTATCGAACGGGACATCACAGGCAGCAAACAACGTGAACGCGAGCTGGCCGAAGCCAAACTAGCCGCGGAACAAGCCGACCGCGCCAAATCTGAGTTTCTGGCCAACATGAGCCATGAGATCCGCACACCGATGAATGGCATCATTGGTATGGCTGACCTCCTGGCAGAGGCGGAACTGCCGCCAGACGAACAGCAAAACGTGGAGACCATCCGCAGCTCGGCCCAGGCGCTGCTGAAGATCATCAACGACATCCTCGACCTGTCGCGGCTGGAAGCGGGCAAATTTTCTATCACCAGTGAAGACTTCAATCTGCGCGATTGCGTCAGCAGTGCTGCAAATCTGTTCCGTCCGAAAGCGCAGGAAAAAGGCCTGCCGCTGGAAATCAGCTACGCAGACGGGTTGCCGGAACGAATGCACGGGGATGACGGGCGGATGCGCCAGATCCTGGTCAACCTGATTGGCAACGCCGTGAAATTCACTGCAGAGGGCAAAATCGCCGTCCGGATCTCACATGCGCCAGGTGATCTGTACCGTCTGGTTATTGAAGTGGAGGACAGCGGCATCGGGATCTCCGAGAACCAGGCGCGCCACATCTTTGACCGGTTCACTCAAGCTGATGCGGCAACAACTAAGGCATTTGGCGGCACCGGACTGGGTTTGACCATTTCCAGTATGCTTGCAAAGCGGATGGGCGGCGGCATCTCAGTATTGTCTGAACTTGGCCAGGGTTCTTGCTTCCGCCTGGAGCTGCAATTGGCCCCGTCAGGCGAAGCATCAGGCCAAACGGACGCTTTCCCCCTGGAAAGCGCCCCGCAGCTTGCCCCCTGCAAGGTACTCTTGGCCGAAGACAATCAGACTAACAGGCTGCTAATCCGCAAATACCTGCGCGGCCAGCCGGTGGAGCTGGCCGAAGCCGCGAACGGCCGCACAGCGGTGGACCTGTGCAAACAGCTGCAACCGGATATCATCCTGATGGACATGTCCATGCCGGTGCTGGACGGAATCGGCGCAACCCGGGAAATCCGCAGCTTAGCCATCCCTCAGCCTGCCATCGTGGCCCTGACAGCCAACGCGTTTGCAAGCGATCAGCAAGCTTGCCTGGATGCGGGGATGGACAAATTTCTGGCCAAACCCGTGAAAAAGGCCGTGCTGCTGCAAACACTGGCGGCTTTTCTGACGGAGCGGCCAGCTCAGCAAGAGCCTCGTGCCAGTGCCTGAACACAACT
Organism: Leisingera sp. ANG-DT; assembly: GCF_000813785.1. NCBI lineage: Bacteria > Pseudomonadati > Pseudomonadota > Alphaproteobacteria > Rhodobacterales > Roseobacteraceae > Leisingera > Leisingera sp. ANG-DT. The sequence continues at coordinate 15,346 of NZ_JWLE01000017.1, forward strand.
GCTGACGGCCCTTCTGCCTCTCTTTTATACAGCTGCTCCGATCAGCCCTACACCAGCTGCCATCAGCACCGCCGCGCCCAGCCGCCGCATCCAGTAGCCTTCCTTGAGAAACACAAAGCCGATCAAAGCCGCAAAAATCACCGAAGTTTCCCGCAGTGCGGATACCGCCCCCAGCGGTGCAAAGTTCTTGGCGTAAAGCACCAGCCCGTAGGCCGTCATCGACACCAGCCCGCCCGCAATGCCCAAAACCCAGACTTTCCCTGGCAGCGCAGCAAGGCTGCGCCGCCTGCGGAATGCGACAAAACCGGCAATAAAGATGTGCAGGAAAGCACCCCAGGCCCAATAGCTGAGCGTATTGCCTGAAAGGCGCACGCCCAACCCGTCGACGACAGAATAGATCGAAATGCAAAAGCCAGTGCCCGCCGCAAAGCCAAAAGCCGCACGCCCAACCCCCGAACGCAGTGCCTTCCAACTGCTGAGCTGGATACCGAAGGCAATCACTGCAATTCCTGCCCAGGCCTGCAACGGCAGCATTTCCCCCGCGAAGGCCATCGCCCATAGGCCCACAAGGGCTGGCACGATACCCCGGGCAATCGGGTACACCACGCTGAGGTCACCGTGCTGATAGGCGCGGCCCAGCATGTAGTAGTAGCCGAAATGCACGACGGTCGACGCCAGAATATAAGGAAAACTCTCTGCCGAAGGCAGCGGCAGAACTGCAATCATCACTGCACTTGGAATCACCTGGCCGAACGCCACGAGACCAAGGGTGGTAGTGCGGTCGGCGGCCGTCTTTACGATAGCATTCCACAGCGCATGCAGCAGGGCAGCAGATAGAATGATGGCAATTACGGGAAGCGTCATATCCTGTTCAGTCTTTCGGCAAGAACCCGTCGGCGGAATTTTCCTCTCCTGCGCCTTCAGGCATTTCCTCGATCAG
>NZ_JWLE01000018.1:0-26091 GCF_000813785.1 Leisingera sp. ANG-DT
AAATCTCTGACGACGGACATCAGGGGCCCGGCGCGATTGAACGGCTAGGTGAAGAGGTCGAAATCGCAGGCGGCGGGCCGGTGGCGATTGTCATTGACCCGGTCGCTTACGGGATCGCTGGAGAGACGCTCAAGGCCCAGCTGCCTGAGGCGCGCGTGCTGAATTTCGGCGGCGAATGCACCGCGGCGGAGATTTCTGCACGGGCCGCGGAACTGGGAGATGCCCGCCTGGTGATCGGAATCGGCGGCGGCAAGGCAATCGACACTGCCAAAGGGGCCGCGATCGAGCGCAACCTGCCGGTTGCCATCGTTCCGACCATCACGTCAAACGACAGCCCGACAAGCCACATCGCCGTTGTCTACACGCCTGACCACGCCGTGGAAGGCGTGCGCAGGATGAAGGTGAACCCATGCCTGGTTCTGGTCGATACGGCAATCATCGCAGGCGCGCCGCGGCGGTTCCTGGCCGCCGGGATCGGCGACGCAATGTCCAAGCCTTATGAGCTGGCCGGCGCACTGGCTGGGGGAGGCTTGAATTTCTTCGGCGGCAAGCCGACGGAGCTGACCCAGGCCATTGTCGGGCGGGCGCAGAGCATTCTGTTTCAGGATGGCGAAGCGGCAATGACGGCAGAAGAGCCGGACGACGGATTCGAGCGGGTTGTCGAAGCAACAATCCTGCTGAGCGGGCTTGCCTTCGAAAGCGGGGGGCTGTCGATTGCCCACTCCATGCTGCGTGGGTTTTCGGAAGCCCCCGAACTTTCTGGGTTGCTTCACGGTGAAATGGTCGTCCTGGGGACGCTCACACAACTGGCTGCCGGTCAGGGCAGCACCGTAGAGATAAACAAGCTTGCCGCATTCTTTCGCCAGATTGGCCTGCCTGTGTCCCTCGCGCAGTTCGGTGTCACGCAAGAGGCCGATTTGTTGAAGATCGCGAAGACGTCTCTGGAGGCGCCATATGCGGGCAACTACTTCAAGCCGCTGTCTGCCGACGTTCTGGTCCAGGCCATGAGATCGCTTGAGAGTGTGGTGCAATAGCGTCGTCTGGTCCGGGCCTTGGCCGGGGTGCCACTCAATCCCGGCCAATGTCTGGGAACGGGAACCCGCGGCAGGGCTTCAGAGTGTGACGTGCTCTAAGTTCTGCCGCAGAATTCTCAGGCGATGGGTGCGTGGGTATATTCTCATGCCCTTGCGCTCAAGCAACACGCCAATCCGCCCCTCTCGACGATGCCAGCATCGCCTGCCGGGCAGCGGGTTAGCCGAACCGGCGCCGCTTTCCGGCGATCTCCTGCATCTCCTTGCGGATTTCGGGGCAGTCCGGCGGGCGTTCGCGCCGGACTGTCTTTGGGTCGACACCGACAAGCCGGCAGGCCCGGCGCTGCGAGATACCGTGATCCCGCATCGCCTTGAGCGCTGCCTCTCGCCGCTTGGTCAGCGTCGTCAGTTCTTCCCCAGAAGATCCTTCAGAACCACATTGTCCAGCATCGTATCGGCCAGCAACCGCTTCAGCTTGGCGTTCTCGTCCTCCAGCGCCTTTAGCCGCGCGGCCTCCGACACCTCCATGCCGCCGTACTTGGACTTCAGCTTGTAGAATGTTGCCGGGCTGAGCCCGTGCCTGCGGCACACCTCCGCCGTTGGTATGCCTGCCTCTTGCTCCTTGATCATCCCGATGATCTGCGCCTCGGTAAAACGGCTCTTCCGCATTCGTCTGCTCCTTAAGGGTTGGGCAGACTCTACATCATGGTGAGGGATTTCGCGGGGGGCAGGTCAGATGTGCTACTTTGAGTCCGTACGTTTCTGCTATTTCACTACCTGTGGTTCTAGTTCGTACCCTTCCGAATTGGAGCTTCGCATTCTATTTCTCAATCCGTTTGGTGTCTCACCGAAAGATTTTCTGAACCAGCGGATAAAGTGCGAACTATCTGAGAAGCCGCATTCATAGCCAATTTCGGTAATTGAATGTGAAGAATTCAAAACACGCCAATGAGCGTGGCGCAGCCGCATTGATCGCCATACTGCAGCAGGCGAGGCATTGGAGAAACGTCTGAATGCCTTGCTAAGATGGCTGGCACTGCAGCCCACACGATCAGCCAGCTCTGAAATGGAAAAATTTTCGGAGAGGTTTTGGCGCATCATTGCGACTGCGCGCTCGACCCTTAAGTCTCCGCATCTTGCAAGTTCATCGAATGGCATCCGAGGCGGAGAAAACGCCGCACGTGGACGCTCTACAATCATGTCAGCCAAGCCTTTAGTGGCACGAGCTTGGCCGCATCGATGTGAAATAATTTCAAAGGCGGCATCAATCGCGGCTGTGCCGCCAGGGCATGTGATGATGTTTCCTGACTTGACAAGAATTTCCTGTGTCGTCGCCTCTATTTCAGGAAATAGGTCGCGAAACTCTTTGTCATGACGATAGTGAGTGGCACACCTTCGGCCATCGAGAACGCCGGCAAGTGCCAGGGTGAAGTTTCCCTGACACAGGCTAACGATTAGTTTATCTGCGCTGTTTGCTTCCTGCAGAAAAGAGAGTGTCTCCGGTGGATGAGACATGCTGTCAGGCAACAGGCCGCCAACGACGACTATGCAGTCACATTCATCGATGTCAGGAAAAGTTCTCCATGGCGTCACTTCAACTCCGCTGCTCGAAGTAACAGGGGCTAAGGTAGGTCCTACAATCTCCCACTGACAATAAATTTGCCTGCTGCGATCACCTTCATCGGCCGCCAGACGGAGTGCATCCAAAAAGCCGGCAAATGGCAAGATCGTGAATCTTGGAGATAGAACGAATGATACGCGCAGTTCCGATTCGGAAAGGCCATTGTTCGGACGGCCAAGTCTGCTGTCGTTTAACTCTTCAAAGGTAGTCGGGGAGGGCATTGATCAACCAGCGCTGAGTATGGGAGCGGTCCGTACTCAAATGTACTGAATCCGGCATCAAATGTCCAATTCAAACCCGGGTGCGGAACGTAGTTCGACATGGATCAGCGACTTCATAGGAGGAATGAAAATGTCACTGTCCATTCGAGCCACCGCGAGCCGCGCTGTCGGCGTACTGCTGGCGGCTTTCGTCGCCACCACTGCAACATCGTCGGTTTCAGAGGCTGCAACACGGCTCAAAATTTCGGGGCAGCATGCCACTGACCATTCTGCAACTGCAATGCTGAACCAGATCGCCGAAGATCTGGAAGCTGCGGAAGTCGGCCTGTCGGCAAAGGTATTCCCTGCAAACCAGCTTGGCGACTACACGCTTGTCTATGAAGACATCGTGCGTGGCAACGTCGACATTGCGCATTTGACCGTCCCCAGCCAGCTGGACCCCAATCTCGAAGCGAACTACTTCCCGTTTCTTGTGTCCAACTATGACGAAATGCGTAAGGTATACTCGCCAGGTTCCTGCTTCTATGGCGCTTACAGCAAAATGCAAGCTGACCTGGGTGTTCGTTTGCTGGGCATCGTTCCGGAAGGCTTCATCGGTGTTGGTCTGACCAAACCGGCCGAAAAACTGTTCGAAGTTGGCGCTGACAAAAACGTCTTGATTCGGGTTCCTCCGATTGACACCTTTAATTCCGGTGCTTCCGCGATGGGCTTCCGCGGCACCACCATTGCCTATGCGGACCTTTACCCGGCGCTGCAGACAGGTGTTGCGGACGGTTGGATCGGCGGCACTGCAGCGCTCAACTATTTTGGCTTCCGCGACATTGTGAAGGAATTTGTTCCTTACCGCGCCTATGTCGAGGCAACTGCATTTGTCATGAGCGAGAAGACTTGGCAGGACCTGACGCCTGAACAGCAGGAAGCCGTCGCGACCACTTTTGCAGAGGCTGCTGCTGCGGCCATTGAACGCTCCGAAGCGGAAGATGAGGAATACCTAGCTAAGCTTGAAGAAGCTGGCATCAAGGTTCACCCTTTCGAAGGTGAAGTTGCTCAGAAGTTCGCGCAAGGCGTTCGCGATGTGGCATGGCCGGCGCTGGAAGAGCGTTTTGGCTCGGAACTGATCAGCTGCATGCAGTCCGATCTCAAGTAACGTCTTCCAAAGTGTAGGTCCGCGCCGGGAACAGGCGCGGGCCTCATTTGTTCCCACGGCCGCCCGTTTCGCCGGGCGCACGTCGAAATAGACAGGGAAACTGCCATGATAATCAACTACCTAGAGCGATTGAAGCGTGTCGTGCTGATCACGTCCAACTTGGCCATCATGCTGATCGTGGTCGCCGCCTTTCTTGCGCGATACTTGTTTTCCTATGACCTTTACGGGTCAGAGGAAATCCTGCTCGTTTTCGCCTTCTGGCTATACTTCTTTGGCGCGGCATTCGGTTCCTATGAACAGTCGCACATCGAAGCCGACTTCGTTCAATCCACTCTGGGCGACCGGCCTTTGACACGCGTACTGGGGTATGTGCGTGACATTGTCGAAATCTCAGTTCTATTCGTCATGACTTACTGGAGCTGGCTGCTCATTGAATTTGCAATTGAGCGATGGCCAGTAACACCAGGCTGGAAGATTCCGTTGGTCGTGCCGCAATCCGCCATTCTCCTTGGCTTTGCTCTGATGAGCTTTCATGCGGTCTTTCACTTCATCAACAGAATTCGCGGCAAGGAGTCTCTCTAATGGATATCGCTGTTATTGCATTGATCGTGCTGCTTGCCACTCTGGTCATAGGTGTTCCTGTCCCTTTCGCCTTCGGTGCTGCCACTATCACGCTGTCGTATTTCGGTGGTTACAGCCCGGATACGCTCATTCCGGTTGGCTACAGCAAAATGAATACTGTTGTACTGTTGGCCATTCCCCTCTTCATCCTCTCTGGCGGGCTAATGGAGAAGGGCCGGATTGCTGATCCTTTGGTCAACATCGCAGAAACAATTTTCGGCCGCCTACGTGGCGGCCTTGGCGTCGCGGGTGTCTTGGCAAGCGCTGTCTTCGGCGCGATCTCCGGGTCTGGTGCCGCAACTCTTTCGTGTATTGGAACAGTTCTTTTTCCAAAGCTCGAAGAGCGCGGATACCCCAAGGGACATAGCACTGCGCTGCTTGCTTGTGCTTCGCCATTGGGGCTGCTGATCCCTCCTAGCGCGCTGATGATCCTCTATGCCTGGGTTGCCCAACTGTCGGTCTTGAAGTGCTTCCTGGCCACGGTGGTGCCGGGGCTGATTGTGATGCTTTTACTATCCATCACAAACCTCGTGATGCTGAGAAAGAATGACAACATTCGCCGCAACCCGCACATGCCGCCTGTTGAGGTCATTCGGACGACTGCGTTTCAGACAACAAAGGCAACTCCTGCGCTGCTGATGCCTGTCCTGATCCTGGGAGGGATCTATGGCGGTCTGATGACGCCGACGGAAGCCGCGGGTGTTGCTGCCCTGTATGCAATCCCCGTGGGGTTCTTCATTTACCGGGGGCTGACGCTGAAACGGTTTGCCGACACACTCGTGGAAACAGCGGTCACAACTGGCGTTGTAATGGTAATGCTGTTCGTCGTGATGATCCTGAGCCGCCTCTTCATCTTTGAAGAACTGCCTGAGGTCATCTTGGACTACCTGCGTCTTTTGTCCGAAAACCCGCTGGTAATCATGCTGATGCTCAATGTCTTCATGCTGATTGTCGGAATGCTTATGGATGACGTTTCCGGTGTTCTGCTTTGTACTCCGATCCTTTTACCGATCGTCACGGAAATCGGCGTTGATCCCATCCACTTTGCGGCCATCCTGGGAGTTAACCTGGGAATGGGGAATATCACTCCGCCGACGGCACCATTGCTGTATCTGTCCTCGCGGCTCAGCAAGTCTTCTATCAATGAGACCCTGCGTCCGACGCTGATACTTATTGCTGGCGCCTGGCTGCCTGCACTGCTGTTGACCACCTATGTGCCTGAGATCGCGATGTGGCTTCCTGAACTGCTACTTGACTGAACCCATCGAGAGAACACTGCCAGCCCGTTGCTGCATCAGTTGGATGCTGGGCTGTTCCAATGACAAAGGAGCCTGAAATGAAATTCTGCAACCGCTTGTCTATCATCGATTCTCACACTGCGGGCGAACCGACACGAATGGTTGTCGGAGGATACCCGAAAATTGAAGGCAACACGATGGCGGCCCGAAAGCGCTACCTCGAAGAAAAAATGGACTGGTTGCGGCGCGCAACCATGCATGAGCCCCGCGGACACCGTGACATGTTCGGGTGTATTCTAATGGCCCCAGTTGATCCGGACGCCCATATCGGCGCGATCTACATGGACGGCGGCCGTTTTTACAACATGTGCGGACACGCTTCCTTGGGCGTTTGTGCCATGCTCGTGGAAACCGGCCAGGTTGAAATCACAGGGCGCCAGACGGAGGTTAGGATCGACACGCCGGCAGGCGTGGTTGTTGGTACTGTGCAAACCGATGACGCAGGAGAAATTGAACATGTTTCGCTGATTGATGTTCCATCGTTCGTGTTCGATCTTGACGTGAAACTGGAGGTCGAAGGCCATGGCACAGTCACAGCCGACATTAGCTACGGCGGCAATATTTTTGTTATTGCGGCGGCGGCTGACCTTGGGATCGATTCGGTTGGTCCGGAGAACACAAACAGGCTCATCGGAGCCGGGGTGGCACTGCGGTCGGCGGCGAACGAGCAACTCAGCTATGAACATCCTGAACTGAGCCACATCAACCGGATCGACATCGCTATGCTTACAGGTCCGGTTAGCGGCCCGCATGCTGATGCGCGTAACATCGTCATTCTTGGGGACGCGCAGGCCGACCGCTCGCCGTGCGGCACCGGGACTTGTGCGCGTATCGCGGTCGAGTTTGCGCGCAAGCGTGTGGCTGTCGGGGAAATGTTCCGGCACGAAAGTTCGATTGGGACTGTTTTTGATGCCAAGGTGCTCGAAACAACGAAAGTGGGCAGTTTCGACGCTGTTATTCCTCAAATCGCATGCCGTCCGTTCATCACCGCTTTCAGCGACTTCGTGTATGATCCGCAGGACCCTTTGCGCGGTGGGTTTACCCTCGGCACAGCAATGTGAGTCAATCAAGATACCGAGAAGTGCCTGGCGCTCCTCGGTCCCGTCAATGGCTGCGGTGGCATTTCAGGAACAGACGCAGCCGCCAATAGAACTATGGAACTCAGCAAGAGGACAAACCAATGATCGAACGGATGGAAACAGGTGAGCGCATGAGCAAAGTGGTCAAGCATGGCGACGTGCTCTATCTTTGCGGCCAGGTTGGGGATGGGGTGACTGTCGCCGATCAGACACGCGATTGCCTCTCCCGTGTGGATGCGCTGCTGGAAAAATACGGCTCGTCCCGCAGTCACATGCTGCAAGCCATCGTATGGCTGGCGGATATGTCTGACTTCGAGGAGATGAACAGCGTGTGGGACAAATGGGTTCCCCAAGGGCATGCCCCCGCCCGCGCTTGCGGTGAAGCAAAACTCGCCAGCCCCAGCCTCAAAGTTGAGGTGATCGTAACTGCTGCTGTGGCCGGTTAGTGCCGGCCCTTCGGGATTGCGCAAGTTCTGAGGACCGTTGAAATGAAGGTTATCGTACTGGGTGCCGGCGTTATTGGCGTTACCACGGCTTATTTCCTGGCACGCCAGGGTGCGGAAGTGACGGTGATTGACCGTCAGCGCGAAGCTGGACTGGAGACCAGCTTCGCCAATGCTGGTGAACTTAGCTATGGCATGACTTCTCCGTGGGCAGCCCCAGGTGTCCCGAAGAAGGCGCTAAAGTGGCTGTTCATGAAGTACCGCCCTTTGATGATTTGGCCATTGATCAGCCCCTCCATGTGGTCCTGGGCCCTCAAGATGTACTCCAACTGCAACGAAGCGGCTTATCGCGTGAACAAAAGCCGAATGGTGCGAGTGTCAAACTATAGCCGGGATGTGCTCAAGGAGCTTACGGAAGATCTGCCTTTGGATTTCGATCTTCGGCAACAGGGGACGCTCCAGCTGTTCAGAAGTGAAAAGCAACTTGAGGCTTCCAAGCTGGACCAGATGGTCCTGGAAGAGTTTGAATCTCCGTTTGAGGTCTTGGATCGGGAAGGCTGCATTCGGGCAGAACCCGGCCTTTCGAAGGTTGCCCACAAATTCGTCGGCGGACTGCGCCTGACGTCAGACCGTACCGGGGATTGCAGGAAGTTTACCGCACAGCTGTCAAAGGAAGCTGAAAAGCTCGGCGTCAAGTTCCGTTTCAATGAGAACTTGAAAGGCTTCACCCTGGACGGTGACCGGGTAACCGCTGCAGTGACTGACATTGGGGAATTCACTGCAGATAGGTTCGTCTGTTGCTTGGGGTCATACTCTGCACGCCTGATGCAGCCGCTCGGGATCCGCCTGCCGATTTATCCTGTAAAAGGGTATTCAATCACTTTGCCAGTGACCGACCCGGACGCGGCACCGCAATCGACTCTGATGGACGAAACGTACAAGGTTGCGATCACCCGGCTTGGCGATCGCATTCGCGTGGCAGGACAGGCGGAGCTCATTGGCTACAACATGCGTTTGGGTAAGCACGCAACCGACGCGGTTCGCCATGTGGTTCAAGATCTGTTTCCGGAAGGCGGGGATGTGTCACAGGCTGAAAACTGGACGGGTTTGCGTCCTATGACACCGGATGGCACACCCATTCTAGGCCGTACCAAGCTCAAGAATCTCTTTCTGAACACCGGGCACGGGACACTCGGTTGGACCATGGCCTGCGGTTCAGGAAAGGCGGTTGCTGATCTTGTTACCGGGAAACAACCGGAGATCTCCTTTGAGGGTCTGGAAGCCTCTCGCTACTAGACCTCCAGGTCTTGGGTTCCTCGATCCTCAAACGAGAATACGCGCTGCTAGACAATTGGCCAAGCTGGCTCAGATTGAATGGAAGGCTGATCACCGGCAGCAAGATATCACTCAGAAAATGTTGGTTAGGAATATGAATACTTTGGTACCCAAAGGGGTGGCTCACATGGTTTTGGACGGCGACCTTGAAACCGAGAAGTTCGTCTTTGTTCTGCTGCCCGAGTTTTCAATGCTGTCGTTCAGCGCCGCCATTGAACCTCTGCGTATGGCGAACCAACTGACACGCAAGGAGTTGTTCAGCTGGAAGATCCTTTCTGCTGACGGTTTGCCTGTGCGTGCGTCATGCGGAGTGCCAGTCGGGGTGGATGGGGCACTCGAAGAAACGGATCGCCGCGCTCGTATTCTGGTTTGTTCAGGCGGAGAACCAGAAGAAAACACTCCTTCTAAACTGGCGCCTTGGTTGCGCAAGCAAGTTCGAATGGGACGGCCGCTCGGTGGCCTGTGTACAGGTGCTTATGCGCTGGCGCATGCTGGCCTTCTCAATGGGCGGCCTTTTGCACTTCATTGGGAGCATATGCCTCCGTTCCAGGAAAAATATGACCATCTCATTCCAGTTGAGCAGCTTTTTGTCATGGAACCAGGATTGTGGACATGTGGCGGTGGCAGCGCATCCACAGATATGATGGTAGAGTTTATCCGGCAGAAATTCGGCTCCGAAGTTTCCCGTGTTGTTCTGGATATGTGCTTGCACCCTGCTCACAGAGCGGCTGAAAATCCTCAGTGTCTATCCACTTCTGCGTCGATTGGCTCCAGAAATCCCAAGTTGCTTCGAGTAATCGAGCATTTTCAAAACAATCTGGGGAATGACCTGAACATGGAGGCCGTGGCCAGACAATCAGGGATGTCACGCAGGCACATGGAACGGCTTTTCTCGCAACATCTTCGTGTCACACCGTCCAAGTATCTCAAAGACTTGAGGTTAATGAGGGCTCGGTCAATTTTGGCGGAAACCAATTTGTCAATTTCCGAAGTGGCCGCGGCAACTGGATTTGAGACGACCACTAACTTCTCGCGTAGTTTTAGGGGGAAGTATGGAGTGTCTCCCGTATTGTTTGCGGTTGGAATGCAGTGTTGAGTTGTTCTTGAAAACTGGTTCTGACCCGCATCGCGTTAGTCCTTATCCGTCGATACTGCTTAACTCTATTGTAAATAGGATTATGCAATCATCTCTGAGCAAGTTCCGGGAACTGTTGTCACTTGTTCGGCAGTTCTCCGGAAAGCTGATGAAAGAAGTTTTCGCAGAAGGTGCAGACGCCAAAAGCATACCAGAAAGGAAACGCGCTTCAGCCGGCGGCGTTCTCCGCCCCCTGAAGGAAAGATGCGGCTCGCGGTGAGAACCCGCCCTGAAAATTTGACATGCCAAGAGTCGAGCCAGGATGACGGTCTATAACAACCTTTCCAAACTGATCCATATCGGGAATTTCCCCGAACTGGATACGGATGAAGGAAGCTACGGCTACGAAGGATCGACGGCTCCGATCATCGGGACAGTGATTTCGGGTCCAAGCGCAAATTCGCGGATTGTCGACTTTGACTATGATGATGCAGATGGTGATGGGCTTTTTGAGGCAAACCACCGTACGGCATCTGCTGAAAACGTTACGATTGATGGCGTTTCAAGCGAAGTAGATGAAACGGTTCTTGTCACTGTCCGCCTGACTTATGCGGATGGCTCCACTTCAACGGAAAGCATACTTGGGTACCAGCTTGAAAATGGGGAGTTTTATCTTGGCGACCTCTTTGGTCGCATTAGCGGGCAATCCGTTTATTCTCTAGAGATCACCAACATTTCCGACACGGGTGATTACGGGCATGTATCTGAGTACCAAGGCGGAGGAGACTACGATCTCGACTCATTTTCGTTCGTTGAACTTCTGGATTATGAAATTGACGGGACAGCCTCTGGCGATTTAATTGACGGCGCTTACACCGGTGACCCAGAAGGCGGCATGATCGATAACAACGATCATTCCGACGGGTCCAACAGCGATTTGGTTAATGCGGACGCCGGTGACGATACCGTCCAATCCGGACTAGGCGACGACACCGTATATGGCGGGACTGGCGACGACAGCATTCAATCCGGGTCAGGCGACGATACGGTTTACGGTGAGGGCGGTAGCGATACAATCGAAGGCGGCGCCGGGGACGACTATCTGTCCGGCGGAGACGACAATGATCGCTTTGATATAAGCGATGGTTTTGGAAATGACACCATCGTCGGCGGCGAAGGCGGCACAGACTGGGACGATGAGATCGATCTTACCGCCCTGACTGGCGCCGTCACGGTCACCTACACCGGCGAAGAATCCGGAACAATCACCGACGGCACAGACACCATCACGTTCTCCGAGATTGAGGACATCGACGACACCGCGTTTGATGACTATTTCGACCTGTCCGCGCGCACGGATGACAATTCTTACGTCTCTTTGTCAGGAGGCGGCAATGACACGATCATTGGCGGCGCTGGCAACGACAGCATTGTTGGCGGCGAAGGCGGCGGCAACCTTGCGGGCGGATCAGGTGACGACACAGTAACAGGCGGCAGCGGCAGCGAAGATATTTACGGAAACTCCGGCGATGACCTTCTTGACGCCGGCGGCGGGGATGACTGGATTTCGGCGGGTTCGGGACAGGACACCATTCTCACAGGCGAGGGAAATGATTACTTCGAGGTGCAGGGGGACACTGATCGCGATGTTTTCATTCTAGAAGTCAATGGCGGAAACGATTCGATCTATGGTTTCGACCTGAGCGACATCGGCGACGGCACCACGATTGACCAGTTTGACTCCTCTGGCCTCACCGACGGATTCGGCAATCCGATGCAAGACTGGGATGTCACGGTAACTGATACCAACGGCGATGGCACCGGCGACGCCATTCTGACTTTTCCAACCGGTGAAAGCGTTACCCTAGAAGGCCTTCTGGCATCCCAAGTTGATGATATTCCGGAACTCATGGCGATGGGGTTTGTCTGCTTTGCCGCAGGAACGTTGATTTTGACACCAGACGGCTACCGCAAAGCAGAAGAAATCGTTCCTGGGGATTTTGTCACCACATTTGACCGAGGTCCGCAAAGGGTGAGGTGGGCCGCTGCATCGGCATTCGGCAGCGGAGAAATCAGCCTGCCCGGCAATCTGGTACCGGTCCGGATAAAGCCTGGAGCCTTGGGAAACACCCGGCCCCTGATTGTTTCACAGCAGCACTGCATTCTGATGAAAGAAAAGCAAACTGATGAAACATTCCTGATCAGGGCCAAGCATCTGGCAGAGGAAACCAAACTGGCTTCCTACGCGAGGGGACAGAAAAGGTGAAATACTGCCATCTTCTGACTGAGCAGCACGAAATACTGGTCTCTAACCGCATACCCTCTGAGAGTTTTTATCCCGGTAGTCAGGCTCTGAATATCTTGGAAAACAGGGATCGCCAAAGGCTGCTTTCGTTGCTTCCAGGGCTGGCGCAATCATCTGTTGAGCACGCCTACGGCCTGCGGGCCAGAAGAGTACTTTCGAGGAAGGAAGTGAGAAGTTTGCATAAGGAAAACGCTCTCACTGCTGTTTCAGGACCTGCGCTCTCCAATTGGAAGCCGGAACAGTCTTTGCTGTGAAGCCCGGGATTGAAGCGTGGTAACCCTGTTTCCCCGCAAAGGTTATGCCAAACGCACGGCACCGCGGTTCCGTGTGCTTTGATGCGGCTCATGTACAAAACGCGCATTAGGATTTCGGCCGTTTCTGCAGATAGCCCGCACACCCGCCATCTGGTCCATTTTGATGGCGTACCATCGCCATCAACAAAGCGCCGCAAGCCGGACCTCGCATTTTGCCTTACTCTGTCGGAACGGGCGTAATCGAGCGGACCTTCATCCTACTCACTATCCATTTGCCTTAACCTCCCCAAGTATCAGACAGGGTGAAACCGTGCTGAAAGGGGTCGGTGGGGTCCAGTCCGATCTGACTGATGCCATAGACCCAGCACTGGCCCGAAACGCAGTTCTGTGTTGCGGTGTAGGGTCCGACACGGGTTTCGCTGAGGAATTCAGTTGTGAATTCCCCGCCGATGATGGAGCGCGTCAGCGTTTGCGCGCCGGGTTTTACCAGCCCCTGCGCGTGGCGGGAGGCCATATTGGCATTGGATCCGGTACCGCAAGGGGAACGGTCTGCCCGGCCCGGGCGCAAGGTGGTGCAGGTTCGGATGGCGCCGTCCGGCTCGGGGCTGCGAAACATCACATAGGCAAGTCCGTTCAGCGCTGGAGTGGTTGGGTGCAGTACCTCGGTGTTTTCGGCGATCAGTTTGCGCAGGGCAACGCCGGTCATGGCCAGGTCGCGGGCGTTCTCCGGTGTGATGGCGAGACCCAGCTGGTCTGCATCCACCAGTGCGTAGAATACGCCGCCAAAGCAAAGGTCATAGGTGATGCGGCCCCACTCCGGGGTGTCGATCACCGCATCCTTGGCAGCTACGAAAGAAGGCGGCATATCGAGGGTGACGCGGGTGACCTTGCCGCCATTGCAGGTCGCAACCGCGCGCACCAAGCCCGCAGCGGTATCGAGGACCACTTCGGTTTCTGGTTCCTGCATCGGCTTCATACCGGTTTCGAGAATCGCGGTAACCGCGCACATGGCATTGGATCCGGACATGGCATGGGCCTGATCCGGCTGCAGCACGATGAAGCCAATGTCGGCCTCTGGCGTGGTGGCAGGAGGCAGCAGCACAACCGAGCCAGCCGGGCCCGAGCGCGGCTCGGAGCACAAGAGACGACGGAGGCTGTCGTCCTGTGTGTTCAGGTAGTCCAGCTTGTCCGCCATCGTGGTGCCGGGAATGTCCAGCAGGCCGCCGGTCACGACGCGGCCGATTTCGCCGGCGCAATGCACGTCGACGGTTTGCAGGGTACGGGTCCAGCGCATGGGGATCTCCTGTCAGGCGACGGCTTGGGCGCCGGTGATTTCGACGATGCTTCCGCAAAGGTAGCCGACCTCGTCCGAGGCGAGAAAGGCGATTAGAGCGGCGATCTCCTCTGGCTCTCCGATGCGCCCATAGGGTACCAGCGCGTTGAGGTCGTCGAGGCTGCGGCCCGAACGGGCCAGATTGCTTTCCAGCATCGGGGTGCGGACTTCTCCTGGCGCCACAGCGTTCACCCGGATTTTGTCCGGGGCGTAGTCGCGGGCCAGGTTCTGAGTGAAGGCGACAACAGCGGCCTTGGTGGTGGTGTAGGCGATATGGCCCGGCGCCGGGTGCAGCCCCCATTGCGAGGCGGTGTTGACGATGGCGCCGCCGCCCTGAGCCTGCATTACCGGGATCACCGCCTGGCACATGTGGAAGAGGGCGTCGATGTTGACCTGGAAGGAGAGGCTCCAGTCCTTGGGGCTCAGCTCCATCAGCGCACCGCGGCGCATCAGGCCTGCGTTATTGCATAGGACGTCGATGCTGCTGCCCTTGCCGGTGAGGCCGGAGACAAAGCTGCGGATGGCGTGCGGGTCGGTCAGGTCGACGGCGCTGCAGTCTGCCTTTCCGCCACCTGTGCGGATTGCGGCGGCCAGGTCCTCTGCGGCGGCGGCGTTGGTATCCACGACCCAGACATGGGCACCCTCAGCGGCGAGGCGGCGGCAGATTGCGGCGCCGATGCCGCCGGCGCCGCCGGTGACGATGGCTGTCTTGTTTTCGAACCGGTTCATGCTGTTACCTCATCTGGCTGGCGCCGTTCACGTCAAGCACGGCTCCGGAAAGGGATGATTGCGACGGGCGCAGGACAAAGGCGGTGAGCTCAGCGATCCCGGATGGTTCGGCCATGCGGCCGATGGGAATGCCCGACAGAGCCGCTGCTTCGCCATGTTCCGCGATGTAGGCCTCAGACATTTCGGTGCGGACCCAGCCCGGGGCAAGTGCGGTGGCGGTGATGTTGTCGACCCCGAAGCCGCCCGCGATGCTTTGGGTCAGGTTGACCAGCGCCGCCTTGGTGGCGCCATAGGACATCGCCCCGGGCCTATAGCCGCCCTGTGCCGCGCGGGAGGCCATGTTGACGATCCTGCCGCCGCCATGAGTGCGGAAATGGGGGATGGCGGCGTGGCACAGGTCTGCGGGCGCCAGCAGGTTCACTTGCACATCGCGTGACCAGGTGGCCTGCCATTGGTCCAGCGGGTCGTCCACCGAGGACGGCGACAGGATGCCGGCATTGTTGATCAGCGCGTGGATGCGGCCGGCTGCGGCTTCCGCCTCTGCCCAGAGCTGGGAAGGGGTGGTGGGATCGCTGAGATCAGCAGTGAAACACATGGCCCCGTTGCCGATCTCTGCCGCCAAGGCCTCCGCGGCATAGCGGTTGCGGCCATAGTGCAGCAGCACCCGGGCACCCTCGCGGGCAAGTTCCCGGGCGATGGCCGCACCGATGGTGCCGGTGGAGCCGGTCAGCAGTACGGTTTGGCCTGTGAGATGCGCCATGGCTTAGCCTTTCAAGTACCAGCCCCAGGGCTTGGAGCGGTCGTAGGTGGTGATCTGCTTGGTCTCCAGATAGTTGTTCAGCCCCCATTCACCCAGTTCGCGGCCGATGCCGGACTGTTTGTAGCCGCCCCAGGGCGCTTCGGTGAACGTGGGCTGCGAGCAGTTCACCCAGACGATGCCGGCCCGGAATGCGCGGGCTACGCGGCTGGCGCGCTCAAGGTCATTGGACATCACCGCAGCGCCCAGGCCGAAGCGGGAGTCATTGGCGAGCGCGATAGCTTCCTCTTCGGTCTTGAAGGGGCGGATGCAGACGACGGGGCCAAAGATTTCTTCGTTCCAGATCCAGGCGTCGGTGGGGACGTCGGCAAAGATGGTGGGTTCGACATAGCAGCCGTGCTCCAGACCCGCGGGCACACCGCCGCCGCAGACAAGGCGGGCGCCCTCGGACTTGCCGTGGGCTATGGCGGCGAGGACCTTTTCTTGCTGGCCCTGGCTGACTAGGGGGCCGAGCAGCACGCCGTCATCCAGCCCGTGGCCGATTTTGATCTTCTGCGCCTCTTCCTTGAGGCGGGCCAGCAGCGGTTCATAGATGCTTTCTTCGATCAGCACGCGGGAGGTGGCGGAGCAGACCTCGCCCTGGTTCCAGAAGATGCCGAACATGATCCACTCGACGGCCTCGTCGATATCGGCGTCGCCGAAGACCACCATCGGGGATTTTCCGCCCAGCTCGAGGCTGACGGTTTTGATCTCCTTCGCAGCGGTGGCCATGATGCGGGCGCCAGTGGGGACCGAGCCGGTGAAGGCGAGCTTGTCGACGCCTGGGTGTTCGGTGAGCGGCTGGCCGGCCTCTGGGCCGAAACCGGTGACGATGTTGAGGACACCCGCGGGCAGGCCTGCGGCGGTGGCGATGCTGCCCAGCTCCAAAGCGGTCAGCGGGGTGAGCTCCGAGGGCTTCAGCACCATGGTACAGCCCGCGGCGAGGGCCGGGGCGACCTTCCAGGAGGCCATCAGCATCGGGAAGTTCCAGGGGATGATAGCGCCCGCCACGCCGACCGGTTCCTTCACCGCCTTGGAGGTGAATTCCGCCATGGGCAGCTCGATGTCCTGTTCGAAGCTGTTGTCGAGCCGCTCGGCCAGGCCCGCATAGAAGTGGAAGCAGCCGGCGGTATCCTCGATGTCCCAGACTGCCTCAGGCAGCGGTTTGCCGTTGTCGCGCACTTCCAGCCGGGCGAGTTCGTCGGTGCGGCGGGTGATCTCGTCCCCCATCTTGCGCAGGATGGCGGCGCGCTCGGCACCGGTCATGCGCGGCCAGGGGCCGGTGTCAAAAGCGGTGCGGGCGGCCTGAACGGCGGCGTCGATGTCTGCCGCATTTCCGCGGGCCACCTGGTGGAAGGTCTCGCGGTTCGAAGGGTCCACCACATCGAAGATGGCGCCCGAGGCGGAGGCGGTCCATTTGCCGTTGATGAAGAGCTTGTTTTGCATGTCTTGTCTCCGGTGCGGGCAGTGCCCGGTGAATGTCTAGGCGTCAGAAGCGGTCCGCCCTGTAGGCGTGCATGTCGATGTTGGGTTGGCGTCCGGCGGCGAGGCTGCGCACCAGCTTGCCGGTGGTGGCGCTGAGGGTGAGGCCAAGCTGGCCGTGGCCGGTGGCCAGGATCACGTTGGCAGCGCCCGGGACCGTGCCGATTATCGGTTTGGTGTCGGGCGTCAGCGGGCGGCGGCCGATGCGGCGCTCGGCGGGTTCGGTTTGCAGGCCGGGCAGTACGCGCTTGGCCTTCTCCACCAGGATTTCGGCGCGTTTCCAGTTCGGCTGGGCGTCAAGGCCTGCAAATTCGATGCTGCCCGCGACGGCCAGGCCGCTTTCGTAAGGTGTGATGCCAAAGCCGCCTTTGGCGTAGACCATGGCGTGGGTGACATCGACGCCGGGGGCGGTGAGGCTGGTCTGGTAACCGATCACGCCCTCCATCTGGATCGATACACCCAGATCGCCGGCCAGACCCTTGGACCAGGCGCCGGCTGCCAGCACGTATTGGTCAGCTTTGATGGTCTCGCCGCTGTCCGTGCGCACGCCGCCCGCGCCGCTGCCATTGCGAAGGAAACCGGTGGCGCGCAATGGTTTCACCGTGCCGCCGCGTTCTGTGAAAACGCGGTGCAATTCCGTTACAAAACGCTTGGTGTCCACCACCGAGCGCCAGTCGCGGAACACCGTGGCGCAGGCGAAATTGCTGGCGATGGAGGGTTCCATCTCTTTGGCTTCCTGGCCTGTGATCTCGTCGATCTGGAAGCCAAGCGCGCGGCGCATATCTTGGAGGCCGCGCTCGTGGGCGAGTTCTTCGGGACTGTCGTAGAGCTCCATGACGGGCGTGCTGCGCAACAGCTCCGCAAGACCGTAGCGTGCCAGCATGACCTGCAGATCGGCAAGCGCGGGCAGCGTGAGGGCGGCGATGTCCTCGCTGATGGCCTTGATCCGGCTGGCCCTGGCGTTGGCGGCAAAGCGCAGGAACCAGGGCAACACACCCAGTGCGGATGAGGCGCGCAGGGTAAGCGGCCCCAGCGGGTCCAACAGCCAGCCCGGCGCCTTCATCATGATGCCGGGTTTGGAGAGCGGGATCACCTCGCTTACAGCGATGGATCCGCAGGACGCCCAGCTGGCGCCTTCACCGATGGGACCGGGTTCCAGCACAGTGACCTGATGGCCGTCATCCTGCAGCTCCAGTGCGCAGGAGATGCCGACAACGCCGCCGCCTATGACCACGATATGGCTCATGTTTGTCTTGTCCTAAAAAAGTCCGGAAACGGCGCACCTGCGCCGCCTCCGGTCAGGGAGAGAGGTTACCAGTTCAGGATCGGTTCCATCGCGGCGCGGAACTCGGCCTTTTCCTGCTCCGTGAGCGGTCCCAGTGGGGCGCGGCATTCGCCGACGGGCAAGCCCTGCAGTTCACAGCCGTATTTGATCTTTTGCACGAATTTGCCGGACTCCAGAATGTTCATGGCGCGGTAGAGCGTCTTCATCATTTCCTTGGCCTTATCCAGATCGCCCGCCTTGTAGGTACGGTCCAGGTCGCAGCAGGCCTTGGCCATGCAGTTCGACGGGCCGCAGATCCAGCTGTCCGCACCCCAGAACATGAAGTCCAGCGCAATGTCGTCGGAGCCGGAGACCAACTGGATCTTGTCTTCGTAGCGGGAGGCGATGTCGATCGCGCGCTGCAGCATGCCGGAGCTTTCCTTGATGCCGATGACGCGCGGGTTGTCGGCGAAATGGTCCATCAGCTCGAAGCTGATGTCGTTGCCGTCCTTCAGCGGGTAGGAGTAGAGCACCAGGTTCACGTCCACCTCGGCCAGCACGGTCCCATAGTGCTTGATCAGCTCTTCCTGGGTGGGGCGGGTGTAGAAGGGCGGCGCCAGCAGCACGTTGTCGTAGCCGATTTCCTTGGCCATGGCGGTTTGCTCGATCACTTCGCGGGTGGCGGGCGCGTTAGTGCCGGCGATCAGGATCTCGTCGTCGTTGGCGAATTCCTTGACGAACTGGAGCACCTGGCGGCGTTCTTCGGTCGATTGGCTGAAATACTCGCCGGTGGAGCCATTGGGCACCCAGCCGGTGACGCCTGCTTCACGGAAGTGGGTCAGCAGTTTCTCAAAGGCGTTGAAATCAACCTTGCCGTCGGCGCCGAAGGGGGTGACCAGGGCGGGCATCACGCCCGAAAGTTTGACGTTGTAGCTCATGAGAAGGTCCTTTTGGTCTTGTAAGGGAGGTAGCCGCGTTGCTCAACTTCGGGGAAGGCGTCGCCGCGGCGGACATAGTTGGTGTTCTGGGTGAGGGGGCGCGGGGTGAAGTCCCAGATTTCCTCGCGGCCCGTAGAGAGGGCGTTGTCGATTAGCTTGCGTGCCACCTGGCTGGCGATGACGTCGTCCAGCAAGGTGTCGAGCGGCCAGGTCTGCTCTGCCAGCTCAGTCAGGCGGGCCTCGTCCGCATCGCCTTGGCCTGCCAGATTGACCCGCTCCAGCGGGTCGGCGGCCAGATCGTAGAGCTGCGGCGGGTAGGCGCGGGATATGGTCAGCTTCTTGTCGCCGTCGCGGACGCAGACGCGCGGGGCGGAGGTGCCACCGTCGATGTGTTCGGCAAAGACGGGTCCAGTCAGCGCTTCGCCGCGCAAAGAGGGCATCAGGCTGCGGCCGTCCAGGGGCGTCTTGATGGCCTCGCCCCGGATGCCGCCGATGTCCAGCAGCGTTGGGAAGATATCAAGCAGCGAGGCCGGTGCCGTGACCCGGCCCGGGGCGTGCTCCGGGTGGGCGATGATCAGCGGCACCTGGATTGCCGGGTTGAACAGGGTTTTCTTGAACCACATGCCGCGCTCGCCGATCATGTCGCCATGGTCGGAAGCAAACAGCACCACGGTGTTGTCTGAATAGCCGCTGTCCTGCAGCGCCTGCATCAGGCGGCCGAACAAGTCATCGACGTAAGAGATCATCCCGTAGTAGCCGCGCCGCGCGTTGCGGAAGTCCTGATCGCTGAGTTCGCATTTGTCCTGGCCGTAGTGGTAGTAGAGCGATTGGCTGTGGGCGTCGCG
This sequence comes from Leisingera sp. ANG-DT, assembly GCF_000813785.1. NCBI lineage: Bacteria > Pseudomonadati > Pseudomonadota > Alphaproteobacteria > Rhodobacterales > Roseobacteraceae > Leisingera > Leisingera sp. ANG-DT. The sequence continues at coordinate 19,818 of NZ_JWLE01000018.1, forward strand.
ATCCTCCACCGGGATATGGGGCACCTGCGGCGCGTCGATGGTGTCTGCCGGATGGCGGTCCCAGTGTTCCTGCGTGGTCACATAGGGGTCATGCGGATGGGTCAGCGAGACCGTCATCATGAAGGGGCGGTCATCGTCGCTGCGCGCCCGGGTATAAAGCTCGCGCACTGCGTGGTGGATGACGTCCTCGTCGTAGTCGATCTGCATCGAGCGGGCGACGGGGCCCGCATCGCGCACGGTGTCGATGGTGGAGACGCCGAAGGTATATGCGCGTTCCTCGTCCTTGTTGTAGTCGCGGAAGTCGGCGTCCGGGGTCCAGGACATGTCGGCCGGGTAGATCTCGGTGGTGAGGCGTTCTTCGAAGCCGTGGTACTGGTCAGGGCCGACAAAATGCATCTTGCCTGAGATGCAGGTGTAATAGCCGTTTGCCCGCAGGTAGTGGGCAAAGGTCGGGGTGGAGGCGGTGAACTCAGCCCCGTTGTCAAAGGCGCCGATGCGCGAGGGCAGGCGGCCTGCCATCATGCCGAAACGCGACGGCGCGCACAGAGGATAGGGGCAATAGGCGTTCTCGAACACCGTGCCGCGGGCGGCCAGCGCGTTGATGTTGGGGGTCTTGCAGACGGTGCCGCCATAGGCATTCAGCACAAAAGAGGTGAGCTGGTCGACCATGAACAGGATGATGTTGGGCTTTTGCATGGTTAGTGTCCCAGGACCTGGCTGAGGAAGGTTTTGGTGCGTTCGTTCTGGGGATTGTCGAAGAACTGTTCCGGCGTGCCCTGCTCAACGATCTCGCCATTGGCCATGAAGATCACCCGGTCGGCGACCTGGCGGGCAAAACCCATCTCATGTGTGACGCAGACCATGGTCATACCCTCCTCGGCCAGCGATACCATCACGTCGAGCACTTCGGAAATCATCTCCGGGTCCAGTGCCGAGGTGGGTTCATCAAACAACATGATTTCGGGCTTCATGCAGAGGGCACGAGCGATGGCGACGCGCTGCTGCTGGCCGCCGGACAGTTGGCCGGGGAATTTGTCCGCCTGTTCGGGGATCTTGACCTTGTGCAGGTATTCCATCGCCACCGCCTCGGCTTCGGTGCGGGGCTGCTTGCGCACCAGGATCGGGGCGAGGGTGCAGTTCTCCAGGATGGTCATATGGGGGAACAGGTTGAAGTGCTGGAACACCATGCCGGTCTCGCGGCGGATCTCGTCGATGTGGTCGAGGTTGTCGTCGAGCTCGGTCCCCAGCACGTTGATCGAGCCCGCGTGGTAATCCTCCAGCTTGTTGATGCAGCGGATCAGGGTGGATTTGCCGGAGCCGGAGGGGCCGCAGACGACGATCTTCTCGCCTTTGCGGATGTCCAGGTTGATGTTCCTCAGCGCTTGGAAGGCGCCATAGTATTTATCCATATCGGTGATACGGACGGCGGTGCCGGTATCGGTAGCGGGCATGGGTTCCTCCCTCAGCGGCTGGCAACGGCCAGGCGGCGTTCCAGATAGGCGCCGTAGCGGGACAGCGCGAAGACGAAGACAAAGAAGATGAGCGCAACGAAGCTGTAGACTTCGATATGGGCAAAGCTCCATTCGGCGGTACCGAAGGCCGCATTGCCCGAGGCCATCACGTCAAAGAAGCCGATGATCACAACCAGTGAGGTCTCTTTGAAGGTGATCACGAACTGATTGATGGTCGGCGGCAGCGCGTTGCGGAAGGCTTGCGGCAGCACGATGTAGCTGATGCGGTGCCAGTAGGACATGCCAAGCGCCTTAGCGGCCTCTTCCTGGCCAGCGGGCAGCGCCTGCATGCCGCCGCGGATGATCTCGGCCTGGTAGCAGGCAAAAAACAGCGCGTAGCCGACGATCACGCGGTAGAGCTTGTCGCCGATCAGCCAGCCGGGCAGCACGAAAGGCAGCACGATGGCAAAGGTGAACATGATCGACAGCAAAGGCAGCGAGCGGATGGTATCGATCACCAGCCCCATGGTGCGAGCGATCCACGGCAGTTCCGAGCGGCGCAGCAGGGCAAAGACGATTGAGAGTGGCATGCCGATGATTGCGACGGCGGCAAAGACGAAGATGGTTAGCGACAGCCCGCCCCAGCTTTGCGGCGGGATTTCCTTGAGCCCGAAATAGCCGCCGTTCATCAGCACATAGAAGATGGCAAAGCCGGTGAGCCACAGCACCGGCAGGCGCCTAGCATTCCAGAACCAGGGCACGCAGGAGAGCGCGGTGACCAGCACGATGGCGGCGCAGGCGATGGCAGAGCGCCACTGTTCCTCGAACGGGTAGAGGCCGAACAGGATCAGCCGCCAGCGCGCGTCGATCACCGACCAGCAGGCGCCGGCATCATGGCCGCAGTGCTCCTTGTCGGCGGCGCTGAACACGGCGTCCAGAACGGCCCAGTTCAGCAGGCTCCACAGGAGCCACAAGGTAACGGCGCCAAAGAGGACCGACATGGCGGTATCTAGGCGGGTGGCGAAATAGCGGGTGCGGATGTGATCCAGCAGGGTGGGGCGGTGGTAGGTCTTGGCCATGGCGTGTGCTCCCTCAGATCCGCAGCTGCGTGCCTTTGAGCTTGATCGCGTCGTTCACGCGATTGAGCACCCAGGCCATGGAGTAGTTGATCAGCAGGTAGCCCCCCATCAGGATCCCGATCAGCTCCAGCGTCTGGCCGGACTGGTTGATCGAGGTGGAGACCACCATGAAGAAGTCCGCAAACCCGATGGCGATGCCGATGGTGGTGGCTTTGAACAGCCAGACGTACTGGTTGATCATCGTCGGCAGCACCACGCGGATCGCCAGCGGCAGGCGGATGCGGCTGAAGATCTGCCAGCGGCTGAGGCCAAGGGCGTGGCCCGCCTCGCTCTGGCCGCCGGGGATGGCGTTGAAGCCGGCGCGGATGATCTCGGCAATATAGGCGGCGCCGTAGATCGAGATAGCAATGATGCAGGCCAGGAGCTCCGGCGAGATGCGGATACCCTCGCGGTAGTTCAGCCCCTTGAGGTAAGGCATGTTGACCAGCGGGGTGTCTGGCAGGCGGCCGAGCCACATCGACAGGATGCCAAGGATGATGGCACCCAGCCACAGGCTGCGGTGCAGCGTTTTCTTGCGCGCCTTGCCCATCCGCGAGAAGCGGCGCGCAGCACCGAGCCAGAGCGACAGGCCGAAGGCGGCAAGCAGGAACAGGAAGGCGAGGAAGACGGAGCCGCCGGAAACATTCAGCCCGGGCACAAAGATGCCGCGGCCGGTGAGGGCAATGGAGTCCCAGACAAAAGGCGCCTGTTTCGGCTTTGGCAGCCCGATTAGCAGCGCGTACCAGAAGAATAGCTGCAAGAGCAGCGGCACGTTGCGGAAAATCTCGACAAAGGCAGTGCCCAAAAGTTCGGCCATGCCGTTGCCGGAAGTGCGCATGACGCCTGCGGTGACGCCCAGTACGGTGGCGACGGTCAAACCGATAGCGCCGACAAATATCGAGTTCAGCACTCCGACCAGGATGGCCCGCCAATACGGGGAGGATGTGGAATAGTCGATCAGGGAGAAGTTGATCTCCCAGCCGGTGGCGCGTTCCAGGAAACCAAAGCCGGATGTCAGCCCCTGGGCCTCAAGGTTGGTTTGCGCGGTCAGCACAAAGACCACGATCATGATGAATAAGCCGCCGGTGAACCCGGCCTGCAATCCGGCATCGCGCACGGTTTTGCTTCTGAGCAATGCTGTCATTTTTCTCCCCCCTTTGTTTGATGGGCAGAGCCGGATGGCCCTGCCCGGGTTCAAACCGGATCAGTCGATGATCATCGGGTAGAAGACGCCGCCCTCGGTATAGAGCGCGTTGATGCCGCGGGGCAGGTTGTAGGGTGAGCCGGAGCCGATGTTACGCTCGTAGATCTCGCCGAAATTGCCGACTTCCTTGATCATGTTGTAGGCCCAGTCGTCCTTGAGGCCGAGCCGCTCTCCGTAACCCGGAGTCACGCCCAGGAACTTGCCCACAGTGGTTGAGGGCGGGTTGGCCTTGAACTCATCCACGTTGGCGGAGGTGATGCCCTGCGCTTCGGCGTACCAGAGCGAGTTCAGCATCCAGTTCTGCACATCCAGCCAGTCCGGGTCGCCCTCGGGCACGATGATGCCTTCGGCTTCCAGCTCCAGCACGTCCGGCAGGATGACGTGGGCGGAGGGGTCTTCCGCTTCGACACGGGCCGCGGCCAGGCTGGGCGCCCATTCGATGAGGCCATCACAGCGGCCGCCAAAGTAGGAGGTACGGACCTCGTCGCCTTTTTCAAAGACGATGATCTCGGCGTCGATTTTGTGGCTTTCCAGATAGGAGGCCAGGACCCGTTCGGTCGAGGTGCCGGCCGAGACGCAGATCGAGCCGCCGTCCAGGTCCGCTACGCTTTCGGCTTCGGTTTCGGCATGGGCCATTACCTGGAAGGCGCCGATGAAATAGGGGCGGCTGTAGGCCAGGTTCAACTCGGTGTCGCGGCTTTGGGTCCAGCCGGAGACCTTAATCACGACGTCGATGTCGCCCGACTGCAGCGCAGGCCAGCGCTGTGCCCAGCTGATCGGCACGATTTCCAGATTGCCGTCGGACTGGCCAAAAAGGCCTGCCGCCAGCGCCTTGCACAGGTCGATGTCGACGCCCTTCCAGTTGCCCTGATCATCCACCTCGGCAAAGCCCAGGAACGAGCCGTTATGACCCGAGCACAAAAGCGAGCCGCGCTCCAAAACTGTGGTGAGGCGGGTGTCGTCAGCGGCAAATGCGGTGCCCGCCGCCAGTGCGGCGGCGCCTGCTACGGCGCTCAATACTAGTGGTTTCATGTATTCCTCCCATTCTTGTCGACATTTTGTCTTCAAGGTTTTTGTCGACATATTGGCGACAAGTCAATAAATTTGTTTGACTCGGCAAATGCAGTATGGGTAGGCAGAGGAGCCGCCTGCGGCCTTTGGAAGAGTAAAAATGACGGAAAATCAGCAACCTGCACAAAAGCTTGCCAAGGGGCGCGGGGCCAAGTTCGTTTATGACGAGCTGCGCCGGGAAATCCTGACACTGGAGCTGGTCCCCGGCGAACCGCTGGATGAGACCAGCCTGTCGCAGCGATTCGCCATGTCGCGCTCCCCGATCCGCGAGGCTTTGGTGCGGTTGTCAGCGGACGGGTTGGTAGAGATGCTGTCGAACCGCTCGACTCTGGTGGCACCGATCCGGTTGGCGGAGTTCCCGCGCTATGTCGAAGCACTGGATTTCCTGCAGAGGATCAATACCAGGCTGGCGGCCGAATTTCGCGGTGAGGCGGATCTGAAGCAGATGACAAAGGACGCCGAGGCCTTTGAGGAAGCCTGCCGCAAGAACGATTACCTGCGGATGTCGGCGACCAACCGGGATTTCCACATGACCATCGCGGCGGCGGGCCGGAACCCGTATCTGGCTCGGTTGTACGGGCAACTGCTGGATGAAGGGCGGCGCCTCTTGCACATGCATTTCGACTATATTCAGTCGTCGTCGACGGACCATCTGCTGACCAGCGAGCATTTCGATATCATCGAGGCGATCCGAAATAAGGACGTGCCACTGGCGGACAAACTGGCTCATGAGCATACCCGTCAGTTCCACGACCGGTTCATGAGCTTTTTGAGCGCCCGCTATCACACCGATTTCGAATTCGAGCCTTCTTCTTCCAGGCAGGAACGCTCATAGGTTTTCATTTGAGTGTAACTACGTGCAAGAGCTCATTCCTGTTCGATAAGGGCTGTTTCCTGCTGTGCCGACCTTGCCTTGGTCTCTGCTTTTGCGATTGCAGCGAACATCTCCTTTGAGGGGCCACGTCGCAGCATCCGTTTTGATAGCAAAGGGCAGGTTAGGGCCGGTCAGTACTATACAGAATGCCAGGTGAGCCCGAGTATGCAATCGGTTCTTACTGCGCAAAGGTGCCGTTAGCTGTGCGCTATCATAGGTTTAAATGATTGCGGAGAGGGCAGGTAGGATACGACGGTTGCCTGCTCCCGCAACCAACACAATTTCCTCAGATATATCAAAGGCTTCTGGTTCACCACCCGGAGCCTTCTTCGTGTTTAGGCCTTCCGCACCCGCCGCCAGCCGCAGCAGCCCCGCCAAATCGCCCTCCAGGGTCAGGTCCAGGCCTGTGTCCTCCGCCGCAGGCGTCAGCACAATCGTAAGCGTTGCATCCAGCCCCCTCGATGGCATCTAAACCCGTTCAACTAACCAGTGATATGTAGGCCTCCAATCCACAGCAGGAGGCGAACATGTCGAAACTGTCCGTCGTCAGAGATTT